>CAZRCI010000051.1:0-32328 GCA_964598535.1 uncultured Planctomycetaceae bacterium | reverse complement strand
CGTCGACGCCACCCGCAAGCGTGGCGGCACGCTGGGCCACATCCTGTTCGACGGCGATTTCCAACCGGGCGAAGACCTCCCGCTGGCCGACCATGTCGCGCATCCGCTGGGGGCGCAGGTCGCGGTCGGCGTCGTCGGTGGTTTCAACTCCCTTTAGCACCGGCTCGCGCACGGCAGACTCTCCCAGCAAACGGAACAGATGAACACTGGTAATATACCCGGTGGATAGGCCGGGACGTCAAGCATCGGGAGGGATCGGTAATGAGGAATCATCTACCGCTGATGGAGGAATTGCCCGCGGCCGGTTTACGCCTGGCTCTGCTGATAGATCGCTTGTAGCATCTCTTCGACGCTTTTGTATTTCTTCTTCTGGTCGAGAGCCGCGTCGAGCAGGCGGCGGGCGTCGCTTTCGCTGTGGCCCAGCTTGCGGAGCACTTCGAAGGTTTCGCCGATGATGTCGGTTTCGACTTCCGCCGCGCGTGGCTCGTCATGCACGGCCAGGAGCGCGAACTTGGGCATCTTGCGGCGCAGCTTGGCGACGATGCGTTCGGACGTCGCGGGGCCGATGCCGGGCAGCGCCGAAAGCCCCTTCACGTCTTGTTCTTCGATGGCCGCGGCCACTTCGCGCACCGGGCGGACCATCGCCCGGAGAGCTTTCTTCACGCCCACGCCGTCGACCGAACAAAAGAGCTCGAAGAACTCGCGCTCCACTTCGGAGAGAAACCCGATGAGTCGCGGGGTCAAGCGTCCCTGCATCGGATTGCCTTCGAGATATTCGATCGTATGCAGGCGCACTTCGCTGTGAAGCTGGTCCTGAAGCTGGCGGCGCGAGAATTCGGGAATCAGGACTTCGTATTCGAAAGCGCCGACGCCGAGGCTGAGCGTTTCTTCGCCGAGCGAGAGCAGTTGACCGGTGATTTTGGTGATCAAGTGGTGCGTCTCCAAGGTTTCCGAGCGACGGCGTGAATCGAGCGATTCAGGCCTCGGCCGACTTTCGATCCAACAGGTCGCGGCGCGTCTTCAGGTAGTAGTGACACAAGGCAATGGCCAGCGCATCGGCCACGTCGGGCGGGTCGGGCACCGTGGCCAGCGCCAGCTCGCGGCGGATCGCCAATTGCATCTGGCTCTTCGGCGCGCGGCCATTGCCGGTCAGCACCTTCTTGATTTGCGTGGCCGAGTAGGAAATCACCGGCACCGAGACCTCGGCCGCGGCCAGGCAAATCACGCCCCGAGCATGCCCCATCAAGATCGCCGTGCGCGGATGCTTGTAGTGGGCATAAAGCTGTTCGAGCGCCATCGCCTCGGGGCGGAGCGTCTGGATCACGTCGGCCACGCCGGCGCGGATCTCTGTGAGCCGCGCCGCGAGCGACTGCTTGGTCCGCCCGCGAACGACGCCCGCCTCGCAGACGCGCACCGTGTTGCGGCTGACCTCCAGCACGCCATAGCCGGTGATGTTCAGTCCGGGATCGATCCCCAGTATCCGTACGGGGCTCGTCATCAAAGCCCCCTTATTTGATGGTCCATTCGGTTCCACCGGGGCGATCCTCGAGCGTGATATCAAGGGCCGTGAGCGCTTCGCGAATTCGATCGGCCGTGGCGAAGTCCTTCTTCGATCGGGCGGCCGTCCGCAACTCGATGACGAGCGCCATCAGCTTGTCGACGAGCTCGTTGTCGCCGCCCGCGGCCGCCGCCGAGGGCTTCTCGGCGGGCTTGCGAAACAGGCCCAGCGTGCCGCCCAGCTCGCGGAGCGTTTTGGCGCCTTGCTGAAGCGTGGCGAGCTGCTGGGGCGAGGGCTTGCCGCCTTCGAGCTTCTCATCGTCGGCAAATTTGTTTAGCGTGCGTACGAGCTCGAACAGATCGGCGACCGCGCCGCCCGTGTTGAAGTCGTCGTCCATCGCTTCGAGGAAGTGGTGCCGATGGGCGGCGACTTGCGCGAGCGTGGCATTGCCGGCGGCGTCGAATTCACCCTCCGTACGCTGGGCGATGGCCGGCAGGCTGTAGAAGCTCTCGCCGGTGATGCGTTCGTAGCGTTTGAAGAAGCGGTAAAACTGTTCGAGGCCCGTGTTTACTTCTTCGATGCGCGTTTCGCTGTAGTCGATTGGCCGGCGGTAATGCGTCGAGAGCAGGAAGAAGCGGATGGTTTCGGGCGCGTGACGTTTGAGCAGTTCGCTGAAAGCGCTGGCGCCTTTGGATTTTCCCATTTTGCCGGCTTCTTGCGCGGCTTGATCGCCGGTGGCGGTTTCACGCGTATTACGGCCGCCGACTTTGCCGACTTCGTTCGAGGCTTGCATCAGGCCGTTGTGCATCCAGTAGTTGGCCTGCGGCTTGCCGTGCGCGCATTCGCTTTGAGCGATTTCGTTTTCGTGATGCGGAAACACGAGGTCGAGCCCGCCGCCGTGGATGTCGAAGGTCTCGCCGAGAATTTTATGGCTCATGGCCGAGCATTCGATATGCCACCCGGGACGGCCTTTGCCCCAGGGGCTGTCCCACGAGGGTTCGCCGGGCTTGGCGCTTTTCCAGAGGGCAAAGTCGGCCGGCGAGTGTTTGCGTTCGGCCATATCTCCGCCCTCGCCTTGCATGCTGGCCACGTCGCGATTGCTCAGCTTGCCATATTCGCGATCGCGCGCGACGTCGAAGTACACGTCGCCTTCCGATTCATAGGCGAACTTGCGGGAGATCAGCGTCTCGATAAAGCCGATGATGTCACCCATGCACTGCGTGGCGCGGGGAAAGTGGTCGATCGTGTCGACGCCCATCGCTTCGAGATTGCGGTGATAGTCGGCGGTCATTTCTTCGGCCAGGGCCGCCATCGACATCTTGCGCTCGTTCGATTCCTTGATCAACTTGTCGTCGACGTCCGTGATATTGACTACGAAGGTGACCTGGTAGCCGTTGTAGGTCAGGTAACGCTTCACCGCGTCGAAAATCACGGGGCCGACCATGTGGCCGATGTGGCTTGGCTTGTAGACCGTGGGGCCGCACAGGTACATGCCGACTTGGCCCGGCCGGACGGTTTCAAAGGGTTCTTTGGTCTTCGATAGCGTGTTATAGACTCGTAGCGTCATCCCCGGCTCGCTTTTTTTGGCAGCGGAACTTTCCTTGGCAGTTAGCATCTCAATCCTTTGAGAAGTTCATCGGGCTGGCATTTGATTTAGTTTTTTAGGAGTTACTCGGTTTTCTCGAGCAGCACCACGCACTCGGCCATCACGGCTTCTTCGCGTCCCACCGGGCCCACGGCTTCTCCGGTCTTGGCCTTCACGCCCACGCAGTCGAGGGACACGTCCAGTAACTCGGCAATCCGCTGGCGAATCGCGGGTTTATGAACGGAGAGCTTGGGACGCTGGAGAAACACGATGCAGTCGAGGTTTACAATTCGGTAGCCGCGATGAGTCACTTGGTCGAGGGCCAGACGGAGCATCTCGCCCGAGTCGCGGCCGCGGTTCGCCGGATCCGTATTCGGGAACATTTCGCCGATGTCCCCGAGCGAAGCCGCTCCCAGCAGGGCGTCGGTTACCGCATGCAACAGGACATCAGCATCGCTGTGCCCTACGGCATGCGTGTCGGCCGGAACGTTGATCCCCCCCAGCCGCAGCGGTCCCCCCGACTCGAGCCGATGCGTATCGTGTCCGATTCCAATGCGATGCGCGGACGTGGGACGACTCCTTCGGGAACGGGCGCGAAATACTACTTAAACTGTGCGATTGGCCGGGATTATACCCGGCCCCCGATTTACCGACAACGCGAGCCGTGGATGGAGTTTAACTCGTTGAGCGGGGGTCGCCAAGCAGGGGTTCCGTGCCGTTGAGCGTGATGGCCCACAAGTCAACAGCAGGAGTGTTCCGTCGCGTCACCCCGCGGTGGGGCCCGGGGCCGGAGGGCCGTGTCAGGTCCGCTTTCCCCTTCCTCGCGGCCGCGCTATAATCCATCCACCTATGGCCATCATCGAGATTGAAGGGCTCGCCAAGTCCTATCGGATTTATCAGAAGCAGGAAGGGCTGCTGGCTTCGGTGCGCGGACTCTTCAAGCGCACGTATCGCGAGGTCGAGGCCGTTTGCGGCATCGATCTGACGGTGGAGTCGGGCGAGTTTGTCGCCTTTCTGGGGCCCAACGGCGCCGGCAAGACCACCACGCTCAAGTTGCTGTCGGGGGTCATCAGTCCCACGTCCGGCTCGGCAAGGGTGATGGGCTTCACGCCCTGGAAACGCGAGAACGCCTACCGCCGGCGATTTGCCCTGGTAATGGGGCAAAAGAATCAGCTCTGGTGGGATCTGCCGGCGCAGGAGTCGTTTCGCCTGCATCAGCAGATCTACTGCATCGAACCGGCCCAATTCGACCGCCGTCGCGACGAGCTGGTTGATCTGCTGAGCGTGAAACACTTGCTTGGCCAGCCGGTGCGCGAGCTCTCGCTCGGCGAGCGGATGAAAATGGAACTGATCGCGGCGCTGTTGCACTCGCCCGAGGTGTTGTTCCTGGACGAACCGACGATCGGTCTGGACGTGGTGGCGCAGCACAATATTCAGTCGTTTCTGCGGCATTACCAGCAGCAGCGGAAGATGACCGTGCTGTTGACCAGCCACTATATGAAAGACGTGGCCGCGCTGTGCCGGCGGGTGGTGATCATCGCCGGCGGAACAATCATGTACGACGGCTCGTTGTCGGGCATTATCGACCGCTTCAGCGGGCATAAAATTCTGACGCTGGTGTTTCCCGGCGAGCAGCCGCCGGGAGATCTGACTCGGTTTGGCGAGGTTGTGGAGGAGCAGGGCCCCAAGCTGAAACTCAAGGTGGATCGTAGCGGGATTGGCGGCGCGCTCTCGACGATCCTGGCCCAGTACACGGTCGAGGACGTGAGCGTTGAAGACCCGCCGCTGGAGGAGGTGATCGCCGAGATGTTTTCGCTGGCCACCGAGCAAGTGAGTAAGCGCCATCTTAAGCCGCAGCCGGCGTAGGCTCTTGTTTCGCGATTGCTTTGCCGTTCGTAATTGCCCGATGATCGTTCGCATGTCGCTATCGCCCAATTATGCCGTTGAGGTCGACCCGGGGGGACACGAGCTGACCCGGCCCAGCCGGCTGCGCACCTGGGCGACGATCTTGCGGATTTCGATCGAAGAGCGGCTGGTGTATCGAGGCGACTTCGCGCTCGGCACGTTGATGCGGTTTCTGCCGCTGGTGACGCAAGTGTTTCTGTGGGGAGCGATCTTCTATTCCGTCCGCAATGAAGAGGGTGCGAGCACCGTGGCGGGATATACCTATGAGGAAATGATCGCCTACTACCTGCTTACCCAAGTCAGCCGGGCATTCAGCAGCATGCCGGGGCTGGCGTCGACGATCGCCTTGCAGATTCGCAACGGCGAGATCAAGAAGTATCTGATTCAGCCGGTCGATCTGATCGGGTTTCTGCTGTTGGGGCGGATTGCCCATAAGCTGGTGTACTACGTGGTCGCGGCCGGACCGTTCGCGCTCGTGTTTTACTTGTGCCGCGGCTACTTCAGCGGCTGGCCGGACGTCACGACGATGCTCGCGTTTCTGGCGTCGTTGGTCATGGCGTTCGTGATGGGATTCTTTCTCGAAGCCACGCTCGGCCTAGTGGGGTTCTGGCTTCTGGAAATCAGTTCACTGCTGTTCATTTATATGTTGTTCACGTTCTTCTTCTCGGGACATATGTTCCCGATCGATATGCTCGATGCGCTGCCGGGTTATTGGGCCGCCATCGTGCGGGCGATTCCGCTCCAGTACCTGGCGTATTTTCCGGCGGCGGTCTTCCTGGGCAAGATCCAGGGCGCCGATCTGGCCTGGGGGTTGGCCCTGCAACTGTTTTGGACGGTGACGTTCATCGTGCTGTGCCGCGTGATGTTCCACCTGGGGGTGCGGCGCTACAGCGGGTTTGGCGGATAGCGGGTGCGGGATGAAACGCGTGGAAGTTGTATGAGCGACGTTGTACCAAGCATTGTGGGGCCGCCCGCCGCCGTACGTCCTTCGTACCCGAAGGTCTTTCTGACGTTCGCGCGCAACAGCCTGGTGCGTGACATGACGTTCCGCTCGAACTTCATCATCGAGAGCATCACGTCGCTGTCGTGGATGGCCATGAACCTGGCCTATTACCTGCTCATCTACGAGTTCACCGGATCGATCGCCGGCTGGACGCGGGTCGAGTATTTTCTGTTTCTGGCGACGACATTGTTTGTAAACAGCCTGGTGCAGGCGCTGTTCATGCCCAACTGCGAGGAGTTTAGCGAGCTGATTCGGACCGGCGGGCTGGATTTCGCCTTGCTCAAGCCGATCGACACCCAGTTCCTGGTCTCGCTGAACAAGATCGACTGGTCGTCGTTCTCGGGCTTTCTGTTCGCGCTGGGGCTGATGGGGTACTCGCTGGGGCGCTTGCCCGAGCTTCCGAGCCTGACGGCGCTGGTGCTCTATCCGTTTTACGTCGCCTGCGGCGTGGCGATCATGTATAGCCTGATGATCGGGCTGGCCGCCACGAGCGTGTGGCTGGGCCGCAACCAAACGCTCTATGACTTCTGGTTTTACATCACGAATTTCTCGCGTTATCCGATGGAGATTTATCGCGGCGCGGTAGGCGATCCGCTGCGTTGGCTGTTTACGTTCATCATTCCGGTGCTGATCGTGGTGAATGTGCCCGCGCGGTTGATGGCCAAGCCGTTGAGCGCGCAGAATTGGCCCCTTGCCTTGTTTGCCCTCATGGCGACGGCGTCGTCGTTATGGCTTTCCCGACAGGTCTTTATCCGGGCCATGCAGAGCTACCGCAGCGCCAGCAGTTGACTTTGCGGACGGAAGTGTCTGTATCGCCGCTGGATTTCCACGGGTCGAAATTCCCCCTCCAAAGAGCGGTGTTATTGCTGAAATTGTCGTTATCTTGCGGGAAGTTGTCGGCTGTGAAACAGCACCCGGCTCGCATCTCCGGCTAGAATATCTCGATGGGGCGGTCGTGGTTCCGAGTGCCGTCTGCAATCCTGGCCGTTGGTAGCGCCGCGGATTCAACGCGGAGAGTTTTATGCAACGAGTGGCTTTCTCTTGGGTGTCCTATCTGGGCGCCATCTTGGCCGTGGCCGTCGCCAGCGCGATGGGCGCGCTGTTGGCTCCCACGTTCAGTCAGAACATCTACTACGTCACGTTCTTCACGGCCGTGGCACTGGTAAGTTGGTTTGGCGGGCTGCGACCGGCGCTAGTGGCGATCGGCCTGATCTATATCGTGGCCAACGGGTACGTGCTCGACGAGACAAAGGCCTATCGGTTCGATGCCAGCACCGCGGCGTTTTTGTTCGTGTGCCTGGCGCTGGCCATGTTCAGCGAGGTCGCGCGCCGGGCCCGAGTGCGCGCGGCGACCAGCGCTCAGCAGGTCGTGTCGGTTGTGGAAAGCATCGCCGATGGTTTCATCGCGGTCGACAGCCGCTGGCGCTGCACGTATTTGAACCGTGCGGCAGAGGAACTCGGCCGCCGCGAGCTCGAATTGACGCCCGAGACGACGTTGTGGGACGTATTTCCGCTGGCCGATAATGAGCTGGCCGCGACACAAATTCGCCAAGCCGCCGCGATGCGGGAGACGGTTGAGTTCGAGTGCTTCCACGAACCGTGGCAAACCTGGTTCGAGGTCAAAGTCTCGCCGGCGGAAGACCGCACGCTGGCCGTGTTCTTTCGCGACATTACCGAACGCCGGTTGGGGCAGATGGCGCTGGCCAAGAGCGAAGAGCGACTGCGCCTGGCGCAGCACGGCGCGCGGGCCGGACTCTGGGACTGGGACATGGCGACCAGCACGATCACCTGGTCGCAAGAGTTCTACGAGATCAACGGCATCGCTCCGCGGACGCCGCCCTCGCAAGCGGCCTATCTCGAACGGATCCTGCCGGAAGACCGGGAGCAAGTCGTCGCGACGCTCAACGAGGCGCTTCGTCAACAGAACCCGATCGACATGCAGTATCGCATCGAGCACCCGGAGCACGGCATTCGCTGGATCGCGGTACGGGGGCAATCGACCTTCGACGAATCCGGCCGGCCGCTACGAACCACGGGCATCGCGCTCGATATCACCGACCGCAAACGGGCGGAAACGGCCCTGGCGTTTCTTTCCGAGGCCGGCAACGTGCTGTCGGTGCTGGTCGATTTTCAGAGCACGGTGCAGAGCGTCGCGCGGCTGGCGGTGCGATTTATCGCGGATTACTGCTTGATCGACATGGTCAACGAGCGTGGCCGCATCGAGCGTGTGGCACACGCCCATCGAAACGTGGCCCTGGAGCCGCTGCTGCGGCAAGCCTTGGATTTCAATCCGCTGGATTGGGATTCACCAGGCCCCGTCGTCCAGGTGTTACGTACGCGCGAGCCGCTGCTGGTTGGCGAGGTCTTACCGGCGTTTCTGGATGAAATTGCGCGTACGCCCGAACATCGCCGGGTGCTCGAACAACTTGGCCCGGCCACGTGGATGGTGGTCCCGCTGATCGTGCGCGACAAAGTGATCGGCGCGATCACGCTGGTGGGCACCGATCACCGCCAGCGTTATTCGCAGGCCGAGTTGGAATTGGTTTCGGAACTCGGACGCCGTGTGGCCTCGGCGAGCGACAACGTGCGGCTATATACCGAACTGTGCGAGTCGCAACGGCAGAAAGACGACTTTCTGGCGATGCTGGCGCATGAGCTTCGCAATCCGCTGGCGGCGATCCAGTATGCCAATCAGCTCGCGACGCTTACCAAGACCGACGACAACCCGGCCACGGAGGTGATCGATCGGCAGGTCAAGAACCTTGCCCACCTGATTGATGATTTGCTCGACGTGTCGCGCATCACGCGCGACAAGATCCAGCTTCGCAAGGAAGCTGTCGATGGCCGCGTGCTGATCGAGCGAGCTTTGGCAACCGTGGGACCGGCGATCACCGAACGCAGGCACTCGCTCAACAACGATATCGCTGGCACGGACCTGCCGCTGCACGTCGACCCCGTGCGGGTCGAACAGATTCTGGTCAATCTGTTGTCGAATGCCGCGAAGTATACGCCCGAGGGGGGCCGTCTTTACGTTCGTGCCTATGCGCTCGATGGGCAAGTGATCTATAAGATCAAAGACACGGGCGTGGGGATTCCCAGCGAGATGTTGCCGCGCGTGTTCGAACTGTTTACGCAGGTGAATCGATCGCTCGATCGTTCGCAGGGCGGATTGGGGATTGGACTGACGGTCGTGCGGAAGCTGGCCGAAATGCACGGCGGCAGCGTCTCGGCCACCAGCGAAGGCATCGGGCAGGGCAGCGAGTTCACCGTGCGGTTGCCGCTCGCCGCGAGCCAGCCGGAATCGAACACGACACAAACGGCGCCGGTAACTGTGGGGCCGCTCAAGATCCTGGTGGTGGACGACAATGTGGATATGGCCCACAGCCTGGCCAAGCTCTTGGAGCAAGCCGGACATACGATCACGATGGCCCACGACGGGCTCGCGGCGCTGGCGGCTGCCCGGCGCGCGAAGCCCGACGCCGTGGTGCTGGATATCGGACTACCGGGTTTGGATGGTTACCGCGTGGCCGAAGCGCTTCGCCGCGAACCGGCCTTCGACAACGTGCGGCTGGTCGCCGTATCGGGCTACGGCCAGGCCGAAGACCGCAGCCGCGCCAAAGCCGCCGGCTTCGACCACCACCTGGTCAAGCCGGTCGATTTCGGCCAGTTGGTATCGGCGCTGGCCGCAAATTAGCGGCCGCCTGCTGCCCAATGTTTTTTTAAAGGGCGCGTTAGATTCCAAATTGCCGCAGAACCAGGTCGAAGACGTCGGTATCGGCCAGCGCGGATCCAATCAACACGCCTTTCTCGCTCGAGAGGATGATCCCGCGCTGCGCGTCGTCGCGTGGCGGGGCGCCGTGCGAACCGCGAACCAACGTGGCGTCCAGCGGCGTGCTGCGCGTGGCCATGTCCAGGTGCATTTCGACCGGATCGTAGCCCGGCTTGCGGTGAATGTCGACCGTGCGGGCGTATTTGGGCGCGAGCGCATCGTCCGACCACCAGTAGTACGCTTGCCAGCTATTGGGTTGCGAGATGAGCACGACTTCGCCGGTCCGCTCGTGATCCAGCTCGTAGCGCTCGCGCTGTTCGCCGACCAGCACCTGGGCGATACCATCGCGACTGCGGAACAGGTCGGCCACGGTTTCCACGTCGGACGGGTTTTGCACGAACACGTGCGCAAACTGATGGTCGACGAGGGCCCAGGCCCGGCTGCTGGTAAAGTCGAGTTGCTCGCGGCCGTCGGCGTCGCTTTGCACCGCGAGCAGTCCCGCGTCGCGGAGCACGCGGTTGGGATATTCGACATGATCGACCGGCACGATCGTGTATTCGCTCGCGACCAGCCACAGCGGCGCGCCGTCTTGAAAGGCGCCGTTCACACCGTCGATGAGCTTGGCCAGTACGGCGTCCAGTTCGCCGAGCGCTTGGATCGCCTGTTCGCTGTCGGGGCCGAATTTCTGGGCGGCGTAGTCGAGGTGCGGCAGATAGATGTACGAGAATCGCGGTTGATATTCCCGGGCCGCCCAGGCCGCGGAGTCGCAGATCCAGGCGGTCGATTTGATGTTCGACAGCGGTCCCCAGAAGTGTTGCAAGGGAAAGTGTCCCAACGCGTCGCGGAGCGTGCCATACATTTCGGTGGGCTTGGTATAGCACCATAGCGATTCGGTGCCGTCGGGGTTGTGAATCGGCGCGGGCGTGCAGATGTAATCCGCGCCGCAGCCTTTGCTGTGCAGCGGGAACCACACGGCCGAGGTCAGCGCGGGATCGTGCTGGTGCAGAACATCCCAGATCTGTGGGCGCAGGATGCAGTCGTTCCAGGCTGTCCACATTTCGACTTCATGCTTATCGCGCCAATAGAATCCGTTGGCAATCACGCCATGTTCACGCGGCGTGCGTCCGGTGGTCATGTTCGCTTGCACGGGGCAGGTGACGGCCGGAAAGCTCGGAACCAGACTCGTTTGATCTCCGGCCTCGGCCAGTCCGGCCAGCGCGGGCATATGCGCTAGATCTTGTTTTCGCAGGCCGGGAATCGAAAGCAGCACGACGCGGTCGGTCATGGTGGGAAATTCCTCGTGGATAAATGGCGGGGAACATGCGCCGCTGGGCCACAATCGCCGCGGTCAAAATCGCTTATGTCGAATAGAGCCAGCGGCCGAGCCACAGCATTGGCGCCAGCAAAACCAGGATCACCACGGCCCACAGGAATTCCTGGGTGGCGAGCACCGCGACCGCGTCGATCACGATCAACGCAAAGATCGAGTTTTTAACCGCGGCTTGCACACGCTGTGGCTGCGGGTCGAACACGGCGCGCAGATAGCGCTCGCCGATCACCGCGGCCAGCACGAGCCAAATCAGATTCCAGTTGCCGGGCGGATTGATGGCCGGCCACTCGCCGCCGGTGGCCCACCGCGGCAGCGAGGCCAGGATGCCTAGTCCCGCGAGCAGGATCGCCAGCCCTACCGCCAACTGTGCGCGGCCGCTTTCGCGGGCTTCGCTCCGCGCGAACGTCGTCACGCCGACGATATACACGCCGATGCCGATGGCGGCCGCCCAGTGGGCGCCGGTCCAGGCATCGCTCGTGGCGCTCATGCCCAGCAGCACGTTCAGCATACGGCAAAGGCCCATGGCGGCGGGCGCGGCCGGCGTCGGTTTGGCGATGGCATCGTACAGATACACGGCCCCGGCCAGCAGCGTGGCGATGAGCCCCGGCCAGAGCGAACCGCTTGCCGCGCCGGCGAGCCAGCCCAGCAAGACGCCGCCCCCCAGAAGCCCCAGGCCAAGGCGTTGCGCAGACTGTTCGCTGACGCGGCCCGAGGGAATCGGGCGAAACGGCCGTTCGCGGGCGTCCTGTTCGCGATCAAAGTAATCGTTGAGCACCATGCCGGCCGTGTAGAGACTTGCGCTCGACACCAGCAACAGGGCCAGCACGTACCAGGGATTGGCCGAGCGGTGCGTCAGCAGAAAGCCGAGCAGGATGTCGGCCATCGCCGTGAATACGTTCGGCAGGCGAAATAACTGAAGATAAGCGCGCACGCGAAAGACGACCTGAAGGTTTGTGGGTAAAAACCAAACTGCTCGCGACCGGGGGCCGCTGGCGAGAGCTTTAGTTTACGCGATCCCGAGCTTCTTCAGGAGCGCGGTCATGTATTGATGAGCCTCGCGGGCCGCGGCATCGGGGCTTTCGATATAGGGATAGAGCTCGACCGTCAGCCAGCCATCGTAGCCGGTATCCTTGATCGCCTGCACGGTCGCTTCGAAGTCGATCGCGCCGCGGCCGGGAATCAGGTGCTTATGCACGCGGGTGTCGGCGATATCCTCGAAGTGATAATGCACCGTGTGGGGCGCCATGCGGGCCACCCAATCCTGCGGGTCTTCGCCGACGCAGTAGGCGTGGCCGACATCGAAATTCAGCCCTACCCAGGGAGAGCCGATGCGCGAGACGAACTCCAGGTACTCACCGAAGCGTTCGATGAGCAGTTCGGGCTCCGGTTCGATGAGCAGCTTTACTTGTACCTGCTCGGCGACTTCGACGCACGGCATCAATTCGTCATAGAAAATCTGCGCCGCGTCGTTCCAGGAAACACCGGCCGCCAGCTTGCCGCCGGGTTCGGTGGTGATGTTCGGGGCTCCAAGTTCCGCGGCCAGCCGCAAGGCTCGCTTGGTATGCTCGCGGCGGATTGCCCGATAGTTCGGCTCCGGATCGGTCCAGCCGGGATACCAGTACGGCTGCCGGGGATCGGCGATGGCGTTCATCATGAACGCGTTCACATTCGAGATCGTAAGCTTGTGCTTTTCGAGGGCTCGGCGAATCGATTCCTTGCGCTCGGGGAGCAAGCCGGCCGGCCAGGCGTGCGGCACGTCGGCCAGGATTTCAATTCCTTGGTAACCCAGGCTGGCGATCTTCTCGATGGTGTCTTCGATTGAGAAGTGCAGGTACGCGTTGGAGCTGAACGCAAGCTTCATCGGAAAGTCGGCTCAAAGGAGGGGGAGGGCAGGGGGCAGGGAAATTCCATGACGATCGAGTGCTGAATTGTACCTCGCGCAGCCGGGCCGCGGGAGGGCCATTTACGGCGCGCCGGCCGGCGCGGGCTGCGACTGTTTTTCGTTGGCGCCGCGGATCTTCACCGTGATGAAGCCGGAATTGGCGGCCAGCGCGTTCCAATCGTCGCGGCAGCGCAAGTAGAGCCGGCCGTCTGACGGCGCGGTGAATGTTTCGTTTGCGCCGAGCAGAAATGGTTCGCCGAGTTGATATTCGCGCAGCAAGACGCCTTCGAGCCGTCCGCGGCCATGCGCATTGCCGTCGGCCGACGTGGGGGCATCGTCGCCGCCGGTGCGCCAACGCCCGCTTGTTTCCAGGCGATAGCGTTGGCCGCTTTTGAGGATCGCTCCCGAGGGTTGCCAGCCGCGCTGGGCCACGATGCGCGACGCGGTTTGCGTACGCGAAGCGTCGTGAAACTTGCGCCGCCAGTCCCAGCGGCAAAGGTCCGCACGATAACCTTGATCGACGTGTTTGAGGAATTCGCCAAACTCGAATTCCAGTTCGTTGAGCTGGCCGCCAAAGAGGTCTTCGAAGCGTGGCTGGGAGCCGTTCAGGTAACTCAGGCCGAGCGTGCGAAATCGAGCGGAGTAATTCTCGTTGTGGACGAGCAAGTGGCACAGGGCCCAGCGGCGAGCATAGGCTTGCCACGAGTCGCCGGTTTGGGCGTTGCCTTTCGCTTCGCCATCGGCGGCGTCGTCGGCGATGATTTCGTCCACGCCGAGGCGCGGTAGCGACCGCAGGTAGTCGAGCGTGTGCTGCGTCACTCGCACGCCGCGTTCGTCTTCTTGCCAGAACTGGCCGAGTTCGGCCATGCCTTCGGAGTACCACAAGGGGCCGGTGCCGCCAAACGTCTGGCCGCAATAGGCGTGTACGATTTCATGTTGGGGCGTGTCGTTCGTAGCCGTCGCATAGACGATGGACTTGCCGGCCACGAAACGGTCGCCTTGACGGATGGTCTGCGTCGTGGTGACGCCCGAACGCTGCGCGATCTTGGCCCGTCCCAGGGGCGAGAGCGCATCCGCCGGCCAGGCGTCGAGTTGATCGACGACGTAGCATTCGATCTCACCGGCCAGCGGGCGGCCCCAGTATTTGGCGATCAGCGAGAGGATCGTTTCCAGCCGGGCGAGCAACGTCCGCGCTTCTTCGGGCGCCAGATCGGTATGCAGAATCACATGCGTCGAGCGATAGTCCGCGGGCTTGCGCAACGTGTCGCGAGGCGCCTGGGCCAGGGCCCCCGCCGCGATCGCCAGCAGGCAGGCGATGAGTAGCGTCCCGCGAATTTGCCCCGACGACGGTTGACGCATATCCGCTTTGCCCCTGCCCACTCGAGTGTCTCGATGTTCCGCGTAGTATTCCATTCTACTTTACGGTATTGGCCGGCTTTCGGGGGGCCAAGGCAAAAGCAAAAAACGGCGGTTCGAAGCCACTTGGGTCTCGAACCGCCGTTCGCATTCCGAGGGAATCGGCAGATTGCCGGTCGGCGACGGCTACTTGTCTACGGCCGAGTCCGCATCGTCCATCGCCAGCTTGAAGGTCGACTGATACATATCGTAGATCGTGACGATGCAGTTGCCTTCGTTGTTTTCGATGTCCTTTACTTCCAAGGCGAGCGGCACCGTGCCGGGGCCGAAGCCTTCGGAAATCTGAGCATCGACCACGGGCTTGTCGTCCGAGCCATAGCCGTACAGGTGCCAGCTATCGTCGTCCGTGTGCCGGGCAGCCAGCAGCAGGGCATAGACGGTCTGTTCCGTGCCGTCCTGGCCGATGACTTTCAGTTCTTGAAGCTTTGACTTGTCGAGCGGCTTGCCATCGACGACGGGCGAAAAGACGGACGACATGAACAAAACGCCAAGCGGGGCGCCGGGGTCGCTGTTGACGGCCTCGGGGATTTCATCGGATTTGAGATCCCGGTGGGGGACGAGGATCAGGCCGATGGTTTCCTTGAACACGCCGCAGCAATTGTCGAGATCGCAATCGACTTTCAGGGCTGGGCTTTCGAGCTTGTCGACCGCGTCGCCAAGCACCTGGGCGAACGCTTGCGCGATTTGCGGATCGAGGACTTCCAGATCTTCAGCCGCGGCCGAAGCGGCGCCCAGCGCGCCTGCCGTCAACACGGCCAGTCCACACAAGATGTTCCTCATCGAACTCTCCCCTCAGCAATTAAAGTTAGTGAGCAGTCAGGATGTTATGTACGGTGTCGCTCGCTCGTTGCCGAATCGTGCGGGGGGCGTGTCGCCCGCGGCACGTGAGCGAGATCGGCAGGCTTCCATCAAGATAACTCTCGGCAGGGGGCCTGCAAGCTTTTGCTCGTTTCCGGGGCGGACGCTGCGGAGCGTGCGCGGCGGGGGCCGCCACGGCGATCGTTGCGATTTTCGGTGTATTTTCCTCTCCCACGACGTCTGGCCAGCGCGTATACAATACGGGCGGTGTGTGGTGCCGTGGGGTATTTTGGCCGGAAGCTTATTTGCCGTCGCGGGGGGAATGTATGACTCGGCGGCCCGACCGCGTTCAGGCATTCAATACCAGGTAGGTTTCGGCCACCGCGAGCGTCTTGCTAGCGAGCGTTTTTTTTGAGGCCCGTACGAGCTTATGGCTAGATATTTTGCAATACGTTCGTCACGCCGCGGCGTGAGCGGCACGGCGCTGGTGGCGCTTGTCGCGGTGTTGTTGGCATTGGCGGCGGTGTTGTCGGTTGCCAACCGCCCCGGTAATCGATCAACAGCGACGAATGATTCCGAACATAAAGGCCCAACCTCCATGACCAAGACGCAAAAATCGGATGACGAGTGGCGAGAGCGGTTGACGCCCGAACAATACTACGTGACCCGGGAGAAGGGCACGGAGCGTCCTTACTCCGGTGAGTTCTGGAACCACAAGGAGACGGGGCGGTATCAGTGCGTCTGCTGCGGGGCGGAGCTATTCGGTTCGGATACGAAGTACGATTCGCACTGCGGTTGGCCCAGTTTCTACGCCGCCAAAGAAAAGGCGAATATCCTGGAGGCGGAGGACCGTTCGCACGGCATGATTCGCACCGAAGTGATGTGCAAGAACTGCGGCGCGCATCTGGGGCATCTGTTTAATGATGGCCCCCAGCCCACCGGAATGCGTTATTGCATCAACTCGGCATCGCTCAAATTTGAAAAGCAGCCGGAGAAGTGAAGTAAGGACTTCTGCACCCGATTGATCCGCCGTCCGTGGCGCCGAGGTTCCTGCGAGGCGTTTTGCGTCTCGGCAGCTTATTTCGGGTCGAGATTCTGCTTGAGCTCTTCTTCGGTGACGCTGGACTCGACGCCCGAGGCGGGCACGTCGACGCCGGCCGTCCACAGCAGGGCGTTCAGCACGAATTTTCGGAAGTCGTCGTTGCCCCAGTTTTCGTGGTTGTGGCCGCCGGTGAAGCCGAAGCCGCGCCCCCCGTCGGGCCGTTCGACGGCCCAGGCCACGACTTCCGCTCGGCCGGGATTCTCCTTGGCCGCCGCGGTGCCGCGCGTGCGGTCTGGCGGCGTGGAGACCAAGAGCGGCTTGGCCGGCGAGTTCTCGGGAAAGCGAATGTTGTAGTACCACTCGTCGTTAATCGTGAAGGGACTTACGCCGCGCGTGATCGGATGTTCGGGCAGGCTCGCAAATTCGGCGTCCCAATGTGGATTGATCGAGTAGCCGGTCTCGTAGTAGCCGCCGATCCAGTTGGTCAGGTCGGGGCCGCCTTTCTCCTTGGGAACTTCCACGGCATAGTGAGCGCAGGCCATGCCCACGCCGCGCTTCATCAGCTGGTCGATCTCGGTCAGACGGTTGCGCTGGATGACCGGATGTCCGCCGCCGCCGTCCATATAGAGCAGGATCGTGTCGGCGTTGTCGAATGCCGTGGGATCCTTGGGCCAGCCGTTGAAGTAGGCGGCCGTGACGACGCCCGGCTTGCCGGCGAGGCATTTCTCGAGCAGTTTTACGCCGGCGTTGAATTCGTGATCGCCCCGGGCGTGGCTCGGAGTGCCGGCGACCAGCACGATTTTTTTGGCGCCGTCGAGCTTCGTGCGTTTGAGCAAAATGTCTTTGAACTGCACGGTCATCGAGGGGCCTGCATGCAATTGGAGGGCCAGGATGCCGCTCTTGGCCGCTTTGGCCGATTCGTTGTCGATCACCTCGCTGGTGACGTGGCCATTGATCTTGTGAATCAGGTGGTTGCCCTGGGCGGTAATCTCGTAGTCGTTCCAGTCTTCTTTCTTGATGTGCGCTTGCAGGTCCTTGGATTCGGCGAACTGCTCGGCCGATTTCTGGCCGTCTTCGTCGATCGTGACCTTTTGGCCGCGAAGCGCGAGGATGCCACGGCCGCGTTCTTCGTAATTGATGCCGCTGAACATGTCGCCGGATTCGAAATCTCCCTGGTACCCGCCGACGACCCAGTCGCCTAGATCCTGGCTGCGATACTGAATGCCCGAGTTGCCGCCGACGATCTTATATTTCAGCTTCAGCACGAAGTCGTCGACCGGCGCTTGGCGCCAAATGATGAACGTGTTGCCCTTGGTCGGGTTTTCATCGGTCGTGCGGCCCGTAATCGTTCCGTCTTCGACGCTCCAGAACTTTGGGTTGCCGTCCCATCCGTCCAGATCCTTGCCGTTGAAGATCGGCTTGAAGCCATCTTCGGCCAAAGCGAGATGTGCCGAACCGATCGCAACGAGCGCGACCAGGATCAAGAGAGCGAACCGGTGGAAGCGAGGCATGGTGTCAAACCTTTTCAAGCAACATGGGGAGAGTCGGCGATTCGAGGAATAAGGAGCGGCCTCGGCCGCTCGCCAGAATTTTAACGGCAATGTAGCGACATTGCAGCAGGGAGAGGGGCCAACTCCGGCAACAGGAGCGCAAGGGAACCGGGACGCGAGGTATCAGGGGGAGGGCGGCAAATGTCGCCCCGCGGGGCTCATCCCACGGCTTCGTACGTTTCTGGCGGGGTAAAGTCGAAGTTGCGGCTCTGACTAAAGAACTTGATAGGGTTCTCGTAGACGACCCGGCGGATCAGGCTTTCTGAATGGCCGCGCAATCGCATGGCCAGGATGAAGTCGGGAACGGCCGTCGGCTTCGAGGGACCCCAGTCTCCGGCCGAATTGACCATCAGACGCTCGGGGCCATACATCTCGACCATGTCGACGGCCCGCTCGGGCGTGCACTTGCTGGTGGGATAGAGCGTCATGCCGGCCCAATAGCCATCGTCCAGGACAGCCCGAATGGTGTGTTCTTCGACGTGGTCCACCAGAACGCGATGATGTTCCAACCGGGGGTCGGCGTTGAGCATGTCGAGGATCATCCGGGTGCCCTGGTATTTGTCTTCCAGGTGCGGGGTATGAATGAGGATCAATTCGTCGGTTTTGGCCGCCAGGTCCAGATGTTCGAGAAAGATCGTGGCTTCGTTCTTCGTGTTTTTGTTGAGGCCGATTTCTCCGATGCCCAGCACGCCGGGCTTGTCGAGAAACTCGGGGATCATGGCGATCACGTCGCGCGAGAGGCTGACGTTTTCGGCCTCTTTGGCGTTGATGCAGAGCCACGTGTAGTGCTGGATACCGTACCAGCCGGCCCGCTTGGGCTCGAACTCGGTGAGCTGGCGAAAATAGTCGCGGAAGCCGTCGACGCTGCCGCGATCGAAACCGGCCCAGAAAGCGGGTTCGCTAACGGCTACGCACCCCATTTTGGCGAGTGTCTCGTAGTCGTCCGTAACGCGCGAGACCATGTGAATGTGCGGATCGAGATAATACATGATCGACTCGTTTTGTTGCCTTTTTCGCCGGGCCGTCTGCGGAGCGGGGCGGCGCCGCGGAGCGCCGCCCCGGGAACCGAACGCCCTTCCGGAAGGTTGTCAGGTTCGCCGTGCGACGCCGAGAGTTTGTACCCAGTCGGGATCGTACTCGCGTGAGAATAATAGTTGAATCCGTTCGGCCCGGTCTGCTTCGTCGCCAGCCAGGATCTCGAGCCCTTGGCGAATTTTGGCCAGCCGCGGATCTTCGCCGACCGAGCCCTCGGCACGATCGAGGCGGTCGAGCGAGGCGGCCACATGGAGCAAGCGGGCGCGAATATCCAGAAATTCGCGGTTGAGAACTTCGGCAGCATCGAGAGGAATCGGCATTGGATCAAGTTTCTCCGCGCGCGGGCGTGAAATCAACCCGCCTGTCGTGGCATGCGCGTTTTAGGAATAGAGCGTTGCGCGTCTCGAGGGAGCATCTTCAAAACCAAGCCAGAAGCGACGCGTTTTTTGGGGGGAGGCGATCCGCGGGCAGTCGCGATTCGAAATGACAAAGCCGTTCCGTCGCGCTTCGAGCGCGGATGCTACTCGCGCAGAGCGCCCGGACGCGTACGGCGGTATTCGTCCGGCTGGCCCTTACCACGAATGACGCGTTGTGTACCATGTGGGAGACGTGGCGTGAAGTCGGCGGGATTCGCCGCTTTCCCTAGGTTGACGGTGCGCTCCTGTCCCTGGTAGCCCATGTAATCCAAAAACTCGCTGACCGGAATGGTCTTTACGCCCAGCTTCTGGGCTTCGGACATCATCTCGCTAAAGGCCGTCAGCTCGCCATTTTCGACGGTTCCCGAGGTTCCGGGGCGCTCGCCCATCACGAGGTACTTGGTTTCCAGCGACATGTCGCCGGTTTTCTTGCCGTCGACGACTTGGGCATCGATGACGCCGCCGTTGAGTGCGATCAGGTCGTGCACAAGCTGCGTGTCCTCGACACCGTCGTTGTTGATGTCCATTGTGCCGACCAGCGCGAAGTGCTCCTGGCGGTTGGCGTCCCAGACTGTCGAGAAGATCAAATCGCCCGGCATGACCGGGTTTGACAGGTCGTCTTCGATAATTCGTGCTTCCGCCTGGTGATCGTTGGTCAGCCGGACGACCTCGATCGATGCTTTGGGCTTCGACTTTACGGGGTTACCGTCTTCCGGCGCGACGACTACGAACGACGTTTGGTTGCGCAGGCCGTCGGCCGGACCCACGTTGAGCCAGACCAACCGCGTTCGCTGGTTGACGCGGGTGATTTTGCCGTCGGGATACTCGTTGGCGCGGGCTTCGATCTCCTCTTGATTGCGCATTCGATCGAGGAGGTCTTCGTTCCGTTTGAGTTCGCCGGAGAGCGAGGCGATTTGTCCGGCCGTTTGCTGGGCCACTCGTTCTCGCTCGGCATTGGCGGATTGAAACTTCGAGTTGAGCTGCTCCATCTGGCCGGTAAGCTCGGTGCGATCCTGGCTGAACTTGGCGCGTTCGCCTTCGAGATCGGCTGCCGTCGTCGTCAGCTTGTCGACGTACTGGGCGACCTCGACCTGTGCGGCTTGTTGATTCGCGGCGAGTTGGGCGTTCAGCGAGGCCGTTTCGGCCGTGAGCTGCGTCTTGGCTTCTTCCAGCGACCGGATCTTACCGGCCATCAGCTCGACCAGGGCACGATAGTTTTGCTTCGATTCGACCATGTTGTCGCCGTGCGCCTGGATGTCCGCGCGGGCGGCTTCTTTCAGCGCGTCGAGCGTGATGGCCGGATCTCCGCCGAGCAGGGTTTTGATTTCATCGGCATCGGCGTTCGCCTTTTGCGCGGTGGAGTTCGCGGATGCATTTTGCTCGGCAAGGCTCTTGGCGCGATCGCGTTCCTGCGAGTAGTTGCTGAAAAACATGTACGTGGTGACGATCAGGATGATCGTGAGAATCACGAAGATGATCAGCGCGATTTGGAGACCTTGATTTTCGCGAGCGGCCATCGAGACTGTGCTCCTCGAAACAAATTTGCGCCGCTCGACGTTCCTGGCTCGGCGCGAACCGAGAGGGGAAGATCGTCAGCGGGCAAACGCAATGGGGAAAGGGTCGAAGCTCTGTTCCGGCGACGCGCTGCCTGCCGCAGCGATTGAATCGGTGCCTCGCTATCCATAGATGAGCCGCTTCCGCCGGTATAACCAGCACGGCCCGACCGATCCTAACGTCAAGGCTCTATTGTAATTAGCACCGCCGGGCTGTCAAATTTCCCCGCGGCGTTGGCGCGGGCCGGAGAATTCCTAGCGAACGCGTCATCAATCGTCGGCCGCGTGCCGCTTTTCGGCAATTTGCCGTTGCCGGCGAATGATGTCGCGAAGCCGGGCGGCATCCTCGAACCGCTCCTCGTGGACAGCTTCGTCCAGCTCGGCTTGGAGACGCGCGACAGGGTCGAATGGCGCGGGGCGGCTTGGACCCGCGGACTTCGACGCCAACTCTTCTCGCCACTTTTCCAGGTAGGTCAGCTCGCTGCAGTTCTCGGCATTGTGAAGCTGGTTGTACTCGGCCAGAAACTCTCGAATGCCTTCGATCGCGGCGTCGATCGCCCCCAAGGCCGCCGCGTACTCGCGCATGGCGACGAGCGGCGTGGCCACGGCCCGGGCGTGCATCATCGTGATGTAAGGGCGCCACTGGTCGAACTGTAATTTCTCCTTTTCGTCGCGGGCGTGTTTGCGCACAAACGCCAGCAGCCGCAGATTTCGGTTCGTATCGCGGGCACAGAGCTCGTAGCGTTCGAGATGCCAAAAGCTGACATAGCGGTGGTAGTATTGGATGCCTTCGCGGAGCAGACGCTGGCAGTCCTCGCTTTCGAGCACGAACGGTCCGTCTTCTTCAGCTTCGGCCTCGTGCTTTTTTTGCTGCCGCTCGTAAAATTCGAGCCACGACGCGCTGCCGGCGATCCGTTTGCCGTCGGGCCGGCCGTCGAAGTCCATCTGCAACAGGCCCAGTTCGAGCCGCATCTGGATCTTCTCGCGGCCGTCGTCGCCCGTCACAATCCGCACCGAAATTCGGTCCGGGTCGTAATCCCAACCGTCGAGAGTTTTGGAGATATCCTTGGACAAGGGATCGCTCGTGCTAGAGCAGGTTGGCCGTACGGGGCGCGCCGAGGCGGATTTCTTCTCCTCGACGCAGTTCCTCTGGCGGCCAAACGAAACATGGGGGCCGACGTTCCAAGTCTATCCCACGAACCATCGGGCAGCGAGAGCGCCATATCGATCCCCCCCGGATCGACGCCCACGCAAAGCAAAGCGGCCAGCGGGTTATCGGGCCGTATTGCCGGAAGCGCAGAACGCCCCGCGCGAACATGGTTGGGACGGCTGTGCTGGTTCGGCCTATTCGCCGGACTCGCGCGTCAAGGGCTCCATGACCTTGGTGTTGCGTTCCACGGCAAGCACGATGGTGCGCTGCTCGACGCCGTTGGCGGAACTGGCCACGACCGGAATGACCTGTCGCTGGTTGGGCAGGCTCATGCGCACGGTGAAGCTGCCATCGGGGCGAATTTTAACCGGCTCGCCCCGCAGGCTCACCCGCGTATCGGGGTTCGTAACGCCGTAGACGATCATCTCGGCGTCGACTTCGAACTTGAGCGTTTCGTTGTTCGTGATCAGCGGTGACATGCTCCCGGCAAAAGGGGTCACCACCGGAGCGCCCATCGGACGGCGAAGACGTTCTTCGAACAGCTCTTGCAATTCGAGGCTGTTGTTGTCGGTCGAATAACCGCCGCTCATGGCGTAGATTTTGTCGAAATTTTCGGCCACGTCGGTCCAATTTTCGTCGATCGCGTCGCTGGCTCCCGGCTCGGGCGTGGTGACGACATTCGAGCGAACCAGGGGGTAGAACTTGCCGCTCGCCCCCAGGTAGCCGAGCTCCAGGCGATAGCTGGCCGGAGAGTTGTCGACGTGAACGTACCAGTTGCTTACGCCGCCATGGACTTCGATGTCGCGGACCACGCACTCGCTGGTGCTACTGCTGCCGCCATCGTGGATTTCAATGAGCCGCAGGAACGGGCGGGCGGTGTGCCACTCTTGGCTCATCGCGGCCTGCACGCGCTCGACGCTCTGACGTTTGATCTCCCAGTAGGCGTGCAACCAGAACGGATCGCGGACCATGACCACGATGCGTTCTTTCATCGGCTTTTCCTGCTTGCCGTTGGACGAAGCCAGGTTCTTGTAACGCTCCAGCTTTTCGCGAATTTTGCTCAGATGGCGTTGGACGCGCGGGCTTGATTTACTGGCCTGGGTCGCATTGCGGCGGCCGGTTGAACGTGATTTGTTGGCGGCGGCGGTGCCGGAGGTTGCCGAACGTCGTGTTGAGGAGACTTTTTTGCCCGAGGGTGATTTCAGCTCTGGGGGCGATTTGGCCTTGGACGTGGCCAGCAGGGCTTTGACCAATTGATCCTTCCGCATGCTGTGCCAACCGCGGACGCCACCACGCTTGGCCATTTGGGCCAGATCTTTGTGGGAGTAAGAGCTAAGAGCTGCTGGGGTCATCAAGGAACTGGCCTCCGCATAGTTCGCAGCGCACCCATCGCTTTTCTTAAGCTGGGGCGCGAGGGGCAGGGAATGGTCTGGTTGGAGCGTCGTCCGTGACCGTTGGCTACGCTCACACACCTCCCCGGGCAGTCCTTAGCCAAGATGAGGCGACACAAGTCGCTGCCGCCATCAAGGGCGACAGGCGAGCCGGTGTCTTGCAGATCTGAGGGTCTTCTCGTGCGCGGTGGGACAGACAGCTCGATGACTCCCTGCAAGACACGGGCGGCCAGGGGGAACCGCAGTTTATGTCTGTCTTGCAATCGACCTATTCTGCCAAGGTGGGGGTGCTGATGGGTCTTTGAACCGCTCTCTCTAGAGAAGCAGGTTCCGCCCGGCGAGCAGTTCCGCCAGGGAGCGGTCTTTACTCGGTCCAGCACATCTACCTCGCACCTCTGAGTGTACTTAGAACGACGCGAAAACGCAACGCCCCCAGTGGAGCGGGGTGGCTGGTCGGGAACCGTTGCCCCAGCTAGCTTTACGTAGTTCGCCCGATCCGCAAAGCGGTGTTAGGGGGATGTCTGCAGAGCTATTCGAAGGGCGCCGGACGAGCTGGTGGCATGCGATGGGTGTGCGGTTTTGTCTCACATTTGTTTGGGAGACTGCGGGGAAAATATTTTGACTGTCGTCGCGAAGACCCCGATAATGACTTTGTGAAAAAAAACACGAATTCGACCCAGAGGCTAATTGACACTCGATTTACAGCCTATTAGGATGCCCTCCTTACAGGTTTGACAGCGACTGCGAGCTGCTTCTAGGCGGAGTGGGGCCGGGTCTTTAGGGACCTCCTGCCGAGCCGTTTTTGGCAGAAAGTTGCCCCAATTTCTGTGGAACCTCCCGCAGACGACCGATCGGCGATGGCTATCGCCTTCGAGTGGGCCGCAACCGCGATGACCATCTCGGCAGAGATGGTCGTGCCCGGGCTGTTGGGCTATTGGCTCGATCAGCAACTGGGGACTCGGGTTCTGTTCCTGTTTGTGGGGTTCGCCTTGGGGGCTCTCCTCGCCACGTTAAGTCTGAAGCGGATTGTCCAGCAAGGGACAAAGTCGCCAAAAGGCCAGGCAGGGCAAGGGGGGGCTGGTTCACGCAATCATGACAAACGCTCCACGCCAGACGCTGAAGGCTAGGTTGGCGCGGCTCGGGCTACCGGCCCAGTCGTTATTTGTCGTCGCTGCGCTGGGGGGTGTGTATGGGTTGCTGGCGCCCTTGGCCTATGGGGTGTCGGGCACCCAGGGGCTGTTGGCGGCCTTGGTGGCGGCTGTTGTTTGTTGGGTCGGGGCGTTGTTTTCGCTTCTGATCTCGGCAATGGTTCGCGGAAGCGTGACCGTGATGCATCGCATGCTGTTCGGCATGACTGCTCGGGCCATGGCGCCGCTGGTGTTGGGGACGGGATTGCACATGAATGACGCCGCGCTCGCTTCGGCGGGGCTGATCTTTTACGTGATCGTCTTTTACATGGTTACGCTGGCGGCCGATACCGCGTTGCTCTTGGCGCAGGTGCCCCAGCCATTGATTCCCAGGAAGATCGCCCCGGGCAGAGTGCATTAGGCGAATGTTCACTAGGCGAGTTTATTTGGCGAGCTTACTTTAGCGATGGCCGATACACACGAAAAACCTGTCGACGCGCATGGCGCCCACACCGAGGGCTCGCATGGCGCCGATGCGCATGGTCATGGCGACGGGCATCATGCTCATAATCCGCTCGATGCCGGCCATTTGATCGGGCACGTCAAAGACGCGACCTATTTCGAGTTTCCGCGGTTCATGGGCGGCAAGTTCGAGGTTCCGCAATTTTATGAGGGCCCGCCGATCGCGAAGGTTGGCGTCGGTTTTGCCCCGATCGACGACCGGATCGAGCCGTTCGAGCTCAAGGTCACCAAGTTCATGGTGCTTGAGGTTGTTGTCGCGCTGCTGATGATCGTGATCTTCAGTTGGCTGGCGCTGCGGCTGCGGCGTGCCGATCGTCCCAAAGGCGCGGTTACGAATCTGCTGGAGTCGATGATCGTGTTCATCCGTGACGAGGTGGCCCGGCCGGCCATCGGGCATCATGACGCCGATCACTTCATGCCGTTTTTGCTCACGATCTTCTTCTTCGTGCTGGGATGCAACCTGTTCGGCATGTTGCCGTGGATGGGGTCGGCCACGGGCGCGTTGGCGACGACCGGCGCGCTGGCGTTCATCACGCTCTGCACCGTCTGTTTGTCGGGCATGACCAAGCTGGGGCCGGTTGGCTTCTGGGTGGGCCAGGTGCCGCACATGGACCTGCCGCTGGCGCTTGCAATCTTGCTGAAGCCGATGATCTTTCTTATCGAGGTCATGGGCATGGGCATCAAACATTTCATTCTTGCCATGCGTCTGCTGGCCAACATGATGGCCGGGCATCTGGTGCTCGCCGTGATTATGGCCTTTATCGCCGCTAGCGCGGCGTCCGTGGCTTGGTATGCGGTGACTCCGGCGAGCGTGCTGGGGGCCGTGGCGCTGAGCATGCTCGAGCTATTCGTGGCCTTCCTGCAGGCCTATATCTTTACTTTTTTATCGGCGCTGTTCATCGGCATGGCCGTGCATCCGCACTAAGCCTGCCCTGGCCGCGCCGGTTGGGCGTTTAACTTCGAAACTTGACCATCTTCTTCTTTACGCGATCTCTAGGAGACTGAAACAGTGAACCGTTTTCTGAAAATTGCGATGCTTGTGTTCGCACTGGCCATGGTCGCGACCCCGGCCCTTGCTCAAGACGCCGCAGCCGATCCGTCCGCCTCCGCCCGCGCTCAGAACCTGATCTACCTGGGTGGTGCGTTCGGCGCCGGTCTGGTGATTTTGGGCGCCGCGTTCGGCATTAGCCGGATTGGCTCGTCGGCCGTGGAGAGCATGGCTCGTCAGCCTGAAGTGGCCGGCAACATTCAAACGGCGATGATCATTGCAGCCGCTCTGATCGAAGGTGCGACGTTCTTCGCGCTGATCGTCTGTATGTTGTTCAACAACTAAGAAGTTCGTTTCGATTGGTATCCTTTTGCGACGCTGCGAGGGCGCTATGAGCCTGGCTCGTTGGACGATGTGTGTTGCCCTGGGTTTTGCCGCGTTGGGCTTTTCGGTCCCGCCGGTAGCCGCTCAAGAGGGAGTGGCCCAGAGCGTGGAGAAGGCGGTTGAGCATGCCGAAGAGGAAGCTCATCATGCCGCCACGACGGACGAAAGCCACGGGGGCGGATCGATCGATCCGCTGTCGTTCGATCCCGATCTGGCGATCTTCACGTTCATCGTGTTCGTGATTCTGTTGGTGGTGCTCCGCAAGTTCGCTTGGGGACCGATCATGCAGGCGCTCGAACGGCGTGAGCACAACATTGCCGAGCACATCGCTCAGGCCGAGCGCAATCACGAGCAAGCCCGTCAGCTCCTGGCGGATTATGAGCAGAAGCTGTCCGGGGCGGCCAACGAGGTCCGCGAGCTGTTGGAAGAAGCTCGTCGTGACGCCGAGGTCACCAAGCAGTCGATCCTGGCCGAAGCGCGCCAGGGCGCCGAGGCCGAAAAGGCCCGGGCCCTGCGCGATATCGAGTCGGCGACCGACGCGGCTTTGGAAACGCTCGCCAAGCGTAGCAGCGATTTGGCGGTCGAGTTGGCTGGCAAGATTGTGGGCGCCAAGCTCACGAAGGATGACCATGCCCGGCTGATTCAGGATGCGGTGGCCAAGTTTCCCGCCTCGAGCGCCAGCTCGAATTAAGGAACGCGTCGCACGCGGAATCGAGTTCGGACACGATCGGAATCGTTCACCACGAAGTTCAGGTTCAGCCCGTTAGGTACTCAGGCAATGACTGACAAAGCCGCGAGCCCAGATGCCAAGGCCGTGAATGTCGGCGCGCAGCGCGTGGCGGCCATCTATGCCAAGGCGTTGCTCGGCGCGGCCGAGAGCAAGGGCCTAACGGACGTCGCGGTGGGCGAGCTCGAATCGGTGGCCGCGGTGCTTGGTGAGTATCCCAAGTTCGAGGCCGTGCTGGCTTCGGCCTTGGTGTCGCACGAGGAAAAAGTTCAGATTCTAGACCGCACCTTTGGGAGCAAGGTCTCTCCGCTGGTGCTCGACTTTCTCAAGGTTCTCTCGCAGCATGGCCGGTTGGAAATCATTCGGGCCGTGTCTGTCGAGGTGCAGCAGCTTCATAACGAGTTGCGCGGCCGGGTGCCGGTTCAGGTGCGCACGGCCACGCCGCTCGATACCAGCCAAACGCAGGTTCTCGAGGCTTCGCTCCGCCGCATTCTGGGAGGAGAACCCCAGATGCAGCGAGAGGTCGATCCCTCGCTGATCGGCGGCGTTGTTCTGCGCGTTGGCGATACCGTTTACGATGGCTCCGTGGCCCGGCAACTCCAGCAGGTCCGCGAGCAGATGATCAACAGGAGCGTCCATGAAATTCAGAGCCGACGAGATCGCTTCCGTCATTCAGACGGAAATTGAAAACTACCAGTCCCAGATCGACGTCCGCGAAGTTGGTCGCGTGCTCGAAGTGGGCGACGGCATCGCGCGCGTCTACGGCCTGTCGGGCGTCATGGCCGGTGAAATGGTCGAGTTCCCGGGCGGAATCATCGGGTTGGCCTTCAACCTCGAAGAGAACTCCGTGGGCGTGATCATTCTCGGCGACTACCTGCAGATCACCGAGGGCGACGAAGTCAAAAGCACGGGCAAGTTGCTCAGCGTTCCGGTGGGCGACGCCCTGATCGGCCGCGTGGTCGATCCGCTCGGCAATCCGCTCGACGGCAAGGGGCCGATCGTCACCGGCCATCGCCGCGACGTGGAAACGATGGCGCCGGGCGTGGCCGAACGTCAGCCGGTCAAGCAGCCGCTGCAAACCGGCATCAAGGCCATCGACGCGATGACGCCGATCGGTCGCGGCCAGCGCGAGCTCATCATTGGCGACCGCAAGACCGGCAAGACGGCCATCGGCATTGACGCGATCATCAATCAGAAGAGTTCGGGCGTGAAGTGCTTCTACGTCGCGGTCGGTCAAAAAGAGTCGACCGTGGCGGGCGTGATCGAAGTGCTCCGCGCCAAGGGCGCGATGGACTACACGACGGTCATCGTGGCCAGCGCCTCGGATCCGGCTCCGCTCCAGTACGTCGCGCCGTACGCCGGCACGTCGATGGCCGAGTACTTCATGTACAAGGGCGAACACACGCTGATCGTGTACGACGACTTATCGAAGCAGGCCTCGGCCTATCGCCAGCTTTCGTTGCTCATGCGTCGTCCGCCGGGCCGCGAGGCCTACCCGGGCGACGTGTTCTATGCCCATAGCCGCTTGCTCGAACGTTCGGCCAAGCTGAGCGACGCGCTGGGCGGCGGCTCGCTGACCTCGCTCCCGATCATCGAGACGCTGGAAGGCGAAGTCTCGGCGTACATTCCGACGAACGTGATCTCGATCACCGACGGTCAGATCTACCTGCAGCCGGACTTGTTCTTCGCCGGTATTCGCCCGGCCATGAACGTCGGCGTGTCGGTGTCTCGCGTGGGTGGTTCGGCCCAGATCAAGGCCATGCGCAAGGTGGCCGGCGGTTTGCGTCTCGACTTGGCGGCGTTCCGCGAGTTGGAAGCGTTCGCCCAGTTGGGCACGGACCTCGACCCGGCGACGCAGGCGCGTCTCGATCGCGGTTATCGGATGGTCGAAATCCTCAAGCAGGGCCAGTACGAGCCGCTCGACGTGATCGACCAGGTGCTCATTATCTATGCCGGCACGCGAGGCTACCTCGACAAGGTTCCGGTGAAGGAAGTCGGCCAGTGGGAAAAGCAGTTCTTGACCTTCATGCAGGATCAGAAGCCCGAGATCCGCCAGAAGATCAAGGACACGCAAGATCTGGACGACGAGACGATGGCGGCGATCAACGCCGCGATCGGCGAGTTCAACACGCAGTACAACCAGAAGGGGGCCGGCGCCGCCCGCGTCTAAGCCGCTGGGCCCTGCTCTCTAGAAACGAACTGCCTTTTAGAAACGAACTGTCTTAACGAATCATGGCCAAAGCCCGAGCGCTCGACAAACGTCGCAAGAGCATCCGGAACATCCGCAAGATTACGCGGACGATGGAGCTGATCGCGACGGCCCGTTTCAAGAAAGCCATGGACCGCGCCCACGCGGCCACGGCCTATACGCGCCGCATCACGCAGGTGGTGGCCGATCTGGCCACGGCGGGGCTTGAAGTAAAGCATCCGTTGCTCGAACCTCGCGAGAACATCCATCGTGCCGTGCTGCTGATGCTTTCGGCGAATCGGGGCCTGTGCGGCGGTTACAATTCGAGCGTGCAGCGGGCCGGTTTCAATCGTTTCGCCGAACTAAAGGCCTCGGTGCCCGAAGTGGTGTTCGAGGTGTCCGGCCGGCGGGGGATCTCGGCCGCCAAGTTCCGCAACATTCCGGTGGACGTGACCTACACCCACTTCGAGGACAAGCCGAGCTTCGAAGAGGTCGAGGTGCTGGCCAATCGCTATCTCGAGGAATACATCTCGGGAAAGATCGATCGGCTCGACGTTGCTTACATGAAGTTTGAGAATGTTTCGCGGCAGACGGTCGTCGTCGAAACGCTGCTTCCGTTGGGACAGCTTGACGGCGCCGGCGGCGAAGCCAATAAGAGCCAGATTCAGTACGAGTTTTTGCCCTCGGCCGAGAGCATTTTGGAAGAGGTCGTGCCCACGAGCTTCAAGGTCAAGCTCTTCAAGTGCTTCCTCGACGCGGCCGTGAGCGAGCAAGTTGCCCGAATGGTTGCGATGAAGGCCGCTACGAAGAGCGCCGGCGATCGCATCAAGCAACTGTCGATGGCCTACAATCGGGCTCGCCAGTCGCAGATCACGGGCGAGATCATGGAAATCATCGGCGGTGTCGAGGCCCTCAAGGGGTAATTTTCCGGGGCGTTTCGGCCGGTCCGCATCGGCCGTGCTCGTACGACCGCCAAGAACGCAAAACACACACAACCACCCGACGCACCAAACCGCGCGAGAGATCATGGCAACCGCAACGAACCACCAGCCGAGCACGCAGAACATTGGCCACGTGACCCAGGTGATCGGTTCGACTTTCGACGTCGAATTTCCTGAGTCCCGGCTGCCGGCCATTTACAACGCAGTCAAAATCAAGTCCGAGCACAAGGGCGTCAAGGTCGACCTGACCGGCGAAGTGCAGCAGCACTTGGGCGGCGGTCGCGTCCGTTGCGTCGCGCTCGGCTCGACCGATGGTCTGGTACGAGGCCAGGAATGCATCGATACCGGCTCTCCGGTGACGGTGCCCGTCGGAAAAGCCACGCTGGGCCGCGTATTTAATTTGATTGGCGAGCCGGTCGACGGCGCCGGTCCGGTGAACGCTGAAGAACGCTGGTCGATTCACCGCGACGCTCCCGACCTGGTCGATCTGTCGACCAAGACCGAGCTGTTCGAGACGGGCATCAAGGTTATCGATCTGCTTACGCCGTTCGTTCGCGGTGGCAAGGCCGGGCTGTTCGGCGGTGCCGGTCTGGGCAAGACGGTTATTCTTACCGAGCTGATCGCTCGGATCGCGAGTGCCCACGGCGGTTACTCGGTGTTTGCGGGCGTGGGCGAGCGAACCCGCGAAGGAACCGACCTTTGGCTGGAAATGCAAGAGGCCAAGATCGGCGACACGGGTCGTAGCGTTATCGAGCAGACGTGCATGGTGTTCGGCCAGATGAACGAGCCGCCGGGAGCCCGTCTCCGCGTTGCTCTTTCGGCGCTGACTATGGCCGAGTATTTCCGCGATCAGACAGGGGCCGATACGCTGTTGTTCATCGACAATATCTTCCGCTTCTCGCAGGCCGGTAGCGAGGTGTCCGCGTTGCTTGGTCGTATGCCGAGCGCGGTGGGTTACCAGCCGACGCTGGCCACGGAAATGGGCGCGTTGCAGGAACGAATCGCCTCGACAAAGAAGGGAGCTATCACCTCGGTGCAGGCGGTGTACGTGCCGGCGGACGACCCGACCGACCCAGCCCCGGCCGCGGCGTTCGGCCAGCTCGACGCGTTTCTTTATCTGGAACGATCGATCACGGAAAAAGGCATTTATCCGGCGGTGGATCCGCTGGCTTCGTCGAGCCGAATTCTCGATCCGCAGTACGTGGGCGAACGGCACTACAATGTGGCTCGTCGCGTACAGACGACTTTGCAGCGCTATCGCGAACTGCAAGACATTATCGCGATTCTCGGCGTCGAAGAGCTCAGCGAGCAGGACAAGCTGATCGTGCATCGTGCCCGGCGCATGGAACGCTTCTTGTCGCAGCCGTTCCTCGTGGCCGAAGTATTCACCGGCAAGCCGGGCGAAATCACGCCCCTGGCCGATACGATTCGCAGCTTCGAGGAAATCGCCGATGGCAAGTGGGATCACCTGCCCGAGCAGGCGTTCATGTACGTCGGTCCGATCGAACAAGCCGAGGAACAAGCCAAGAAGATGGCTGCCAAGGCTTAATTTCCCGAATCAGTCGTGAATCTTCCGCCGGCCGGCGTTCCTTGCGGCTGGCGGCTTAGCAGGACGAAGCAGCTCCCATGGCCGAACTCAACCTCATCGTCGTTACGCCCGAAGCCACCGTGCTGGAGACTCCGGCCGAGTTCGTGGCCTTGCCGCTTTATGACGGCGAGGTTGGCATCCTGCCGGGCCGCGCGCCGTTGATCGGCCGCCTGGGCTATGGCGAGCTTCGCGTGGTGACCGGCGGTCAGACGACCCGTTACTATGTCGACGGTGGCTTCGTGCAGGTCGCCGATAACATGATCTCGGTGCTCACCAACCGTGCCATTCCGGCAACCTCGCTGGACCCGAAGGTCGCCCACGAACTGCTCGACTCGGCTAAAGCCCGCAAGGCCGACACCGATGAACTGATCGCCATTCGCGACCGGCTCGAGCGGCAAGCACGGGCGCAGATTCGCCTGGCCGAACGTGCCACTGGTGGTGGTGGCGCCGTGGCTCGGGCTCATCACTAGCATGTCTGCTGCCTGCTAGAGCGCTTTCTACTTTGGTGACACGGGGTAGCCGCAGTGTCGGAAGTAGTTT
>CAZRCI010000050.1:0-34333 GCA_964598535.1 uncultured Planctomycetaceae bacterium | reverse complement strand
AATCACGCAGGCCGAGTCGCCCGAATGGACCCCGGCCTCCTCGATGTGTTCCATGATGCCGGCCACGACGACATTCTCGCCGTCGCTGATGGCGTCGACGTCGACCTCGATCGCGTCTTCCAGAAAGCGGTCGATGAGGACCGGCTGTCCCTGGGCGACGATGAACGCCTCGGCCACGAACCGTTCGAGCTGGGTCTGGTCGTAGCAGATTTCCATCGCCCGGCCGCCCAACACGAAGCTCGGACGCACGATCGCCGGAAAGCCGATCTTGGCGGCTTCGCTGCGGGCCTGGGCCATCGTGCGGGCGATGCCGTTGGCCGGTTGCTTGAGATTCAACCGCAGGAGCAGTTGTTGAAACTTTTCGCGGTCTTCGGCGTCTTCGATCGTATCGACGCTGGTGCCGATGATCGGCACGCCGGCGCTGGCCAGGGCCCGGGCGAGGTTCAGCGGCGTTTGGCCGCCGAACTGCACGATCACGCCGTCGGGCTGCACGCGGTCACAGATATTCAGCACGTCTTCGGTCGTAAGCGGTTCGAAGAACAGCAGGTCGCTGGTGTCGTAGTCGGTGCTGACCGTCTCGGGGTTCGAGTTGACCATGATCGACTCGATGCCCATCTCGCGGAGGGCGAAGCTGGCGTGACAGCAGCAGTAGTCGAACTCGATGCCTTGTCCGATGCGGTTGGGCCCGCCGCCGAGGATCATCACCCGCTTGCGGCCCGGCTGTTTGGGCGGGGTTTCGTCCTCTTCTTCGTAGGTCGAGTAATAGTAGGGCGTGTAGGCCTCGAACTCGGCGGCGCAGGTATCGACGGATTTGAACGTGGCCACGATGCCGCGCCGCTTGCGATCGGCGCGGATCGCGATTTCGTTGGTGTTCCAGATCGTGGCGAGCTGCCGGTCGGAAAAGCCGGCTCGCTTGGCACGCCGCAACAGATCGTCGCTCACCGTGTCGGGGCCTTCGTGGGCCCGAAGTTGCCCTTCGAGCTCGACGATCTCATACAAGTGCTGAAGGAACCAGCGGTCGATGTGCGACAGGCGATGGACTTCGTCGATCGACATGCCGCTTTTGAACGCGTAGCGAATGAACCACACCCGCTCGTCGCCCGGCGTGGAAAGCTTGACGCGAATCTCGTCGTGATCCGGCTGTTCGGGCGTGCCCCAGCGGTCCTTGCTGTCGCAGCCGAAGCCGAAGCTGCCCACTTCGAGCCCGCGCAGCGCTTTTTGGAACGACTCCTTGAAGGTGCGGCCGATGGCCATCGTTTCGCCGACGCTTTTCATCTGCGTGGTCAACGTTGGATCGGCCTCGGGAAACTTCTCGAAGGCGAAGCGGGGGACCTTGGTCACCACGTAGTCGATCGTCGGCTCGAAGCAGGCCTTGGTCTCGCGGGTGATGTCGTTCGGCAGCTCGTGCAGCCGGTAGCCGACGGCCAGCTTGGCGGCGATCTTGGCGATCGGAAAGCCCGTGGCCTTCGAGGCCAGCGCGCTGGAGCGGCTGACCCGGGGATTCATCTCGATGACGATCATCCGCCCGTTCTGCGGATGGATGGCGAACTGGATGTTCGAGCCGCCCGTCTCGACGCCGATCTCGCGGATCACGGCCAGCGAGGCGTCGCGCATCCGCTGATATTCCTTGTCGGTCAGCGTCTGGGCGGGGGCGACCGTAATCGAGTCGCCGGTATGCACGCCCATCGGGTCGAAGTTTTCGATCGAGCAGATGATCACGACGTTGTCGTCCACGTCGCGCATCACTTCCATTTCGTACTCTTTCCAACCGATGATCGATTCTTCGATCAGCACCTCGGTGACCGGCGAGGATTCGAGCCCCCGGGTGACAAGCTGGTCGAACTCGCCGCGGTTGTAGGCGATCGCCGAGCCGCTGCCGCCCATCGTAAAGCTGGGACGAATCACGCACGGCAGGCCGATCTGCGCCAGCAACTCGCGGGCTTCTTTCAGGTTGTGCACCGTATCGCCGCGGCAGACTTCGAGGCCGATCTTTTCCATCGCCTGCTTGAAACGGTTGCGATTTTCGGCCTTGTCGATCACGTCGGGATTGGCGCCGATCATTTCGACGCCGTACTTTTCGAGTACGCCGTGCTCGGCCAGGTCCATGGCCAGGTTGAGCGCCGTCTGGCCGCCAAGCGTGGGCAGCAGGGCGTCGGGCTGCTCGGCTTCGATGATCTTGGCGACGACTTCCCAGGTGAGCGGCTCGATGTAGGTCCGGTCGGCCATGCCCGGATCGGTCATGATCGTGGCGGGGTTCGAGTTGACGAGCACGACCTGGTAGCCTTCTTCGCGAAGGGCCTTGCAGGCCTGGGTGCCCGAGTAGTCGAACTCGCAGGCCTGACCGATGACGATCGGGCCCGAGCCGATGATAAGAATTTTGTGCAGGTCGTCGCGGCGCGGCACGGCTGGTTGAACCTTCCCCTGGGAGTTGCTGATGGCGTGGTGAGAGCGTTGAGCGATTAAAGAATCGTAACCTTGATGCCGCTAAGGCTTAGGGTTCGGACTAAAATCCCTCAAAATTACCATGAGCGGGGCGGGGTGTTCAAGGGGCTGTTTCCGCAAACGTGCGCCAAGGTTCTCTGGCTTCTGGCCGATATTAAACTCGAAGCGAGCTTCGCGAGCCGGTTGCCGAGTGATTTTCCTTTGAAGCGTGTTTTATGACGTTGCTCGCTTTTACCAGCATTTGCGAAAGGCCACTTCACGGGTGCCGTAGCGTGTGGCACGCCAGCTCGAGGGAACTTGACGCCGTAGGCGTTTTAACATGTCAAGCCTCGGGCATCGCCCGAGGCTGACATGTTCCCGGCCTCCGGCCGAAAGAGCCGGTCGCACGATCGCAAAATCGCACGAGATCGGTCTCATGCCGGCGCTTACCATGCCGTCTTCAGCTTCTTCCTTACGTCCGGCGGCGTGCTCGGATTCGCTGCCAGCCGATTGTCCAACTCATAGCCGGCCTGAATGCCGTCGAACTGCGCCAGCTCCCGCAGCCGTTCGGGTGAAGTTTTCACGTCACGCGCGTCGACCAGCGCCCGCCCGCCAATCTCGTACTGCCAGCTCGCCCAGCCAATGGCCACCGCCCAGATGCAGCATAGCGCCGCGCCGAGCATCCTACCCCAACGGTACCGCCAAAGTCTCGAAAGAACTGACAAGGCGATCCCGCCGCCGATGAACCACAGCATGGCCTTGATAGCGCACAGCGTCTGCCAGATCGGCATCTGCGGATCGGGGCCATGCGCGCGCATCATGCCAACCTCCGCCAGCACGCGCCCGCCAACCAGCACGAGCACCAATCCCCAGCCGCCCAGCCGTCGCCGATCCAGGCCAAACAGCCGTGGCGAAGTCCCGGCCCCCTGTGTGATCTCGTTCACGGCAAGACTCCTGAAGGTGATGTTCGCCCCGCGCACACCGACGATCGACAGCCGGGCGAATCTTAGCCCTTAGTCGCCGCGCCAGACGGCCGCGTCACAAGACGATTCTTGCGGTGACACTTGCTGTCAACAAATGATCGAGGCGGAGATGCCGAAGCGGAGCGTCGGTTAGCGTGCTACTTCGTCCACACGCCGAGAATCGACTTGCCGAGGTGGCGCATCAACAGCGGATCGATCCACCTTGAGGTGCGCACCAACCAGCGATCCCACAGCAGAATTTGCCGTTCGTTGGGATACGACTGCCGCAGCAGCAGCTTGTTCGCCGCCGAGGCCAGCATTCCGACGCTGTCGAGATATTCAAGCCGCAGTGGCGCCCGTTCGGATAACGCCCGAAACATCCGCTTGTCGTACCGGCGGAAGTGTCCGATCGCCGCATCGAACGGCGAGTAGAAATAGTTGTGAGCTGGGCAAAGAATGCACAGCCGGCCGCCGGGGCGAAGCCGCGCGAACGCCCGCGCGAATTCGGCCCGATCGTCGTCGATGTGTTCCAGCACGTCGATATAGACGATCGCGTCGAAGGTTTCCGCGCGCGTGAGCGTCTCGAGCGTGCCTTGCACCAGTTCGCAGCGCGCGGGAATGTGGCCGGCCGCTTGCTCGCGCAGGTACTCATCGCACAATCGGCCATCCGGTTCGAGCGCCAAGTAGCGCGAGATTTCCGGCCGATCGAAATAGCGCGTGTTCGCGCCGATTCCCGCGCCAACTTCCAGCACGTCGCCCGTAAGATACGGCCGCAGCCGGGCGGCGACATATCGTTTCCAGTTGTCGGCGTGCTTGAACAAGCCGAGTTCTTCGCCGAGATAGTCGAGCTGCGCGGGCGTTTCGAGTGCGGTGGCCATGTGACAAGGATAGCTTGCCGCCGGCGATTGCGGATCGTTCGTCGCGTCATCGCAACCCGCGCCGCCCGCATAAGTGGCCTCAAAACATTGCCAACCCGGCCGGATATGGGGACAATGACGCTGCGCGCAAGCGAACATCGATGTTCTTGCCCGCTTGTATCCAACCATCCATCGCTTCCATTTCCGGCCCATAGAACCATGTCGCTAATCAATCGCAAATTCACGCTGGCTGCCCGCCCGGTGGGCATGCCGAAGCAGTCGGACTTCAAGCTCGTCGAGACGCCGGTTCCCTCGCCCAACGCGGGCGAGATGATCGTCAAGTCGCTGTACATCTCGGTCGATCCGTACATGCGCGGCCGGATGAACGACGCCAAGAGCTACGCCGCGCCGGTCGAGATCGGTGGGGTGATGGTGGGCGGCGTGGTCGGCCAGGTAATCGAGTCCAAGAACGCCAAGTTCCAGGTGGGAGACATCGTGCAGGGCGAGTTCGGCTGGCAGGAATATGCCCTGAGCAACGGACAGGGCGTGCGAAAGGTCGACCCCTCGATCGCTCCGATCTCGACCGCCATCGGCATCCTGGGCATGCCGGGGCTCACCGCGTATTTCGGCCTGCTGGAGATCGGCCAGCCGAAGGCCGGCGAGACGGTGGTCGTTTCCGGCGCGGCGGGCGCGGTGGGCATGGCCGTCGGGCAGATCGCCAAGATCAAGGGCTGCCGCGTCATCGGGATCGCCGGCAGCGATGAGAAGGTGAAGTATCTGGTCGAGGAGTTAGGCTTCGACGGGGCCTTCAGCTACAAGACCACCAAGAACTACGTCGAGGAGCTGAAGAAACTCTGCCCGCGGGGCATCGATGTCTACTTCGACAACGTCGGCGGCCCGATCACGGACGCCGTGATTCCGCTGCTTAACATCAAGGCTCGGCTTTCGATTTGCGGACAAATCTCGCAGTACAATGTCGAGAAGCCCGAACTGGGTCCGCGCTGGCTGTGGGCCTTGATCGTCAAGCAAGCCCGGGTGGAAGGCTTTCTGGTGTTTCAGTTTTTTGAGAGGTTCGCCCCCGCCGTGGCCGAAATGGCCGGCTGGATCAAAGCCGGGAAGCTGAAGTACCGCGAAGACGTCGTCGAAGGGTTCGAGAACGTGCCGCGCGCGTTCATCGGCATGCTCGAAGGCGACAACCTCGGCAAGCGGATCGTTAAGGTTGTCGAGCCCATGTAGGGCCCTGCGAGTGACAAAAAGGGGCACTTTCCGCTCCCTGGCAGGGGACTCGCCCGTCGTGCGCCGCCGCGTATGATGATGGCATGGAATCGCCCGTCATCGAATCGCTTTTCGATCCTCTCGTCGCCCAATGGTTCGACGGCAAGTTCGGCGCGCCCACCGAACCTCAACGCCGCGGTTGGCCCGAGATCGCCGCCGGACGCAATACGCTCATCGCCGCTCCCACGGGTTCGGGCAAGACACTCTCGGCGTTCATGGTTTGTCTCGACCGGCTGGCGCGCCGCGCTCGCGCCGGCCAGCTTGAAGACCGCATTTATGTCGTCTATGTCTCTCCGCTCAAGGCCTTGGGCAATGACATCCATCGCAATCTGGAAGTGCCGTTGGCCGAGTTGAGCGAACGGTTCGCCGCCGCCGGAGAGCCGCCGCTTCCGATCCGCGCGATGGTTCGCACGGGTGATACGCCTTCGTCCGAGCGGGCCAAGATGCTCCGCACACCGCCGCACATTTTGGTCACCACGCCCGAGTCGCTGTACTTGCTAGTCACTTCGGGCCGCAGTCGGGAACTGCTCCGCTGCGTGGAGACGGTGATTGTCGATGAGATTCATGCCCTGGTGCGCGACAAGCGCGGCAGTCACTTGGCGCTCACCCTCGAACGGCTTGCGGCGCTGTGCGAAAAGCCGCCCGTGCGGATCGGCCTCTCGGCGACGCAGCGTCCGATCGAAAGCATCGCGCGGTTTCTGGTCGGCGCGGAGCGCGTCGACGCCGGCGGCCGGCCCGAGTGCGCGATCATCGACGGCGGGCACGCGCGCGCGTTGGATCTGGCCGTGGAAGTTCCGCCCAGCGAGCTGTCGGCCGTGTGTTCCAACGAGCAGTGGGACGAGGTGTACACGCGGCTGGTGGAGCTGGTCACGGCGCATCGCAGCACGCTGATCTTCGTCAACACAAGGCGACTGGCCGAACGCGTTTCGCATCACTTGCGCGAGATTCTGGGCGAAGCCGTGGTGGCGGCGCATCATGGGAGCCTCTCCAAGGAGATTCGCCACTCGGCCGAGCAGCGGCTCAAGAACGGCGAGCTGCGGGCGATCGTCGCCACAGCGTCGCTCGAGATGGGGATCGATATCGGCTATATCGACCTGGTTTGCCAGATTGGCTCCACCGGCTCGATCGCCAATTTCTTGCAGCGTGTGGGCCGCGCCGGCCACTCGCTGGGTAAAGTGCCCAAAGGACGACTGTTTCCGCTCACACGCGACGAACTGCTCGAATCGCTGGCCCTGGTCCGCGCGGTCCGCGCCGGCCATCTCGACGCGGTCGTCATGCCCGAGGCCCCGCTCGACATCCTGGCGCAGCAGATCATCGCCGAAGTGGCTTGCGGCGAGATGGGCGAAGACGAGCTATTCGCGCTCGTGCGTCGGGCCTGGCCCTATCGCGATCTGTCGCGGGCCGACTTCGACGCGATGGTCCACCTGGTCAGCGAGGGCGTGGCGCCGGGCTCCAAGCGTGGCGCGTACTTGCATCGCGACGCGATCAACAACCGGCTGCGCGCGCGGCGTGGGGCACGCATCGCGGCGCTCACCTCGGGCGGAGCGATTCCCGAAATGGCGCTGTATCGCGTCGTCGCCGAGCCGGACAACACGTTCGTCGGCACGGTGGATGAAGACTTCGCCATCGAAAGCATGGCGGGCGACGTGTTCTTGCTAGGCAATACCTCGTGGCGGGTGTTGAACGTGCGCGGCGGCGAGGTGCGTGTGCGCGACGCCGAGGGGGCGCCGCCCAGCATTCCGTTCTGGCTCGGCGAGCGGCCGGGCCGTACGCCGGAGCTTTCGGCCGTGCTCTCGCGGTTGCGGCACGATCTGGCCAGCTTGGTCGCGGGCAAGCATGGCGCCGCGGGGCTCGCGCCCGATTGGCTGGAGCGCGAGTGCGGCGCAAACGCTTGGGCGGCGCACCAGGCGCGGGCGTATGTCGAGACGCAGCTCGCCGCCGTGGGGCTGGTTCCCACCTGCGAGGAGATTTTGTTCGAGCGGTTCTTCGACGAGTCGGGCGGCATGCAGCTTGTAATTCACGCGCCGCTAGGCGCGCGGATCAATCGGGCCTGGGGCCTTTCGCTGCGCAAGCGGTTCTGCCGGAGCTTCGACTTCGAGTTGCAAGCCGCGGCCGACGACGACGGCGTGGTGCTTTCGCTCGGCCCCCAACACAGCGTGCCGATCGAAGCCTTGTTCAAGATGCTCAACGCCGAGAACGTGCAGTATCTGCTCGAACAGGCGCTGCTGGCGGTGCCGATGTTTCAGGTCCGTTGGCGATGGAACCTGACGCGTTCGCTGGCCGTGCTGCGGCAACAAGGCGGCAAGCGCGTTCCGCCGCACATGCTTCGCTTTCGCAGCGACGATCTGTTGGCGGCGGTTTTTCCGGAAACGGTAGGATGCCTGGAAAACCATCACGGCGACGTCGAGATTCCCAACCATCCGCTCGTGCGACAAACGATGCACGACTGCCTGACCGAGGCGATGGACATCGACGCTTTGGCGGACGTGATGCGCCGCGTCCGCGCCGGAGAAATCAAATTCGTCGGCCGCGACACCCGCGAGCCTTCACCGTTTAGCTACGAATTGCTCAATGCCGCGCCGTACGCGTTTCTGGACGGTGCCCCGCTGGAGGAACGCCGCGTCCGCGCCGTGCAAACTCGGCGCACGCTCTCGCCCGAGGACATGCGCGATCTGGCCAAGCTCGACGCGGCCGCAGTGGCCCAGGTGCGCACCGAGGCGTGGCCGCTGGTGCGTAGCGCCGACGAGTTGCACGACGCGCTGACCAGCCTGGTCACGATCAACGAGCTCGAGGCCGCGCCTTGGCAAAACTGGCTCGCGGCGCTGGCCAAAGCCCGGCGCGCGACGCGGGTGCAGGTGGACGGTCAGCGCACGTTCTGGACGACCGCCGAAAACTGGCCCGTACTGCGGGCAGCCTATCCCGAGGCGAGTTGCGCGCCACGGATCGAATTGCCCGAGAAGCTCGAACGCGAAGTGACCAGCGCCGACGCGGCCGTCGCGCTCGTCAAAGGCCGGATCGAACACACGGGCCCCACGACCGCGGCCGAGTTGGCGGGCTACCTGGGTCTCGACGCGGGGCTGGTCTTTGCCGCGCTCGAAGCGCTGGAAGGCCGCGGCTCGGTCCTGCGCGGAAACTTCGTCGACGGGCCGAGCGGCGCGGGCGCCGAAAGTGTCGGCTGGTGCGATCGCCGCCTGCTCGCGCGGATTCATCGCCTGACGCTCACCGGCCTGCGCGAGCAGATTCAGGCCGTGGAACCGCGGGCGTACCTGCACTTTCTCACCAAGTTTCATCACTTGGCGCCCCAAAGCCACTTGGGCGGCGCGGCGGGCGTTCGCGAGGCGGTCGGGCAATTGCAAGGCTTCGAGCTGCCGGCCGGCGCGTGGGAGCATCGCGTTCTTGCTCCGCGGATTAGCGAGTACGATCCGGCCTGGCTGGATCAACTGTTCCTGTCGGGGGAAGTCGTCTGGGGGCGGTTGAATCCGCCGCGGCGCGAGGGGGACGAGCGCCCCAGTATGGCCGCCCTGACACGCACGATGCCGCTTTCGTTGCTCGTGCGCGAAGAGCTCCCGGGCTTGCTCACCAGCGAGCATAGCACGGCGGATGCGCCGCTCCGAGCCTGGGGCGAGGCCGTGCTGGCCGCGCTCAAAGCCCACGGCGCGCTCTTCTTCGGCGAACTGAAGGTCATCTCCGGGATGCTGCCCACGCAGCTTGAAGAAACGCTGCGGGAGCTGGCGGCGGCGGGAGTCGTGACGTCCGATTCGTTCGCCGCGATTCGCAAGATCGTGGACGACCGCAAGACGGCGGCGCGGGGGCGCGGCAAGGCGCGCCGCGCGGTACACACCTCGACCACGCCGGTCGGCCGCTGGTCGTTGTTTCCCGGTCCGCTGGTGGCCGCCCCGCGCGAAGCCTATCTCGAATCTTGGACGCGGCAATTGCTTCGGCGCTGGGGCGTATTGTTCCGCGACGTGCTGATTCGCGAGGTGAATGCGCCGCGCTGGCAAGATTTGCTACCGGTATTGCGGCTGCTGGAGCTGCGCGGTGAAGTTCGCGGCGGCCGCTTCATTTCGGGCGTGGCCGGCGAGCAGTACGCGCTGCCCGCGGCGGTCGACGCGCTGCGCGAAGCTCGCCGCGAGTTGAAAGATGGCCAATCGCAAGATTGGCTCGTCATCTCGGCGGCGGATCCGATGAACCTGTTTGGCGTGGTCACCGACGATCCGCGCATTCCGGCCACGCATCGCAACGCGCTGATCGTGCGTGGCGGACGGCTGGTCGCCTCGCGCCAGGCCGGAGTCGCCGAGTTCCGCGAATCGTTCGACGAAGCCACGCAGTGGGCGATGCGTCGCTCGATGACACTCGGCCACAAGCCGCTGGAGCTTATGGAGATGCCGCCTCGATCGGCGGACGTCCCGCGCGCCGGGCGATCCGCGTGACTCGGGGAGGCACGCGCGCTGGCGCTTGCCCGAGGATCCCCGGCTGGGGACATCGTGCATCTTCTCAAGCGTCATGGTAGGCTAATGGCCACCCCTCCCCACCTGATGCAGGATTCCCGCAATGCAATTCAAAGTGGCGCTTCTGGCGTTGTCCTTCTTCCTGGCGAATCTGCCGGCGGCGATCGCTCAGCAGCCGACACCGGCGGCGCTTGGTAACTGGCCGCAGTGGCGCGGTCCGCTGCTCACGGGCGTCGCCCCGCAGGGCAATCCGCCCAGCGAGTGGAGCGAGGATAAGAATGTGAAGTGGAAGATCGACATGCCTGGCGAAAGCACGGGCACACCGATCGTGTGGGGCGAGCAGATCTTTTTGACGAGCGCCATTAAGACCGATCGCGAAGGTCAGCCGGCGCCGCCGCCAGCCGAGTTTGCCGAGACCAGCCAGGAGCCCGGCGTGGGCAAGCGAGGCTTTCGCCTGAGCGGCGAGGCGCCCAAGAACGTGTACGAGTTTTCGGTGGTGTGCTTCGATCGCGCGACGGGCAAGCAGCTTTGGCGGCAGGTGGCCAATGAAGCGGTGCCTCATGAAGGCCACCACCCCGACGGCAGCTACGCCTCGGCTTCGCCCAGCACCGATGGCCGCCGGCTCTATCTCTCGTTCGGTTCGTTCGGCGTGTATTGTTACGACCTTGATGGCCGCTTGCTGTGGAAGCGCGACCTGGGCCGGATGTGGACGTTCAACGCGTTTGGCGAAGGCGCTTCGCCCGTGGTTTACGGCGACACGGTAATCGTGAATTGGGATCATCAGTCCGGCTCGTTTCTGATCTGCCTCGATGCGGCGACCGGCGCGACGCGGTGGAAGGTCGATCGCGAGGAGAACACCACCTGGGCCACGCCGCTGGTGGTCGAAGCCGCCGGGCGCGTGCAAGTCGTCATCCACGGTTCGACGCGCGTGCGAAGCTACGACCTGGCTTCGGGCGAACCGCTTTGGGCCTGTGGCGGGCAGGGCCCCAGCGCCATTCCCACGCCGGTGAGCGACGGCCAGCGCGTGTTCGCTATGACCGGGTTCATCACCAACGCGCTCTATGCAATTCCGCTCGACAGCACCGGCGACATTACGGCCGACGAGACCAAGGTGGCCTGGAAGACGCGCAAGGTCGGCACGCCCTATGTCCCGTCGCCGCTCTTGATCGACGATTTGTTGTATTTCACCGGGGGTAACAAGGGGATTTTGTCCTGTTACCGGGCGTCGACCGGCGAGCCGCTCGTCGAAAAGCAGCGGCTCGAAGGCATCGCCAATATCTATGCCTCGCCGGTGAGCGCGGCGGGCAAGATTTACTTCACCAGCCGCGAAGGCAATACGGTCGTGTTCGAAGCTGGCCAGTTCGAAACGTCCGGCGGCAAGAAAGAAGTAAAGCTACTCGCCACCAACGCGCTTGACGATCAGTTCGATGCCTCGGCCGCGATCGTCGGCCCAGAGATCTTCTTTCGCGGCCGAAAGCATCTGTACTGCATCGCCGTGCCATGATGTTGCCGTGACGCGCGGCTCAGGTTTCGACCGGCACCACGATCACGGCGCGCAGGGAACCGCGCATCACGTGTTCGGCTGTGGTGCCGAAGAGCATTTTTTCGATGGGGCCATGCGAGCCGTAGCGGCCCATGACGATCGCGTCGACTTCGAAGTCCTCGGCCTTGCGAAGGATTTCGACGAACGGCGTGCCTTCGCTGATGATGACCTGTACCTCGACGCGGCCAGAGACCGCGGCCTCGAGCTCGCCGAGAGCGGCTTCGGCCTGCGCGCGAAGCTTCTCTACAATCTTCTCGCGCTGGTCGAGCTCAAGCCCCGTGGCAAAGTCGATCAGGTGCGGATCGATCACATGCAGTAAGATCAAGGCGGCGTCTTCGCCGTGGACCAGGGCCAGGGCCCGTTCGACCACGCCCTTGGAAACTGGCGTCAAATCGACGGGCAGCAGCAGCGTGTTGAGTTCAAAGTTCGATGCCATTGCAATTCATGCCTCGTGCGGCAATTCGTTTCTGACGATGCTTGCAGCTTAAAAGGTGTTCTAGCGGCGGAGAAGGGCTTCCTCGCGATTTTGCTTCCGGGCCGTCACGAAATCCAGTTGCTCCAGCGGGTGATCCTGGGGTTACAACTGGCAAACCTGGCAAGCTTCTGCGATCTTTCTGGCTTCGAGATGCCCCTGGGCTATTATGCGCGCTTCTGGGCGCCGCCGCACACTGCTATCAACTTACGCCGCTCCGAGGCGACCACAACTGTTCGAAAAAATGCGGCAAATTCCACGGCAAGCGGATCGGCCCGACACTTGCAATGCAAGGTTCACGTTCCAACGAAAATCACCCCGACCGTGAACGGAGGCGCAGCGATGAAGGTACTTAGGACCACGATGGGCGTTGTGGGAATCGCGCTGACCATGTCGCTGTTGGTGGCTCAGCTGACCATGTCGCTGTTGGTGGCTCAGGAAACGAAACCGGTCGAGCAGCCAAAGCACGAGGAAACGAGCTTTTGGATGCTTAAGAAGCTGGAGTATACGAGCCGCATTCTGGAGGGACTCGCCAAGGAGGATTACGCCGAAATCGGCAAAGCCGCGCGGTCGATGAAGGCGCTGACGCACATGGAACGCTGGGTCCGCGCGGGCATGCCGGAGTATCGCACACAACTGCGAAACTTCGAGCGGGCGAACGACCAGATCATCCGTCATGCGGACAACGAGCAACTCGACGGCGCCGCGCTGGCTTACGTACAATTGACGCTCTCTTGCGTCGAGTGTCATAAGATCGTTCGCGCACCGGCGACGGATGCCACGCGCCCGACCCCGTAATGAGCCGCTCGTGATTGCCGATTCCAAGGTGACGAAAGCTGGGGGTTGGCAATCGCTCGTCGAACGGGCCGGGCAGCGGCGCGATCTGCTGATCGCCGCGCTGGCCGTGGCGGCGATTGCGCTGCACGTGATCTTGCGGTTTGCATTATCCGTAGCGCCGACGGTCTCGTACCTGCCGCTGTGGATTGCGCTGGCCGCCGGCGGCGTGCCGCTGGTGAGCGAGCTGGCCTGGAAGGCTTGGCAGCGGGAGTTCGGCTCCGACCTGCTGGCCGGGATCTCGATCGTGACGGCGATTCTGCTGGGCGAGTACCTGGCTGGCACACTGGTGGTCTTGATGCTCTCGGGCGGCGGCGCGCTGGAGAGCTACGCGGTGCGCAGCGCGTCGAGCGTGCTCGCGGCCCTGGCCCGCCGGATGCCCCAAGTGGCGCACCGGCAGAGCGGCGGCAGTCTGATCGACGTCGCGCTGGACGCGGTGGCCGTGGGCGACCGGCTGGTGGTCTTGCCGCACGAAATTTGTCCCGTCGACGGCACCGTGGTCGAGGGACACGGCGTGATGGACGAATCGTTTCTGACCGGCGAGCCGTATTTGATGTCGAAGACGCCCGGCTCGGCGGTCCTCTCCGGGGCGATCAACGGCGACTCGGCACTCGCGATCGAAGCCACGAAGCTGGCCATCGATTCGCGGTACGCGCGGATCATGCAGGTCATGCGCGCGAGCGAGCAGCATCGGCCGCGAATGCGGCGGTTGGGAGATCAGCTTGGCGCGTTCTATACGCCGCTCGCGGTGGCGATTGCGCTGGGGGCGTGGCTCGTCAGCGGCGAGGCGTCCCGGTTTTTGGCCGTGCTGGTGGTGGCGACGCCCTGCCCGCTGTTGATCGCGATTCCCGTGGCGATCATCGGTTCGATCTCGCTGGCCGCGCGGCGCGGGATCATCATTAAAGACCCGGCCGTGCTCGAGCAGGTTGAAAATTGCCGGGTAGTGATTCTCGACAAGACAGGCACGCTCACTTATGGCAAGCCGCACCTGGTGGCCCAACACGTGGCGGAACGATTCGATCGGGCCGAGGTGTTGCGGCTAGTGGCCAGCCTGGAACGCTACTCCAAGCATCCGCTCGCCGACGCCGTGTTGAACGCCGCCAATTCCGAAAGGCTCAAGCTCGAAAACGCCGATTCCGTCAGCGAGCGCCCGGGCGAGGGACTGCGGGGGAATGTCGGCGGACGGGACGTTCGGGTGGGCAATCGGAAGTTGCTGGCAGCGCTCGATCCCGCGGCTGGAGCGCAGTTTCCGCCGGTAGTTGGCGGGCTCGAATGTTGCGTGGCCCTCGACGGGCGCTATGCGGCCACGTATGTCTTTCGCGATGAAGCGCGCCCCGAGGGCGTCTCGTTCGTGGAACATTTGAGCCCCCGGCATCGCATCGAGCGGGTGCTGCTGGTTTCGGGCGATCGCAAAAGCGAAGTCGAGTACCTGGCCCGGCAGGTTGGCATTCACGAAGTCTACGGCGATCAGTCGCCCGAGCAAAAGCTGGAGCTCGTGCGCCGCGAGACCGCGCGGGCGAAGACGCTGTTCTTGGGAGACGGGATCAACGACGCGCCGGCGCTGACCGCGGCCACGGTCGGCGTGGCGTTCGGCCAGCACAGTGACATTACGGCCGAGGCGGCCGGGGCCGTGATCATGGACACGTCGCTCGCGCGGGTGGATGAATTCTTGCATATCGGCCGCCGGATGCGGTCGATCGCTCTGCAAAGCGCCGTGGGAGGCATGACGCTCAGCATGTTCGGCATGGGGCTCGCCGCGGCGGGCTACCTGCCCCCGGTGGCCGGCGCACTGACGCAAGAGGTAATCGATGTCGTGGCGGTGGTGAACGCCCTGCGCGTGGCGATTCCTCCCCGTTCGCTGACAGATTTTTAGCATGTCGGGCGGCTCGGGCGAGCGGAGTTCGGGCCGCGCGATATAATTCTCGCATGGGCAGAGCGGGCCACCTGCCGATGGCCATCGGCCCAAACCGCCTGTCGTCCGATAGCACCTCTCGATCGGAGTCCTCAAGCCATGCGTCGCCGAGAGTTCCTGACCACGGCCGCTGCCGCCACGCTGTCGCCACCGTTGCTTTCGCGAGCGCGTGCCGCGCATCGCCACCGTGCGACCGAATGCCGTACGTATGCCACGCCGGCGGATGCAATCGCCTCGCCACGCGAGACCGATCTGTTCGTTACGGCGTTGCGCGTCGGGATCGACGATGGCCGGCCAGACTATCTGGCCGTGGTCGACGTGGACCCGAAATCGAAGACCTATTCGCAGGTCGTACATCGGGTGATCATGCCGACCCCGGGCGATGAACTGCACCACTTCGGTTGGAACGCGTGCAGTAGTTGCCACGGGGCGAAGGACGCGAAACGGCGCTATTTGATCGTGCCCGGCTTGAAAAGCGGCAACATTCACGTGCTCGACGCTCAAGAGCCGCGCGCGACGAGGCTGGTCAAGACGATTCAGGGTGGCGACGTCGCCGCAAAGACCAATCTCAGCGCGCCGCACACAGTCCACTGCCTCCCCAACGGCCAGATCATGATCTCGATGCTGGGGAACGCGCAGGGCGATACGCCGGGCGGATTCCTGCTGCTCAACGAGAATTTTGAAATCGCCGGCCGCTGGGAACCCGACCAGAGCGGACTGGAGTTCAACTACGACTTCTGGTATCAGCCGCGCCACAACGTGATGGTGTCGAGCGAGTGGGGCGCGCCGAACACCGTCCGTCGCGGCTTCGACGTGAACGATGTCGAGGCCGGAAAGTATGGCCACTCGCTGTTGTTCTGGAATTGGGACGAGCGAAAGCTACAGGAGAAAATCGATCTGGGGCCGACGGGCATGATCCCGCTGGAAGTGCGATTTCATCACAACCCCGACAGCACGCACGGCTTTGTCGGCGCGGCGCTCTCGAGCACGATGTGGCACTGGTTCAAAGACGGCCAGCGGTGGAAAGTCGAAAAGGTGATCGAGGTCGAAAGCGTCGAGACCCGGGGCTGGCCCTTCCCGGTGCCGGGCCTGATCACCGACCTGCTGGTGTCGATGGACGACAAGTTCCTGTATTTCTCGAACTGGCTGCATGGCGACCTGCGGCAATACGACGTCAGCGATCCGGCAAAACCGCGGCTCACCGGGCAGCTCTGGCTGGGAGGCCTGATCGGACGCAGTGGAAAGTTTCGCGGGCAGGACTTCGTGGGCGGCCCCCAGATGTTGCAACTGAGCCTCGACGGACGCCGGCTGTATGTGACCAACTCCCTGTTCAGCAGTTGGGACAACCAGTTCTATCCGGAAATGGCGAAGGCCGGCTCGACGCTGATGATGATCGACTGCGACCCGGCGGGGGGCATGAAGCTGAACGAAGACTTTTATGTCGACTTCGGCAAGGAGCCCGGCGGGCCCACGCGAGCCCACGAAATGCGTTTTCCGGGCGGCGACTCGACGAGCGATATTTGGGTCTAACGGCGAGTCGGTGGGAAGTTTGCGGGGCCCGCTCTGCAATAATTAGTAAGTAGAGGTTCGTTCATGGAGAAGCCGGTCGTCGATTTTGCCGTGGATGGGAATGTCGGCATCATCACGTTGAATCATCCCGAGCGCCGGAACGTGCTCTCACGGATGGCGCTGGCGCAGCTCCTTGCGCGGCTGGAATCGGCCGAGGCGGACGGCAACGTACGGTGCGTGATCCTGCGCTCGACGGGGCCCGTGTTTTCCGCGGGCCACGACCTGGCCGAGATCGTCGCGGCGACGGACGCCGAGCGCGCGAGCTTGTTCTCGTTGTGCTCGCAAGTCATGCTCGCGGTGCGAAACCTGTCGCTGCCGGTGATCGCCGAAGTACAAGGCCTTGCCACGGCGGCCGGCTGCCAGTTGGCCGCCACGTGCGATCTGATCGTCGCGGCCGAAGAGGCCGGCTTTGCCACGCCGGGCATCAAGATCGGACTGTTCTGCTCGACGCCGGCCGTGGCTCTTTCGCGCGTGATAAACCCCAAGAAGGCCATGGAGATGCTGCTCACGGCCGAACCCGTTCCGGCCCGCGAGGCCGAGCGAATCGGGCTGGTGAACCGCGTCGTGCCGCGCGGCGAATTGGAAACCGCGACGATGCGGCTGGCCCGACAGATCGCGGCGGCGAGCCCCCGCACGGTCGGTCTTGGCAAGCGGGCGTTTTACGACCAGATCGGGCTCGACGTGGAGCAGGCCTATGCGCTGACCGAGCGGGTGATGGTCGAGAATGCCCGAACCGCCGACGCGATCGAGGGCATGCAAGCGTTTTTGGAGCGGCGGAAGCCGCGGTGGGACGGAGAGCCGGCTTAACTTGTTCCGCGCCGCGTCCGATCCTAAACTAAAGGTTTCCTAACTCCCCTCCGGTCAAAACGTTCCGGTTTTTTGTGAAGGTGCTTCCGAATGGCAACGGCCATGGATCGAAAACTGTGGGCCAGGTGGCAAGAGGAGATCGAGAAGTCGCCTCCGCCGGAGCTGCCCGCGACGACCGTGAGCGGCGTGGCGATCGACCCGTTGTACACGCCCGATGGCCTCGACGGCTTCGACTACGACACGGAGCTTGGCTACCCGGGGCAGTATCCCTACACGCGCGGCGTGCACGCCACGATGTATCGCGGGCGGCTGTGGACGATGCGGCAGTTTGCCGGTTTTGGCACCGCGCGGCAGACGAACGAGCGGTTCAAGTTTCTAGTGGCCAAGGGACAGACGGGCCTGAGTACGGCGTTCGATCTGCCGACGCTGATGGGCCTGGATAGCGACGATCCGCGTTCGTTCGGCGAGGTGGGCCGGCTGGGCGTGGCGATGGACACGATCGACGACATGCGGCAGTTGTTCGACGGCATCGACATCGAGCGGCTGTCGGTTTCGATGACGATCAACGCGCCGGCGGCGATCGTGATGGCCTTCTACCTGGCGAACGCGCAGGACCGTGGCTTCGACTGGCGCAAGATGCGCGGCACGATCCAAAACGACACGCTCAAGGAGTTCCACGCCCAGAACGAAATTTACTTTCCGCCGGAGCCGTCGGTGCGGTTGGCGATCGACGTGGTCGAATTCTGCGCGCATCAAGTGCCCCAGTGGAACCCGGTGTCGGTCAGCGGCTATCACATTCGCGAGGCCGGCTCGACCGCGGCGCAAGAGCTGGCGTTCACGCTGGCCGACGGATTTCACTACATCGACCAGACGCTCGAACGCGGGCTGGACATCGATCAGTTCGCCGGCCGCTTGAGCTTCTTCTTTAACGCCCATAACGACATGTTCGAGGAGATCGCCAAGTATCGTGCCGCCCGCGGGGTGTGGGCCGACCGGCTGCGGAACCACTACGGGGCGAAGAAGGAATCGTCCTGGAAGCTGCGGTTTCATGCCCAGACGGCCGGCTGCACGCTGCAAGACAAGCAGCCCGAGGTGAACCTGATTCGGGTGGCATACCAGGCGATGGCGGCCGTGCTGGGCGGTTGCCAATCGCTGCACACCAATAGCATGGACGAGACCTTGGCGTTGCCGTCGGAGCATGCCGTGACGCTCGCCCTGCGCACGCAGCAGGTGCTGGCCTATGAAACGGGTGTGACCAACACGGCCGACCCGCTGGGCGGCAGCTATTTTGTCGAAACGCTGACCCGGCAAATGGCCGATGAGGCCCGGCGGTATTTCGAGCGGATCGAGGAGTTGGGCGGCATGCTGGGCGCGATCGATCGCGGCTTCTTCCGCCGCGAAATCGCCGACGCGGCGTTCGCCTTCCAGCGCGAGTTCGACGCGGGCCACAAGTTGGTGGTGGGCGTCAACGCTTTTCAGGAAGCCGAAGAAAAGCCGCTCGACATTCTGCAAATCGATCATGCCGTGGAGACCGAGCAAGTGGCGAACTTGAATAAGATCAAGCAGAACCGCAGCGCCCAGGACGTGAGCCGCACGCTCGACGCGGTGCGCCGCGCGGCCGAGACCCAGGAGAATCTGCTGCCGACGTTGATCGACGCGGCAAGAGCTCGGGCCACGGTGGGCGAAACGATGCACGCCCTGGCCGATGTGTACGGCCGTTGCGAAGGCGCGGTCGTCTAACGAACGATGTTTTTTTCGTGGCGCTGAGTATTCCTTAATGAACGAACAAGCTCCGCTTCGTATCGTGCTTGCCAAGGTCGGTCTCGATGGACACGACCGCGGGGTGAAGGTCGTCAGCCGCGCGCTGCGCGACGCCGGTTTTCATGTGATCTACCCCGGCCTGTGGCAAGCACCCGAGGCCGTGGTTCGCACGGTTGGCGATGAAGACGCCGACTGGCTCGGCATCAGCCTCTTGAGCGGCACGCACATGACGCTCGTTCCGCGAATCATCGAACTGTTGAGGGCCGCGGGACTGGACAACGTCGGCGTGCTGGTGGGAGGCATTATTCCCGAGGCCGACGTGCCGAAACTACTCGAGTTGGGCGTGGCCCGGGTCTTCGGCCCCGGCACGCCAATGGCCGAGATCATCGCCTTTTTGCGCAGCGAAGGGAGTCGCACGCATGCTTAGCGACCTGCTCGGCCGGCTCGACGAGAAGGATCGGCTCGCGCTGGCGAGGTTGCTGACACTCATCTCGCGCGGCGAGCAACTCCAAGGAATTAGCGCGGCGGTGGGAACGCGCCCGGAAGCGACGCCCGTCGTGGCGATCACCGGAAACGCCGGCGTGGGCAAGAGCACGCTGGTTGGCAAGTTGGCCGAGCACTTGCGGGGCGAAGGCAAGTCGGTGGCTATCTTGGCCTGCGATCCTGAAAGCCCGCTTACCGGCGGCGCGCTGTTGGGCGATCGCGTGCGGATGCCCAGCCGGCCGGACGACGCCGGGTTGTATATCCGCAGCCTGGCCGCCGCCAGCGGTCACCAGGCGGTGGCCGAGCACGTGGAGCTGATGATCCGGCTGCTGGCCCGCTTTGGCTTTGACGTCATTCTGCTCGAAACCGTCGGGGCCGGGCAGGGAGACACCGCCGTGCGCGAGCTGGCCGATGTCGTCGTCCTCCTCGTACAACCCGAGAGCGGCGACCAGTTGCAGTGGGAAAAGGCGGGCCTGTTGGAAGTGGCCGATGTGGTCGTGGTTCACAAAGCCGATCTGGCGGGGGCCGAAAAAACCGAAGGACAAGTGAAGGAACTGCTAAGCCTGCCCGGAAGCCGCGAGATCGCCGTGATGCGCGTCAGCTCGCGCACCGGCCAGGGCTTCGAGGCTTTGTGGAAGGCCGTACTGGCGGCGCCGCGCCACGGCGCCACGTTCGATGGTCGGCAGCTTTTGCGAATCGCCCAGCAACTGCTAGCCGATCGCTACCGGGCGCGCCATGCGGCAGCTCGTCCGATTATCGACCGCTGGCAATCGCGCAAGCTCGACGAATCGCAAGCCGCCGAACAACTGCTGGACCTGTTGGTTCGCTGAGCGAGAAAGCTGCTGAAAAAGTCAGCAGCTTGGATCGCAGCGATGCGAGCCCAAAATAGCGACGCAAGTCGTTAGTTTGCGCGCGATGCGGAGTTCCGCGCCTCGCGAAGCGGATAATGCCCCGTCAACACTTGGTTTTCAGGTTCGCGAGAGCGCTAGCTTACTTGTCGATGCCAAACCGCTTGCGCGCTTAGCGGTGTTATTGTGTCACTCGCTGAATCGAATGGACGTTCCACGAGGCCGCCAGTTTCGGGCTTGTGCGCACGTTTCGCCCGAAGTCCTTGCCGCGGTTCGGACATCGGTCATCGCCGCGCACCACGCGCCGCACGGGCGTGAATCTCGATTTGCAATCGGGCCAGCGATTCGGGTAGCGTACGTTCGATGCATTCTTTTTCACGAACGAAACGAACCAACCACCTGCGCAGCGCCGCAACCACGCCTGTCAAACGAGCGAAGATACATGCGATCGACACCCCTCTCTAGAGATCAATTGTGGCTGTGAAGCGATGTGTGTGCGCGCTCCTGGACATCCACAACACGTAGTGGTCAGTGATCCGTGGCTAGTGGCTAGAAAATCGAGAACATTTTCCAACTCTAGCCACTAACCACGAATCACTGACCACTAGCCACTGACCACTACTAAGTTCTTTGAAAATTCGCTTTGCTAATGAGCTTCGATGCTCAGTTCCTCGCGGAGCCGTCGCGCGAGCATCTCGGTGCGCGCGGCGTCGAGGTGCAACGGGTTGATGATCAGCTTGCCCTCGTCGAGCAGTGCATGGCCCACGTAACACGGCGGCGTGCCGGACCGCAACCGCCGGCAGACCTCGAGCGCGGTGCGGCCGAGTCGAGCTTCGTCGATCGCGATCTCCAGGATCGGCAACCGCTCGCCGTCTGATTCGTGCAAAACGCAACGTGCCAGACCTTTTTCCAGCGTGGACATCACGGTAGCGAGCAAACGGCGGAACTCGCCAAGCTGTCGGTCGTACGCTCCCGAAGTAAATGCCCGCACCGCCACCAGCAAGGCCACGATCTGCTCTTTCGAGACTTTGAATCCGCGGCCGATGCCATGCCGCGGCAATCCGGGCACGCGCGCGCGATCGATGAGCTCGGCCGGTGGATCCCATAGCTCGCAATGCTCATCCATGTCGAGCATTTGCAACGCGGCCGAGGAGATGAACTCCTTGCGCCCGCAGAGGATTCCGGTTGCCTGCGGACCGCGGATCGCCTTACCTCCGCTAAAGGCCACGAGATCGGCTCCGCTGCGCACGATCGCTTGCAGGTTCGCGCGGGGCGGCAACTCGCCGGCGGCGTCCACGATGACCGGCAAATAGTGCGCGTGCGCGATCTCGACGACCTCGGCCAACGGCGGCCGGGCCGTGTCCGTCAAGACATAAAGCACCCCGGCCGTGCGCGGGCCAAACACCGCGGTGTATTCCCAGGCTTCGGTGCGTCGCACCCCGGCGCCGGCCGCAAGTTCGTCGAAGCCGACTTCTACCAATCGCGCGCCGGCCGCGCGTACGGCGTGGTCGTATCCGTTGCGCTGCTCGCGTGCGACCACAATCTCATCGGGAAAACCATCACAGCGAGGCAGCCGCTCCATGCGTCCGAGATCGTGCCGGGCGAGGATCGCCGCCGTAGCGAGCGTGAGCGCCGCGGCCGCGCCAGCCGTGACCAGTCCCGCTTCGGCGCCCGTGGCCGCGGCAATCTCTCGGCAAGCGGCGCCTTGCAGCCACTCCACAGGAACCGACTCGCAAGCGGCCGCCGCAAAGGCCGCGAGAACGTCCTCCGACATGGGCGCTCCGCCCAGCCGCGTCACCGCGCCCGAGGCGTTGATGATGGGCTCGATTCCAAACTGCTCGTAGATGCTCACGTCTTCGATCGCACTTGAGGATGAAACGGAGTCCGTGTGCCCTCTAGGGGACGGCCTGCCCATTGTAGCTCGAGCGCCGAGCCGCATGCAGACGGCGGGAGGCCCCTGCAACCTCGAATCGGCGCGCGCCACGACCCTCGGTCGGGACCGTGGAACTTTGTGCGCCAAGAACCAGGACTCGGGAGCGCAGCTATCTCGGAGCGAGGATCGCCACGATGCGCTTACCCTGGTGAGAGGGTGGGGATTCGATTTTGCCCACATCCTCGAGCTCTTTGATAACCTGGTCGACCACCTTGCGGCCTTCTTCGACGTGCGCAAGCTCTCGACCGCGGAAGATCACCGACACCACGACCTTGTCCTTGTGCGTGAGGAACGTCCGCGCCTGGTTGACCTTGAATGCAATGTCGTGCTCACCCGTTTTGGGGCGAACCCGAATTTCCTTGATCTTGCTTTGGTGCGTATGTCCCTTGGCCAGGCGTTTCTTCTGCTGATATTTGAATTTGCCGTAGTCCATGATCCGGCAAACCGGCGGCCGCTCGTTGGGCGCCACCTCGACCAGATCCAACTCGGCTTCGCGGGCGCGCGCCAGCGCGTCGTCGGTTGGCATGATGCCCAGCAATTCGCCCTCGGCGGAAATCACCCGAACTGGCGAAATGCGAATTTGCTCATTAATCCTCTGATTGCGTTCTATGCCCGTACCCTTTTCCAATAAACCGTGAAACTGAAATCTTCACCAACCGAACCGTAAAAAAGCCCGACCGGTCACGTCCGCCGTGGCAAGCGCCCCGAGCGGTACCCCCCGATCATGCCGATGGTGACGGCTGCAAATCCAATGCAAAACGAGCCCACAATGGCGCAACCTCCACCAACTACCAGGAATATTGCCGAATCTTGGCATTCGAGTCAACCGCTGCTTGCGGTATTAGTTTACCACGCCAACCGCGCTTAACCGGCGGAGAACCGGCACCATCCAAACCGGCGCCGCCCGCACAATCGCCCCCTTCGCACGACAAACATCCCGAGCGGGGGGTGAAGTACGGCTAAAAGTCTTCCTGGAACTCGCTTTAGCATGGTCTTCGTAAACCGTAACGGTGAATCCGGCGGCATCGGGGGCCCCGGCCAAGGCAGGGCTCCAAAGTCGCGGTCGAAATCGCAACCGAATTCTGAAGATGCGTTCTAAGCTAAGTTTCCCCGTGTGGTGGTAAACGAGATAGCACCTGGATTTCTATACGGACCATGACCCGAATCATCTGGATCTTATTGGCACTTGCTGGAGGAACGGCCTTTGCCATTCTGCTCGAAGTAGCAGAGTTCGCCGGCGCTGACGCGATGCCCGAAGCTACGAGCACCGTGCGAGAATCGCCGTTTGCCGATTAGCAATCAGGACGGCCACGATCGTTTTCGTTCCACCGGTCGGAAAAGGTAATTCGAGGGCGTTTCTCGCGGTCATACGACACCGCATCATCAGCGTCCACGATCACCAACAAATCGTCCTCGGAAGGACCATCGACTTCCACGTGTGCCATTGGCGAACCTGACGCCTTCCATGCCAATCGGCCCAACAGCCGAGCGTAAATGAGTGCAACGCTTGCCAGCATCGGGCCAATCATGAGAAACAGGGCGATGGGCGCCTGGAAAAATCCATCGCACACCACAAGAACGGCTCCCGCCAGGAGCGCGCCGAACAGGTAAACGATCAGCCAATCACTCCACTGATACACGAGCGAGCGAATCACAGGAATCGAAATGGGCATCAGAACGGATTCGGTTTCAAGGATTCCGAGCAGCAGGATCGGAAACACGAGCCATATCGCCAATGGATAAGCGATCTCCCCGAAGACCAGGCTCAAGGGCATGCCAATCACGGCGGCAATTGCCCCCAGCATCAGCCATGCAGGCGCGATAAGTAACCATTGGGCTATCTCGGACATCGTATCTTCCTGAGGAAGCAGATGCCCTTCGGCCGTGTCCTGAATCGCGGCCTGGCAACAAGCGGTAACAAACGCGAACACCAGCATATCCAGAAAGACGGCTATGGTGAGGAGAATGGTCACCATGTTGGCTAGCGTCGTAGAAGTGCCGCCAAACAAACCGAGCGCCGCCAGCGCTGAATAGCTAAGCCCAATGGCCAACCCCAGCCCGACAGACATCGCCGTCCAACGTGCTAGATTAACGCCGCGCCAGGGAAAATCGAATACGCCACTGAAATAAGTCCATCGCGGCGGCCTGGGCTGGACGAATTGCCGCTTCAGTCCGCGCCGACCATCGTCCTCGAAATAGGGATCGTCCGCGTTCTTCCTCGGCCTGGTATGCACTACGACCGACAAGTCGTCACAAGGCCTTGGTGCTCGCGCTCGATTTGCGGCGTTGTTAGATCGATGCTCCATACCTTCCATCCAACATCATCCCCGCCAGACACTCCACGGGAGATCACGTGGTAAGTCCGCCCATAATCAACAGCGGCAAGCGATTTCACTAGGAATCTACTGACTCATGATACCGCGCCGCATCGGTCCGAGGGTGGCGATCAACCGGAAACGCGAATACTGCCCAGACATCCCCGACGGCGAGTACAATCAAATTCTCCCAGAGACGAGCATTTCGACCATGATCTACCTTGACCACAATTCGACCACACCGCTTGCCCCCGAGGCGGCGCAAGCGATGGCCGCCTGGTTTATCGAGCGATTTGGCAACCCTGCCAGCCAGCACGGCGTGGGCCGCCGAGAACGGCGGTCGATTGAAGACGCCCGCGAAGGGATTGGCCGGATACTCGGAATCGATCACCAAGGACGACAGCCTGACCGCGTGATCTTTACCAGCGGTGGAACCGAGGCAAACAACCTGGCGCTATTGGGAATTACCGGCTGCTTGGACGGTGTGTCTGAGCCGGGCGAGGTCGTCGTCTCTGCCATCGAGCATCCTAGCGTGAGTGCCCCGGCCGAGCGGCTGGAACGATTGGGATGGCATGTAAAACGCCTGCCAGTGGACTCGGCCGGTGTCATGAGAGTCGATTGCCTGGACGAGTACATTTCGGAACGCACGCGGCTCGTAAGCGTCATGCTGGCGAACAATGAAACGGGCGTGCTGCAGCCCGTTCGAGAAATTGCCGAATTCTGTCGCTTACGAGACATCCCCATTCACAGCGATGCCGTGCAGGTTGCTGGAAAACTCCCACTCGACTTTCAAAGTCTCGGCGTTGATGCGATGACCGTGGCAGCGCACAAATTTCACGGTCCGCTCGGCATTGGCGCGTTGATTGTGCGGCAAAAACTGAAAGTATCGCCACTCTTACTTGGGGGTTTTCAGCAGGAAGGCCTGCGCGGCGGTACTGAAGCTGTCGGCTTGGCGGTGGGGATGCATGCCGCTCTGGCGACGTGGGCCGCAAACCATGAAAGACGAACTCAACATCTGCGATCGCTTCGCGACCGTTTCGAAGCACGCCTGCTAGCGGCAGAGGCGGGCGCAATTCAAATTATCGGCAACCGCACGCTACGGCTTCCCAACACCTCGTGCATTGCATTCCAGGACTGCGATCGCCAGGCGCTGGTCATGGCGCTCGACCTGGCGGGTGTCGCATGCTCGACTGGATCGGCCTGTGCCAGCGGCTCGAGCGAGCCTTCGCCGGTACTTCGCGCGATGGGGTGCGATCCGCAACTTATCGCCAGTGCTGTTCGGTTCAGCCTCGGAGCGACAACGAACACCGACGAAATCGACGCCGCCGTGGCTCGTATTCATCACGCTTGCCAGGAACTTCGAGCCGCGCGCCATGCGAGGCGAACTAACGCAAGAACTTAATGGCCTTGACTTCGCCGGTGATGATACGGTTCTTCGCGTCCAGGTCGTCCAATCCAAGTTCCATCTTCAAACCAATCTTTACCGCATGCATTAGAATCAGCGTTTGCTGTTCCTGCGGACCAGCGGTTGCGCCAAGCAAGTAAACGGTTCGCGATGGCGAAAATTCGGCCCCATGTCGAGCGATTGTCATTTGGCATTCGCCAGTCGCTCGATTAAGTAGATGCCCGCGAAAGATTTCGTCGGTGGTTTCAATAACAAACTCTTGCCCCAGCGGCATCCTGTCGTGGGTTATCGAGGTCACCGGAGTCTCCGGCGCGGTAGCCATCGTGGCCAGCGCGAATAGCACCGTTGCCGTGTGGCTCTTCATAGTTGCGATCTCCAAGTTGCTTCCGCGAGTGCGGATTTACAGGATGTGTATCTAAAGATAGCTTCTGTGTTGAGAGGCATGCACGTGCCAGACGAAGCGATTGTGGAAAGTTCTCCCTCGCTAGCAGCGGCATAATCCGCACAACCTACCTAAGATCACGAAAAATGTGCGGTTCTCTGGGAAATTCGCCTCATGCTCCCCGCTTTAAAAGACCTGAAATCTTGCTGCTTCATTTTTCTAGTGAGCGGGGTTTATTCCTCTCCAACTGCGCTAAGCAGCAGTGCCTGCAAAGCCCAACTGGTTGTGGAAATCTGCTGGGCGTAGCTATCGACTCCCGGAGGACGCGTTGTCGCCGGCCAACTCCCGTTCAAGTTCTGGCGAGCGAGCAGATACGCTTTGCCGCGCCGAAGCCAAACTGAATAGTCAACGTGATTCGCACGTTGCTGTCCAAGTTCATGCAGTGCAATGAGCACGACCGCCGTGTCGAATGGCTCGGGCGGAGAATTCACGAACGGTCCCCAACCTCCGCCGGTCGACTCTCCCACTTTGACAAGCATCAATGCTTGTTCGCGCCGGTGCAAGCCGTCGCTGGACTCCCGATCGGCCAGAGCAAGCAGTGTCGCGGCGGCTTCAAGTACGCCGCGTGGCTCCCGCATTTCGAACCAACGATATGCCCGCTGAATGGGCTTTGAAAACTGCGCCGGCTCAGCGGATCGAAGCGTGCGAAGGGCAACTGCCGTGGCCAAAGGAACGCCGTAGGTGACTGACGAACCAACCGTGCCGGGCGCATCGGCAGGCCAGCTTCCGTCGGCCTGCTGGAGCTGGGTCACCAGTCTGGCCGCGGTGATTAGCGGACGGCGGTCGTGAATAACATGACTCTTAGTCGCGGCGGCCAGCGCGCCGGCAAACTGAATACGGGCCAGTTTTTTGTCTTTGAATGGACCGTCAGGGCCATTGGCGTCCCAATTCGCCGGCGCTCGTAGAAACGTCAGAGTATCGTCAAGCGTCGAAATATCGCGCAACCAACTGCGATCGTGCGCGGCGATCAACGCACGGACCGCGTCCCCATTGTTGTGACACGAATAGCAGCGATTTTCTCGGTTCCATTTGGATACTTCTGCGGATAGGTAGTTCACGGCTCGTTCGAGCGGATTCGCTGGCTCCGTGGCGCATCCCGCGCGGCCTCCAAGCGCAAGGCCCAGTACGCTGAGCACCAGCACAAGCGCCCCTCGAGAAACCACAGCCACGAATTGATTGTGAACGCTCATTCTGCGATCTATTTTTATAGCTGGCGGCCCAAAAACATGCGTTCGTCGGGGCTGGCCCCATCGGCGCCGGCTACGTATCCTCAAAGGCTGTTGCCCTTTGATTGAAATGCTCGCCGCCCTCCCCCTACCGTTTTTCGTTGCGAAAAGAAACCGATGCACTTTCCCAAGTTGTCCGCACTGCTCGCTACGACAATCACCATTCTTACGCCATCCGCCGTTAAGGGCCAAGATGCGCCCGTTCCTGCGCCGATGGCCGCCTCGAAGTTTATTCTTCCGCCTGGTTTCCAAGCAACGCTCTTCGCCGGCGAGCCAGACCTTGTGCAGCCCATTGCCTTCACGTTCGACGATCGAGGCCGGATATGGGTTGTCGAGAACCATTCGTACCCTGGCTGGTCGGCTGAAGCGTGCGACAAGGTGCTGATCTTCGAAGATACCGATGGTGATGGGCGTTTTGATGTACGCAAGGTGTTTCTCGATAACGGCAGCAATCTGTCCGGCATCGAGTACGGATTCGGCGGAATCTGGTTGTGTTCGACGCCGAATTTGGTGTTTGTGCCCGATGCGAACGGCGATGACGTGCCCGATGGTCCTGCCATTGTGAAGCTCGATGGTTTCGATGTCACGGCAAGACACAACGTGAGCAGTTCGCTGGCCTGGGGTGTCGACGGTTGGTTGTATGGCTGCAACGGCATCCTGTCGAATTCGAAGCTCGGACCGCCGGGCACTCCAGACGCTGAACGCACGCTGATGAACTGCGGCGTTTGGCGCCTGCACCCGACCCGCGGCATTTTTGAGGTCGTGGCTCATGGCACGACCAATCCCTGGGGACTCGACTTTGATGCGTATGGCCAGGCGTTCTTCACCAATTGCGTGATCGAGCATCTCTGGCATGCCGTGCCAGGTGCGCGCTTCCAACGCATGTTCGGCCAGGACTTCAATCCCCATAGCTATGCCCTGATGAAGACCTCGGCCGACCACATTCACTGGGCAGGCGGACACTGGACCGAAGCTCGTGGCGAAGAGCGCCATAGCGCAAGCGGTGGTGGACATGCCCATGTCGGCGCCATGGTCTATCTGGGCGACAACTGGCCCGATGAATATCGCCAGAACATTTTCATGTGCAATATTCATGGCAATCGCGTAAATCGCGACCGACTCGAACGTCATGCCTCGAGTTACGTCGCCGAACATGAACCAGACTTTTTGCACGCGGGCGACCCGTGGTTCCGCGGATTGCAAATCAAGTACGGTCCCGATGGCGGTGTCTTTGTCAGTGATTGGACAGACACCGGCGAGTGTCACAATTATGACGTTGCTGACCGTACGAACGGCCGAATCTACAAAGTGACCTACGGCACGCCCAGCCCGTGGTCCACCGATCTGGCGAAGCGGAGCAGCACCGAATTGATTCCGCTCGTAACGCATAAAAATCAATGGATTGCACGTCATGCGCGGCGCCTGTTGCAAGAGCGAGCGGAAACCAGCCAACGCGTCGATCCAGCTCCGGCGCGAGCGATCCTGGCCCGTGCCGGCCGCGACGTGGATGTCCTGGCAGCCGTCTGGACATTGCACGCGATCGATGCGACCGACGAGACATTGTTGCTGAGCCTGATGCAAAGCCCCTACGATGTCGTCCGTGGCTGGGCGGTCCAGCTTGAGCTCGAAGATCGTAAGGCGTCGCCGCAAATCCTCCAAAAGTTGGCGGCCTTGGCGAAGGACGATCCCTCGGCCTGGGTACGGATGGCGTTGGCCGCCGGGCTGCAACGGTTGGATCTGGCCGATCGCTGGCCAATCGCCGAGGCCTTGAGCGCCCACGGCGAGGACGAACATGACACGAACCTGGTCTTGATGCTGTGGTACGGCATCGAACCCTTGGCCGGCGCTGACACGAGTCGTGCGCTCGAGCTTGCCAGCCGGGCCCAAATCCCCCTGATCCGCCAATACATAGCAAGACGAATCGCATCCGATGCGAGCCCCGTGGGGCTCGCGGCGCTCGTTGCGTCGATGACGCAAGAAAATGACTTGTTTCGGCAATCGATTCTGGCCGGCATTCATGAAGCCCTGGGAGCGCGCCGGCGCGTGCCAATGCCCAACGGCTGGCACGCTTTGTATCCGCTCATCGCAAACAGCGACGACGCCCACGTGCGCGAATCGGGCATGCTGTTGGCACTGCTCTTTGGCGACCCGCAAGCCGTGAACGATCTGCAACGGATCGCCGGCGACGCAAAGCTCGCTGCCGTTGAACGGTCGCGGGCAATTGCGGCGCTCGCTCAGGCCAAGGTCGAAGGGCTGCCAACACTGCTGTTCTCGTTGCTCGCCGATTCCGAAGTACGAGCGGCCGCATTGCGCGGACTCGCGGCCTATAGCGACGAAGCCACGCCGCAACACGTGCTGGAAGCATATGCCCAGTTCGATCTGCCGACACGGCAAGAAGCGGCAAGCGTGCTGGCGTCGCGCGCGGCCTGGGGGCACAAGCTGCTCGACGCGGTCGAGGCCGGACAAATTGCCAAGAATGAGCTTTCTGCTTTTCACGTCCAGCAACTGCAAAGCCTGAATGACCAGCAACTTGCCCAGCGAGTCGCAAGCAGTTGGGGCGCCGCCAGACCGACGGCCGCCGACCGACTGGCAAAGATCGCGGAGTACAAGGAAAAGCTCACCGTAGACTTCCTGGCAAAGGCCGATCCCGCGCGAGGCCGCGCCGTGTTTGTCAAAACCTGTGCGCAATGCCATACGTTGTTTGATGCTGGCGGTCGGATCGGTCCCGAGTTGACCGGCGCTCAACGAGACAATCTGGATTACGTGCTGTCCAACGTGCTTGACCCGAGTGCCGTGATGGCCAACGAATATCGCATGCAACTGATCCAAACGGCCGATGGCCGCGTGTTGACCGGAATTGTAAAGTCGGAAGATGAGGCCGGCCTGACTCTTCAAACGGCCACCGAACAGGTGATGATTCCTCAGGAAGAAATCGAGGTTCGCCAAACCACCGACGCGAGCATGATGCCCGACGGCCTGTTGAACGAGATGAGCCTGGACGACGTACGGGCCTTGGTGGCCTACCTGCGAAGCAAGCAGCAAGTGCCGCTCCCCGAGTAGCCTATCGGACCTGGTCGACCGAATATTTGTCACGGCGGTGAGTACCCTCCCGAGCTGGCATGCACAAGGGACCGCGAATCGTCGGCTGACTCGCGCGAACTCGCAAACTTGAGGCAAAGTCTACATTCCACGGTTCGTAAAGTTTTCCCAAGCCCGTGCCTGCTGGCTACGGGACGGAGGGATTAGCAAAGACTTACGCACCGTTTGGGTGCCTCGCATCGAAATCCTCCTCTGTAAACGGCGGAGGCACGCCACTTGCAATGCGATTTTCTCCGCCTGCATCCGCAGGGCGCTATCGCGACACACCGAGGTGTCGCCTCTCCACCACCATCAGCCTTCCAGGAGGGAACGCATGGACTCGAACAGCTTTCGTTATCTGCTCATTGCATTGGCCGGTACGCTTGCCGTTTGCGTGAACATTCCCTGGCGACATGCGGCCAGATCGTTGCGGCGCGGAATTGCTTCCATCGCCACTCCCCGCGATTTTACCGCGTGGTCAACCTCGCGAGCCCAGCCAGGCCGCATGGCGAACTTGCCTTGGCACGAGATCGCGCATGCTCCTTTCGCGCCGGCGGCGCGCGGCGGAAGCCGGCTGTATGCCCAGGCGCGGGCACGAGCCAGAAACTGACGCGAGCGTCTTCTTCCGGTTAGATTCGTTCGATGATCGTGCAGGTCGCCATTCCGTGGCCGATGCACATCGTCTGAAGTCCCAAGCGGCCGCCGGTCGCCTCCAGGCCGTTCAGCATCTTCGCGAACAGCCCGGCGCCGGTGGCCCCCAAAGGATGCCCGTGGGCGATGGCCCCGCCCCACGGGTTTACCTTTTCCATGTTGGCCTTCAATTCGCGCGCCCAGGAGAGCACCACCGAAGCAAAGGCCTCGTTGATCTCGATCCAATCGATGTCGTCGAGCGTGAGGCCAGCTCGCTTCAGGGCTTTCTGCGTGGCCGGGATCACACCGGCCAGTTGAAGCGTGGGATCGTCGCCCACGGCAACGCGGGCCAGAAACCGGGCACGCGGCTTGAAGCCGTCGCTCGCGGCGGCTTCGCGCTCGGCGATCAGCACCGCGGCGGATCCGTCCGAGATCTGGCTTGAATTGGCCGCCGTTACCACGCCATTTCCGTCCGGGCGAAACACCGTGGGAAGCGAAGCCATCTTCGCGGGATCAATCTTCTCGCGAATCCCTTCGTCGCGGTCGAGCGTGAGTGGCTTTCCTTCGCCATCGATGCCAGCCGTGGGAATGATCTCCTTGTTGCGGCCTTCGCGCAGCGCCACCGCAGCGCGGCGATGACTCTCCTTGGAAAACTCGTCCACGTCGGCGCGAGTGATTTTGTATTTCTCGGCCAGCAGTTCGGCGCTTTCACCCTGATGCACGAGGTTGAACCGCGCGAGCTCGGGGTTGAGCTTATCGAGCGAGCCAACGTCGCTGAACATCGGCACCCGGGTCATGCTTTCAACGCCACAGCCGATCGCGTAAAACGCGTCGCCGGCGCCAACCGCCTGGGCGGCGAAATGCACGGCCTGCTGGCTGGAGCCGCACATCCGGTTGAGCGTAACGGCGGGCACTTCGACCGGAAACCCCGCCAGAAATGTCGCCAGCCGGCCGACGTTGGCGCCCTGTTCTCCAGCCTGGGTGACGCAGCCGGTGATCACGTCTTCGATCTTGGCCGGATCGAGCCCCACGCGCTCGACAAGCCCGGCCAGCGAACGGGCTAAGAGCGAATCGGGCCGCACGTCGCGAAGCGTGCTTCCCTTGCGGCCAAACGGCGTTCGCACGGCGTCAATGACTACAGGCTGTGGCATGGTTCTGTTTCCTTGCAAATGGGGTGAGCAGGTAACAAGGCCTGCATGTTTCGGAATCGAGATTCTATGTCGATGTAAAGCGTCACGCGGCCGGTTCTGGAGTCGCGTTTTGAATGTAATAGTCGCCGTACTTCTCGCGAAGGGCCGTCTTCAAGAACTTGCCGGCGCTGGTTCTCGGAATCGCGTCGGTATAGACGACCGCGTCGGGCAGCCACCACTTGGCAAACTGCGGCCGCAAAAAATCGACCAGCTCTTCGGGCGTGGCTTGCTTACCTTGCCGCAAGACGACGATCGCCAGCGGGCGCTCGGCCCATTTCGGATGGTTCGAGGGAATGACCGCCGCTTCGGCCACGGCCGGATGCCCCATCAGCGCGTTCTCGAGCGCCACGCTGCTGATCCATTCACCGCCGCTCTTGATCACGTCTTTCGAACGATCCTGCAAGTGCAGGCAACCGTACGGGTCGATCGCCACGATGTCGCCCGTGCGAAACCAGCCGTCCTCGGTAAACGAAGTGGCCGCGTCCGGCCGATTGTAATAAGCCGCGGCGATCCACGGTCCGCGCACTTCCAGCTCGCCCATCGACTGGCCGTCCCAGGGGACCAGACCGTTCTCGTTTCGGGCGCGAATCTCGACGCCCGGACACGGTCGGCCCTGGCGAATCTGAAAGTCGTAGTGTTTCTCTTTGGAAGCCTCGGCCAATCGGGCGGGAATCGTACCCACGGTGCCCACGGGGCAAAGCTCGGTCATGCCCCACGAGTGCAGCATCTTTAGCCCGTGACGCTCGGCGAAACCTTCGATCATGCTCCGCGGCGCGGCCGAACCGCCCGTGACGATCGCGCGAATGCTCGACAGGTCGTACTGGCCGGGCGCATTGTCGAGAATCTCAAGCGCACCGAGCCAAATCGTCGGTACGCCCCCCGTGACGGTCACGCGTTCTCGAGCCATCAGTTCCAAGAGGCTTGCCGCGTCGAGATGCGGACCGGGAAAGACCTGCTTCGCACCGATCAGCAGGCAGGTGAACGGCATGCCCCAGGCGTTGACATGAAACATCGGCACCACGGCCATTACGGTATCGCGCTCGCCGAGTCCGAGGGTATCGGTCATGCCGCTGGCCATCGAGTGCAGGTAGACCGCGCGATGCGAGGCGAGCACGCCCTTGGGCATGCCGGTCGTGCCCGAGGTGTAGCACATCGTGGCGGCCTGGCGTTCGTCGATATTCAAATATTGGAACTTGCCCGGATCGGCGTCGGCCAGTAGTTCTTCGTAGTCGATCGTGCCCGGCGGCAGCGGCTGGCCGGTGTGGCGGATGACGACGACGTGTTTGAAGTCGACCTGCGCGCGGAACTTTTCGAACAAGTCCCAGAGCACGTCGTCGACAATGACGATCTCGTCGCCGGCATGTCCGGCGATGTACGAGAGGTCGTTCTCGTGCAAGCGCAGGTTGAGCGTGTGCAGCACGCCGCCGACGCAGGGAATCGCCATGTAGGCTTCCAAATGCTGGGAATGATTCCAGCAGAACGTGCCCACGCGACCGCAATTCTCCAGCCCGAGCTTCTTGAGCGCGACGCCGAGCCGTTTGGCCCGGCCGACCATATCGCCCACGGTGTAGCGATGCAGCGACCTATCCGGAAGGCGCGAGACGATCTCGCGATCGTAGTACAGTTGTTCCGCCCGACGCAGGATCGAGGGAAGGTTCAACTGGTAATCCATGATCAAGCCGCGCATCGTCATTCCTCGCCTCGGGAAAGGAGCATCTTGGTCGCCTCGGAAGCTGGGCGGCCGCTCGAATTGCAAGCCCGTGAGACATCCGCCGGGTGAATTCTAATCGAGTGAAACGGGAGAAACAAAGGAGGAGAGTCGTGATTAGTGGTCCGTGATCCGTGGCTAGAGTTGGAACGCGTTTTCCATCTTCTACGCACGAGCCATGTCAGGGCCTCGGAAAGCAGCCGTCGAGACGTTG
>CAZRCI010000049.1:0-35395 GCA_964598535.1 uncultured Planctomycetaceae bacterium | reverse complement strand
CGCACCTGCTCGCCTGGGAAAAACTTCGGAATCCTGCCTGGAAGTAAGCTCGATTTCCTGCGCCATCGTCGCACCTGCTCGCCTGGGAAAAACTTCGGAATCCTGCCTGGAAGTAAGCTCGATTTCCTGCGCCATCGTCGCACCTGCTCGCCTGGGAAAAACTTCGGAATCCTGCCTGGAAGTAAGCTCGATTCTACTGGTGCTTTTCCGGCAGTGTCAACGAACGAACGAACGCTCGCGAGCAGGATAGCGACTAAGACGCCGGTCGATCGCGCGGGGCGCGAATGCGGGACTTTGTCGCAGCGCTGGCCTCGGCGGCGAGCTTCAAATTGCGCATGAGATGCCGCAATTGAAAGTAGGTGAAGAGCCTGGCAATGGGGATCGCCAGCTTCAGGGGGCCGCGCAACGCGTCGAGATTGACATCGGCGTAATATTCCAACCGGCAGCCGGACGGCAAGGCGGCAATTCGATAGTCTACGCGCATGACCATGTTTGGCGGAAAGGCGCCGCCCCAGAAGGCAACGCCCAGGTGCCGAGGCGGATCGTACGCGTTGATGCGGCCTTCATAGTTCGTGATGCGCCGTCCCTCGCGTACCCGTAGGTCGAAGGTCGAGCCGACTTCTTGCGGCCGCTTGCTCGTGGGCACGATGTCGATTAACGTCGTGAGCCATTCGCGATGCTTGTCCGCGTCGTTCAAAAAGGGCCACAAGTGGTCCGGCGTGCAGTGGATTTCGATACGGTATTCAGTTCGCATGGGCCACGCCATTCGATTTGAGCGTTTCGCCGCTCGGTTCCGAGCGGTGAATGGTCCAACGGGCTACGAGCCACCAGAGTAAGGCCCAGGCGGCGCCCACGGCCCAGCCCGCCAGAACGTCGGTCGGGTAGTGGACGCCCAGATAGATTCGTGTCAGGCCGATCAGGAGCGTCGTGAGTAGCGCCATTCCGATAAAGTAGGCGTGCAGCGACCGGGTCGGCATGATGCGGGCGAGCATCGCTCCCAGCGTGAGGTAAACCAGCGCCGCTGAAAGCGAATGACCGCTGGGAAAGCTCAGCGAATGGGTACCTTGCAATGCCGAACCCGATGGAGGACGTTCACGGCCGAAACCCTGTTTCAGAAGCAGCGTCAGAACCGCACCGCTCAGCACGGCCGCCAACAGCACGGCGATCGTCCGCCAGCGGCGCAGCATTGCCAGATAACCGGTCACCGTCAAAACCATTAGCGACAGCACGCTTGTGCTGCCCAACGCGGTAACGTCGCGCGCCGTATCGGCCAGCCATCTGGGGCCCCGTGGCAGCCGCGGGTCGTCGGGATCGCGCAGGGCTTCGATCACCGCCTGGTCGAAATGTTGTGTATCGCCGCCCAGCACGTTGTCGGCGATCACGATGAAGCTCCATGAGAGCGTGGCGATCAGTGCGACCGACACCAGCACGGGGAGTTCCGGCCAGGGCCTGTCGCGCCAATGTTCAATCCACGATACGAGAGGAAGCAATCGCATGACGGTTGTGTTTGTCGGCGGCCAATGGGAGCAGCACCGAGCGTCATTATACGTCAGAGACTGCCCGGCCCGGCAGTGGAACGAGCGATCGGCACGTCGAACAACCGCGGTCCGTCGTTCGCCGCCAGCGATCGGGCGACCTTGGTTGCCAGTTCGTCAGGCTCGTGAATTCTTTCGGCCCGCACGCCGAGGGCCTGGGCAAGTGCCACGAAATCGATTTCTGGTTCTCGGAGATCCATGCCCACGAATTGACCGGCCTTTGCGGCGGGCAGCCCGAAACCGGCCGCACCGGCTTTGAGGATCTGGTATTGGGCGTTGTTCGCGATCACAAAAGTCACGTTCAATTTGTGATGCGCAGCGGACCACAGTCCCTGGATACCATACATGGCGGCGCCTTCGCCTAGAATCGCCAATACCGGGCGATCTGGCCAGGCCAGCTTCACACCGAGTGAGCACCCCAGCCCCCAGCCTAACGCCCAGCCACGATGGGCAAAGTATCCGCTGGTATTCTTCAGGGCACCGAGTCGGTGGAGTGTTGTATTGGTCGTAGTCACGGCCTCTTCGATGACGGCGACATTTTCCGGTAGCACGCTGGCCAGCGCCGCCATCATTACACTACCCGCCAGGGGGCGTTCATGTTGCCGTTCGGCGATCTTCGCGCGCAATTTTTCGCGCGCCTCGTGATGCCGGCGGCCGCGCTGCTCGCCGCGGCTGGCAGCGGCCGCCCGATCGGCATCGGTCATGGTCTTAGCCAATGCCTGGTCGAGCGCGTCGAGGCCAGCCTTGGTGTCACCGAGAATGCCAACCGACACCGGGAAGTTCTTGCCGATCTGTGCGGCGCTCTCGTCCAGATGAACGACCTTCAGCGGCCGCGGAATGGCTGGCTCGGGGCCGTGATAGACGTACTCGCGCAGCAAGTCCATGCCGGTCACGAGCAACGCGTCGAACTCGGCCAGATGTGGGGCGATTTCATGAGCCCAGAGCGGCACCGTTTGCCCGTACAGCGGATGGTCGGTGGGAAAGCCTAACCGGCCATGCGCGTGTGGAGGCTCGGAATAGACCGGCGCCCCGAGTCGCTCGGCAAGGGCCACGAGTTCGGCGACCGCGTCGGCCTCTTGCACGCGGCTTCCCACCAGGATCGCTGGATTTTGGGCCTCGACGAGAACGCGTGCGGCTCGCGCGACGTCTTCTTGCGGCGGCCGCACGCGACGCGAAAAGTTCGCCGAGAGAGACAGATCGAGCTCGCCCGACTCCATCTGGATATCGACCGGTATCGACAGGAACACCGGACCGGTGGGCGGTGTCGTCGCAATTTGTATCGCCCTGCGCAGCGCGCGGGGCAGGTCTTCTAGACGCTCGACCTCGACCGACCACTTGGTCCAAGGGCGCGCGACCGCTACCATATCGCCGTACAAAATCGGCTCTTGAAACTTGAGCCTGCGATCTTGCTGCCCCGCGGTTACCAACAGCGGAGTGCCCTCGCGAAAGGCGTTGTAGAGCATGCCCATCGCGTTGCCGAGCCCGCAACTGATGTGCAGATTGACCACGCCGAGCTGGCGGCCGGCCATGGCATAGCCGTCGGCCATCGCCATGACAGGGACTTCTTGCAGGCCCAGGATATATTGGATCCGCGTATCGCGCGCCAGCGCGTCGTTGAGCGGGAGCTCGGTCGTGCCAGGATTGCCGAACACATAGCGCACGCCCGCCTCGGTGAGCATGTGCAGAAAGACTTCGATTCCGGTAGTCTGCATGACGCGCCGCGGACCCTGACGTGTACTTGACCGCCGAAAAGTCCCAGAGGCTCGCTGCCAGGCACGCGCAACTAGCGGGTGAACAGCCTCGTTCGCGACGGTCTTCCCATGGTACGAGAAGCGGGCGTCGATTCATACCGTTCTGTAGCGGCCATCCGGCTGCGGGGTAGCATGGTCGTTGGACCGCCCGGCCCCACGGATGGTGTCGGCCCCATTTCGTCCATCACGCCAGGCGCGGCCGGCGTTGGCTGTCCCGGACGTTGAGCCGGCGTCGGCGCGTTATACATCTCTCCAATCGCTCCCGGTGCGTTTGAGCCGCTGCCGTCGCTGTACACTTCGCCAAAACGCGTGTACCGCGGCCCTGTCACGACATACGGATTGTTCGAGGCGGTGAACTGTCCGCATTGATTGCACGGATCGCAACAACACGGCTTATGACTGAACCATTCGTGCCAATACAAGCAACCGCATTGGCATCCGTAATAGGTGTTGCCGTAGGGCCACGGACACTTGTTAATGGCGAACCCAACCTGACTCAAACAGCCGGTCATGAGTGCCAACGACAGCGCAACCTTGCGAAGCATGCGAATCTCCCCCCCAATCAAAGCCGCGATCGGCGGATGGCCCCGCGGCGGCGATTCCCCTTAGAGGTTCGTATCGGCCGGTAGCCCCCCTGTAATCGAGAAAATCGGCACATCCGGCGCATGCCGAATGACGGCGAGTCGTTGCTACCAGCCGCCGGGGGCGACTATATTGCCAGCGGCGCTAGCGACCAACCTGTTCTCGCTGGTGGCCGACAATCGCCGTCGCTCCATGTTTCGGGAGTCATCCATCGTGACCCAACCGCTACCAATCACGGCCGTGAATCACATCGGACGGAAGACAAAGCGGCTCGAAGAGAGTCGGAAGTTCTACCGCGACGTGCTGGGTTTTCGCGAGGTTTCGCGACCGAACTTCGACTTCCCGGGAGCCTGGCTCTACAACTATGGGATCATGATCCATCTGATTCAGAGCCCTTCGGCCGGCGATCCCGAGGGCGAAATCGACACGCGTGGCGACCACTTGGCGCTGAACACCAACGATTTTGCCGGCGCCGAGCGGTTGTTGCAGGAACTCGGGGTTCCTTACCGAAAGAACGTGGTCGTCGATCGCAATATTTCGCAAATATTTTTCCGCGATCCGGACGGCCACCACGTTGAAATCGCGACCTACCCGCCCACTCCGGCATATGTGTGAGTGACGGGATTCGTTGCGACGTGTGTTCAACGCAAGGCTAGCTTCCGCTGAGCCGCCGTACGAATGTCGGCCTGCACCGATTCGATGTCGCGGGCCGCGTCAATTACTTTGATTCGCTCTGGATCGCGGCTGGCTTCGGCTAAGAAGCCCGCCCGCAATCGTTCGATGAAGGCCGCGTCCTGATCTTCCATTCGATCGCGTTCGCGCTGCATTCGCTCAGCCGCCAGCTCCGGCGCCATGTCGAGGACAAAGACGAGATCGGGCTGAATGCCGCTTGTCGCGATTTCGCCCACGGCGCGAATGGAATCAAGGGCGAGTCCGCCGGCATACCCCTGATACACCAGATTTGCGAGCAGGTAGCGGTCGGAAACGACTATCTGGCCGGCAGCGAGTGCCGGCTGAATCACGCTTTCGACCAGTTGTGCCCGAGCGGCCATGAACAGCAGCATTTCGCTCATCCGGCCGATGGGAACTTCGTCTGCCAACAAGAGGTGGCGAATTCGTTGGCCCACGGGCGTCGTGCCCGGATCGACACAGCGTACGACTTCGTGCCCCGCTTCGCTGAGCCAGGCGACGAATCGCTCCATTTGCGTGGATTTGCCAGTTCCGTCGAGTCCGTCGAAAGCAAAGAACATCCGTAGGCCGAGTGCGAGAGGCGGGAGGGAGGCTGAATTGCCGCAGAGAACGACATCTGCGCATCGCTGGCAGCATATCAAAAAGGCACGCCGTCGCCGACCGCTCTCACGGCAGGGCGACTCGTAGCGCTTGCGCGTGGACGGAGGTCGGAACCTGAGACGCTTGTAGCCTTGTAGCGCTGACTTACTGCAACCCGGAGGCGTTGTGTTTCAAGCAGGGACCCCGAGCCGTCGCTTGTGGCCTCGCGAATAGGTAGAGTCACCATGCGGTCTGCCAGTTTGGCAGACTATAGTATTTGGCGAAAAAATGTGTCACGCGACGTAAGTGATTCATCCATAAGGAAGTGCATCAAGGAAGTGCATCGTCCCGGAGAACATTGGCACGACCGTTGCATAGGTCGTCTGTCGGATGCTTGGCATCCAGTCACTTCAAAAAAATCCGTCCCGTTCGGGCACGGTCGCCGCGCTCGGATGGGCGAAACGGAAATCGCTCAGCGTCAGGAGATCAAGGTTCAATTTCTGGGGGAGGTGCGTCCATGGTACTCAGACGTTTGTCAAGTGTTTCGCCAATGGCTCAGTTGCGCAACGAGATGGACTGGCTGGTGCAGGATCTTCTGGGCCGAGGTACTCGCCCGCTCGTGCCGATGGCGGCTGGCTTTCCACCGCTCAATGTGTGGGAGGATGGCGATGCGCTCTACGCCGAAGCCGAGTTGCCGGGCGTCAAGTCTGAAGATCTCGAGATTTCGGTATTGGGCGGGGATTTGACGATCCAAGGACGCCGCGGCCCCGCGGCCGGCGGTGGCGCGTCATTTCATCGGCAAGAGCGTGGCTCGGGGCAATTCAATCGCGTTGTGCGATTGCCGATCGACGTTGATACCGAACGCGTCGAGGCTGATCTGCGCGACGGCGTGCTGTTGATCAAGCTTCCCAAGGCCGAGAACGCCAAGCCGAAGAAGATCAGGGTCACGACCGGAAGCTGAACGTTCTGGCGTGCCTATTCGGCATGCCATCCATTGAATTCGTCCATTGAACATTTGCGTGTCGCGTCGCAGTACATGCGACGCACGGCACTCAAAGAAAGAGAAAATAGGAGCAGCATCCATGACCACGGAAACGAAAGAGTTACAACCGCAAGAAACTGCGGAGCCGGCCAAGAGCGACGTGGTTTATCGACCCAACGTCGATATTCTGGAAGACGAACACGAGTTGACGCTCGTTGCGGACGTGCCGGGCGTCGATCACGAGTCGTTGGATCTCGATTTCGCGGATGGCGTGTTGACGTTCCAGGCGAAAGTCGCTCCGCGCTATGGAGCGAACCAGCGGTTCTTGCTTCGCGAATACGGCATCGGCGCCTATTATCGCTCGTTCCAGGTGGGAGAGCAGATCGACGTGAACGCGATTTCCGCCGAGTATGCCGACGGCGTGTTGCGGATTCACTTGCCCAAAGCCGAGGCGGCCAAACCGCGAAAAATCGCGGTGAACGCGGCTGACTGAGGCCGAACGAAGGAAACCGAGTGAATGTGTTGTGACAGCCCCAGAAGCATTCCTGGCCGAATGCTTTTGGGGCTTGTCGTTGCGCCCCGGTCCCAACCCGCTACAATGATTCGCGAGTTACGAAAAATATCCAGGTTCGGAATTCAAGCGGATGAGTTGGCAGGGAATCCAAGGTCACGACGACGTTATCGAGCAATTTCGCCGCGCGGTTCGCCGCGATCGGCTGGCCAGCACCTTCTTATTTGCCGGCCCCCCGGGGGTCGGAAAACGGCTGTTTGCCGAGCGGCTGGCCCAGGCCCTGTTGTGTCCTGTTGCCGGCAAGGAGCTTGAGCCTTGTGGGCGATGCGATTCGTGCGTCCAGGCGTGGTCGCGCACGCATCCGGACCTCCTCATTATCGAAAAACCTGCCGACAAGAGCGATATTCCAGTTGCGCTATTGATCGGAGAAAAAGAACGCCGGATGCGCGAGGGGCTGTGCCACGATATCGCCCTTAAGCCGTTCATGGGCGGCCGCAAGGTAGCGATCATCGACCACGCGGACCACCTGAATGAAGAGGGAGCGAATTGCCTGCTCAAAACGCTCGAAGAACCGCCCCCGCGTTCGGTCCTGATCCTGCTTGGCACCAGTCCCGAACGCCAGTTGCCCACCATCCGCTCGCGGGCGCAGCTTGTCCGTTTTCGGCCACTCGAACCCGATGTGGTCGCGGATATTTTGTTGGCGACCGGGTTGGCTTCGGAGCGTGTAGAAGCGGAACGTTTGTCCGCGATTTCCGACGGCAGCATCGAGCGAGCGCTGGCCTTGGCGGACGAAGCGCTGTGGACTTTCCGTACGCAGCTTCTTGAGGCGCTGGCGGCGCCTCATCTGGCTAGCACACAGCTCGCCTCGGCGCTGGTGCCCTTCATCGAGTCCGCTGGAAAGGAAGCCCCGCCGCGCAGAGCACGAGCACGTCAACTTATCTCGTTCGCGGTCGAGTTCTACAGGCAACTGCTGCGGGTGCGTGCCGGCGCAGATCCCGAGGGTGATAATGAGCTACGGCGGTTGATAACGCAGGCCGCCGCACGCCAGCCCGGCGACGTCGAAACCGCGGCCGCCTGTATCGAACGTTCGTTGGAGGCGCTTACGCACATCGATCGTAATGCTCACCAAACGACGCTCGTGGAATGCTGGCTGGACGATCTCGCGCGGATTCTGGCGGGTCAGTTCGTGGACAGCTACGACGTGACTTGAGCGGTCACTCGGATTCGCCTTGCAGCGTGAGCACCAGTCGGCGACCGCTGGCCCGGTTGCGATGTTCGCAAAGATAGATTCCCTGCCAGGTGCCCAGCAGTAGGCGTCCTGCGCCCACCGGAATCAGGACGCTGGAGCCGAGCATCGCCGCTTTGACGTGGGCGGGCATATCGTCGGGGCCCTCGATCGTATGTGTGTAGTCGAAATCTTCGGGAGCAATCGCGTTGAACGATGCTTCGAGATCCACGGGAACATCGGGATCCGCGTTCTCGTTGATGGTTATCGAGGCCGAAGTGTGCTGAATGAAGACGTGAAGCAGCCCTACGCGGAGGTTTCGCAGCTCGGGCAGGGCTTGGACGACGAGATCCGTCACAAGATGAAAGCCGCGACGAAACGGCGGAAGCTGAAGTGTGCGTTGATGCCACATGGCGGGAATCGGGCATAAAGTGGTGGTGTTATGCGGAATTTTATAGCCGCGGGTAAATGCGCCATATACTGTTGAGATAAGATCATAAGATATCGATTTTTGGAATTCAGAGATAACGGGACCCCAAAAATGGGCTCGAGGATGACGACACACGCGAGGCGAGTCATGAACCGCGCTACCACCTGTTTGTTCGTCGGCGTGTTGGCCATCGCGGTTAGCGGCTGCAACCAGAAGCTCTACCGTGCGGAAACGTCACTTCGTTCCGATGGCAGCGTGAGTCGGTCGATTTATCAACTGACAGAGGAAACCCCCGAGGCCGTTCGCGATTCCGACCGCTGGCAGGGCAAGACCCATGCCGAGCGAATTTCGCTCCTGGATTGGAAAGGCAAGATCGCCGAGCTGCCGCAGGCCGTGGCCGATAAAGATCATCCGTACTTCGCCGCTTGGGGCGAATTTGAAAACGTGGCCGCGCTTCCCGACTCGGTGTTGATCGAAACGCCGGCAGGAATTGCCGCCGGCCAACTCGAACGCGATTACGATCGCTCGGATTTCGTGCTGCTCAGTGAGCATCGCTGGCAGGAAACGTTGACCGATGTCGTCACGTTGGACGACATGCACCAGGCCCGCGAGGAGCTTGCCGAGTTGATGATTCCGCTGACCGAGCAAATTCTTCAGCGAACACTTGGCGAGGCATACGATATTCAGCCGCTCGCGGACTGGATGCGCCAAGTCGCAAGGCCTCTGTTCTTTGAAGTGACGGATGCTTACTTCGAGCTTCGGGCGCGGCGCATGCCGGTAAATGAACAAACCATCGTGGCAATGCTGGAACCGATTCTCCAGCGGCATGGCATCTCGATTCGTGATGAAAGCGGCGCGCTACGCGATCTCGTCGAGGTCGTTCGCGGCCATGCTCGGCAAACGCTTGTCGACAAAATACGCCGCCGCGACGGACAACCGATCGCGGACAGCACCGTGACAGAGATTCTGCAATGGGCGGGGTTCGAGCCGCTGCCCGACAACGCGGAACCGCCGCAACAGGTTGAGCGAGCCGCGCGGCAGGTGGTGGTTGAGCGGTTCGGTAGTGACAAGGCGATGGAGGCGGCATTCCGGCCGCTCTTGATTCGCATTCTGGGGATCTACGGCAGCGATCTCGGCCCGCGGCGCCAGTTTGACTACTGGCACGAGATGCCGGGCCTGCTTATCGAGACGAGCGGTGAGCTGATTTCTGAGAACGTCACGCGGTGGCGGTTTGTCGCTTTGGACGCCTTCCCCTTTGGGTATTCGATGACGTGCCGCTCGCTGGAGGCCAACGAGACGCTCCAGCAGTCTCTGCTGGGAAAAGCGACGCTCGTCGACCGCGAGGCCATGCTCCGCTATCTTGACCTCGTGAGAAACAATGAGCCGCTGCTGGCGGTGCTGCGCATCTGCGCCGACGAGGGCGATTTGCGCCGTTTGCGGCGCGAATATCAATTACTCAAGGAGGCCGGCGATCGGAACGCCAGCTCCTTTGAGAAGATGCTAACGCTACTAGATGCCGAGTAGCCGGCCGCCTGGTAGTTCGTTGAAATACACGTTCGATGCGACACCTACACCTACACCCGCGCGGTCAGTAGGGGGCCGATCGTAACCGCCCTTGACGGGTCAATGCGTGGCACGCGCGGATCCGACGCTCGACTTCTGCGGTGAGTTGCTCGTCGGTGAGCGATTGAATCAACTCAGGTTTGATCGCGTCACCGAATTGCACATGGACAATGGCACGTCTAGGGAGCAATCGCTGCCGCGGCCAGGCCTGCCAGGCACCGTCCAATGCGACCGGAAATAGCGGCAGTCCGCTTCGCCGGGCCACGGCGCAGAATCCGGGCTTGATGCGATGCACCTCGCCGTCGGGCGTACGTGTTCCCTCGGGAAATAGGAGCACGATCTCGCCGCGTTTGAGGCGTTTGAGCGTTTCTTTGAGGCCTTCGAGTCCGGTTCCTTCGCGATCGATCGGGATTGCGTCCAACGAATTGATCAGCCAGCGAAAGGGCGCGAACTTGAACAGCGTTTTGCGTGCCACATAGTTCAAGCGGCGATCGCACGCCAGGCCGATCAATACCGGGTCGAGGTTGCTCTGGTGATTGGCTAGCATCAGACCGCCGCCAATGTCGGGCACCTTGTCGCGGCCCTCGCAACGAACGTTAAAGAAACAGACCGCGCCCAAGCGACAGCTAAATTTCAAGAACGCCTGCCAGGCGCGGTTCCACAGCGGGCGCTGGGCAGAATTTGGACGCGGGGCAGTGGTTGTCATGAGGGCATCTTTCCACGCACGAGCGCTTCCAGCCGATCGAGCACCTGCTCGGGCGTTAGGCCGTCGGTCGCCACTTGAACGGCGTCCGCGGCGGCTGCCAGCGGCCCGACTTCTCGCGATGAGTCGCTCGCATCTCGGCGATTCTGCGCAGCGAGCACTTCTTCGAAGGTTGCCGACTGACCGCGTGCAGTCAATTCCTGGGCGCGGCGTCGGGCGCGTTCCTCGGGGCTGGCGGTCAGGTAGATCTTGCATTCGGCATGGGGAAAGACGACGGTTCCCTGATCGCGCCCTTCGGTCACGAGGTTGTCGTCGCCCGCCGTCTTGCGTTGTTGCTCTACCAGGATTTCACGCACGCCCGGATTGTTGGCGGCATAGTGCGTCGCCGCGGTTACGCCGGGGGTTCGAATCTCGCGGGTGACGTCCTGCCCATCGACGGCCACCAGGCTTTCGCTCACATCGAGTCGCAAGGTGCTGGCCAACGCCACCAATTGTTCGGGCTGGCTCCAATCGTGCCCGCGATTCATGGCTGCCCAGGCGACGGCACGGTACATCGCCCCCGTGTCCAGGAATCGAAAGCCAAGCCGTTGGGCAAGCGCCCGGGCAATCGTGCTTTTGCCGGCGCCGGCCGGACCATCAATGGTAACGATCATGCAAAAACGATAACGCTCCCGTTAGCGGATCCAGTGAGCTTCGATTTCGAGCAGTTCGTAGGGCCCAAAATCGAGCATGATTTTATCATCGTCGACGTAAAGTTCGAGGATCGTCTCGCCGACAAAGTCGACCTGCCGGGCGTAGGCGATCGGTTTGAAGGCGCGCAGCGGCACGCGACCGGCGCTACCGGCGACTTCGAGCAGGCGGACTCGGAAGCCTTGGACCGGGGTTCCGCTTTCGTCCGCGGAGTCTAGCAACGGTTCCCAATGCGTCGCCACGAGGTTCTTCGCTCCGAGGTGGAAGAACCATCCGCTGTTGACGTTCGGGGCGGCGGCCGGTTCGAATCGTAAGTAACGCGGCTCCAGGAGTTGCATCGCGGAGATGGCTGGATGCGGCAGATCAACCCCCAACCCAAAGCGGAACGCGTCGCGTGTCTCGCCGCGCACGACAAGCAACGAATCGAGCATTCGGCCTTCGCTTCGGCGGTGGTAGGGGAGCCCGCCGGTAAGGAGCGAGACGGTGCTTGCGCCGCTTTCGATGTCGATGAATTCCGGAGCCTCGAACCGGCGGGCAGTCGTTGCCTGGCGAACGCTGGCGATGCCACGATACAGGGTGGCCTGCTCGTCCGGCCAGGCAAACCGCGCGGCGAGATAAGAATTCCACGGATCGGCTCGCAGTTCTTCGGCATCTGAAAGCGTGACCGCGACTTCCACGATGCGACTGCCGGCCCAAAGGCCCACCCGTTGTTCAAAGGAGGCTAGCCGCCTCTCATCGGCGTAGAGTCCGCCGCGGGTGACGATCTCTCCGTACACCGGCGAGTCGGTTGTAACTTCCAACGAGTCGGCACGCATCGTGGCGTAGGTCGGCTCGCCGCCGGCGCTTCCCATTCGAACGGAAAGTTGTTGCGAGAGCTGGTTTCCGCGGCGATTGAAGTTGTACAGCCCTTGAATGCCGCCGGTGGAACGGTTGACGCGAACTTCGAGGAACTCGTTGCGCAACGAGTTCTCGGCGATGATCGAAGGTTCACGCACCGGTGTCGTGGCCACCGGACCCGCGAACAGCCAGACGAAGCCTTGTGAGGGTACGTCGACGACTGCCAGATTGCGGCCCCCGGCCGCCGCCGCCGCAAGCACAGCGCCTCCGACCGGGGGCGGCGCGGCGAGTTCGGGAAGTTCTACGCCGATCCGGCGAGCGTCAAGCCCGGGGTTGACGAGCAGATAATGGGGCTTAGCCGCGCTCGGTGCGCGTGGGATTTGTGTTGCGAGCGTGGCCAGCATTTCCGCGGAAGTCGAGGTCTGCTCGACGTTGCCTCCCAACGCCCGCACGACCGTCGTGACGGCGCCGTTGGCGGTGCGGTTCGCCGCCAACTCGTGCTCTCGGACATAGATGGAGATGGGGTCGGTCTGGCGGCGGATGATCGCCTGCTTCAGATAGGGCGTACGATAGTCGTCGGCGGTGAATTTCGAGAGCCGGCCCGGCATGTCCGTGTGCATGAAATAATCGTCGAGCAGGGTGAACTTGCCCAACACCGGGTTCAACTCCGCGATACGCCGCAACATCGCATACCACGGGCTCGCGTGCGACGGCCAATGGGCAAAGGCCACGGTGGCCACGTGGTCGTTATCCATCGAGTCGGAGAGCAAACGCGAAAGCGCCAGAAACGTCTCGGGTTTGGCCGCTTCAGCCGGTACTCGGGCAAACACGTCGATTACGCTCGTTTCGACGCCCTCCCACCGGACTTTGCTTTGCGGGCCGAGAGGAAACGTGCCATCGTCAAGCGTGAAGTGCAGTGCGCCTTGGTATCCAAGTTTGGCGAGCAATTGCGGTAGCATGGGTGTCAGCCCTGCGCGGCGACGGCCATACACGTAGGGTGGGCGACCGACGAGCGCTTCATATTCGAGAACACCGGCTCGCAGGTGATCGAGCAAACGTTCGACGGGCAATAACGGTAAGGGGCTCTCAACGTCGTCACCACCAAGGATGCACGCCCGACCATAGTTCACGGCATCCAGTAGTTTTTGCCAAGCGTCGGGATGTTCGTTCGCCAGAAGCCGAAGCGTTTCGCCACAGGCAAGCAGATTCAATGAAGTGTTGCCGGCCAGTTCGGACTCCAGCACGTCACCGAGCGTCGTTTCCGCCAGAAGAGTCATGTCCAGCAGATGAATGTCCACGGGGTAGAAATGCTTGCGAGCGTCATACAACGTGTCGAAGCAGCGCTCCAGGTGCGTGCGAGCTTCCGATTCCAGACCATCGCAAGCGGCGCGGGCCGCGGCCAGGGCTTGTTCGGCGAAGTGCGACTCGTCGATGTTCACCGTATATCGCATCTGTCGGGTGAGCAGTTCGATTTGCAAGCGGCAGAATCCCAGGGCTCGAAAGTCCGCGACAAGCTGCTCGTTGATTACCGCGCGATTGCCGTCGAGAGCGGCCAATGCTCGCTGGGTGGCAGCCGCCAGTGAGCCTTCGGCTACGAGGAGCCCTTCGCTGGTTTCTGCCCGCTGGGCGAAGCCGAGCGGTAACCGGTCCAGGCAAAAGGGCGGGATGAGGGCCAACGTTTCCGTGAGATTCTCGGGCGGAATATCCACGCGTTGCCAGTTTGGCACGGCCCCGGCTCTCGTGATTAGCTCCGGGTGCCACGGGGCACACCAGGCGGTCAGGAGTTCGTTGGCGGTCTCACCTTCGTGATAAACCGGAAAATCCTCCAGGCTGTGACAGGGGAGCAAAACCGTGAGTTGACGGAAATTCATAAGGAATGAGGGGGTTTGGAGGGCAAACGGAGGCGGCGGCAGGCTTGCGCCCCGCGGCCCTGGGGGCTGCGTTCACAATAGCCCGCCGAGCCCGCTTCGTCGAGTTCCACGGCGACGATCTGGCCGCACTCAAAAGCGGTCCTCATAAAGCTTTGCATTCGGCGGCCAGTTGATTGACTTTGGGCTTAGCCCACGTCTAAATTGAATGTTTATGAGAGGTGGCACAACCCTTGCGCAAGCTCGTCTGCAAGATTCATTCGAATTGCAGGGTTGGGATCGACGGTCCGGGGCTGTTCGCGGCATTCAGCGGCTCGCTGTGACGCGTTTAGCTCGTCGGCCGCCGGTACCCGCCGGTTAAATACACACATCGACCTGGAACAGGGATCGCACGATGGCGAAGTCTAACGCCGTTTGGGGTATCGACATTGGTCAGACGGCGCTCAAAGCGCTGCGCTGTCGCCCAGGCGAGACCGACGATCAAATCATTGCGGATGCGTTCGATTACATCGAATATCCGATGATCCTCAGCCAGCCGGACGCGGATCGAGAAGAACTGATACGCGAAGCGCTCGAACTGTTTCTTTCGCGCAATAGCGTGCGAGGCGATAAAGTCGCGATTTCGGTTTCCGGGCAGAGCGGCCTGGCTCGCTTCATCAAGCTGCCGCCGGTCGAGTCGAAGAAGATCCCCGACATCGTCAAATACGAAGCTCGGCAGCAAATCCCGTTTGCGCTGGAAGACGTCGTTTGGGACTACCAGCAGATGGAAGGAGGGAGCGAGGAGGACGGCTTCGCGCTCGAGACGGAAGTCGGTCTGTTCGCTATGAAGCGAGACCAGGTCGACCGCGCGCTCAAGCCGTTTGAAGACGCTGGCATCGAAGTCGACATCGTGCAGCTCACGCCGCTTACGATCTACAACTTTACCGTGTTCGACCAGATGGTCGACTTGCCGCCCGCCGACCAGTTCGATCCTGAAAATCCTCCCGAGTCGGTGGTCGTGATCTCGCTGGGAACGGACACTACGGACCTGGTGGTCACGAATGGTTACCGCGTGTGGCAGCGCAGCGTGCCGATCGGCGGGAGCCACTTTACCAAGGCCTTGACCAAGGAGCTGCGGCTCACCTTCGGCAAGGCCGAACATCTCAAAAAGAACGCTCAACAGGCGGAAGATCCCAAGGCCGTGTTCCAGGCCATGCGGCCCGTGTTCAACGATCTGCTGACGCAGATCCAACGCTCGATCACGTTTTTTCAGAGCGTTGATCGAGAGGCCAACATCGGTCGCGTCATCGCCTTGGGCAACGCGATGCGACTCACCGGCCTGCAAAAATATCTGTCGCAAAACCTCGGGCACAACGTGATGGAGGTCACCGGCTACCGTGGTCTGGTGGGACCTACGGTGGTCGAAGCTCCGCAGTTCAAGGAGAACCTGCTCAGCTTTGCGGTTTGCTACGGGCTGGCGCTGCAGGGCCTGAACCAGTCGAAGCTCTCGACCAACCTGTTGCCGCCGGAATTGGTCACCGAGCGTATGATTCGCGACAAGAAGCCCTGGGCCGTGGCCATGGTCGCCGCGTTGCTGCTGGGGCTGACGATCAATTTCCTGGGTCACTGGCGCGCGTGGAACTCGGTGCATCCGGAAAAGTTCAAACAAGCGATCGCAACCGCCGACGCCGAGGCTGGCAACGCCGAACGTCTCAAGAGCGAGTACGAAACCGCCAAGGGGAAATTCAATAGCATCAATGACATCGGCGCGGGGCTCGTCGGCAATGTCGAAGGACGCTGGCTATGGCCCGAGATGTTGATGGCCTTTAGTCAATGCTTGCCATCCGATCCTCCGGAGGTTCGGCCCGAACGCGTCGGCGACCGCAACCAGGTTCATATTACCGAACTCAACTGCGAATGGTTTCCTGACCTGGCGAGCTGGTACAACGGCGGCATCAACGAGAAAATCGCCAAAATGAAGGCGAAGGCCAAAATGCCGGCGACGGCCGCTGCCGCCGCGCCCGCGGCTGATAGTGAAGCGCCGTCGGCCGATGCGACAGATCCCAATGCCGTCGCGGGAGACCCCAGCGCGGGTCCGCCGGCGGATGCCACCGCCCCGCCTGCCGAAGAGACGCCCGATACGGGGCCGAGCGGCGCTGGCTGGGTAATCCAGTTGCGCGGTTACCACTTCCATAACGAGGACATCCTCAATCGCACGTCGGGCTATCTCTATAGCACGCTGATCGAGAACCTGCAAAACAAGGTCGTGACCGTGATCGACCCGCGGGGGAACAAGCTCGAGGTTCCCATCAAGGAACTGGGCATTGGCTATCCCGTGATTTTGACTGACAACGAAACCTATCGGCAGGTTCAAGTGCCGGACAATGATGGCAACCTGACGGTGGATGCCAAACGCTGGGACTTCGTGGTCCAGTTTGCCTGGACGCCAACGACGTTCAGCGAGCGGCTACAAAAGAAACAACAGGCGGCAAGCGGACAAGCGGCGGAACTCGCCGCGGGAGGGGCCCAGTAATGGATAAAGTAAAAGTCATTCTGGGATACGCCGGAAAGTATCATTTCTGGTTGCTGTGTGCCGTCGCCGTGCTGCTTGGCACCTTTGGGTGGATGAAAGCCCGCGGGGCCTTGACCGAGGAATACGAGCGAAACAAGAGCACCGTGACGGGTAAGTTTTCGTCGCTCGACGGAATCAGGAACGCATCTGATCCGCCGAACGAGAAATGGACCACGGCCATCAGCGCGCTCACCAAGCAAGAGCAACAAGAGGTGGCCGTCACCTGGAACACCGTCTACGAGACGCAGAAGAAAGTTTTGGCTTGGCCAGAAGTGATGCCGGATACCTTCCATAGCTGGATCGGCAGCCACACGCCCAGCGAGGACATTCCGGCGATCTATCTCCAGGCATACCAAAACGAAGTGTTGCGATCCGAGTTTCCAAAGCTCGCGAAAATCGTGCAGGCCGCGCCGATGGAAGCGGATTCGAGAAGTACCGCGCCGGGAGCCCCGCCGGCTCGGACCCCAGCAGCGCCAGCCAATCCGCCCTCTGACTCGGCGGCTACGGCCACCTATCGTGTCAACTGGGGCAATCAAGACACGATTTACAAAGACCTTGGGTTTCCCAGTGGCGTCACGCCAACGACGTTGCAAGTCCACCTTCGACAGGAGGACTATTGGGTCTATCAGGCGCTTTTGAACATCGTTCGCAAAACGAACGATGCAGCGCCGCATGTGCCCTATATCAAGGTCATCGAAGACCTCCGGATCGGGGCCAAGGCCGCGGATCTTTATACAAAAGGGATGGCGCCGGGGCACATCGAGAAGGTCACCAGCACCGAGGGAGGCGAAGGTGGCGGTTCCTCCAATGTCGACGCCGGCGGCGGAGCTGAGGGCCAACAGCCAGCGCCGGACGAAGGCCGCTACTTACAGAAAGACGGCACCGCGCTGCCGGCCGGAACCGCGCAGACCGAGCAATTCAAGCGGCTGCCAATTTACATGAAGCTGGTCATGGACCAGCGCGAGATTACGCGGCTGTTGACCGAATGCGCGAACTATCCGTTGCCGGTGGAAGTGAGGCAGTTGCGGATCATGCCCGTGGCAAGCCAGTCAGGTGGCCAGGGGGCTGCCCAGACCACTTCGGCGTCCAAGCCAGGCGAGGCTTACGATGTCCTGGTCGAAGTCAACGGCATTATTTACCTGTTCAATCCTCCCGATCCCGCGAAGCTGGGGACCGGCGCGGCAGAGACACAGGCCGCTGGTTAGCGCCCTCTCGTCGTAACGTATGTGTAAGAGTCTAGGGGCGAATCGTCCCGGAGTTAGAAGTCAAACAACTACGGTTGTTGAGCGTTTTTCTGCTGCCAAAACAATTTGCGAGCTCGACGCTCCTCGATCTACAAGCATTTCTGAATCGTTGGACGCGCACGACCGCCACAATATCGGAAGTACGTCATGAAGGGTAAAGTGAAGCTCGATGTGGCCGCCATCAAAGGATGGTTCTTGGCACATGGCGAAAAGTTGGCCTTTGGCATCGTGGGCCTCCTCGTTCTGATGCTCATCTATTCAACGCTTCAGCGAGAATCGCTCGATGCGAAATATGAGCCTTTGCGCATGCAAGAGCTTGCGAGCCAAGTTAGCGAGCACGTGAAGAACTCCAATTGGGACGCAAACCGTGAGCAGGTGAAGGTTGTCAACTACGCCGAGCGTGCCAAGAGTGAACCGTTGCCGGCAGGCAGCTATGCGATTGCGCTGCCATTGAATCGTCCCGTGGCCGATCCTAAAGCGAAACGCGGTCAGCCCGAGGTGTTTGCGGTGGAAGAAATGCGGGTGGCCGCCGGCATGGATCTCTTCCTCGCCAAGCAGCAAGGCGGTAGTTCGTCAGATCAAGGCGGCGCAAAGGCCCAGCCCTGGGCTGTCGTCACCGCGCTCGTGCCCTATGAAAAGCAACGCACGGCATTCGACGCCGCGTTCGCGGAGGCGATCGAATACAATGCGAATCGCGATACTCCGCAGTATTTGAAGCCGGTGCTGGAGCGGGCCGAGGTCAACTCGGCGAACGGTCAAGTCGGACCCTGGGCTCCGATCGCGGACCTCGGGTTGGGAGACGAGGTCAGTAAGCGAGCGGACATTGTACAGGCCAAGTTCCTGTGGCCCACGCTGACCGCGCCGCTGGCAGAACTAGTGCCCGGCGGTCAGTGGGGAGAAGCGGTTGCGCATCCCAAGGTTCCTCTGTTGAGCGAGACAGGGAGCGATCAGTTGGGGGCATCGGCGAAGACCGGCGCGGCATCGGCTGAATCCCAGGCCCCACCCACTGCGGCCGAGGGGGGGCCCGCGATTCCGCATCTGTTGTTGCGGCTGTTTGATTACACCGTGCAGCCGGGTCGGAAGTATCGTTATCGGGTCACGCTCGCGGTTGCGAATCCAAACTTGGGCATCCCGCCGCAGTATTTGGAAAAGCCCGAAAGCGCCAACCTGAGCACGCTGGCTAGTCAGCCTACGGAGGCGAGCGCCCTGGTGACGATTCCGGATGGACATGACGTGGTGGCCGGACCCGTTGATGGTGGGACACGCTACACTGAGCCCACCGCCAAGATGCTCGTCACGGCGATCGACAGTAGCGCAGGTCTGAAGGCTGCCACGGAACTGGACGTGCGACGCGGAACGGTCGCGAACACGGGGCCGGTAAACGTCAAAGTGCCGGACCCCTTGAGCAAGACGCCCAAAGAGCTCAGCCGCAGCTTTGAATCGAATTTCATGGTCCTCGACATCCACGGTGGCAAGGATGTGACGCGACGGAAGCACGATCCTCCGTTAACCAGTCCGGGGGAGATCCTACTGCTGGACGCGAATGGCAACATGACCGTTCGTAGCGAACTCGAAGATCGCGATCAATTTGCGAATCTGGTCATTCGCGAGGCGCCGGTGGCCAAACCGGTCGTGGAGAAGGATAAAGAAAAGAAAGGCCCTCGAATTATCGGTGGCGATAAGAAGTAGCGCTGGCCGCGCGTCGCTGCTTCGGCAATATCTTCAGCTAGCACGCCGCTTGCGTGCCGGGATTTGGTTGGGTGAGAACGCGGGTCAGACGCGATGCATTTCGAGCTTTTTGCTCAAGTGACCTTGACCCATTTTTCGTGGCCCGATATTTATCCCGACCTTGTCATAAATCCAATTCTGGCGAACAGTCATTTTCTTTCCCAAACACGTTGTTCTTTCGAGAATGTCTCGCTCGACAGGTGCTGGGGCCACGTGCAATCGGCGTTCGTCGAACAACGCAAAGTTTCGCAAAAAATTTCGAGGCAAGGCCCGCGTTCCCTGACCGGACAGAGAAGGCCAGGAAGGTGTCGAGCTGGATGCTCGGCCGGACGCGAGCCTCAAAAGGAGAATTGTCTTGAGCACGTCGAAATCGCTGTGGCAATTTATCGCCTGGGCCCTGGTGATAGCGGCTCCAATGACTGCGCAGGCCGCGGTTCACGACGGTGTGTCCATGTTGCTGACGGTCGACGCCGTTTCGCAATTCGGAAAATCTAAAAACGCCAGTGAGCGCGAGCAAGCCACGAAGCTTATGCGGCAGGCCCGCGCCGCTCTCAAAAGCGGGAACTTCGAAGAGGCCGAGTCGCTGATCGTCGCCCTTGAAAAAATGGATCCGCAGCTTGGCGCGTTCCACTTTGGCGACACGCCGCGCAAGCTGCGAGCCGACCTGAAGGTGGCGCAGCGGTCCGCGGCCAAGCAGCCGCAGCGCCCGAGCGAGAAGTTTACGCCTCCGAATCCGCAAACGCCGGCTCCCACGGTGCCCGTGGCCCAGGGAGTGAAGACGCCTCGGATTCCGACCGAAGTGCTCGATCCCACAGAGGAACTGCCGCTGGGGATTCCCGATAACATGGGGATGAAGCCCTTGCTTCCGCCGGTGGCCGCGGCCGGCACACCCGACTCGGAACCTGCGGCTCCGACACAACTGCGTGCACAGCCGCCGGCGCAGCCTGGTGGCGATGGGATTCGCCGCCAGAGTGATTATCACTTGCTTTCCGCTCGACGGGCATTGGCCGTTGGCGATGTGCGTCGCGCGACGTCCGCGGTGGAAGAAGCTCGCAAGCTCGGGGCAAAGTATGGCTTCCACGACGATAGTCCCGAAAAGGTCGAAGCCGCCATTCAAAAGTACCAGCAATTGACCGAGGCGATTGAAGGCCGTCAGGATGAAGCGGCCCGCCGTCAAATGGCCGATCTGCTGATGGATCAGGCTCAGCAATTACTCCGTTGGAAGGATTTTGACGAAGCCGAGCGGCTCGTGCAGCATGCCGAGAGCATGGGCGTGGTATACGGCCCCTTCGACGTAAAGCCGCAAGCACTTGCCGAACGTATCGCCGCGGCGCGGCGGCAAGGGGCGTCCGCGAATGCGACTCCTGGCGAGAATTATCCGGCCACCCAGGCCGTGTATCAAGAGGGCGGTGACGGATCGAAAATGCGGACGGCTTCGGCGCAAGAAGAATTGCCGCCGGACGCGATTGAGCCCGACGCGGCGCCCGGCGAATTGACCGCGCCGTTTGTCGCTGACTCGACGGAGGCTCCGCAAGAAACGTCCGAGGCTGTCCAACTCTATACCCAGGGTGAGCAGGCGCTCCGGCAACAGGACACGCAGACCGCGCTGCAGTTTTTCCGCCGCGCGTATGCCCTGCGCGATCAACTCGATCCGGTCACTGCCCAGCGGTTGCAGGATCATATGCAACTGCTGTCCGCCCCGGCCGCGGCTTCACGAGGCGAAAAGCCCGAGATGCTGCTCGATGAGCAAAGTTCCGAACAGCAGGTGCTCGCCCGGCAGGTATCGAACGATCTGGCCAAGAAGGAAATGGCCGCGGACAAGATTCGTGGCAGTGAGCCCAAGCGAGCGATGGAGCTCTTAAAGGAAGCTCGCGCCACGGTGGAAACATCTGGCCTCAATATCGAACAACAGGGAATCCTGACGCGGCGTATCGATCGTAAAATCGCGGACCTCGACAAGTACATCATCGAGCATCGTGCCGAAATCGAGCTCGATGAACGCAACAAGGAGATCATCGCCGAAGTCGATCGGCGTCTCGAAAATCGCCTGGTCATCGACGACAAGCTCGCGCAACTCGTCAATGAATGCAATCAGCTCGTCGACGAAGAACGTTATGCCGAGGCGGAAGTCCTCGCCAAGCGGGCACGCGAACTCGACCCGGAAAACCCGGTTGTCAAGCAGCTCATTTGGAATATGACGTTCATCAAGCGCACGCAACGGGTACAGGACATCAAGTCGGCCAAGGAAGATGGATACTGGGCGCAGATGACGAGCGCCGAGGAATCGATGATCCCCTTCGACGACCGCGACCCTTACCGCTTTGGTGACGCTCGAAGCTGGGAAGAGCTGACGAAGACTCGTAGAGAGCGCATGGCGGAGTCGCGTTCGCGCCGTAGCGAGCGGGAGCTGGAGATCGAGCAGAAGCTCAAGACGCCGGTTTCGCTGAAATTCCGCGATCGTCCGCTGAGCGAGGTTTTGGACCACCTCGCCAAACTCGCGGCGGTGAACCTCCATCTCGATCCCAAGGGGCTCGAGGAAGAAGGTGTGTCGAGCGAGACGCCGGTGACGATCGACCTGTCGCAAGACATCTCCTTGAAGAGTGCCTTGAATCTGATTCTCGAACCACTTCGGCTGAGCTACGTGATTCAGAATGAAGTGTTAAAAATCACCAGCGAGCAACTGCGCGATACCGTCGTCGTGACGCGCACGTACGATGTGGCGGACCTGGTGATCCCGATTCCCAACTTTGCCCCCAGCGGACGCTTTGGCATGGGGGCCGCGATTGCGGATGCCTACAACATGACCGGCACTGGCGTCGGACTTAGCCCCGGCTCCGCCTATCTGGCGAGCAACAACGGCGCGAACGCCTCGGGCGTCATCGACCCGGCCGTGCTGGCCCAGATCAACCAATTGATGCCGGGTGGTGGCGGAGCCCCGGTTTCGGGAATGTCGCAGCCAATTAGCATGGGCCCGGGGGGCGTTGGCGGCGGCACGCAGGCCGACTTTGATTCGCTGATCGAGCTGATTACGACGACCGTAAAGCCGCAGACATGGGATGAAGTCGGCGGTCCCGGTTCGATTTCCGAGTTCCAGAACAACCTCAGCCTGGTGATCAGCCAGACGGAAGATGTGCATGAAGAAATCGTGGACCTGCTGGAACAGTTGCGCCGCAACCAGGACCTGCAAGTCACCATCGAAGTGCGCTTCATCACGCTCAGCGATACGTTCTTCGAACGCATCGGCGTCGACTTTGATTTCAACGTGGTTAATCTGAGCGCGCATAACGATCCCAACCCGCTGGTGCCTCCCCGCCTGAAACGCGAGGTGGTCGGTTTGCAGCAGAACGGCCAGCCGACCGCGGACTTGAGTATCCCGTTCACGCAAGACAGCTTCACGTTGGCGGTTCCGCAGTTTGGCACGCCCGTGCAGGTGTCTCAATTCGGATTTGCGATTCTGAGCGATCTGGAGGCGTTCTTACTCGTCCAGGCCGCTCAGGGCGATCGGCGCAGCAACGTTTTGCAGGCTCCGAAAGTGACGCTGTTCAACGGTCAGCAGGCCTCGGTGTTCGACACCACGCAGCAGCCGTTCGTAATCAGCGTGATTCCGGTGGTGGGTGACTTCGCCGCGGCCTACCAGCCGGTGATCACCGTGCTTTCTGAAGGCACGGCGCTGACGGTGCAAGCGGTCATTTCACACGACCGACGGTTTGTGCGCCTCACCGTGCTGCCGCTCTTCACGACGATCAACGACGTGACCGAGTTCCGCTTCACGGGGTCTACGACCACCACCAAGAAATCGAGCGAGAGCGAAAGCACCGGCGGTTCGACTGGAAACTCGTCGCAAGCTACGGACGATCAGACCACGACTACCGACGGTGTAACGGTGCAGTTGCCGAACTTCTCCTTCGTGTCGGTTGTCACGACGGTGAGCGTGCCCGATGGCGGTACCGTGCTGCTGGGCGGTATCAAACGCTTGAGCGAAGGCCGCAACGAGTTCGGCGTGCCGATTCTGAGCAAGCTGCCGTACATTAACCGTCTGTTCAAGAACGTCGGTATTGGCCGCGAGACGCAAAGCCTGATGATGATGGTCACGCCACGAATCATCATTCAGGAGGAGGAAGAAGAACGCCTGGGCATCCAGTTACCTCCCTGATCGCGAGTCTCGACAATCGTGCAACGCCCTGCAAAGGGTTTGAGACGCCCGCCGAAGCCCCCCTCGGTGGGCGTCTCTCTTTTTGTTACCGTGAACGGCCGCACGTCCTCCGGCGGGCGAATTTCCGGGCGATCCTTACACCCCGAGCTCGAGTGCGAAATTGCCCTTTTCGGGGAGTGCGATCCGCCGCAGCTTCAAACGCAAAAAGGCTCCCCGGTGGCGGTTTCCAGCGGCGGGTGACAGCCGCCTCCCGCACTCATAGAATGAGCAGCAGAGATCGTGGCTTGCGGCAAACAAGGAGCGGCGTTCATGTCAGGGAATCATTGGGTGGCACTCGGGGCCGTGCTGGCTTCTGCGGCGGTGGCCGCCGGGGCGATCGGAACGCACGTGCTCAAAGAGACGCTTAAGCTCGAAGCCCCCGCGCTAGAGACGTTCGAAACCGCGGTCCGCTACCAGATGTACCACGCGCTGGGGATCATCTTTGCGGGCTTGCTGCTTCAACGCCAACCACAGCGGCTGTTGACGGTGGCGAGCGTGGCGTTTGTCGTGGGAATCGTTTTGTTTTCGGGTGGGATCTATGCCTGGCTGGCAACCGCCCAACGCCCCTTCATCATGGTGGTGCCCGTTGGTGGGACGGCCTGGATCCTGGGGTGGCTCGTCATGGCTGCCGGCGCTATCGCCAGCGCGACAAATCGGGGCTAGGGGAGCGCCACGTCGATTTATGCAGGTGACACACGGAACGTCGTCAAACGCGCAAACGGGACGGCGCAAACAAGTAAGCTAGTGCTCCCCTAAAGACGGAATCTGAAAATAAAACGTTGAGGGAAGCGTTAGGCCCAACCGCGTGCGGCTGGGCCTAACGCCTAGTACGTGTTGGCCGGCAGGGAACTCGTCAGGCCAGGGCCAATTCTTCGAGTTCCTTGGCCAAACGCTTGCGGGCAACGTGTAGCCGTCGTTTGATGGTACCCACTGGGGAACGGAAGCCCTCGCTCATTTCGACGAGACTTTGCCCTTTCACATAAAACGCCACGAGCGTATCGCGGTCGAGGTCTCCCAATCGCCGCAGGCCGGCGCGGACCTGCGATTGCCGCTCGCTGGCCAATGCAGCCGAGAGCGGGGTTTCGCTTTCCACGCAGGTTGCCGCGAGGGTTTCGGGCTCGGTCGCAATCGATTGCCGTTTGCGCACCGCCCGATTGATGGCCATGCGGCTGGTAACCGACTGCAGCCACGAGCCAAAAGCCTCTGGCTCGCGGAGTTGGTTGACTTTTTGCATCGCTCGAACGAACACTTCCTGGCTGACTTCTTGCGCCTCGGCATGGTTGTTCAATCGCCGATATGCTGTCGCGTAAACAGCCCGTTCATATCGCCGCGCCAGTTCACCGAAGGCTTCTCGGTCGCCTTCCTGGGCGGCGAGCACCAGGCTAGTTTCGGGTTCCTCACTTATGATCTCGGCTAACATGATTCACTCTCTATGGCTGAAAAGGCACCTGGTGGCGACGTGAAGTCGCGAAAACGGCAAATGGCCTAGAAGCAAAGCACGGACAGCATGAGCGCTAGTCCACCTGCTTCGGCCGGGCACTTCGGTTTCGTCGCTGGTTGAGTGCGAAGCTACACGCTATGCACACTCAGGCCAGAACGAGCGCGGGCGACATTCGTCGCACCGGCAACCGTTGCGGGCCGACGCTGGCCAAGCTCGCCATGAGCTTGGCCAAGGTAGCCGTGCCCGCCGTCGCCGCGGCCGTGAGCCACGTGCGCTTGGCACGCTTAGCCCAGCCGCGGGCACGTTTGGCGTGCCGCGTTTCCAGATGCTGCGCAGCGTAGGCGCACGCATCGATCAACGACGACACGACGACGCGGTCTTGGCCAAAACCAAAGACGTTGACGTTCGCGACGATGCTGATGATGGACGTACGCATGGGAGGCTCCCTTCGCTGCACGCGGTGAGAAAGTGAATCCTGTCAGGATCCGCAAAAAAGTAAAAACATGGACGGGGAGCACAGGCCCTCCGCCACTCCTAATACACTCGCATGGGGCCGGGTTCCGGTCAAGTCGAGCCGCTGGATCAGCCAAGTGCTGGCAGCGGTTCGGCTAGGACGGCAATGCAGCCCTGGCACCCCTTAGACACCCTATCGACGGATTGGTTCGCACCGGGACGAAAAGTTTTAGAAATTGCGGGGCGGCCGGGAGTAATCTCGCCCCCAGAGACAAATGTGTTGACGTCCCCGTTGCCGCTCTCTAACGTCTTAGGACATAAGGAATTTCCGTTCCTTCAAGACCACGCGTCGGGGAGCTCTTAAGTATGGCCGGATTTTTCAAAACGTTGCTGGCTACCGACCGGCAAATCCGTGTGTTCTGTGCGGGGAGACTGGTTCACCCCGTGGCGCTCCAGTTGTTTGGGTTGGCCGGGGGGTACGATGGGTTTTGGATCGATGCCGAGCATGCCGGCGTCTCGAACGAGCAGATTACGATGGCTACGCTGGTTGGCAGGGCTTGTAACCTGGGAAGTTTTGTCAGAATGCCCGTGACCAACTATGCCGCCGTAACGCAGGCGTTCGAGTCGGGCGCCGATGGCGTGATGGCGGCTCAGGTAACGTCAGCGGCCGAAGCGGAACGGTTCGTAAGCTGGACCAAGTTCGCGCCGCGTGGAATCCGGGGGCTGAACACGCAAGGGGCAGACGCTCACTTCACGCACAAGTCGCAAATCGAATTGGCGCACGATGCCAACCGCGACCACTTTGTCGCGATTCAGATAGAAACGCTGGGGGCTCTTCAGGACGTCGACGCGATCGCGGCAATCGAAGACGTCGATATGCTGTTCATTGGGCCGGCCGACCTCTCGCAAGCGCTTGGCGTGCTCGGTCAGCCCGAGCATGAAAAGGTATGGAACGCGATCGACAGTGTCGCGGCCGTATGCCGGCGGCATGGCAAGGCTTGGGGAATCGTTCCGGCGAATCCGAACTTCGCCGATCGTTGTGTCGAGAAAGGCTGCCGCATGGTCACATACGGTAGCGACGTGATGGCCTTGCGGTTGGGCATCCAGGCTGTAAAGTCGACGTTCGCCAGTCAATTTCCAGCGTAACTCGCGTCTGGCCTGACCGGCTACGTCATGTCTCGCGAATCTGGCTTGGCCGTCTGGTGGGTGCGGGCGGCAATGGCGCGCGCGTCGTCGCGTACGCGGAAGAACGCCTCGATTACCCGGGCATCCCACTGCTTGCCTGCCCCCTCGCGGAAGATAATATCCAACTTCTCGTCGGGCATGCCTCGCCGATAGGGGCGATCGCTACTCATGGCGTCGAACGAGTCGGCGACGGCCATGATTCGTGCCAGCAAGGGAATTTCCTCGGCGGCCAAGCCATCCGGATAGCCCGCGCCGTTCCACTGCTCGTGGTGATGAAGCACCACCGGCAACACATCGTCGAGTTGCCGGATATCGCTCAAAATGCGGTGACCGATTCGCGTATGCAGCTTGATGTGTTCATACTCGGCGTCGGTAAGTTTGCCGGGCTTTCGAAGCACTTCGTCGTTGATGCCGATCTTGCCGATGTCGTGCAACAGGCCGGCCAGATAAATCGTGTCGACTTCCGCCGGACTGCACTCCATGGCCTGGGCTAAGCGAACCGCCACCTTGGCAACCCGTTCGCTATGGCCGCACGTATAGGGGTCTTTGGCGTCGATCGCCGACGTGAGCGAGCGAACCATCCCCTTGAAGAGATCGCGTTGCTGATCGTAGAGCTGGGCATTGCCGCGGTGGATGCCCATGATCGCGGCGACCGAGCTTAGCAGGCTGGCCTCGACGGTTCCGAATTCGCCGCCTGCGGTGTGATTGAACGCGACGAGCCAACCAAAACAATTGTTGCCCTCGCACAAGGAAACGGCGACCAACTGCCTCACATCCGGCCATTTCCAGCGGACGGGAATCGCGTCCGGGTCGTTGACGATCAGCGGCCGCTTGCCGGGTGTCAAGTCAAGCGAGTCAAACAACTCGCTAAGCTCGTCGCTGGTCACGGGGCAGTTGCCAAACGTAATCAACGGGAGTGTGGACGGTTCGTCGAAGGCCGGGTTCGTGAGTTGCACGGCAAGACAGTGCGCGGGCACGACGTCCGCCAGCCATTGTACCGCCAGTCGTGCAAGTTCGTTGGCGTGGCTGGTCAACTTCAGATTCTGGGTCAGCCGGTAGATCAGGCTGATTTCTTCGTAAGTGGTCGAGAGGTTGATCGTCAGATCGCGGATGTCGCGGTCCAGCGAGCGGAGCCGGCATTCGGCGGCCAAGCGTTCGGTTGCCAGTTGTCCCATGTTCCGCAACACATCTGGTTGCCACGAGTTTTGCGCACTCAGCCAGCGGCGTGCCGCTTCGGGAGCCAGGCCCAACGGATGCGCAACGTTGCATAACTGGGCATCTGTTGTCGCGGTATCGGCAACAAACGTGGCAACGGCGACAATCGTTTGGCTTGCATCACCATAGATGGGGATTGCAAGCGCCAATAACGGTCCATCATCTTCGATGATCTCGGCCTTGCCTCGGCCAGCAACTGCGCGGCACACTTCGGCACGTACCAGTGGATCGTTCGAGGCGGTTCGGGCGTGGCCCGAAATGGATTCGCCGGTCTGAGCGTCAATCAACTCGAAGGGGGTCTTGAACCAGCCGGAGAGTCTCGTTTGCAAATCGGCATGCCAGGCGCGCACGGCGTCTGCATGTCCGTGTGCCGGTTGGCTGGTTTCGTTACGGATGCCAATCTTCGGAATCATTGCGCATATCCGGTGTGTAAAATTTTCGCAATCGTGCGAGGCTGCCTATTAAAAATTACGACATTTTCGGTCGGATGCTCCGCCTCGGTTGTGAATCCACCGGCGGCGCGCTGCCGGTGCCGTAGCGGATAGGGGGGTCGTAGCGGCGAAGTCGCCCCGTGGCTCAAACACGATTGGATGCTTGGGGGGCTGCCATTTTGTGCGACCAGGGACGAGCCGAAACAAGAATCGTGACGAGTGTCGTCACGTATATCGCCAGCAATGGCGGCAGCGCGATTTTCTGGGGAGTATTGCCCGGACGAGCAAGGTCGCTCGACGAGTTGAGCGGCGCGTCGTGCTAACTGCCCTGACGATTACGGTAGCGAACGCTTACGCGATGGAGCAGCGACCGTTCTTTGGCGGTCAGACCGTCGAGCCCGACCTCGTGCAGCCGGATCAAGATCGCGTCAACTTGCCGCTCCTCTTCTTGCTCTTGCGTGCGGCGTTTCCGCCGACGCATCGCGCGGCGACTATCGAGCCACTGTCGCCAAGCGCTTCGCTGTCGGCGCGGTGGTTCCATCGTCCGTTCGAGGCTCGTGTAGCCTTGGGAAAAGTCGTAGCTGAAGAGCTCCTCTTCCCAGTCGGCCTCGTCCTGTTTGGCGGCCTCTGCGGTGGCATGACCATACACGAAAATGGCCAAAAGCGCTAGTGGCACCCAGACGGGCAGTAGGGGGCCGGCTTGTTCGTCGCGAAGCACAAACGCGAGAATCGACAGCCCCAGGGCGGTGAGCTTCGTGGCTCGCACCACGACCGCGCCGGTCGAACGATAATCGAGCGCGGGCGTCAACAGCGCTCGTAGCACACGTGCGCCGTCGAGCGGATAGGCTGGTAGCAGATTGGCCAGGAACATGACCCAACTGCACCAAAAAAACAGCTTTGCAATTACGACCCACCAGGCCCCTTCCAGCAAGCCGACAGGTTGCCAAGGGATCAGCAGTGCCGCCGCATTGGCCTGTAGGCCGATCAGGATGGGCAGCGTGGCAAGCACCAAGGCCAGATTGACCACGGGGCCAGCCAGGGCCACGAGCAACTCGGCCTGCGGCTCACGTGGTATCTCCGGCGTGGCAAGTCCACCCAGCGGCCCGACCACCACCTGTTCGGTGGTGCCACCAACGCGAGCGGCCACCAGCATATGCCCGGCCTCATGGAAGAGCACCGTGACCAACAGCACGGCGATCGACAACATGCCATAGCCCGCGGCAGCTTGTTCTGGGGGGCTCGTGCACAGGAACAAGGCGACCAGCGCGACGGCAAAAAACAGGGGATGAATGCGGAGGTGAACTCGACGCAGGTGCGAGAAAAACAGGCTCCAATGGGGCAAGTCGCTCATGAGAATCGCACCCGAGCTCGGCGGGAAGTGGCACGCACTGTCAGCTTGGAAAAGTTCGCCCGCCCAGGCTATCTTAGCAGCCGTTTATTCTTGAAGCAACGAGGTGAAAGCCGTGTGTGAGGTTCCCATGCGCGACCATGCAGAAGAGTTATTGGCCACGCCCCGCTTTCGCGTGGTACGTCAACGAGAACGGGGCGCCGATGGCCGCGAGCACGTCAGAATCACGGTTCAGCACCCGGGCGCCGTGACTATTCTGCCGCTTGTCTCCGAGGACCACGTGTGCCTCATCCGCAATTATCGTATCGCGGTCGGCAAGACGCTCATCGAGCTGCCGGCCGGAACGCTCGAACCGGGAGAAGATCCCGCCGCCACCGCAGCCCGGGAGTTGATCGAGGAGACCGGCTATCGGGCTGAAAGCATCGAAAAGCTACGCGAGTTTACGATGTCGCCCGGCATTCTCAACGAGCGAATGTATCTGTATTTGGCGAGCGGCTTGACCCCCGGGCCTACGATGCTCGAGGTTGGCGAGCAAATCGAACCCCTGGTCGTCACCTGGCAGCAAGCTCTGGAAATGGTGTACGATGGGACGATCGAGGATGCAAAAACACTTGTTGGATTGATGTATTTCGATCACGTTCGACGGCAGCGTTGAGGCCGCGAAATCATCGGTTGGCGACCGCCCGCGACCGCAACGAGTGCAAGCGTTCGGGGTTTGCTCCCGGCGGTTCAGGCGACCGCAACGGCGCCAGCCAATGAACGACGCGCGACTCTTGTGGCATGCCGTCGGCACGGCCTGCAAACTCCAAGGCGCCTCGGACAAGGCCTGCCACGGCGATCGTGTCGTCGGCCAGCTCCGCGACGTCGCGATTTGGCGCCCGCGATGTAAGGAATGGCGTGCGTGCCGTGATGATCGAACCGTGACCGTTCCAGACGATCGATCGCAGCATGGAAGAATCGCCGGTGGCGCCATTCAAGGAGATTAGTCCCGTGCGCGACGTGCCTGCGAGCGCGCTGCTGTTGGCGTCGATTGCAATCTGGCCGGGCAGGCCGAATGGCCGGGCATTGCGGATTTGAAGCACCGAGGTGTCTCCGCGCGTCGTTACTCGCTCGAGTGACAACTGAATAGATTCGCTTTCCGACGGACAGCGCGCAAGCGATAAGATCGGCCCCGAAGCGACACACAAACAGTTCTTCAGAAGCACCGTCAACGAGTCGCTCGCGTCGTAGTCAACGACCGAAGTCATTCCGTCGACCACGCAGTCGATCAGCGTCACCTCGGCGCCGAGATTCGGGAGCCGGTCGTCATCTCGTCGGACCTGAATCGCGGCCGGTGCACCGTCCGTCCGCGCGTTAAAGGAGCAGCCCCGAAAGGTCACCGTTTGAGCCTGCAAGCAAATGATTGCAAAGTCTTCACCGGAGGCCACGTTGGGCCGATCCGTTGCCTGCCAGATGAAGTCGATGCCTTCGAATACCACGTTTTCGTGAGCGATGCGCAGGCCTTGTGGCGGAACCGCAATCAGCGGACGTCGGCCGCCGCGGCCGCGCACGCGGGTTTGCGATTGAAGATCGAGTTGCTCGATGCGCAATAGCTCACCTGCTGGCAGCACCAGATCTTCGACGAGAGGTTGTGCATCCGGAGGTTGTTCAACGGGCAACGTGGCCGAGGCCGGAACGACACTGGTATCCTTCCGCGGAGCAGCGGGAGGCGCCGCCGCCGGCGTCGCGGCGATGGGTGACGCGACTTGAGCGGCAACGGTGTTCTGGCTGGCCATCGCTTCCGCTCGATGGCTGCGCAGATAAAGCAAAGGCATGCTGGCGAGGCCCACGATCGCGGCGCAAACAGCTCCCACAACTGCGGGATTCCGCGATTTGCGTCGCGTTGGCATGGGGCGATAATCGTGCCACGCGCCGATCGGCGAACGTAGCAAGCCAGCAAGTAACTCGCGGCCTGCGGGCGAAGGCGGGCCGAGCGCCGCGAGAACTTGTTCAAAACCGGCTGGCCGGCACGAACGATCTGTCGACAGACAACTGGCCAACGCTTCGGCGAGCGGCTCTGGCACGCCTTGAGTAAGGGTTCGAATGTCGAGAATGCGCGTCGCTTGGATCGCCTGAAGCTTGGCGTGCGCGTTAGCTCCCGGCCTTGGTGGGCGGCCTGCGAGCATATGCCACCAGAGTGCCCCGCAAGCAAAAAGATCGCTGGCCACATCTGGCGGCGAGCCGATCTGGACACGCTCCGGGGCAAGATAGTCGTAGTCTTCCGGGCGCAAGTCGACAAAGCCACGGCCTTCGGCCGGACGAAGAATTGCCCGCAGCCCGGGCGCAGGCAGCCAGACGTCGCCGGCACGGTCGACAAGTAATCCGGCGGCGCTGATGTCTCCATGCACAATGCCATGCTGGGCGAGATGAGCGAGCTGAGTGAGCATGGCTCGGGCAATTTGCAAGACGGCCGCTGGCGGCATGCGCCCATTTTCGGCCAGCCAGGCGCCGAGGGGAGTCGCTTCGTGCCACGGACATGCACACCAGATGGCTTGGCCGTTGGTTCCGCCGTCGAAGACTGCGAGCGTTCCCGCGAGGGACTTGCCGCGGTTTGCAAGTTCCAAGATCTCGGGCATTGTCTCGGCAATCGCCCGTTGTGGACGAGGGCTGAAATATAGCCGTGCGGGCTGTTTCGATTCGATATGTCGTGCCGCGAAGCAGGCGACGTAACCTGGCCCCACGATTCTTTCCGTGAGCACGTAGCGACCACATACCAACTGCTCGCCTCGGTCTACATGGAGCTCCGCGGCTTGCCAGGGAGTGAGCACTTTGGCCTGCGTCAGCGCGTCAATCCAGACCGAGTCGAATTCGAGCAGATCTCCAGCAAGCCGGCGCACATGCGCGCCTACCGAGGCCACCTCGGCAGGCGTCGCCAGGTGCAGACGTTCCAGTCGCTCGACAAGTTTGACAGGCGGAGAGGCTCGCATCGCGCAAAGACTATCAAACTGTCCACGTATTTAACAGGCTGTTGCATCGTAGGAATGCGAGCCGCGCATGCGAACGCGAGCGGCGACGTGTTGATGAATCCTACGCCTTGCCGGTTACGCGACCGGCTGCCAAACGACGCTTGCTAGCACTGGCCGCTACGGAGGGGATTGCGGTACAGAACTTCGGCCAGCCAGGCGGCGCTGCCTGGTTCATCCGACGGCCGCTCGAAGTGCCATTCGGGATGTGTCGGCACGAGACGATCGTCGTAAGGCCACGCATGGAATGGCTGATAGCCAATGGCTTCGGTCAGCTTGCTCGAATCGAGCGTGACGTTACCGGCCCGCGGTGGAATGGGGCCGGCCGCCAGCCGGGGGCAGCCATGAAGATGCCGTGGATCGTAGCCGCCGATGCGATTGATGACTTGTGCGATCTGATACAAGCTCAACGCTCGCGGACCACCGGCATGGTAAAGCCCTGACCAGGAGCCAGCCAGCATGGTTTCGCATAAAGGGCTAAGGCAATCGGTGTACGTCGGCGTGCGAACTTCATCGAAGTACAGCGTTGCCGGTCGTGATTTTTTGAAACGCGATTGAATCCAGTCGATGGCGCCGGCATGGCCATTGAAGCTGATACCCATGGGCAACGATATGCGAAGTACACAGGCCTCGGGCATTTCCGCCGCGATGAGTTCCTCGGCCGCGACCATGGTCTTTCCATAGATGGTGACCGGATCTGTCGGATCGGTTTCGAGATGGCCGCCCGCGGCCGTGCCCGAAAAAACCAGGTCGATCGACAGGTGAACGAATCGCGAATGATGCTGTTGAACCAGGCCGATCAGGTTGCGCACGCCCTCGACATTGATCCGCCAGGCCATCGCAGGATCGAGCTCGCATGATTTCAGAGCGCAGTTGCCCGCGCAGTCCAGCACGCTGCCAAATCGGTGCTCGCCAAACAGGCGCGCCAATCCCTCCTGATCTTCCGCGTTGCAAGCGACGATGCCGGGGCCTGATAGCCGCCAATTGTCTCGTTGGCGGATGGCGAATACCTGGCCCGGGTAACGCGCGCGAAAGTAATCGAGCGCGTTGTAACCGGCAACGCCAGCGGCGCCTGTAATCAGCAGCGGCAACGGAATCGTAGGGGAGGGCGTGGCGCGGTACATCGTCTTGCCAGGTACGGGCGGGACAGATGCACGATTTGTAATCTGTGCAACTGCCGCGCAAGGCAGGCTTAAGGTGTCAGCAACAAACGATGAGCAGGCTGTTGAAGCATTCGACAGCCTGCTCATTTATGGAGATGCACGCGATGCGTCATCGCAATCTCGCAATGACGGATCTAAAAGGCGCCTGTCAGGTTGCTGTTCGCCGACGCCGCCAGCAGTATCCCAGCATCGCCGCCAGGCCGAGGCCACCGGTAACTACCGTCGACGGCTCGGGCACGGTGTTCGTCAACATGTAGTTGATAACCACCAGGGCATCTTGCGAATTCACGCGCCCGTTGCCGCTCGTATCCCAGTAGAAGTTGGGAGACGCCTCCAAGGGAGCGACAAGCGGCGTGGCGGGGGGATCCCGCAGGACGTTGAAGATCAGGTCCAGGTCGTGTGTGTTAACCTGCCCGTCGTTGTTGACATCGGCTGGTAAGCCGACATTGTACATGCTGAGATTCTCGGGCAGCGTGTCTGCGAAGGTTGAAGCCGCCGAAAACGCGGCCACAACCATGGTCAGGATCAAGGTTGATTTTGTATTGCGACTCATGATTCGATTGACGGTTTGACAAATGGAACGAATAACGTTTTTTACGGGCGCAATCGACACACTCGGCATCGCGGCGACGAGGTGATCGGCGCGCAATTGCCGTATGCAGCGATTGCGAGTAGAAGCAATGGGGGGCTTGAAATGCCGAAGGTCTTCGATGGAAGAAGACGCAACGCTCAAGCGGTGAAAGCGGAGACGCCACAGCGGAACGATTGCGTTAACGAGCGCGCAACGAAACCTCTGGAGATAACCAATGTCCTGGGAAAGCCCGATTGGACATGGGACCACGGAACGTGCGAGCTCGCGATGATTCGCGAAGCGGCTCTTAAATCACGTTCACTAGCAACGGGCCCCGCAGCGAGAAAATAATTCGCTAGTCGAAAGATGTCGCGGCAACAGCACCGCAACGTGCAGAGAATGTAATGGCATTCACCCAAGCTGTCAAGTGTCCCCTGTTGCGGTATTTTGCGTAGTTTTTCAGCGATGCCGTTTTCTGGGATGTGTTTGCGATCGCAAGTTATTTCATAATAATGCATTATGGAAATATATTGGGCTTTGATCGGCGGGGGGATTTGCCCCCTTCGGCACCGCCAAAGGTCGGGAAATGAATCGCTCGACGGATTCGAGGCGTATGTGAGGGAAGAAAGGCGATGGGGCCCTATCTTTAAGACTCGCTCGCCGAGTCTGTAATGGCTGGTTCTGGCCTAGCGCGTCGTCGTCGGGAAACTGGGAACAGGATTTGAACTTCGCAATCAATTCGCCAGACAGGGGTTGCGATGGTAGAGCCGAAAGCACGACGAATGCGATTCGTTGTTTGAACCGAACGAGCAAATTTGACTGGTTGTCGTAAACCGTTGTAATCAAACAAAAAGCCCACCGCCGAGAAAGGCGATGGGCTTTTTTCCAATCAAGTCGGAGGTTCGAATCCTCTCGCCCCGACTTG
>CAZRCI010000048.1:0-35743 GCA_964598535.1 uncultured Planctomycetaceae bacterium | reverse complement strand
TTACAGCCCTACTAATCGGCAAACTCCCCCCAGTTCTTTGCACCCAGTCCGAAACCAGGGGAAAAATAATCATCTCTAACGTACAAAATCCCGCCACAACACCCTATTCCACCTGTTTTGCCACAGTAAAATCATCCATGACTTAAACTGAGCCGCAAGTGCCGGCGTAAAGAGCTAAAAACAGCGGTGCCCCTTTGCACAGGCATTGTGAGCTTCGTTGACAGTGCTAGGGGGACAAGTAGGATAGAAATTGCACGCATTTCTATGACCCTAAAGAGCGGAGGCCAAAGACGACGGTGAAGTTGCTTCTAAGATGCACTTTGCGGAGCCTTCACCGTTTTTAGAAGGCGGAGGTTCCCTCTGGAGCATCCGTCGCTTGCCTCCTGGCGCCCCCCTCTTAGATCATCTGACTTGCTCGAACGAATCCGCACTTGTTCGGGCTTACCTTATTGACTCTTGGAAACGATATGAAACGCCTGAACGTGAAACTGGCTCTGTGGCTCGTAGGCATCGCGGTGTTCTCCGTGGTGGGAGTACACTTCCTGCACGGCTACCAGGTCGACCGAAACGCGGACTTCCTCAAAGTTCAAGCCGAGCAAGCACAAACGGCAGGGAACGACGAAGAAGCAGTCAAATATTACAGCCAGTATTTACGTCATCGTGACGATCGAGACGCCTACGAGGCGCTTGCCCAACTGACGGTCAAGGTGGCCCAAAACCCCAAGGCTACCTGGACTGATTTCGTCAAGGCATTCAATGTTCTCGAAGAGGCAATCCGTCGCTATCCGGACTTGAACGATGTGCGCATCAGCCTGATCGACTACACGATTGCGATCGGCCGAATTCCCGACGCGCAAGATCACATCCGGATCTTAAAAGAGCAGGGAAGCACCGACACACGAATTCCGCTGAAAGAAGCCGTGTGCTTTATGCGGACTGGCGAGCCCGAGAAGGCACGCTACGAACTCTATAAGATGGTCGGTTACGATCCGGAGACGAAACAATTCTCGGCCGAGCCGCCTTCCACCGCGACGGAAGTCGATGCGTTTTCACTCTTGGCCGGTATCTTGCAAGGAAAAGACGGTGATTCCGCGCTTGCGGATGCGCTGATGGAAAAGCTTGTCGAGTGGAATCCCGACTCGGCGAAAGCACACCTGGCTCGCGCGAATTATCTCTCCCAATTGTGGCAAAATGCTCGCGAGGATACGCCCGAGGGCAAGGACCTGAAGACGAACCTGTTTGCCGAAGTTCAGAAAGAACTCGAAAAGACAAAGTCGATCGACCCCGACAACGTCGACGCGAAGCTGCTTTCGGCGACCACGGCCATGATCGAGCAGAACTTCGAGACCTCGCAAGAACTGCTGGACCAGGCCCTTCAGCTCGAACCCACCCGGGCGGATGTCTATTTGCGTCGGGCAGTGCTCGCGCAGGCTCAAAAACAACCTGAAAAGGCCGCCGAAGAACTGCGGGCAGGCATCAAGGTGGCAAGCAATCTGCGACCACTTCTGGAGGCGCTCGTCGAGCTTCAGTTGCAATTGTCGGACCTGAACGCTGCCGCAGAAACCTGCGAGCAGATGAGCAAAGTTCAATCGATTCCACAAGAAACGGTCGGGTTCCACCGGGCTCGCATCCTGCTTGGCCAGGGCAAGACGTTGGAAGCGACGCGCGAGTTCGAGCGCGTCCGCCCCGCTTACGAACGCCAGGGAACGTTGCAGGCCCGAGCGGTGAACTTGCTACTCGGAAGGTGCTATGCTCGCCTGGCGATGTCCGACCGCCAATTGGAAGTCTACCGTCGTATTTTGACGACCGCTCCGGGATTGCTCGAAGCCCGTATGGGCGAGGTGTCGGCCTTGCAAGCGTTGGGCCGCTTTGACGAAGCGGAAGCAACGGTGAATCTCCTGGCGAACGCGGCTCCGAACGCCGGTCCGCTGCAAGGCGATATTTTACAAATTGTCGTGCGTCAAGAATCGAGCAAGCCAGTGGAAGAACGCAACTGGGAACGCACCCAGGCGCTGGCCAAGCTTATCGGAAGCAATGAATCGCGGACCGATCTGCAAAACCAATTGCTGCAAGTAGACCTGCTGCTCGCACAGGGAAAAACAGACGAAGCCCTCGGTATCCTCGGCACTCTCCGCAGGGAAAATCCGAAGGACGTCAGCATCTGGTTGCGACTCAGCAGGTTGATGTCGTCCGAGGAAAAATACCAAGACCGCGTTCCGCAGTTGCTCAATCTCGCCGAAAAGGAAGTCGGCAAGTCCGCGGCGTTGACCTCCGAACGTATTCGGTTGATCACGCGCACCGGCGGCGAGAACGTGATTCCGGAATTGCAGAAGATCGAAGCCGCGATCCAGGAATACGAGCCGCTCGAACAGCAAGCCATTCTCGGACAGCTCGGTACGGCGTATCTGACCGCTGGCGACTACGACAACGGCAAGCGTTGTATCAAACAGGTCATGGTCGCCGAGCCCAGCAATGTTCGGGTCCGGCAGGTTCTGTTGGACCTGGCGCTGGACCGCGGCGACGATGCGATGGTGAACGAAATCACCGAAGAGCTGCGTAAATCACCGCTCTTTGGCCCCCAAAGCACCATGTACCGCTATGCTCAAGCGGCACACCAGGTGAAGGAACTGTTCCGCAAAAAGTCCAAAAAGCAATCTCCGCTGACGGAGGCCGAGCGGCGAGTTCTGTCGGAAGCCCGCAAGCTCGTTGATGAAGCGATCGCCCTCCGCGCCGAATGGGCGCCTCTTTGGAGACTACGAGCGGACATCTCTCAACTCGAAGGGGATGTTAGTGGCGCGATCTCCGATCTTCAACAATCGTTGGCGTACGCACAGTCGGGGCAAGAGATTTCCGCCCGTAAACTCGTGACGTTGTTGTACGGCACGGGTCGTTTCACGGAAGCCAACGATGCGATGAAATATCTTGGCGACAGTCAATTGGACGAATCGATGCGCCGCATCAAGGAGGCCACGGTCTTCAAGAGCGGCAATCCCAAGCAAGCGATCGAGATGGTGCGAAAGGATATCGAGCAGAATCCTGAGGATCCGTCGAACTACCTCTGGCTTGGTGAACTGCTAGAAAACGTTGGCGACGGCAAGGGGGCAGAAGACGCGTTTCGAACCGCCGCGGAAAAGGGGCCCAAACTGGCCCGAGCATGGGAGTTCTTGGTGCGCCGGCTGATGGCGAATGAAAAAGCCGACGAAGCGATGGCGGCCACGGAGCAAGCACTCAAGAACCTGGATGACGATCCGCTGTCGATCGCGCGGCTGTACCAACGCATTGGCAAGGCCGAGGAGGCCGAAAAATATTACGGCCAGGCTGCCGCTCAAAAGCCAGACGATTTGCTGGTGAAGCGGCATATTGCCGAGTTCTATTTGCAGCAGAAGGATCTGGCCAAGTCCCAGAAACAGCTCGACCAGATCATCGACGCTGCCAGTAAGTCGAGCGATCCTACCGCAAAGGCGCATCTGGCCTGGGCTCGCACGCAAAAGGCTCAAACGATGGCGCCGGACCGCGATTATGCGGGCATCATGGAAGCGGTCAAGCTAATCGAGCAAAATGCCCAGGACGGCGAGCTTTCGCGTCCGGATATCATGGCGGTGTTGTCGCTGCTCTCGACTCGGCTTGAAGAATCGTCATCGCGCCAAAAAGCGATCAAGCTCTTCGAGAAGCTGCAAGCCGTGGAGCCGCTCGATCCGCAGCAGGCCGTGACGCTGGCCCAACTCTACAATCGCGAAGGCGATTGGCAGTCGGGCCGAACGCTGATGTCGCGAGCGGTGACAAACTTCGAAGGCAGTCCGGAAATGATGATGATCTTCGCGGAAATGCTGTTCGAACACGACGAAGTCGATGTCGCCCGACAATACGTCGATCGGGCCAATTCAATGCTGCAAAGCACGCTGACTCCGGCCGCCTCGCCGAGTGCCCGTGGCGTTCGCATTCTTCAGGCCCGACTGCTCCATCATGACGACAAAAAGGCCGAGGCCGCAAAGGTGCTGGAGGGCTGGCTGCCGCGTCCGTTGCCGCAGCAACAATTGCCGCTGCTATTGGACGTCGCCGGCCAGATGGAATCGCTCGAGTTGTATGACGATGCAGAACGACTGTTCCGGGAGTATCTGACCCAGGTCCCCGGTGGCGGCAAAGTGGCGCTTGCCGGCTTTCTGGGGCGGCGAGGTGATATCGAGCAGTCGTTTACCATGCTGAATGAAGCCCAGACGGAAGTACCGCCCCTTGAGGTGCTTCGCACGGGGTTGGCAAACCTACGGAACTACCCGGACAAGGTCACGGACGCCCACAAACTCCTGCTGGCGTCCTGGAGTAAGGCCACGGTAGCCGAATCGCAAGACGACGATCGGACGAACTTGGCCGTTGCCGAGATGTACGATCTGCTAGGTCGGTACGACGAGGTGGAAAAAATCTACCGTAAGGTGCTGGCCGATCCGAAGCTCACGAGCATGACGCGGGCCATCATCGCGAACAATCTCGCGTTCATCCTGGCAGGCACGAATCCGACGGCCGCTCGCGGGGTCGAGGCGCTGACACTGATCAACCAGGCGATCGCGGTCCTCGGGCCCATGTCCGACTTGCTCGACACGCGCGGCCTGGCCAACATGGCTCAAGGCAAATACGACGAGGCGGCGACCGACATTCGGGCTGCCGCGGCCGATCGGCCTACGACGTCGAAGTACTACCACTTGGCTCAGGTCGAAAAGCAATTAGGAAACGCCGAGGCTGCCCACCAGGCAATCACCAAGGCGCAAGAGCTGCAGGGCGAGCACAATACGCTCACACCGTTCGAACGGAAGGGCTACGAACAGCTCAAGAAAGAGTTGAACTGACAACATCCTCGGCACCCACACAATCTCGAAGGATCGATCATTCATGGCAGGGGAAGCCGCCGACGTTTGGCGAAAATGTTTTGGATCGTGGCCGGCCGAAGTTGAACGGCGCGGGGTCTTGGTTACCTCGTTCGACGAGCAGATTCCGTTTGAAAGCTTTGCCGCCAGCCCCGACATGCTGCTCATCGAACGGCGCTCGCCCGATACGCTAGGCGCGCGTATGGTACTGATCGCCTATCAGGACATTCGCGCCCTCAAGATCGTGGACGTGTTGAAGGCGAAGGCCTTTCAGGCGCTCGGCTTCACGATTCCGCCGGGCCGCAAGTAACACGCCCTGCAAACGCCAGCAGCGCAGCCTCTCGACGGTACTTCTTAATGACTTCTCCTGCCCGTTATAGCACCGGTGTTCCGGGGCTCGACGCGTGTCTCGGCGGCGGCGTGCTTCCCGGTACTTTGACGGCCGTCGTGGGCGCCAGCGGCATCGGCAAGACGCAATTCGGACTGCAATTCGCCCAGGCCGGGCTGACTCAAGAGGGGCGGCGCGGCGTGCTGTTCGATATGAGCGCGCGAATCGACCCGCAAAGCCATGCCCCGTATGCCAAGCGCATGTTCGACTGGCATATCCAGGAGCACGCGCACGACCGCTTCGACGCCGCGACTGCATTCGCCGCCGAACGTGTCGTCGGCGACTACTTACACGTGTTTGATCGAACGGGGCACCGCGTCACACAGCAAGAGATGGGGTTCGACGCCTGGCACAACTGGCAAGCCGAACTGAACGCACGGCTGGAGAACACGATCGACTTCTTCTATTCCAACTTCACGCGCGGCGTACGCCGCGTGGTGGTCGACGGCATCGAACCGGCCGATCGCCCCAGCGAATCGATCCAGTTCGAGCTCTTTGAATACATCTATCACCAGGTATTGAGAAAAGAATCTGGCTGGGTGGCGCGAGACCTGTTCCGGCAGGCGTTTCGCGCTCAGCAAGCGGCGATCGAAGCCCATCGCTATGACGCCGGCCAGGTGAGCGGCATACTGCTCATCACGGCCCACGAATCGATGCTCGACGACTTGATCGAGCGGCCGCTCGTCGACGGCGATCCCTTGGCCACAGCCAATACGCTGATCTACATGGGTAAGATTCGCGAAGGAAACAAGTTCGCCCGCGGAATGTTCATTGCCAAGCATCGCGGCAGCGCATGCACGGACGAGATCCAGCGCTACACGATCGACGACGCCGGCTTGCGTCTCTTGGATTCCTAGCCCGTCCCCCGCTTGGAATTCTCGGCTTCGGCGCCGCGCGCCTCCCCACGCAAATTCGTGCGGCGCGGGCAATCAGTGTCCCTGAGCTTGCAGCATGCGAGCCCGGGCCATCGCGTCCTCAGCTTCCGGAATCCGGCCGGCACGCTGAAACGTAACGCTCATGGCCGTAAAGCTGAACGGGTCGTTCGGCTCCAGTTCGCATACTTTCAGCCCGTGCTGAATCGCCTCGGCATGCCGATTCAGCCGGCCGTATAGCACCGCCAATGCCGAATGGGCCAGGGGATAATTCGGCTCGAGCTCCAACGCTTGCTCCAACGGCGCAGCGGCCTCGGCCAATTGGCCGGCGTCTTTGAGACGTTCGTACTCGCGGTACAGCTCTTCTTTGGTTGGCATGTCAATCTTTCGTTCGGCTTTGGCGTTTTGCGTGGATGTCCGGTCGATCTTACGCGGAACCTGCCCGCTAGCAACAGCAGATTTTACCAACTCATTGCGGGTTTGACTGGTCGTCCGCGAGCACCCCAGGTCCGCAAGCCGCGAAAGCCCTTGAAAATGGCCAGAATCTAGCAATACAAACGTCACAATCGATACACTTGGCAGGCTCCTTAAATGCCATGCTTTGGGTTGAATTGGCACGCCGGGAAAATCCGATAGTGAAAGTCAGCAGGTGAAGCTCGGCTTCCTGCCCAAGGCCCGGCGCCGCGGGCTACGGGGGGTCTCGAAGCTCCCTGCGACCTCGCCTCCGTCCGCGCGAGGGTCCCCCCGCAGGGACAGCCGCCATGGTAGCCGGACGAAGGCCTGCCTCGGAGAATCTGCCGGTGAATATCCATCCGCTCGCGATTGTAAGTCCCGATGCAATGTTGGGACCAGGCACCACGGTGGGTCCCTTCTGCGTCGTTGAACCCGACGTGGTGCTCGGTGCAAACTGCACGCTCTTAAGCCGGGCCGTCGTCAAAAGCGGCACCACGCTCGGCGATCACAACATCCTCCACGAGGGAGCCGTTCTCGGCGGTTTTCCTCAACACGTGCGCATGCCCGATAGTCTGGGCCGGCTCGTCATCGGCTCACACAACACGTTTCGCGAAAATGTCACGGTCCATCGTGCGTTGCACGACGGACATCTCACCACCATCGGCGACAATAACCTGCTCATGGTCGGTGTCCACATTGCGCACGACTGCACGATCGGCAGCAACGTGATCTTCGCAAACAACGCGCTCCTGGGCGGATTCGTGTCCGTCGCCGACAAAGCGTTCGTCTCCGGGGCCGTCGCCATCCACCAATTCTGTCGTGTCGGCCGGATGGCCATGGTCGGCGGATGTGCCCGGGTCGTTCAAGACATTCCGCCCTACGTGACCATCGACGGCCACAGCGGGCTCGTCGTGGGCCTGAATCTGGTCGGATTACGCCGAAACAGCTACACGCCCCAAGACGTTACCCAGCTCAAAGCCGCTTATCGCACAATCTATCGTAGCGGCCTCGATTGGAAGCATATCCTCTCGGCCCTGGAACAAGACTTTCGCTCCGGGCCGGCGGCCGACTACGTGCCCTTCTTCTCCCAAGGAACGCGGGGCTTTGTGCAAGAACGCCGCGTGCCGCCCACGGCCACGCTCAAGCTCCGCCGGCCGGCCGCCGAGGACAACGGCGAAAATCGCTATCGAGCCAAGGCAGGCTAAGCCTCCCTTCGCCGTTCCGGATTACGATCCACGATGATGAAAACAGACCAGGCCGGGATTCGCCTCCCGGCCTGTTTTTTTTTGGATCCCGCCTTGGGAAAACACGGCCGGCAAACTGGCAAAGCGGATGCTAGATTTACCTGGAGCGCACATCGCGCCTCGCCTCACGTACGGTAACCCCACGGTCCATTTCATTGGGTTCCACCATGATCGAATCCGCGATTCGCTTCGTCCTGAGCAACTACACCCTCACGTTTTTTGTCCTTGGCCTCGCGGCCGCGAGCATTTCACTAGCCCGTAAGCCCAGGCCCGTGTCCCGGGAGAAGGTATTCGACGCGCTGCTGGCCTACTACTGCCTGATCGGCATCGGGCTGTACTTCTGCTACAACTTCGCCATGCATGTCTTCTTTGGCGAGATGGCGGCGAAGTTCATCGGCTGGGAAGACAGCCCCTTCCAGTTCGAGGTCGGAACCGCGAGCCTGGGGTTTGGAATCGTCGGGCTGCTTGCGTTCCGCCGCGACTTTGGCTTGCGACTCGCCGCGATCGTCGGCCCAACCATGTTCCTGTGGGGTGCGGCCGTCGTGCATGTCCGAGAAATGATCCAGAATCACAACTTCGAGCCGGGCAACGCCGGCATTACGTTCTGGATGGACATCTTCCTGCCGCTCTTCGGATACGCCTTCCTATACGCTTGGTGGCACTCGCAGAACGCCGGTGCCGCGACACGAGTAGCACCCCTGGGGACAGGCGCCCAGGCCATGCCACGCTAAAACGCGCGAGGGGGGAACGGCCGCATTCCGCGCGAACTAGTAGCTCCAACTGACTCGCCCGCCGATCGTGAGCATCAGCGACGCCGGCTGACGAATGTGATACAAACGGTTGTCCTCGTAATTCAACACCAGCGGAGACATCGACCACGTCATCAACTCCGTGAACCACGAAAACGCCAGCCGGGGGCCGCGCAAGCCGAATTCAGACTGCACGGTGACGCCCGGCCTTGGAAATAGCGTGACGTCGTTGTGCGTGATGTGCTCGCGCGTAAACGCAGTCATCCCGACGCGGGTCATGCCGTACAGTTCGCGTCCCGGCTTGAGTGTGCGGCGCGTTTCGAAGCCAACATAGGGATAGAACGTCCACCACGATTCTTGATAACCATAGTACAGCCGATTCCGGACGATGACATCCGGAATGCTGCGCACGAAGTATCGCGAGCCGATGCCGGCGAAATAACTGTAGTGCGGCGTTTTCTGCGGCTCCCACATCAACTCGTATTCGCCGCGCAAGCCCAGATAGTCGGTCACGTTCGAGACGGCATGGCCATCGATGGGCGCATAATATTCCGGGCGCGCCCCAAACAAATCGAAGCGATAACGCTCCTGGCCACGACGTTGCTGCCAACCCAACGTGGGAGCGACGCCTTCGTTCTGCATGAAGCGCTGGCCCTCGAACGTTTCCTGCCACTGAAAATAGTCGATACGCGTGTACCAAACCGACTCGTCAAGCCACGTCTGGTTCAATACCGATTCCACGTTCGTCGCGACCAGCGGAGTAGTGGCGGCGCCGTCAACTCCAGGCAATTGCTCCAAACCTTGTGTAAGGATTACTGGCGCGGCGGGCTCCTCGGGCGAGTCGTCAAAACTCAAATTGAATAGCCCGACCGTATGCGCATCCGCCCGCTGCGAAGCCTCTGGCCCCCTGCCATCCGCCGACGGGAGACGCGCCCACCCCACCAAGAACGCCACCATCAGAAGGCACGTGATGCGTCGCATGAGATGGTTTTTCCAGGCTGGTGGAGCGTCGCTTCGAATCGAATTCATTCGGGGGGACACGCAACACCGCCAAACGCGCAAGCAATTTGGCGCAAGTGGTAACGTGCGTTCCCACAAAGAAAGGAACTCGAATTCAATGTCGACGGAGCACGTGCATGAATCTGCGGATGAAAAACCGCTCGACGGGCGGGAAACCTTACCGGGCGAAGCAGGGGCCGTCAACGCCGAAAGCCTATAGGGGCCGAAAGCCTAGGGATCGAATGCTGATCGCCACGAAAAACGCAGCCGCGCAAAATCAAAGCGAACGCAGGATCCCACTTGACGAAATCGCGACCTCCCTACAAAATCATGCCCAAGTGAATCACCTAAGTGATCATTTATGGGCTCTCGAATTGCTATCCACGTTTCGAGAGCGTCTTACCCAATCGATCCGTGCTGACTGGAAAGTACCGGAGGCGCGACTTTAAGGAGTCATGCCATGTTGCGCCACCAGTTATGGAATCGCCTCAGCGGCCGGCCACCCGCCGCGGCTGCATGCGAAGCGGATCGCCCATCTTCTCCCGCTCCCTGTGTTCGTTCGGCGCATGCTTGCCGATGCGCCTCTATCCACTCCGCAACATGTGAGTCGCTCCCCGATTCATCGCGCGGCGGCGTATTTTCCTGCCGTCGCATAGCTGGTTGATCGTTCGCACCTGGCGACCGACGACCGGCCAAGATGTTCGCTGCTGAACGGAGCCCCCGTAGGCACGCAGTGCTTGTTTGTCGTGGCGCTGTCGCGCGAGGTTCGGCGCCGAGCCTCGCAAGGTCCAGGCCATGCGCGTTGTGTGTTGTTGTCCACGGGACAATGCGATTTCATTTTTATTCATGCAGGAGAAGAACGGATGCAACGATTGAAAACTACAATCGGTCGCAAATTCGGAAACTTTGGAGCTCGCTTCGAGAGCCTCGAAGAGCGCCAGTGCCTGAGCGTGAGCGTAACCTCGATCGCGACCGAAAACGGTGTGCGTCTCAAGATCGATGGCGATGCCAAAGACAACACGATTCACGTCGTGTCGCAAGGCGACGGCCACGTCGCGGTGACCAATGGCGCCGGCAAGTTGCTGGCCGCGGCTGACAATGTGACAAAGATCCAAGCCAACTTGAAAGGCGGAGCGGATACGTTCTCCTACAAGCTGGAGAACACGCTCACGCACAAGCAGGTGGTTTTTCTCGAGCTAGGCGCCGGCGCGGATCAGGCCTCATTCGACCTGGCCGCTGGCGTGTCTGGTGCGAATCTCAAGATCGAAGTCGACGGCGGCGCCGGAGCGGACACGATCTCCAGCACCATCGGCGATCTGGCCGCGGCCCAGGTCGCGCTCTTCTTCAATGGCGGCGCCGGAGCGGATACCATCTCTCTCGATGGCGTCGGCGCCACGATCAGCTCCGACTCGCGATTGCGGGCCAAACTCTTTGGCGAGGCCGGCAAGGACACCCTGACGGCGAATTTTGAGGGCAGGATCGACGGCATTCTGAACATTCAGAACGACGGCGGAAAAGGCGTCGACAACGTTGTCACGAACATCACCGCCACCACCGAGAGCGCCGGCACGCTGCGTGCCAAGGCCAGTGGCCGCCAAGGCGTGGACGAAGTGACGCTGAATGTCGTCGACAACTCGGGCGAGGAAGCCAGCCTGCTCGCGGAGCTGAGAGCCAAATTGATCGATCGAACCGGCAAGGATCTGGTCAGCCACACGGACAACGTCCAGTTCATCGGCGGCCTGACCGAGCCGAAGGTTCCTGAATTGGTCGGCTGATCGCCCCTGTTCGCTTCAGCATGACCGCGGGGGGGGCGTGAAGTCGCACGTGCTTTGCGCCCCCCCTGTTTTTGATCTGTCGACAAGCAGCGCGGCATTTCTGGTTTCGGGGCGAACGGGCAGCCTCTCTCGGCGAACCACCAAAAAATCCGAACGGCCCCCGAAGCTTCTTGGCAAGCCAATCTCCCTTGGCAGGCCGATCATGCTCCCTTGACCACCGCTCGGCCCCGGCCCTACACTGGTGGGTTTGGATACGGTGTTTGGCTTCGCCTGTGGGGTCATTTCGCCCGTCCGTCGGATGTCCTGTGTGTGTGAGGGATGGCGGTGAGCGTTACCTGTGTGATTGGGTTGCAGTGGGGCGATGAAGCCAAGGGAAAGCTCGTCGACCTGTTGACCGACGAACACGAAATCGTGGTCCGCTACCAAGGGGGCAGCAACGCTGGCCACACGGTCGTCACCGGCGGGCAAACCTACAAGCTATCGCTGATCCCCAGCGGCATTCTGAGCCCCCGCGTGCAGTGCGTCGTCACCGGCGGCGTGGTGCTCAATCCGGCCAGCATCCTGCAAGAAATCGACGGTCTCGCGGCTCGCGACATCAAGGTGGCTGACAACCTGATGATTAGCGACCGGGCCCACGTGATTTTCCCCTGGCACGTCGCCGAAGACGCGATCCTCGACAAGAGCTGCTCGAGCGGCGAAAACATCGGCACGACCATGCGCGGCATCGGCCCCTGCTATCGAGACAAGGTCGCCCGCTCGTTTGCCGTCCGGCTGGGCGACATGTACCGCGACAATTTCAAGGACAAGCTGCAGTACATCACCGAGGCCAAGAACGCCACGATCGGCCCGTTGCTCACGCCGGCCCCGTTCAATTCGGCGGAAATCGTTGCCGAGTACCTGGGGTACGCCCAGCGGCTAAAGCCCTATGTCCGCGATACCACGGCCTATCTGCTCGACGCGGTCGAAAGCGGCAAACGCGTCCTGCTCGAAGGCGCGCAAGGCGCCCTGCTCGACGTCGACCATGGCACCTACCCCTTTGTCACCAGCAGCAACAGCTCGGGCGTCGGCGTCTCGGCCGGCTCGGGCGTCCCTGGCAAGTGGATCGAGAAGGTAATCGGCGTGGTGAAGGCCTACAGTACCCGCGTCGGCGGAGGCCCGTTTCCAACCGAACAGGAAAACGAAATCGGCCAGCACATTCGCGACCGCGGAAACGAATATGGCACGGTCACCCGGCGGCCGCGCCGCTGTGGCTGGTTCGACGCCGTCGCGGTGCGCTATACGGCCCGGCTGAGCGGCGTCGACGCGTTGGCCGTGATGCTGCTGGATGTCCTGGCCGAACTGCCCGAATTGCAGATCTGCACCGCGTATGAAATCGATGGCGAACGGGTGACCGACTTCCCCAGCCACGTGGACGATTTGCGGCGTGCCAAGCCCGTCTACGAAACCATCCCCGGTTGGCAAAAGGACGTGACCAAAGCCCGCAAGCTGTCAGACTTGCCCAAAGAGGCCCGCAACTATCTGGATCGGCTGAGCGTCCTGCTCGAGCGGCCGGTAGAGGTGGTTTCCATCGGTCCCGACCGCGAACAAACGATCTTTGCCTCGCGTAGCGGCTAGAATAAAACATGCGTGGGGCATCGGTGATGAATGTCCCCGCCTGGTTGGCATTTTTCACAGCGTAAGAGCCGCAATGGCGGAATCCTTGATCAAATCGGCCATCGAGTTGGACGTGCCTCGCGAGGCTCGCCCACGGCATATTGCCGTCATCATGGACGGCAACGGGCGCTGGGCCCAGCGGCAGGGGCTGCCGCGCATCGAAGGACACCGCCGCGGCGTGGCCAGCGTGCGCCGCGTGACCGAAGAGTGCGCGCGGCTCGACATCGAGCAGCTCACGCTATATTGCCTGTCCAGCGAAAACTGGAAGCGACCGCAGCGCGAGCTCGAGTTCCTGATGCACTTGCTCGAGCAGTACATGATCGAAGAGCGCTCGACGATCATGGAACAAAACATCCGCGTCAGCGTGATCGGCCGCCGCAGCGACATCCCCGAGGCGGTCCAGCGCGAGATGCAAAAGACGATCGACATGAGCGCGGCCAACACCGGCCTGCGGCTCTGCCTGGCGATCAACTACGGCAGCCGGCTGGAATTGGTCGACGCGGTGCGCGAGATCGCGGAAAAGGCCCGCGACGGCGCGCTCGACCCGGCCGCCATCGACGAGGCCACCGTCCATGCCCATCTGTATACGGCCGGCATGTCCGATCCGGATCTCGTGATTCGCACGGCCGGCGAGATGCGGGTCAGCAACTTTCTGCTCTGGCAGATCAGCTACTCGGAGATCTGGATCACCGAGCATTGCTGGCCAGAGTTTCGCGAACAGGATCTGCATCAGGCGATTCGCGATTACGCTTCTCGTGACCGCCGCTTCGGCGGCCTGACCGGCTAGCTCAGCCAGGAGCCTCCCACCAACGTGCTCCGCTGGCGACTCGTTCTTGGCGTCCTCTTTATTGCCGCACTCGCCGGGCTGATGTGGTTGGATCATCATGCGCAGACCACCGGCCTGTGGCTGCTCGGGCTGGCGCTTGTCGCGGGGCTGGGCGGGGCAAACGAAGTCGTCGAGCTGCTCAAGTCCGGCGGTTTGCGTCCCCGCGCGGCGGTGATCTACGGCGGCACGCTGCTCGTGGTCGCCAGCAACGCCATTCCGCTGCTGTGGCGGCCCGTGCCAGAGTCGCAGGCGCTCGCCCGCGCGGCCTGGCCGCTACTGGCCTTCATGCTCGTGGTGCTGCTCGCGTTCGTCGGCGAGATGCGCCGTTATCAAAAGCCGGGCGGCGTGATCGTCAACGTGGCGCTAGCCGTCTTCGGCGTGGCCTATATCGGTCTCACGCTCAGCTTTTGCGCCCAGTTGCGAATCCTCGGCGGGCGCGACGCGGGGCTCGTTGCGCTCGCGGCGCTGGTGATCGTCGTCAAGATGGGAGATACCGGCGCCTATACCGTGGGCCGGCTTTTCGGGCGGCACAAAATGACCCCGCTGCTCAGCCCCGGCAAAACCTGGGAGGGGTTCGCCGGCGGCATGGCGTTCGCCCTCGTCGGCAGTTGGCTCGCGTTTCATCTGTTGCCGCGAGCCATGAGATTCGAGCTGCCGCAAACCTCTTGGAACTGGGTCGTTTTTGGCCTCGCCGTGGGCGTCGCCGGCGTGCTTGGCGATCTGGCCGAGTCGCTGCTCAAACGCGACATGGGACGCAAAGACTCCAGCACCTGGATGCCCGGTTTCGGCGGCTTGCTCGATTTGCTCGATTCAATTTTGTTTGCCGCCCCGGTCGCCTATCTGGTCTGGTATGCGGGCCTCATCGACGGTCTCGGCTGACGACGTTTCGCGATCCGCGCCCGCACACTCGGTGCGACCCGCACGACCGGGCTTGCCTCGGGGCACGCGGGCGCTCGCCTTGGCCGGCGAGTAGGGTAAACTGAAGAGATCTCCTCGGTCGTCCTCGTTTCGCCCAAGTTTGTCTCGCGGGAATCCCATGCACGGCTGGATTCTGGCCATCTCGACGTTGCTCGTTGCGGCCGGTCCGCTGAAGACCGACGTCCTCGAAGAAAAGTCTCCCGGCGGCGCGCTCAAAGTGCGCACCGAGGTCACCGTCGACGAGCGCGGCGTCACCACGCCGCACGGCAAGCGCACCCGCTACTACGCCAACGGCAAGCCGGCGCGCGAGGAGACCTACGTCAACGGCGCCAAGGAAGGCCCCTGGACCGATTGGTTTCCCAGCGGTGAAAAAGCCGGCGAGGGCAGCTATCTAGCCGACTACAAGCATGGCCCCCAGCGGCGCTACATGCTCAACGGCACACTGCTGACCGAATTCAACTACGAACGCGGGGTCAAGCACGGTAAGCAAACCACCTGGGTCGACGCGGAGCATAAGCGCAGCGAGACCGAATACGTTCACGGTTCCAAACAGGGAACGTGGACCGAGTGGTATTCCACTGGCCAGGTGCAGACCGAAGCCCATTACGACCAGGGAGTCCGCCAGGGTCCGGAGACGCAATATTTTTCCAATGGCCAAAAACGCCGCGAAGGCGCCTACATCAATGGCCAGAAGGACGGCGTCTTCACCGAATGGAATCAAGACGGCACGGTGAAAACCACGGTCAACTACCGTCACGGGCAACGCGAAGGAGAAGCCATCGCCTATTACCCCAACGGCCAGGTGCAGGTCGTCGGCGGCTTCGTCGGGGGCTTGCAGCACGGCGTCTGGCAAGAATTCTACGACGACGGCACGAAGGCCGCCGACCTCACCTACAAAGATGGCCAGTTCGACGGCACGCAAACCTACTGGCACCAGAACGGCCAAAAACGGATGGAGCTGCCGATGGCCGATGGCCAACGCCACGGCACCTGGAGCGAATGGTATGAAAGCGGACAGCTTCGCGGCACGGGCCAGTACGTGGCCGACCAAACCGACGGTGAGACGCGCTACTTCTACGAAGACGGCAAGCCCGCCTCGTTGAAGATCTATGAGAAGGGCTCACGCGTCGGCGTCTGGCAAGACTGGGACCCGGACGGCAACGTCATCTCCACCGTGCGCTACGAGAACGGCATTCGGGTGCAGTGATTTCCCCTCGCGCGTATTTTTCTGTCCTGGCCAAGTGTATTGCCAGATCAGGGATTCAGATCGGCATCGGTCAGCAACTTCAAATTGCCGGCTGCGTCATGCCAAGCGGTTCCGGCTGGATAAATGATAACCTTCCCGATATCCCCTGGAATCGAAATATTATTATTGGGTGACGTAGGGGCCCCCGTATACTTCGCCGTCGCACTCACCGGCGACATCAATAGGCAGTACACCCGGTACTCGACGTCGATACTCATGAACTGCACGCGGCCATCGGCAAACGCGACGTGAAAACCGCCCGAATGGTCGCTGTAGGGGCGGCCATGCGTTTTGTCTTCAGGATTGCTGCCCAGCTGTGCCTCACGGCCCAGTATCATATTTGTACTGGCATCGCCCTGGGTACCCCAGGTGGCGGGCGCGCCTGGCGGCTTATCCGGCTGCATCCACGTAATCGCGTTCCACCAGGACTGCCCCGGCGGATTCGTGCCATTTCCTGGCGGGAACGGCTGATATGCGGTGGGTGTGACCGGAAGCCGATACCAATCGCGTGCGTCATTATTTTCCGCCAGCAAAATCGTCTTGCTGGTTCCGTCGTTGGAGCTGAGATAGGCCAGGTCGATCGGCGGAGTCTTTTTTACTCCCAAGCCCTGCGTCGGCGTGAACTCATCAAAAAACACGCCATTGTCGATGTAGTCCATCGGCTCATTGTTTCGCACCAGGTCGGTCGCGCCGCCGTTTACCACGTAGCACAGCGGCGCCGGCGAATTGGTCGGAGCGCGCGACGGGCAGATTAATACCTCGGCTTCCAGCCGCGGCTGGCGAAACAACTGGTCGCTCTGATACAGCCGGTAGTATTCGTTCTGCTCGATATACGGTAGGATCGACGGCACCCAACCAACCGCCTGCGCGGTCCCGGCTCTGCTCCAGTTCGGCTGCGCCGTGAACATCGGCGGAAACTTCTGCTTCGACGTCACGTAATTCAGCACCGCCGTCGTCAACTGCTTTTCATTATTCAAGCAGGTCGTGCGCCGCGCCGCGTTGCGCGCCGCTTGCACCGCCGGAATCAACAGCGCCACGAGCATCGCCAGAATCGTGATCACCACGAGCAATTCCACGAGCGTGAAGCCCCGTTCGCGGACGGTCCGATGGCTCGCGCTCGTCGAGCGCACGGGGAGAGCGGGCTGATGGCGATTCATGCCGATGTTCCTCAGACGTTACCAGATGAGATGCCCCTCGGCCGCCCCGCGATCTGGATCGAGCAATCGGCCGGGGGAGCGGCGTCTGTCCAGCTCTCATTGTCTCACGAATTGATTCTATTTCCAGACCGAATTCCATTGAACCGGTGCCCTCATTTTCGTGTCCGGCAAGATTTTCTGACCTGGCAGGCCACGCTACTTACGAATCCGAAACGCACGAGGAAATTTCCCGAGCACGTTTGGATCTTGCACGCTTTTGCGATCGTTCGCCACGATTCTTTCGATCGAAAGCCGCTTAACATGCCCGCCTCTCTTTTCGGCCGAAGGCCGTTTAACATGCCAGCCTCGGGCATCGCCCGAGGAAATCCGTTCGCCCTCGCCATAACACCTCCTCGCCCTGCAAGGGCGAAACCTCCTCCGCCGGCAAGCATCCCTCGGGCGACGCCCGCGGCTGACTTGTCAAACGTCTGCGGCGTTGAGTTCCCTCAGAAGGTCTTGCCACACACACCTTTGTCCGCGGTCGATTGGCGCCGCGGTCCGTCGGCCCGCTATAATGGAACGAGCGACGATGGCCTCGAAACGATGCCGAGACCCATTCCGGCGCGGCGCACGTGTGGGGAGGAAATTTCGTGGAAACGCTGGAGCGGCAAGTGCGCAAGGCACGGCGCCGGCTGATCGCCGAGTCGTTCTTCCGTAAACTCACTTGGGCCTGGTTCGCGGCCTTGAGTGTCGCGGCCGCGGCCATCGCCGCCGGCAAGCTCTGGCCGCCGGCGATCGAGCAGCGCGCGTGGGCCGCCGGCTGGATCCTGGGCGCCTTGGCCCTGGGCGCCGTCGTCGCCGCCGGTTGGACCTATCTCCGGCGGCAATCGTCGCTCGCCGCCGCGCTCGAAATCGATCGTCGTTTCGAACTCAAGGAGCGCGTGTCTACCACGCTGTCGCTTCCCGCCGGGGTGCGTGAATCGGCCGCCGGTCAGGCGCTCCTGCGCGATGCGGAACAGCGCATGCGCGGGCTCGACGTGTCCGAACGGTTCCGCCCGCGTTTGGATCGCCGGGCGTTGTTGCCGTTGTTACCTGCGTCGGCGGCGTTCTTGATGGCGTTGTTCGCGCCGGTCGCGGCGCCGCGGACGCCGGCCCAGGCCACCGCCGCGGCGGTGGCCCCTGCCCCGGTCAAGCACGCCACCAAGGCCCTGGTAAAACGGCTCGCGGCCCAAAAGAAGGAACTCTCCGAAAAAAGCCTGCAAGAAGCCGAGGCGATTTCCAAGCTCGAAGCCGGCGTCAAACAACTCGCCGAGAAACCCAAAGGCTCGCAAAAGGAAACGCTGCTCGCCCTCAACGAGCTAGTCAAGGACGCGGAACGCCGGCGGGCAGAGCTTGCCGGAGCGGCCGAACTAAAAAAGCAGTTGGCGGGGCTGAAGAATCTCGATCGTGGCGCCGCGGACAAAATGACCCAGGCCCTCGTCCAGGGCGATCTCGAAAAGGCCGTCAGCGAACTCGAAAAACTCCGGCGTCAACTGGCCGACGGCAAGCTCGACGCCGAGACCCAACAACAACTCGCCAAGCAGCTCGAACAATTGCGCGCGCAACTGGCTAAGCAGAGCGAAGCCCAAAAACAGCGTGCCGAGCAGCTCAAAGAGCAACTCGACGCCCATCGCCGGGCTGGGAATCGCGAGGCGGCCGAACAAGTCCAGCAACAACTCGACGAGCTCGCCGCCCAACGGCATCATGGCGATCTGGCCGAGATGGCGGCGCAACTCTCCGAGGCCGCAAAAAGCCTGGGCGAAGGAGACGCCAGCGCCGCCGCCCAGGCGCTGGCCGGTCTCAGCGACCAGCTTTCCGAGTTACAAGAGAATCTCCAAGAAATGGAAGGGCTCGAAATCGCCCTCGAGGGTGTCGCAGAGTGCAAGAAGGCCATGGCTTGCGGCGCCTGCGAAGGCCAGGGCTGTGCCGCTTGCCAGGGAGGAAACTGGGAGAAAAAATTCGGCGAGCTGAGCGACGAACGCCATCGCGGGGGCGGCAAAGGCATCGGCGTCGGCCGGGGTCCCGGACTCGGAGAGCCAACCGATCCGGAAGGCACGTTTTACGACTCGGCCGTCAAGCAGCAACACAGCGCCGGAGCCGCGAAGGTCGTCGGCCAGGCCTCCGGCCCGAACCGCAAAGGCATCGTCCGCCAAGAGATTCAAACCGAGTTTACCGAGGCCCAGCAAAACGCCACCGAGGCGCTCAGCGATCAGCGATTACCGCACGACTATCGCAATCACGCCCAGGACTATTTTGACGCGCTCCGCGAAGGCCCTTAACCCGTAGCTCCCCCAGCTTTAAAATTCCCGGCCATTCTCACGCCAGGAGTAATCCACCCCAACCCCCCTACACCTCGCAAAGCCCTGCATCCAGTGGATTTAGCGGGGTTCTGGCCCGGAAACTCGTTCTCCGGTTCGGAACTATTGGCTATAGTTAACAGTAGCAGCAATTTGATTTTCAGTATTTTTCCGAGCGGCAGTCCCTTTGGGCGGCCGTTTTCCTTGAATGTCCGAAGCCACGATCCCGCTGGCGGATTCGAAAACGCTCCTCCCGCTGTTCGGCACTCGCGACCAGCACCTGCGCAAGATTCGCGATTCGCTCGGTGTTACCGTGTCGGGGCGCGATGACCGCATCCATATTGAAGGATCGGACGAAGCCGTTGCGCGCGCGACCGAGGTGTTCGAAAAGCTGAAAGAGATCGTCGAACGGTATGGCCTGGTCTCGCCCGAGGAGGTTTCGCAAATCCTGGGGCTGGTCTCCGGACAAGCGCCGGGCGAAGATGCCTCGGCCATCGAGCTTCAGCACGCCGGCAAAGCGATTCGCCCGCGCACGCCCGGCCAGGCCCGCTACGTGGCCGCGATTCGCGATCACGACCTCGTGTTTTGCATCGGCCCCGCGGGCACGGGCAAGACGTACCTCGCCGTGGCGATGGCGGTGCAAGCGCTCCGCCGCGAACAGATTCGCAAGATCGTGCTCGTGCGGCCGGCCGTCGAAGCGGGCGAGAGCCTGGGCTTTTTGCCCGGCGACCTGCAAGCCAAGATCAATCCTTATCTGCGCCCGCTGCTCGACGCGCTGCGCGAGATGATGGACTACGAGCAGATCAAACGCTACACGGAACAAGACTTGATCGAGATGATTCCGCTCGCCTACATGCGCGGCCGAACGCTGAACGACGCGTTCGTGATTCTCGATGAAGCCCAAAACACGACGGTTGCCCAGATGAAGATGTTTTTGACCCGCATGGGTCTGGGCACCAAAATGGTCGTCTCCGGCGACACGACCCAGGTCGACTTGCCGGGGCACACGCAAAGCGGTTTGATCGATGCGCTGCATCGCTTGGACGGAATCAAGGGCTTTCATCAGGTGGCGCTCCAGAACGAGGACATCGTGCGTCACCGTCTCGTCCAGGAGATTGTCCGCGCTTACGAGGAAGAGGAGCCTCGTCGGCGACGTTGACATCGGCTGGGCAGACTCCAAAGCAAACATGGCAACTGGCACTCAAAAACGTAAACGTTCGGAACGCGTGGCGGCGCTCGAGCTTCCGCCCGGCGCGTTCGAACGCGCAATGCTCTACTGCAAACGCGGCGACGTCTTGCTGCGGCTGGGGCTTTGCGTGCTCACGATGCTGGCCCTGTGGTGCGTGACCCTCTCCTGGTCAGTGCCCATCGAATACCAGCGCGGATACGTTCCGCCGCGCAACATCGTGGCCAAGGAATCGTTCCAGCAGCTCGATCAGGACAAAACGCGCGAAGCCAAGCTCATCGCGCGCAACAAAGTGGCCTTCGTCTACGATCATGACGTCGACAAGCTGGTCCAGTTGCGGGCGGCCCTGCAAAATCGAGCGATCGAACTGGGGGGCGCAAAATCGCTGGCCACCCTGGAAACGAGCGTCTGGAACGAATTTTTCCCGCCGCCCGGGTCCGACGCCCCCGTGCTAACGCCCGAAGAGCAGGAGCAACGATTCCAGCTCCTGCGCGGAGCGCTCTCGACGCCCGAAGGTTTGGAAAGGCTCGATCGCTCCGTGGCCGAAGTGTTGGCGCCTTATGTGCAACGCGGTCTGCTCGAAAAGCTGCCGCAAGAGCCCAACGAGGGCAACCAGCAAGAGATCGTGGTGATTCCCAAGGGGCATCCCGATCAGCGGCAAGTGGTCCGCGTCGCCGACGTGCTGATTGGCGATGCCGATTGGCTGAAAAAAGGCCTCGCCGAGCGGCTCGACTCGCCGGAACTGGCCACGCGTGTATTCACCTGGCTGCGCAGCAGACTGCCGACGACACTCACCCGCAACGAGACCGAGATTCGGCTCGCGCAGGTCCGCGCCGAGCAGGCCGTGCCGCCGGAGTATCGTAAGATCCTGCCCGGCGACGTGCTCGCCCCCGCCGGCGAGCCGCTCGACGACATGACCGTGCTCGAACTCGAGCACCAGGCCTACCTGGCCAACCGCGAGTTGCCCGATCTCGTGGCCCACTCGCTGGCCTCGCTGGGCATGTTCCTCGCGCTGTCGATCTTGTGCGGCGTCTACGTGCTGCACTACGAGCCGACGCTGATTGACAACTTGAAACTGTTCGCCACGACGCTCGCCACGATCGTCGTCACGGTGGGCATTGCCACGATCGCCGCCCGCGATAGCTTTCGAGCCGAGCTAGCGCCGATTGTCGTATTCGGCATGACCTTGTCCATCGCGTTCCACCGCGAGTTCGCGCTGCTCTTTTCGGCCGTGATCACGGTGATCGTGGTCGTGGCCACGGGCCAAAACCTGGGGCAGTTCTTGATTCTGTACGCGGCCGCCGCTTCCGCGATTCTGCTGGTGGGCGGGGTTCGCAATCGCCGCAAGCTGATCTACGTTGGTCTGGCCGTCGGCGTCGTGGCCACGCTCACCACGATCGGGGTCGAGACGCTGGCCGCGCAGCCGTTCTCGGCCATCTGGTCCGACGCACTGCGCAACGGCCTGCTTTCGATCTTCGCCGGCCTGCTCATGCTGGGGCTGCTGCCATTCATCGAAAGCTTGTTCGGCGTGCAAACCGAACTAAGCTTGCTCGAGCTGGGTGACGTCGCCCATCCGCTGCTGCAAGAGCTCGTGCGCCGGGCGCCCGGCACTTACAATCACTCGATCAACGTCGCCTCGATTGCCGAGGCGGCCGCCGAAAGCATCGGCGCTCAGGGGTTGCTGGTTCGCGTGGGCGCCTACTTCCACGACATCGGCAAGATGCTCAAGCCCGGCTATTTCGTCGAAAACCAGGGACACGACGCCAACCGCCACGAGTCGCTCGTGCCCGCCATGAGCACGCTGATCATCATCGCCCACATCAAGGACGGCGCGGACCTTGCCCGGCAGCATCGGCTGCCCAAGTCGATCATCGACTTCATCGAGCAGCACCACGGCACGACGCTCGTCGAATACTTCTTCCGGCGTGCTTCCGAGGCCAACGGCGGCGCCGAGGTCGACGAAAGCAACTTCCGCTATCCAGGGCCCAAGCCACAAACCAAAGAAGCCGCCGTTCTCATGCTGGCCGACGCCGTCGAAGGCGCCTGCCGCACCCTGGTCGAACCCACGCCGGCGCGTATCGAAAGCCTGGTCCACGACATCGCCATGAAACGGCTGCTCGATGGGCAATTCGATTCCTGTGGGCTCACGCTCCAGGAATTGGCCACGATCGAGGACAGCCTCGTCAAATCGCTGACCGCCGTCTATCACGGCCGTGTCAAGTATCCCGACCAGCGCACCGCTTGATGTCCATGCTCAGCATCGAGTTATCGGACGAGCAAACCGCGCATTCGTTTGACGCCGCGCGCCTCAAGCAACTGGCCGAACGCATTCTTCGTGATGCGGGCGTTCAGAGCGGCTCGCTCAGCATCGCGGTGGTTGACGATCCTACGATCCACGAGCTGAATCGGCGATTCCTCCAGCACGACTACCCCACCGACGCTCTGAGCTTCCTATTGGACCGCGAAGGGGATCGGCTCGAAGGCGAAGTGATCGTCAGCGCGGACACGGCCGCCCGCGTGGCCGCCGAACTGGCCTGGCCCGCCGAGGACGAGTTACTGCTGTATGTCGTGCATGCCACGCTGCATCTCGTGGGACACGACGACGCGACCAACGAGCAGCGAGACGCGATGCGCGGCGAGGAACGGCGATATCTGAAACTACTCGGCGTCGAACGCCGCGACGATCCTTGACGCATAGCCCGCGGGAGATTCCCAACGTGCCGCGTTATGTCATCCTGTTGCACGAGGTTTCCCCGGGAGCAGGACCCGCCGCGACTGGCGGGCGCGGCACGCATTGGGACCTGATGCTCGAGTGCGATGGCGTGCTCCGCACCTGGGCCCTGGCGGAGATTCCGGTCGGAAACGGACACACCGTCGCCGAGCGGCTCCCCGATCATCGGCTGGCCTATCTCGAATATGAAGGCCCTGTTTCGGGCAATCGGGGCCACGTTACACGGTGGGATGCCGGCGATTATCAATTCGCGGCGGAAAGCAGCCAGCGTCTGGAGATCCGGCTCTCCGGAACGCGCGAACTACAAACCGTCACGCTGACCCGTAACGACGACGGCGGTCATTTTTGGAACGCGTCATTTTCTCGGGCGCCGATGCGCGGCGATTCCTCGTCCAGATCAAGTTGAGCCGTCGGCACTCGCAATGGCTCCGCCATCACGGGCCCCGCCTCGAGCATGGGACGGCCCACGGTTCCCGCCACGAACAGCTCACCCTCGCGGAGCTCGATCGACTCCAGCCGCAACGATTCGTTGGGAACTTCGCCCAGCCGCGGCAACGTCACCAGGGCGACTGGATCGCCGTGCGACTTACGCCATTCGAGACGCAGATTGAGCTCCCGGGCGACGTGCGAAATACCGTCGAGAATATGCCCGAGCGGCACCGGTAACGCCCCCGCCCGAGCGCTGCGAATGCGAACCGCCACGACGTGCGGGCTGTGCAAGTAGGCCTCAAACTTAACCGACACCACGGTATCGATCTCACCTGTCCGATAGTAGCAGCCCAGCGCGGCCCCGTCCGAAGTGATTGAAACCCGCGGATCACGAATCTCGGGCGGGAGCAAATGAGCATAATTGCCCGACAGCTCGAGCGCCAGCCAGGCGTTGATTTCGTCCGAGGTAAACAGGCTCTGCCAGTGTCCTTCGTTTTGCAAATCGCTGGCCAGTGCCGAGGCTCGGGCGACAAAGCTGTCACGCTCGTCGAACTGCTCGGTAGCGTTCACGGCCACGGCGTCCTGATAGAACTTCGGCACCGACTGCGATGCCTGGTATACCAATAGAACGGCGATTCCCGCCGCCAGCAGCAACGAGACAGTCACAAGCGCGGTGATTTTAACCGCACGGGGCACGGCAGTGGCGTCCTTGATAGGGAAAGCACGTGGCACTGAATAGGCCGGAACGATAAGGCGGCGAATAGTAGATGCCCACCGGCTACCCGTCAATGTCAGCCCGCCAGCGGCCAATCCCGGGGGGGCGGTGGGCTCCACCACGTCCCCGGGCGCCCCGTGGTTCGCGGGCAGATCGGCCTATTTTTACCGCAGAAACCCCTATAAATTCGCGGACGAGCGATTCCCCAAAACCCGGGTTCTCGCTACAATGTCGCGAAGTTCAGACGGTTCGACAATTTCGCCGCTTTCGATTCCATTTTTCGCGTTCTGCGAAGCTAGCGGTAGGAACTGTTCAAACCGCAAGCATTTCGGTTGTCGGTCAGACAAAGCGTATTTCACAAGGGACATGTTCGGCGGCGCGCGTTCGCCATTCGGGCATGAACTCTCGATTGGTTTACCTATCTTTTTTGTTGTGCCTTGCTAGCCGCGTTTGCATCGCGGCCGCGCTCGCGCGCCGTTCCAGCAAAGGGCGAACGTCGTGAACGCTCTCCACATTCAACAAACTCCCGGCAATTCTGCCGAGAATGGCTCCCAACGGCAGCCTCCGCTGACCGTTTCCGAGCCGCTTGTCAACAATCTGGTCAAGATCTTCAAGCTGCTCTCGGACGAGACGCGGCTCAGAATCCTGTACTACCTTACCGAACGTAGCGAATTGCACGTGCGCGCGCTCTGCGAGTTGCTCGGCGAAAGCCAGCCCGCGGTCAGCCATCATCTGGCCCTGCTTCGCGTGGCCGGGCTCATCGAACGCCGCCGCGAGGGAAAGCACAACTACTACGGACTGAAAACGCGGCAATTCTCGACACTGCTCGATATGCTGTTCGAGACCATGCCCGAAGGAAACCGCAAGATCCGGCTCGACGACTACCTGCTCGCGCAGGTGCCCGAGTAGTCCGTACGTTTGCAGCACCACAGCCACAAGGGGGTCGCAACCCCGTAGCCCCACTCGCTAATTCCGAGGCGTTTCGCTCGCGGCAGCTTCGCCGCCAGTCACGGGTTCCTTGATCAGTTCCGCCACCAGGGCTCGCACCTTTTCGTACGCCCCCTCGCTCTCGAAACGCGCGCGCAGCTTGCCGGCCCGATCGTATACGAACACAGCCGGAACGGCATTGAGCTCGAACTTGCGATACAGCACATCGCTCTCTTCATTCGACATGAAATTGTCGAAGGCCGCGCCTTGCGACCGTAGAAAATCCAGCACCGGTGGCTGCGCCTCTTCGGGCGTACCCAGGCCTTCGAAATCGAAGCTCAACGATACGCAAGCCACGTCCTCGGCCGGGTACTCTTTGTGAAGCGCCACCAGGTGGTGAAAGTCTTTCATGCAGGGCGGGCACGACGTGCTCCACGCGTCCATTACCACGACCTTGCCCTGCTTGTCGGCCAACCGCTGCTGAATTTCGTCGAAGCTGAGAATATCGAGTTTCACCGCCAGGTCCGGCCGAGCGGCGCTGTCGGCCGCGGCGCTCGCGAATTCCGCGGCTTCTGAACTCGCCGGCTCAGATCGGCCACATCCAAGGGCAAACAATGCAATGAACACCAACGAAGCAAAACAACAATAAGAACGCATGGCGGGGGGGCTTCCTGGCGGGAATGCGGCGAACAAAACTCCTACGCTTTACGCCCATTGTAGCGCCCCCGTGCGGAACCAGTCAAAACGCATTTGCCGCAGCTCACGGAGATCTCTACCATGCCCCCTATGAGCGAGTTCATTCACGAACGACACAAACCACTCTCACCGTTAGAGCGCCCCCGAGAACTCGTCATCGCTTGTGCGCCGCTGCGCAGCAACATCAATCTTTCGCGCATCGTCCGTCTCGCGGGCTGCTCGGGTGTCGACCGAGTGATCGCCTGCGGCACGGCCAAAGTCATTGGCAAGATCGCCCGCGACGGCGCCGATACCGTCCAGATTGAGGTCCATCGCACGCTCCCGCCCGTACTGAAGCAACTGTGTCAGGAAGGCTACCAGCTCGTGGGCCTGGAGCAAACGACCGGCTCAGAATCGCTCCACGCGTTTCGGTTTCAACGCCGCACGGCGCTTGTGATTGGCAACGAGCGCGCCGGAATTGCCGACGACGTGCTTGCACTGCTCGACCGCGTCGTTGAAATTCCGGTTTACGGCTTGCCTTACAGTTACAACGTCGCCACGGCCGCGACGATGGCACTCTACGAATACTGCAAGCAATTTCCCACGGGCTGAGCGCAACAAAAAACGGCTGCGGGGCGCGCCATTGCAACCCCGCAGCCGCGATCGAACTCACGCTCGGCCGCCTCTACTTCTTGGCGCCCTTGTCGGCCACGGCCGCTTGAGCGGCGGCCAGCCGTGCGATGGGAACCCGGAACGGCGAGCAGCTTACGTAGTTCAGGCCAATTTCGTGGCAGAACATGACACTTGCGGGATCGCCGCCGTGTTCGCCGCAGATGCCAAGCTTGATATCGGGCCGCGACTTCTGGCCACCAGCCACGGCGATCTTCATCAACGCGCCGACACCGTCGCGATCGATCGTCTGGAACGGATCGTTCGGCAGGATGTCGCGCTCGCGATACTCGTTGATGAATCCGCCGTAATCGTCGCGGCTCATGCCGAGCGTCGTCTGCGTGAGATCGTTCGTGCCAAAGCTGAAGAATTCGGCCCGCTTGGCAATCTGATCGGCACAAATGGCCGCGCGAGGCAGCTCGACCATCGTCCCGACCAGGTACTGCACGTGCGTGCCCTTCTCCTTGAACACCTGCTCCGCCGTCTCGCGCACGACCTTCTCCTGGTCTGCAAACTCGGTCGCAAAGCCGGCCAGCGGAATCATGACCTCCGGATGCACGTCGATACCAGCCAGCTTCACATCACAAGCCGCTTCGAAGATCGCCCGAGCTTGCATTCGCGTAATTTCCGGATACACGATTCCCAGGCGGCAACCGCGATGGCCGAGCATCGGGTTGAATTCGTGCAGTTCGTCGACGCGGCGTTTGATGACGTCCGCCTTCACGCCAATGATCTTGGCCAGTTCGTCCTGCTCCTTCGCGCTGTGCGGTAGGAACTCGTGCAGCGGCGGATCGAGCAGGCGGATCGTGACGGGCTTCCCTTGCATCGCTCGGAAGATGCCGTCGAAGTCCTTCCGCTGGTGCGGCAACAGCTTCGTCAGGGCCTTTTCCCGGTCCACCAGGTTCTCGGCCAGGATCATCTCGCGAAAGTCGTTAATGTGGTCAAAAAACATGTGCTCCGTGCGGCACAGGCCAATGCCCTCGGCGCCAAAGGCGATCGCCTCGAGGGCCTGCTTCGGCTCATCCGCATTCGTCCGCACGCGAAGCTTGCGGTACTCGTCGACCCAGGTCATAAGCTGCTCGTAGCGCTGATACGTCCCGGCCTCGGTCGGCTTCGTCGATTTCGAGATCAGCACTTGCAAAATTTCGCTCGGCCGGGTTTCCACCGTGCCCTCGAACACTTCGCCCGTGAAACCGTCGATCGAGATTGCGTCGCCAGCCTTGAACACCTTGCCGTTCACGGTCAACGTGCCGGCGTGGTAGTCGATGTTCAGCTCGCTACAGCCGACGATACAGGCCTTGCCCATCTGGCGGCTGACGAGCGCGGCGTGCGAGCTGGCGCCGCCGAAGGCCGTCAAAATGCCCTGGGCGATCTTCATCCCGCGCAGGTCCTCGGGGCTCGTCTCACGACGCACCAGAATCAACTGCACCTTGTTGTCCTTCAGCCACTGGGCTTCCGCGTCCGAAGCATGGAACACGATCTTGCCCGTCGCGGCGCCCGGCCCGGCATTGATGCCCTTGGCCAATAGCCGGCCCGCGCTCACGGCCTTCTTCTTCGACTCCGGATCGTAAATCGGCTGGAGCAATTGGTTCAAATCGTCCGCCGGAATCCGCTTGGCGCTCAGGGCCTGCTCTTTCGTAATCAGGCCTTCATTCACCATGTCGACGGCGATCCGCACGGCGGCAAAACCGGTTCGCTTGGCGTTCCGCGTTTGCAGCATCCAGACCTTGCCGCGTTGAATCGTGAACTCAACGTCCTGTACGTCCTTGTAGTGGGCTTCGAGCTTGCGGCCGATTTCATCGAGTTCCTGGAAGCCCCGGGGCATCGCTTTGCCGAGCGTTTCTTCGATCCGCTCGGGCGTGCGAATGCCGGCCACGACGTCCTCGCCCTGGGCATTGATCAGGTAGTCGCCGTTGATGCCCGGCGTTCCCAGCGCCACGTCGCGAGTCATCGCCACGCCGGTCGCACAATCGTCGCCCAGGTTGCCGAAGACCATCGCCTGCACGTTGACCGCGGTGCCCCATTCGTGCGGAATGCCGTACGTGCGGCGATACACCACCGCGCGATCGTTCATCCAGCTTCCGAACACGGCGCCAATCGCGCCCCATACCTGCTCCATCGGCTCGTTCGGAAAGTCTTTGCCCGTGCCGTCCTTGATCGCTTTCTTGAACTCGGCCACCAACTCCTTGAGCTGGGCGGCGGTGAGCTCGTTGTCCAGCTTCACGCCGGCTTTCCGCTTCTTGGCTTCCAGCAGTTCCTCGAACGGATCGTGATCGTGCTTCGTCTTGGGCTTCATGTCCAAGACGACATCGCCATACATCTGTACGAAACGGCGATAGCTGTCCCACGCGAACCGGTCGTTGCCCGACTGCTTGGCCAAGGCTTCCACGGTCTGGTCGTTCAAACCAATGTTCAGCACCGTGTCCATCATGCCCGGCATGCTCTCGCGAGCGCCCGAGCGGCAAGAGACCAACAGCGGATTTTTGGTCGATCCAAATTCAGCGCCCATCTCGCGTTCGATCTTGGCCATCGCGTCCTCGACGGCCTTCTTCAGCTCGGGCGGATAGTTTTTCTCGTGCGCGTAGTAGTAGGTGCAAACGTTCGTGCCGATGGTAAAGCCCGAGGGGACGGGCAACCCTAAATTAGTCATTTCGGCCAGGTTGGCGCCTTTGCCACCGAGCAGGTCCTTCATCGAAGCCGAACCGTCCGTACCCGACGGACCGAACGAGAAAACGTACTTTTCAGCCATGGATCGACGTTCCTTTCAAAAAGCCGAGCACCGAGATGGCGCTCGCCTCACTCGCCATCATGCGAATCACTTTGCGGGGGGAGTTATGCACAAGCGGGTCAATCTAACAAGTCGAGCCGGAAAGCGTCAAGGAGCCGTAAGGTCCATGCAGCCAAGGGTATAGGCAGGAAACCGCGATTCTGAAACTCCGCTAAATACGGCTTTAGTTTCCGCCGCCCGACGTGCATGCTATTCGTATGGATGCCTCGGATAAACCGTCTCCAGGTTCGCTGGTCGCCAGCGCGGTCGTCTTCGAAGGAGGGCTCGCCGTCGTCGCTTTGGTGGTCGGCCACCTGCTTCACGTGTCGCCGTTACAGGCCATCGATTGGTCGTTCTACGCCATCGCTCAGGGCCTGCTGGCAACCTTCCCCCTCGTTGCCGCCCTGCTGGCGATCGATCGGCTGCCCTTTGGCCTGTTCCAAGAATTGGATGCTTTCGTCCGCCGCGCGCTCGTGCCCTTGTTTCGCGGATTGTCGCCGGTCGAGATCTTACTAATCTCGGTAGCCGCCGGCCTGGGCGAAGAAATACTGTTTCGCGGCGTGGCTCAACCTTGGCTGGCACGCGTCAGCGGCTCCGTTCCGTTCGCGCTCTACGTGGCCAGCCTGCTGTTCGGACTGGCCCATCCGGTATCCCGAACTTATGTGATCCTCGCGGCCTTGATCGGAGCCTACCTGGGCGGCTTGCTGCTCTGGACCGAGAACCTGCTGGTCCCCATCGTGACGCACGCGGCCTACGATTTCGTGGCGATCGTCTACCTGCTCCGCACGTCGCCGGTAGAAGAATCGGCGGATTAGCGTCCCCCCCCGGCGTGCAGGCGCACCGCCATCGAGCGCGTGGCCCAGCAGTCCTGCGACCGTAAGTCCTCGGCCGCCTGTTAGATGGCGGCGATCGGCTCTCCCCACTCCGCAGTGAATTTAACGTGACATTTTCTGCACTGCACGCGCCGCCCCAAATGGGACGTTTTGATTCGGCTCGCCCGACCGCAGCCGTGACAGGTCACCGCCAACCGCAGCTCGTCGAGCGACGCGCCGTCAAACACCGGCGCGGGAATCTCCGCAAACGGAATATCGGCGGGTTCCAGCCGAGTCAGCAATTCCTTGGTCAGCGGCGCGATGTCCGCGATGCGATTGGCCAACCGCAAAATCGACTGCTCAAAAACATTGCGCACCAGTCGGCCGTTGCCAAAGTGCTCGTCGCGTTCCGCGAGCAAATATTGAAATCCCAGCAACAGCCGCATCCGCGTTTCCGCCGGCAGCACGTAGTGATTCTTTTCGCAGAGGCTCTGAAAGATGCGACACAGCTCGATCACACCATAGTCGGCAAACTTGAGCTTGCGGTTGAATCGCGACCTCAAACCGGGATTCGATTCCAGCAGCCGCCGCATTTCCAGGGGATAGCCCGCCAAAATGACAATCAACCGAGAACGGTCGTCTTCCATCCGTTTGAGCAACACCTGCACGGCCTCGTGGCCGAAAGGATCTTCGCCCTCCTCGCTGATCAACGAATAGGCCTCGTCGATGAACAGCACGCCATCGAGCGCCTTGTCGATGATCTTGTTGGTTCGCTCAGCCGTTTGACCCACGTAGCCCGCGACGAGCGCCGAACGGTCGGCCTCGACCAGATGCCCGCGCTTTACGATGCCCAACGCTCCGAACACCTCACCAAGAATGCGCGCGACCGAGGTCTTGCCCGTGCCCGGATTTCCGGTGAACACGGTATGCAACGTGACCTGGGTCCTGGGCAAGCCCGCGTCCTCGCGATGTCTCTGCACTTGCAAGAAACGCGTCAGTTCGCGCACCTCGGACTTGATCGAATCGAGTCCGATCAAATCGTCGAGCGCCGCAAGCGCCGCCTGCAGGCGTTCCTCCCGCGAGGGCTCAGGGCCGGCGGGCCTTTCCGCGTCCTGGCTGCCCGCGGATACGACTTGCGAGGCGGGCGTGAACCGCTCCAGTTCGCGCGTTTCGATGGTCTCGCCGCTCTGAATGTCGCCATGCTCCACGGGTACCGGAAGCAGGTGCCGGTGAATTTCAGCCAGCACTCCCTTGAGCTGCACGGCCTCGTCGTGGGCCAGCGTGCCGTCGGCCTTGGCCACGAGATTCGCGAAGCGCATCACCACGGTCTCGACTTCGCTGACGCGGTCATGCAACGCCACGACCTCTTCGAACGGCCGCAGCAGCCGGTACCAATTGAAACGGTCGGCCAGGGGCATCAACTCGCGCATGACCGGACCGATCTCGTCCGCGGCAAAACGACGCCCCCAGAGCTTTTCGAGCAGCACCTGTGCCAGCCGCCGTTCGGCCGCGCTAAACCGATGGTCCGCTTGCATGACCGTCAGAAAGATCTTCACCAGCAGCCCACGCGCCAGGTCAGCCATCAGGCTCCGGGTGGCGGCTTCCTCGCAACGGGCGCCCTTCGCCATCACGCTCTGGTTCCAGGCATCCGCGCTCGAACGGTACAGCTCGAGACAATCGTCGATCGCCTGACGGAACGCGGCAAGATTGGGATCGCGTGAATCGACCGACTTGGCCATCGACGAGATAACAGCGACAAAGGGCGGTGGCGAGTGAAGGCCGATACGCGGCGCACGAAAACCGCCTCATTATAACGCACGCCATTGCGGCCGTGGAATGCGTTTTCCTCCCGCGCCGGGCAAATGCGCGTAAGCCGGTGCATCCTCCAGGAAATGTTCGAGCCCATTCGAAAACCGCGGCCGATAACTTGACGGCGCGCGGCGGGTACGAAAAGAAACGCGAAAAAGAACCGCTGACTACGTGCGCCGCTTGCGACACCACAACAGCGCGACCATCCCCAGCGCTCCCATTAGCAACGTGCCTGGCTCAGGGACGGTTGCCACGCGAAACCCGAGATCGTCGAACTCGTCCGTCGGGCTGTTGGAGGACCGGTATGAGGACGGCAGGTAGCCCGAGCTGTTGTTGAACGCACCACCCCGCGAGCCCCGAAACGACTCGCTGACGAGCGTTTCGTTCCATTCCCACACGTTGCCTCCCTGGTCGTGGGTGCCGTAGGGGCTCGGCGACTGCGTATACGCGCCAGCGTCCGTCAGGGGATAACTGCTGCTACCCGTCGTGTATCCTTGATTATAGAAGTTGGCCGAACCGGTGTCCGACGAAGGGGGATTATTGTTCGGCGGCGAATTCGTCCCGGTCGGATATTCGTAATACGCACTCGTATCGCCGTCGTAGTACGCCGCCTTATACCACTCGTTCTCCGTGGGAAGAAACCACGTCGCCCCGGCGTTCCGCGTCACGGCGTTCAAGGCCGCGTCGGTAATAGCGCCGTTGAGCGTATACGCGCCGTCCTCGGTCGTGCCGGCGTTTTGTGCGCCGGTCGGCTGGCCATTGTGCAGCCAGTTCGAAAACCGTGCGGCGTCTCCCCAACTCACGAAGACCACAGGCTTGTCGGCGTACGTATATGAACCCGCGTCGTCCTTCACCGAATAGACGTAGCTGCCGGAGACCTCGCTTCGCGTGATTCCGCCAATGGTGTTGGAGCCCATCGACGTGTTATAGAGCCCATAGGTGTCGGTCTTGGCCACCGCGTTCAAGAACGCCACGTACTGGGCGTTGGTCACCTCGGTCGTGCCGATCCGGTAGTCATAAGCCACCGCGCCGAAGGTTCCCTGGGGTTGGACATCGCCCGCATTCCCCGCGTTGCCGACCGGCACGGTCGGAATCGTGACGGCCTGGGCACGGGCGGCGAAAGCCGTCGCCACGAGAACCGAGAGCACAAGAACCGCGCTCGGTAAAAAAAAGCGTCGAGTTGCTGGGCGTGTCATTAGCGTTTCCTTTACGTGGTTGCGATTGTCAGACCGCGAATCGCGCATGGCCGCAAATTGTCAGCCGGGCCTACAGCGGCACCACTATAAGGTAGCTACCACCCCCTCTGTCCATCGCTTTCGGAAGTTTTCTTGAAAATTCGCTTTGCGAACCCTCGCGGCCCAATCCGGCGCCCAGCTAAAGCACTCTCAGGTATGCCGCCACCGCCGCTCTCTCCTCGGCCGTGAGCTGTAGCCCCAGCACGAGATTGAAAAACTCGACGGTGTCTTCCAGCGTCAGACAGCGCCCATCGTGCAGATAGGGCGGGCTCTCCTTGATGCCGCGCAAGGTGAACGTCTTGATCGGGCCGTCGCCGGGCTCGGGCAAGAACTCTTCCAGACGCAAATCGTGCATCTTGTCGTCCAGAAAGAACGGCGCCGGATGGCATACGCCGCACTGCGCTTTGCCAAAGAACAGCTTCTCCCCGGCCAGCTCTTGCTGCGTGGCCTTGCTCGTATCCAAACGGCCCAGGCGGTTCAGCTTCGGAGCCGGCGGGAAATCGAGCATGTTCTGGGCCTGGGCCATGTGCGGAATCACGCTTCGCGGCAGCTCTTGAAATCCCTTTTTCATCGCTCGAATCGGATCGCCGTTGAAGTAGGCCGTGCGCTGCTCGAACTCGGTAAAGTCCTCAACCGATCGGAGACTGCGTTTCGAACCGTGAATCTGTTGGTTGAACAGCCCGCGAAGGCTAACGGTGTCGAGCCGAAAGCGGCGATCTTGCGGCCGGATGTCCGGACTCAAATGAAACTGCCCGGTCGTGTGGCCATTGACGTGGCAATCGAAGCACGCCACGCCTTGCTGCGGCTGCGGGCTCTTGCGATCGTCCGTCAAATTGAACTCTTCTTGCGGCAGCGGAGTTAGCAATAGCCGCATGCCTTCCAGTTGCACCGGCGTCATGATTTCCTTGAACAAGCTATGAAAGTTGTTCATGGTGATGATTTGCCCCCGAGACACGTCCCCCAACTCAGGTCGGTTCTGCAGAAAGACGGCGGGCGGAAACTCGGGCAGGAACTCGTTTGGCAAATCAAAATCGACGTCAAACCGCTGAAGCCTCGGAAACATGTCTAGCTGAACTTGCGGAAACACCTGCCCGCCGTTCGCATGCAACGGATGGGGCAGAGATGGATACGGAAACAAGTTTCGCTTCTTGATTTCCGCGGGCGTCAGCGAGGCCAACTTGTCGAACGTAAGTCCTTCGGCCAGGCGCGCCGTCGGCCCCACCGCCAGCGGTTTGCCACGGAACATCTTCGCCTCGGGATCGAGACGCGGCTTGAGATCATACCGCGCATCGAGCAGCTTCCGCTGAGCTTCCATCACCCCCGCCTTGGCCGCGTTCTCCTTCTCGTAGACCTCGGCGAAGGTGGTAAACGAATGCGCGGAATTCAACGGATCTCGCGCAAAGTCAAACCCCATGATGCGGCCTGAATCTGGCTGCCGCTCGAGCGCGGACGTGAGGGGCGCGGGACGCGTAGGATCAAATAGCGGAGATCGATCGTGCTCGTTCAACTGCTGCTCTGGTCGCTTTGCATCCACTGGGCGAACCGCCTGGGCTTCCGCCGCCGGATCGCGCGGTCGGACGGCTGGCTGAGAGCCGCGTTCCTGAGCTCGGATACTGCTTAACGCAAACGCCGAAAAGGCGATTGAAACGAAGACGAGCAAACGCATGCCGGGGCTCCTTAAGCTGAAGGTGCGTTGCCAGCAATGCAAATCCGGTACCGCCCTCGCACGGAAACTTCAAGAGACTTCGGGCTCGCCGCTGTCGTCTTCAAACGGCTCGAAAATCGGGCCGCCTGAAACAAAAACAGCGGCCCGGTCCTCGCTGGGACCGGGCCGCCGATGTTGACCAGACCTTCCTCTGAGGACGGCTCAGAAGAAGACCACCACTTACTTCCAACTAGCCGCCGCAGCCGCAGCTCGGTTCGGCTGCACAACTGGGCTCGCAAGCCACCGGGCAGCACACCTTGACGGGAACCTGCTTGCAAACCACCTTCGGCACGCAGCGGGTCACCGTGTAAGCGACCTGCTTGGGCACACAACGCGTGACGTTGACCGTCTTCGTGTAGTGAACCGGCTTGCAGACCGTATACGGAACCTGCTTCACGCACTTCTCGGCCACCATGCGGCAGACCTTATACGTGCAGGTCTTCACACGCTGTTCCGGAACCATGCGGCAGACCGTGTACTGGCAGGTCTTCACACGCTTCTCGGGCACCATGTGGCAGACCTTATACTCACAGGTCTTCACACGCTTCTCGGGTACCATGTGGCAGACCTTGTACTGGCAGGTCTTCACACGCTGTTCCGGAACCATGCGGCAGACCGTGTACTGGCAGGTC
>CAZRCI010000047.1:0-37014 GCA_964598535.1 uncultured Planctomycetaceae bacterium | reverse complement strand
GCGTCTGCCGTTTGTACAACCACCCGAGGCCAACCGTTGCAGTCTTTCCGGCTGAGGTTGGGGCGCGAACCAGATGCGGGATGTCCTCTCGGACCGCAAACTGGGTCTGGTACGGATACGGCGAGTGACCGCCGGTCGCCTTGGCGAATAGCTTGGTAAACTCGTGTTCGGACATCTTTCACCCCCGAGTGCTAGCAGGCACTAATATATATTCATTTGAACACTACGCAACTAGGGGGCTCTAGTTGCCAGCAGGCCAAGGCTACCGAGGCTGCCGAGATGCGATTCGCCGCAGGCATCTCTCGACCAGCGATGACAGGCGTTGGCGGTCTAGCCGCTCAGGGGAGGTTAGTCCGCTGACGTTGAGCCTTAGCCTGGCTTGCCTTCCTCGGTACTTGACCTCGATCAGTATGTGTATGGGGGCTGCCATGATCTGCGAAGAATACCGGGTTGCTTTCGAAGTGTCAACGATCTACTTCTAGCAAACTTGGTGAGTTCCGGATAGAATCTAGCATTGAGTCGCGAAGTGATTCTACGGTCCACACAACTGCGGCTCCATTGAAGCGCGGAGTTGCTCGCAGTTTCCGTTTGATCAGCCGGCCTTCCGCGGTGAACAACCGCGGCTCCATTGAAGAGCTAGTAGTAGCTCGTGTAGTGACGTTGTTGCGTCTTTTCCGCGGTGAACAACCGCGGCTCCATTGAGGCTTCAGTCCGTGCGCTTCGTTGACAAAATAGGCTCTGTTATCCGCGGTGCGCAGTTGCGGCCCCATTGAAAGCATAAAAGGGCAGGCGACGAGACCGATCATGCGTTTTGAACTTCGCCGACAGGCTTGCCGGATTTTGCCACGACGGTAGGTGCTACGGCGAGTGGCGATACCGTGATCGTCCATCAAGACGCATTCGCTGCCGGTTATGACGACGACGAGTACACCTTGCTCGGCATGGCAATCAAATACGCGGGTCTGCGCGGAATCGTCGTGAACGTGATCGGCGAGAATCACGATACGTTTTGAGTTGCTGAACGGTGCTGAGAGAACCGGCTCCTGGCAATGAGCGAAACGGTCAGTCAATCAGGGCCAGCATCGCGCGCCGAATCGAAGGCGGCAGCTTCGGCCATGCCGCGACAACTCGTGCCAGGTCGGTTAAGTCAGAATCGTGCGACGTTGTGTCCACTTTTGTGTCCACTGGCTCGCAATCTCGTGTTTTGCCGGCTTTTTCTTGTGTTCCTGGGCGACTCATAATCCCTTGGTCGTAGGTTCGAGTCCTACCGGGCCTAGTTGAAGTCAGCTCGGGCGAATGACGCAAGACGCTCGCGCAACTTCTTGGCAGGCCGGCCGAGCTGGATGTCACACGAGAAATTTCCGGCAGCGTTCGAATTGCGACCTAATGCTAGAGCGAGGAGGAGAAGAGTCCTGGTCGCTCGCTGGTTTTATCTTTGCTTGCGCGGGTGGAGTGCGCTCTGAGTGCTCGAAAATCAACGTTATGACAGCGCCCTAATCGCCTGCGGCTTTCGAGCCTGGATTCTCAAGGATCCGAACGGTCAGAAGCGTATAGAGAATCCGCTTTTCTAGGTGATTGCAAATGCAGCCAATCAGTGCGGATCCGCCGTCGGCCAGGTCACACGCGACATCAATTCGGTGTTGCTTGGCGCTGGGAATCGTGACCGCCGTCGGTTTGCCGTGGAGCATCACTTGCGACTCGTGAGCGTCGTCAATGGCGTGCAATTCCACTCGTCCGTTCAATTGCACTTTAGATTGGTCGGCGCTGTGTACGGGGCGAAACGCAACCTTGATGCCCTGTTCGAGGACGCACGGATTCAGTTGCTGAGTTCCTTGCGGGTCGGCTTTGGCACCGACGGCAAACCCCCGTTGAGTGATGTCGAGTACGAATGCGGACTGGCCGTTGAACAGCGTTAGCTTCGGTGCTTGTAGGACATTCACTCGGCGGTCGCTTTGAGCCTGTTGGATGAATTTCCGTACTTGCTCGGCGGTCAATTCTACAATTCCCACGGGCACAAGCTCTTGGATCGTCGTTTGCGCTCGTAGCAGGGGCGCACGGGTGGAAGCGAATGCAGGGGGATCCACGTCGGGATGCGACGAATTGGCCCCCTGATATCGCCAGACCAATCCGACCGATGCCGCGATGTCTTCATCTGCTGTGATGAACCGACACTCCACTGAGATTTGTGCCATGCCACTTGCTTCCCAGGTCGCCAGAAGCGCTGCCAACTGGGCCTGAACGTCCGCGGGGGCATGCATCGTGAGCCGATCGCCGACGATCTGATAGCTTGACGTTCGCTCAGGGCTGGCTGCCGTAAGCTCGGTTGGGCTGGGAACGGCCGTCGAAATCTGCGGGCGATAGCTGGAAGGTTGAACCAGGTTAGCGACGAAGCCCTTGATCATCGCCCGATGTCGAGTTTCGTTGGGATCATCCGCGCGCAATCGCGCGAGCAACCTAGCCAGGTTGTAGACTTTCGTTTCTGGAGGGCCAGGCTCGATCTCATGGGCGACTGGGGCCATGATTCCCTCGATCACGATCGCCGGCGCTTGTGGAGCCGCCTCCCGCGGTGGAGTGGCGCTCGTCAGACCGCAAGCAGCCATGACGAGAAAGATCGTCAGTGCGGCCAAGGTTCGAACGCTACGGGGCTTGGCTCTCGTAAATTGCAGCGAGTGCAATCGTTCGCGGAGCGCTCGCTTGCGAAAGTATACGGGCAGGAAGCCGAGCAACGACACCGGAAGCGACACACGCCAGCCGTCCACTGTCTGCCGTCCGGCAAGCTCAAGAATCAGTTCCCTGTAGGTGCGGTGCGAAAGGCCTTGCATCTCGCCAAGCACGAACGCATCGCAGGCTTGCTCGCGGTAGGCGCAAAACCGGTTCGCGACGAACCAGTATATAGGGTTCCACCAGTGGATGGCTTGCACGCAAACCAGCAGCCAATTCGTGGCGATGTCAAATCGCTTGATGTGCGCAAGCTCGTGCAGCATGATCATGCGCAGTTGGTCGTCGTCGAGCCCTACGATATCGCTCGGCAGCAGTACCCGCGGACGCAATAACCCCATGACGCCCGGCTGGCGAACGGCGTCGCACACGATCAGCGGGACCGCGCGCCTTAGACCGACCTCGGCACGGCAGGTAGTCCACAGCGTCGACAATCGAGCGTCCTGGCATTCCGGTGCGCGGCGAACGCGACGCGAAAACAGCCACTGGAGTACAACCGTTCGGGCGACGACCATCAGTCCGCCCGCGATCCAGGCCAATGGGACCACCGCGCCGAGCCAGTCGAAGACCTCCTCCGCGGGCGAAGGCTTCCTCGAAATCGGGGTAGCAGAGACGATTTCGCGAGCGTCGATGGCGGGTAAGTGCTGCCAATCGGCCAGCATGTCCGGAGACGCGATTGCAGGCTTGCTGACGGGCAGGAAGAAAGTCTGCAAACTCCAACTGCTGGCCGGCGCCCAAAGTATCAGCAGCCGTAGCAGCACAATCCCCCAGAGTAAGCACTTTTGCACCGGGGTGAGCCATCGCTTCAGCATTCGACTGAGGGCCAGTACCACGATGGCCAAGACAGCCGCAAAAGCGCCGGCCAAAACCGTCAGACGTAGCCCAACGGCGGCTAACTCCGGGATGGTCGCCGATATCGCGAGGGAGTGTTGCATCATCGAGCCTCCTGCTCATCGAGAATGCGACGCAAGTCGCGAATTTCCTCTGCGGATAGTTTCGAAGCACGCAGGAAGTGCGATAGGAGTGGTGCAGCCTCGCCATCGAAGACCCGTTCTAGAAAAGACCGGCTGGCCGCTCGGACGCAATCGGCCCGCCGGACCCGCGAGCGATAGACATAGCGATTTCCCTGCAAATCGTAGGTCAGCACTTCCTTGGCGACGAGCCGATGCAGCATCGTTTTGATCGTGGCCGGAGCCCAATCAGACGCCCCCTGCAGCGCGGCGATGATTTCCTGGGCGGTCATCGGCTGCCCATCCCAGACGATGTTCATCACCTGCCATTCGGCATCCGAGATGGATACAGACGCCATGCAAGACTCCTTTCCTCAATGCTCAGGCCATCATTCCGATTGCGATTGTAATTTTATTTACATTTGTAATCGATATCAAGCCGAGCTCGCTGTCTTTTGTGAGTCGCCAAAGCGCCCGCTCGCACAAGCGGAGCGACTTTGCGGCCCCCCATCGGACTAGCGACGAACAGCGCGGCAGTCGTGAAGATGTTCATCGCGATCTATCGTATGCTTACGTCCCGGCACAAGGGACCCGGTCACCTGTCAAGCTTTGCCGCCGAGAGAACGAGTTGCTTGCCTGGTGTTGAAAGTCGCGGCCATGCCGCGATTAGCGCGGCAAGTTCGGAATCCGGGTTGAGTCCTGGCGAGCTTAGTTGCGCTGTGGATATATCCTATCGGGAAGGTGCCGGGGGGATTCCGGGAGGGCAAACGAGCCGTGCTGTGCCGCCGGCAACGAGAACTTCCGCCGGCGCGGGATGGCTAAGAAATCCTAGCGGGCTGGCAGTTCGAGCATACGCGCCGCTTTGGAAGATGCCTACCAGATCGCCAATGCTGACCTGTGGCAGAGAAAGGTTACGAGCCAGCGTGTCGAGCGGAGTACACAGCGGACCAACCACGTCGATGGGGTTCGACGGATCGCAATCGAGTTTGTTGAGGAGCGCGATGGGAAAGTTGCGCTTGATCGTCTGGCCGAGATTGCCACTCGCGGCCAGATGCTGGTGCATGCCGCCGTCGACGATGGCAAACGTCTTGCCGCGAGACTGCTTCACATCCAACACCCTTGCGACATAAAGTCCACACTCACCGACCAGGAAACGCCCCGGCTCGATGACAAACTTCACCTCACACAATGCGGGATCGTTAGCCGCCTCGTGGGCGATCTGAGCCAATCCTGCGCCGAGAGCAGCGAGATCGAGTCGCTTTTCATGGCTGAAATAGGGAATGCCGAGTCCGCCTCCCAGGTCGATGGAGTGCAGGGCGCGCCCCAAGCGGGTTGCCACTTTGCGAGCAATGGCAAGGCCTTCGCGATATTGGCTGAGCAAAACCTCGGCATCGAGAATTTGGGTCCCGACATACAGGTGAATGCCTGTTACGTCGAGGTTGGGCTCTCGTTTGAGCTCGTCCAGGACGTGATCGAGTTGGTCCTCGTCGATACCGAACGGAGAGGGCTTGGCTCCCATCCGCATTCCGCCGCCTTGAATGCCCGCGGCCGGATTGATCCGCACGGCCACGCGCACGGTGCGATTCAACTCGCGCGCGATCGTGGCAAGTCGACGGGCCTCGGTGAGAGATTCGAGATGAATCTCGCCGATCGCCTCGTTCACGGCCAGTAGAAGCTCTTGGGGAGTCTTGCCGGGACCGGCGAAGAGAATCTGTTTTGCGGGACAGCCAGCCGCCAAGGCCTGGGTCAATTCGCCGCTCGACGCAATTTCGAGTCCGCAGCCGCGTTCGACAAACAGCTTCAGCAACGCTTGGTTCGGGTTGGCCTTCACCGAATAGTAAAGCTGAAACGACGAGGGCAAGATCGCTTGAAGTGCCTCTAGTTGCTTCGAGAGTACACGTTGATCGTAGACATACAGCGGCGTTCCAAATTCGGCGGTGATTTGTGAGATCGAAACATCGCCGACGAATAGCTCACCACCCGCGCTTGCGAAATTTCGCTGGACGAGATCCGCAACCAGCGCGTCCGCGGCAAGCGAATTCGGAGTTGGCGTCGACTCGGTCATTGTTGGAGCTGCTGGGAGGAGGCCGGCGAAATGGCTTCAGCCGCCCGCTTGCGCAGTTGGGGATAGTCGATCTTGCCGCTCGACGTGTGCGGCAATGTCTCCACGATAACCACGGACTTGGGAATCATGTGCCGCGGCAGCAAGTCGGTGACGGACTCGAGCAACTGGTCGGCGTCCAGATTCGCACCCGTCCGAGGAACGATGTACGCCAAGATCGATTGCCCTAGCATTTCGTCCGGCAGACCGATCACCGCGGCTTCATGCACTTCGCCGCACTTCAAGAGCGCCGCTTCGACCTCGGTGGGACTGATGCGGAAGCCGGACGATTTGATCAGGTTGTCGCGGCGGCCGACGAAATACAGAAAGCCGTCTTCATCGGTTTTAACCAGATCGCCAGAGTAACAAACCACGTCCGGCTCGCCCAACTCGGGACGGGCCAGCGGATTGGGCCTGAGCACTTGGGCGGTCAAGTCCGGTTGATTCCAATAGCCCAACGAGACGGTCGGGCCGCGATGCACGAGCTCGCCCACCTCGCCGGGCCCGCAGGGGCCGCCGTCTTCGTTGAGCACATAGATCTCGGTGTCCGGAATCGCTTTTCCCATGGACGTGGGGCGCCGATCCAATTCGGCAGGGGGCAGGTAGGTTGAGCGGAAAGCCTCGGTGAGGCCATACATCAGAAAGACCTGCGTCGTCGTCAGGAGCTCTCGCAGTCGAGCGAGCGTCTTGAGCGGCAGGGCCCCCCCGGTATTCGTGATGTATCGTAAGTGCGGCAGGGGCGTCTCCGCGAGCTTCGAGTGGTCTTGCGTAAGCAGATTCCACATCGAAGGAACGCCGGCCAGGCCCGTGACGCGCTCTTTGGCGAGCGCGGCCACAATCTCCTTGGCGAAGATGAATTTCAGCAGCACGCAAGTCGCGCCGGTATGCAAGGCCGTCATCAATTGGTTCAGTCCGGCATCGAAGCTGAACGGCAGCACGGCGAGCGTGCGATCGGCATGCGTGATGTTCAGGTACGTGGCTACGATCTCCGCGCCGGCCAGCACATTGCGATGGCTGAGCATGACGCCTTTGGGACGTCCAGTCGAACCCGACGTATAGAGAATCGCGGCCAGGTCACGTTCGATCGAGGTCTCGGGAAGGTCCGCCGTGGGCCGGCCGGCCCACGCCTCGAGCGATGCGACGGGAAGCGGGCCGTCCGCCTCTGGCGGGTTGCCGACACAGGCGATGCTCTCCAGCTCCGGGCACCGCGCGAGCGGCTCTTGAAGCCGCGGGATCCGCGCGCCGTCGGTAATCAGAAGCCGCATTCCGCAGTCGCGAACGATATGCTCGACTTGTTCGGGAAACAGGCCGGGATGGATCGGAACGAAGGCCCCGCCGGCGGCGGAGACCGCCAGCATGCTTTGGACAAGGTGCAGGGACGGTTCGAGCAGGACGCCCACGCGATCGCCGCGGGCAACTCCGGCAGCGCGAAGTCCGAACGCGGCGGCCTGTACGCTTTGCCACAATTCAAGGTAGCTCTGACGCGATTGGCCGTGAACGATCGCCTCGTGGTCGGGGTATCGTTCGGCGCTTGTTCGCAACATATGGTGAACCAGGTAGTTCACACCGCTCCCTCCGGATCGAGTCGCTTTGCAACGAGATTTGCGATGGTGGCAATCGAGGCGAAATGCTCCGGCACGAGTTCGTCGTCCGTGAGCTGGACGCCCAGGTCTTTTTCGATGAACGTGACGATTTCAAGCACTCCCAGCGAGTCGACGATCCCCAATTCAAATAGCGAATCGTTGAGCCCGACCTGGTGCTGCCGGGCGACGGGAAAGTGCTGGCGGATGAACTGCTGTAGCTGGGCTTCGATAACTTCTTTGGGATGCATGCCTGGGCTCTCAATCTGGCTGGGCCTGCCGGGCGAAGCCGGAGGGATTTTCCCCTTAAGACTATTCATCATAATTGGTCGAATGTGGGTCGGGATCGCTGGAATCACTCCCCGAGCATCGACTTTCGGCGCAGAATGTGATGATAATGCTGAGCAAAACGGTGGGCCTCATCCCGGACGTACTGCAACAATCGCAGGCCGAAGGAATGTCGGCTCAGCCGTAACGGTTCGGATTGGTCCATTACGAAGATTTCTTCCTCCCGTTTGGCCAGCGAGATTACCTTGGGAGGTTCGATTTGCAGTTCGCGAAAAGCCGTGAGGGCGGCCGAGAGCTGGCCCTTGCCACCGTCGATCATCAGCAAGTCGGGAAACAGCTCCGATTCGTCGTGGAGTCGCTGGAACCGCCGAGCGACCACCTCGCGGATGCTGGCGAAATCGTCGATTCCCTGGACCCCCTGAATTTTATAGCGGCGATAGTGGGGCTTGAGCGGCAAGCCGTCAATGAACCGCACCAGGCTGGCCACAGTCTCTCCGCCGCCCAGATGGGCGATATCCACGCCTTCGATCGTCCGCGGCGGGGTTTTCAGGTCGAGAGCCTTTTGCAGGGCCGCGAGCCCTTTTTTCGGGTCGACGTAGAACACCTCGGGCTGTACGTGCGTGTCGAGCTCGCCACGGTCGTCGAGCGTTTCCAGCATCTGAATCTCGTCGCGCAGCCGGGCCGCTTTCTCGAATTGCAAGGCCGCGGCGGCTTCGCGCATTTCGCCGCGCATCTCCATCAGCAGGCGTTTCTTATTGCCTTCCAGAAACATGCGCAGGCGATGGATGTCCTGGCGGTATTCTTCTTTTGAAATTCGCAGATTGCAGGGCGCGGTGCATTGATCGATCGACGCTAACAGGCAAGGGCGAAACCAGCGCCACTTCTCTTCGTTCTCGTCGATGTCCAGCGAGCAGGTGCGAAACTTGAAGATCTTCTGGAGCACCTGCATCGCGCCTCGCAAACTGCCGGCGCTGGCGAACGGGCCGTAGAGCTTGGTGCCACGATCGTGCGGTGTGCGCGTGAATTCGACTCGCGGGAAATCCTCGCGAGTGGTGATTTCCAAGTAGGGGAACGTCTTGTCGTCTTTCAGATCCTGGTTGTACTTGGGCTGCACGTCCTTGATCAGCCGAGCTTCGGCCAGCAAGGCGTCGACTTCACTTTCGCACTCCAGGTAGTCGATGTCCCCGATTTCACGCACGAGATCCGCGGTGCGGCGGTCTTCGGCGGCCGCTTTCAGAAAGTAGCTGCCGGCTCGCGAACGCAGGCTCTTGGCTTTGCCGACGTAAATCACGCGGCCGGCCGAGTCCTTCATCAGATACACGCCCGGCTTGTGCGGAAACTCGCGAACCTTGGCCAGCGCATGCCGAAACCCATAGGAACCGCCGGCGACTTCGTCGTCGGAGGGTTCCTGAGCGGCCGGTTCAGGGAGTGGTGCGCTAGGGTCGGTCATGGAGTCGATGAGCGTGGCTTATCAGAGAGATAACACCTCCATTGTAGGCTTGTGGCCAAGTCCGGGGACGGTATTCCAAAGTCCCCCCGGGAAATGCGGCTCGAATCCGTGGGGCCGCGGCCCTTGTCAGTAGGCGCTCGCTCGCTCGAGTTTTACGATATCGTCGTTCGCCAGGCGGCAGTGGGCGGCTTTTATCAGCTCGGCGAGTTGCTCGACGCTGGTCGCGCTGGCGATAGGCGCGGTAACGCTCGGACGCTGCATCAACCAGGCGAGTGCGATCACGGCCGGCGCCGTCTGATGCGCCGCGGCCACTTCGTCGAGCGCCGCCAGGATCCGGAAGCCCCGTTCATTGAGGTATTTCTTGCCGATCGACGCGCCGCGGGCGCTCTTGCCGAGATCCGCCTCGGAGCGGTACTTGCCGCTCAAAAATCCACTGGCTAGCGAGTAGTAGCCGATAACGCCCAGACCGGCTTCGAGGCACAGTGGTTCCAGGGCTTCTTCAAACCCTTGGCGGTCGAACAGGTTGTACTCCGGCTGAAGCGAGACGTATGCCGGTAGGCCGTGCCCCGCGCTGACGGCGAGCGTTTCGCGCAGTCGTGGCGCATCGTAGTTCGAAGCGCCAATCGCGAGCACCTTGCCCTGCTTGATGAGGGTGTCGTAGGCCGAGAGCGTTTCCTCGAACGGCGTCTCCGCGTCGTCCTTGTGCGACTGGTAAAGATCGATGCGATCGGTTTGCAAACGCTTCAGAGACTCTTCGGCCGAGCGGAGGATATAGTCACGCTTGAGGCCCTGCGAGCCGTCTCCCATCGGCATGCCGACTTTGGTGGCGAGCCGCACCTTGTCGCGTTTGCCGGTCGCTTGAAGCCAGGCGCCGATAATCGTTTCCGACTCGCCGCCCTGGTTGCCGGGTACCCAGGCGGAGTACATATTCGCGGTGTCGATCAGGTCGAAACCCGCATCAACGAACGCGTCGAGCACCTCGAACGATTTCTTCTGATCGATGGTCCAGCCGAAGACGTTGCCGCCCAGAGCGAGCGGGGCGACCGAAATGCCGGATTTACCGAGGGGTTTCTTGTTCATGGTGATGCCCCGTCTGATGAGAGAATAAAAGAGTGCCGTTGCTACGCCGGTTCGCTGCTACGCCGGTTAACCCCCTACCCGCGAGAACGCGGTCAGGTCACGCCCCAGGGCCTGCAAACGCTCGGCGAGCTCGGCCTTGGTCGTTTCCAGGTTGTGCAACTGCTCGGCCGGCTCGAAGGTGAACATATAAAATTTCACCTTGGGCTCGGTGCCCGAGGGGCGGACGGCCACGTAGGTGCCTTCGCGATCGGTTTCGAGCATGACCATGTCGCCGACCGGGCCGTCGAACGGTTTGCCCGGCTGGCCGGGGACCGATTCGACCAGATTCAGGTAGTCGCGAACACGCGTGACCTGGGCGCCGGCCAACGCGTGTGGCGGAGCCTCGCGGAACTTCTTCATTAGGGCGGCCATCTGCTGCATGCCCTCGGAGCCGGGAAGCGTGACCGAGATTTGCGACTCGGCATGGCAGCCGAACTGCCAGTAGAGGGCGTCGAGCTTTTCGTGCAGTGTATGCCCTGCGGTTTTTTCTTGGGCGGCGAGCTCGGCCAGCAGCATGGCCGCCACGGCGGCGTCTTTGTCGCGCGCGTAGGTGCCGGCCAGGTAGCCGTGCGATTCCTCAGTGCCGAACACGAACTTGTCCGGCCCCATTTCGTCCATCGTGCCGCCGATGTATTTAAAGCCGACTTGCAGGTTGCCGTAGGTCGTGATGCCGTAGCTGTCGGCGATGCGGCGGGCCATTTCGGTGGTGACCAGCGTTTTCACCAGATAGTGGGCCGGCGTCAGCTTGCCGCTTTTCTTCCAGTGCTCGAGCAGGTAGTCGGTCAGCAGGACGCCGATCTGATTGCCGGTCATGGTGGCCCAGGGCGAGCCGGTGCGGCTGTGGACGGGCGCGGCCAGGCCAATGCGGTCGCAGTCGGGATCGCTGGCCAGCACCAGGTCGGCGCCGACCTCCTTCGCCCGGGCGATAATCGAATCGAAGACCTCTTTGTTCTCGGGGTTCGAAACGTGCTTGGGCACGTTCGGAAAGTCGCCGTCGGGCGTGGCGTGCGGCCCGAACACTTCGACGTCCTGGAATCCATCGGCTTCGAGCGCCGGGATGACGGCCGACGCGCCGGCGCCATGCAGCGGCGAGTAGATGATCTTCAGCGCGCGCGGGCCGGGAAAGGCCTGGGCGTGGACCGCGGCGATGTACGCGCGATCGACGTCGTCCTGGCACATCACGACCTTGCCGGCCGCCAGGGCTTCGGCGAACGGAAGACGATGGATCGTGGTGGTCGACATCACGCGGTCGATCACGCCGCGATCGTGCGGCGGCAAAAGCTGTCCACCGGTGGACCAGTAGGCCTTCACCGCATTGTCGCTGGGCGGATTATGGCTGGCCGTGACCATGATGCCGCACGAGCAGTTCTTATAGCGAACCGCGAACGACAGCTCGGGCGTGCTGCGGTAGCCGTCGAGAAAGTAGACCGTGTAGCCGGCGGCGGCCATGACCTCGGCGCATAGCTCGGCGAAGTGCCGCGAACGGTGCCGCGTGTCGTAGGCGATAGCGCAGGCGAGATGCTTGTCGCCCAGTACGCTCTTTACATAGTCGGCCAGACCCTGGGCGCTTTCGCCAATCGTGCGGTCGTTGATGGCGTTGGAGCCAATGGGGTACATCTTGCCGCGGCGTCCACCGGTGCCGAAAGGAATGATCGTCCAGAAGACGTCGTCGAGTTCCTGAAAGCGTCCCTCGGCCAGATGCTCGGCCACTTGGGGAGCATACTCGGCGTAACGCGGCTCGGTGAGCCAATCGCGGAGATTCTTCACGGCGCCGGGCGAGAGTTTGCCGTCGGCCGCAGCGTGGTCCAAGGTGGCAAGCGCTGGTTGAAGATCGAACTTGCTGGACGAAGTGGTCATTCGCAAAGAGCCTTTTTCAGTGGGTGGTCGTGCGCCGCAGGTTGCCGCAAAGCCTCGATTTTGTCCGATTTTACCGGAGTAGCCTAGAGCCTTGCGTGCGCGTCTGGCGGCCATTTTTAAGAATCTGAAAAGAGTGCCACGCGCCGGCACGCTCGCATGTTGTGGATGGCCAGGAGCGCGCACGCGCATCGCTTCGTAGCCACAATTGATCTCTGTAGGGGGGTGTCGATCGCATGTAGAATGCCCCGCTTGCCAGTTGCGTTTTTTGCTGGGTGTGCTGGAGCGACCAGCGCTCGTGTCGGAAGAGAATGCATCGACCGTACGCTAACCGAACTGCTGGCTCGATTTCAAGCAAAACGAGCGCGTTGTGGCCGGGCAGCGAGCGTGGATGAAGCGAGGCAGGAAGTTGCAGCGCGGGCGCGGCACAAGGAGCGAGCGGGAGACGGCGCCGGCAGTCGTTCTCGAGCGTCGTGAGCGGCGCGCGTGTTTGCCCGGAGCATGGTAGAATTCCGAAGCTTTTCCGAAATTTACTCGAAGGCGAATCACAGCGACGGGAGCGACAGGCGTGAGCGAACCGATCATCAGCGTTTCGGGGTTGCGGGGAATCATCGGCCAGAGTTTGACGCCCGAGGTGGCGCTGCGCTACGCGGCGGCGTTTGCCGAGCCGCTTAAAGGCCGGTCAATTGTCATTACCCGCGATGGCCGCGCGACCGGCCCCACGCTGGCGGCCGTGCTCAAGGGAACGCTCTCGGCGCTGGGATGCGACGTGATCGACGCCGACGTGGCGGCCACGCCGACGACGGGCGTGCTGGTGCGGCAGCTTGGCGCGGCCGGCGGCATCCAGATTTCCGCCAGCCACAATCCGCCGCAATACAACGGGCTGAAGCTGTTTTCGCCCGAGGGACGCGTGATTCCGGCCGTGGCGGGCGAAGACGTGATCAAACTCTATCGCGGCGGAACTCCCAGCTGGGCGGACTTCGACCATCTGGGCCGCATCACTTCGTGCGCGGACTCGACCGGCAAGCATTTGGAGCTCGTGCTGGCCACGGTCGATGTCGAGCGGATCCGCGCGAAGCGTTACAAGGTGCTACTGGACGCCAATCATGGCGCCGGCAGCGTGTTGGGCACGCGGTTGCTCGAAGCACTGGGGTGCCAGGTGACGGTGCTGGGGGGGACGCCCGACGGTTTGTTCGAGCATACCCCGGAACCGACGGCCGAGAACCTGGCCGGGGTATTGTCGGCGGTGAGCGAGCATGGTTGCGACATCGGCTTCTGCCAGGATCCGGACGCCGATCGGTTGGCGTTGATCGATGCCGTCGGCCGCTATGTGGGCGAGGAGTACACGTTGGCGATATGCGTCGATCATCGGTTGCGGCAAGAACGAGGGCCGATCGTGACAAACTGTTCGACGAGCCGCATGGCGGAAGATCTGGCCACGAAATACGGCGTGCCGTTCTTTCGTTCGGCCGTGGGCGAGGCCAACGTCGTGGATCGCATGCTCACCGAGGGGGCCGTGCTCGGCGGCGAAGGCAACGGCGGGGCCATCGACCCGCGCGTGGTGCTGGTGCGGGATAGCTTCGTGGGCATGGCCCAGACGCTGGACGCGATGGCGGCGCGAGGCCTGACGCTTGCCGAATTGGTGGCCGAGCTGCCCCGCTACGAGATCGAAAAGACCAAGCTCACGTTGCCGCGGGAAAAAATGGCGGCGGCGTTCGACGCCGTGGCCGCGCATTTTGCGGAGGCCGAGGCCGATCGGCTGGATGGGTTGCGGCTCGATTGGCCGGACAAGTGGCTGTTGGTGCGAGCGAGCAATACCGAGCCGATCGTGCGGGCCGTGGCCGAGGCTCCCACGGCGGCCGAAGCGGCGCGACTGTGTGCCGAGGCGACGACGGCGATGAGCGCGGTATAGCGGGCCGGATTTCGCGTTGAAGTAAGTTGAACAATTTGTGCTCAATGCGATTTGACAGCGGCCATGCGTGAGATAGGTTTCCTATGAGCCCGCCATCAGACGCGCAGCGGCCGGTATCGGCCGAGGCACTACGGGGCTGATTTGGCGGGGCACTTCACGAAGAGTTCGAGTTCTCGATTTGCACGTGTTGAGTTTGGCGGCCTGAAGCGCCTCTTGCAGAAGCTCCTTGGGCCACCATCCTCGAAAAGGCAAACCGGTCGAAAGGCCGGGACGCAAAGCCACGGGCCCTCACCGTTCGCGCTTGCGCGGCGGCGGGCAGCCGGTTGTCGAAAGGTTCGGTGGTCACGTCACGCCCGGGCTCATAACGGCTCGGCGCGCGGCGCGTATCACCGTGGGACGTGGCGCCGTCCCGCGGGGACGGCGGGCGTCCGTCATATACGATCAAGGAGCACCTCTGATGATACTCAACAAGATCAATCGCTTTCTGGCATCTGATGACGGTCCGACGGCCGTCGAATATGCGGTGATGTTGGCCCTGATCATCGTGGTCTGTCTGGTGAGCATCCAGGCTCTGGGCAGCGCCACGAGCAAGTCGTTCAGCAATTTGTCCGACTCGCTCGGTTCCGGCAGCTAACGCGGCGGCCGGATGGCTCGGGCACCGTCGGCCCGATGGGCCCTCTGACCCTGTGGCCGTGGTCCCTTACCGATCGTTCGCCGCTCGCTGACCGTCTCGGCACGCATGCCGGAGGGCGATTTTGCCGCCGGCGCGTGCGGGTCAGCGGGGGGCGATGCGATCTTTGCCCACCCACGGCACGAGCGCGTCGGGCACGACGACCGAGCCATCGGCTTGTTGGTAGTTCTCAAGAATCGCGATCAGCGCTCGGCTGATCGCCACGGCGGTACCGTTCAGCGTGTGCACGAGGGCCGTGCCTTTCTCGCCGGTACGATAGCGGATGGCCAGCCGGCGGGCTTGATAGTCCGTGCAGTTCGAGGTGCTGGTGACCTCGCCGTATTCGCCGCCTTCGCCACGGCCGGGCATCCAGGCTTCGAGATCGAACTTGCGGTAGGCTGGTCCGCCCAGGTCGCCGGTGGCCGTGTCGACGACGCGATAGGGAATGCCCAGCCCGTCGAAGATACGGCCTTCGAGCTCGCAGAAGTAGTCGAGCATGGCGTCGCTCTGGTCGGGCAGCGTGAAGGCGAACATCTCGACCTTGGTGAATTGATGCACGCGGTACAGACCGCGCGAAGTGCGGCCGTGGGCGCCGGCCTCGGTGCGGTAGCAGTGGCTGATGCCGCAGAGCTTGATCGGCAGGCTGCCGGCGTCGAGGATCTCGCCCGAGAGCAGGCCGCCGAGGGTGATTTCGGCCGTGGCCACGAGGCTGAGGTCGGAATCGGCAATGCTGTAGATCTGCGTTTCGGGGCCGCGGGGAATGTAGCCCGTGCCTTGCAGGATTTCGTTGCGGGCCAGGTCGGGGGTGATCGTGGGCGAGAAGCCTTCCCGCATTAGCAGATCGAGAGCGTAGCGCTGGAGGGCCAGCTCGAGCAGCACGGCCTCGTTCTTGAGGAAGTAGAAGCCGTGGCCGGCCACTTTGGCGCCGGCCTCGAGGTCGAGCAGGCCCAGGCGTTCGGCGAGCGTGACATGGTCGAGCGGCTGGAAGTCGAACTTGCGCGGCTGGTGCTGGCCGCGGCGGATTTCCAGATTGGCCTGATCGTCGGCGCCTTGCGGGGCGTCGGGATGCGAGAGGTTCGGAATACTCTTGAGAATCGCGTCGGCCTCGGCGGTCAGATGATCGAGTTCAAGTTGCGCCGCGGCGGTGCGCTCGCGGAGCGCGCGACCCTCGGCCTTGCGGGCTTCGCGTTCGGCCTCGTCCTTGGCTTTGCCGATCGATTTACTGACCTCGTTCGCCCTGCGGTTGAGTTCTTCGACCTCGGCCTGCTGCGCGCGTCGTTTGGTTTCGAGGTCGGCAAAGCGGCGGACGTCGACCGTCGTGCCGCGGCGGTTGCAGTTTTCTTGAATCAGGTCTACGTTGTCGGCGACAAATCTACGGTCGAGCATGTTGTGGTGCGGTGGAGTTGGTTGACGGAAAGCCGGGGGTAATTGCGGCGTGTACGGGCTACGCTTGGGCCTGGCTCAAGTGCCGCCACAGGTGGGCGCTGGACTTGATGCCGCGGTGAAAATCGGCGAGCGAGAACTTTTCGTTGGGGCTATGGGTGTTGTCATCGTCGAGACCCCAGCCCAATAGCAGCGTATCGACGCCGAGCAGTTCGTGAAAGGTGGCCACGACCGGAATCGAGCCCCCTTCGCGCATGAAAACCGGGGCACGGCCGAAACCTTCGGCGATGGCCCGCGAGGCGGCCGCGACGAACGGACTGTCGAGCGGAACGGTGACGCCGGGGGCGCCGTGGAAATCTTGCAGTTCCATCTCGATGCCGGGCGGGCAGAGCTCGCGGAGCTTCTTCTCCAGTGCCGTTGAGAGTTTCTGGGGGTCTTGCCGGGGGACCAGGCGGAAGCTGAACTTGGCGCCGGCCCGGGCGGGCAGCACGGTTTTGGCCCCCTCGCCTTGATAGCCGCTCCAGAGGCCGTTGATGTCGAAGGTGGGGCGGGCCCAGCGGCGTTCGAGCGTGGTGTACCCCGCTTCGCCGGTGAGGCCGCTGACGCCCAGGTTACGCATGAAGGCGGCTTCGTTAAAGGGGAGCCTGGCGAACTCGGCCCGTTCGCGCTCGGTGAGCGGTTCGACGTCGTCATAGAAACCGGGGATCTGGATTTGCCCGCGCTCGTTGATCAGGGCCGAGAGCATCGCGACCAGGGCATTAGCTGGGTTCGACACGCCGCCGCCGAAGGTGCCAGAGTGCAGGTCTTGCCGGGGGCCTTGGAGACGGAGCTCATAGTAGGCGATACCGCGCAGGCCGTAGGTGATGGCGGGCTGGCCGGGGGCGAACTGGCTGGTGTCGCTGATGACGACGACGTCGCAGGCCAGTTTGTCTTTATTCCCGGCGATGAACGGATCGAGATTCGGGCTGCCGACTTCCTCTTCACCTTCGATGAGAAACTTGAGCTGGAGGGGGAGCTCACCCGCCGTGGCCAGCCAGGCCTCGGTGCTCTTGAGATGGGTGAACATTTGCCCCTTGTCGTCGGTGGCGCCGCGGGCATATAGATTGCCATCGCGCACCGTGGGTTCGAAAGGCGGAGACTTCCATTCGTTCAAAGGATCGGGCGGCTGCACGTCGTAGTGGCCATAGACCAGCACGGTGGGAGCGCCGGGCACGGGCGGCGATTCGGCGTAGACGATCGGATTGCCGGCGGTGGGGATTACCTCGACGTTGAGCTTCATGGCGCGAAACTGGTCGGCGACCCAATCGGCGGCGCGGGCCACGTCGGGGCGATGCTTGCTGTCGGCGCTGACGCTGGCGATGCGTAGCAGTTGGCACAGCTCTTGCTCAAACCGTTCGCGATGCTGTTCGAGGTACCGGTCGACGTTCTGCATGCTCTGTATTCCTCGGGACCGTTGCGACGCGCGTAGTTGGTTTGACGCGCCCCGGTGAGCGAAGAATTGTTCGCTCCCCGGGAGGCCTTGCAATATAATGGCTCGATGTCGGTTCGACCATCGAAGTCGGGGCGTTCGTCCGACGTGAACCAGCATCCAAGCAGGTGAAAGTCGTGTCCGAGCAATCGTCCGTTGCCGCCGATCCCGTCGAGCAAACGCGGCTCAAGCCACGGCGGGACAAACGCAAGCGGCCCAAACGTCAACCGCGGTACAACGTCATCCTGTGGGACGACCAGGACCATACGCCCGAGTATGTGATTGGGATGATGCGGCAGCTTTTTGGCTATCCGGCGGTCAAGGGGATGCAGATCGCCCTGGAAGTCGATTCGCAAGGCCGGGCGATCGTGCTCACCACGACGCGCGAGCACGCGGAGCTGAAACGCGATCAGATTCACGCCTTTGGCAAGGATCCGCTGAACGACGAGTGTCCCGGCTCGATGTGGGCCAGCATCGAACCGGTGGTCGAGTAGCCCCCGCCATTGCGCGGTCCCGGGGGTCGTGCGGGGCTAACGAGGGGTGATGGGACCGGGAATAGCGGTTGAAACCGCGGGGATGACCTCTTAGGCTGGATCGGTTCCGCGGCTCCCTTGAAAAGTTTGTCCTGTTTTAGACGCCCCCGCCATGTCCACGCTCCGTACCGTCACCCTGGGCTGCAAGGTCAACCAGTACGAAACGGAGCTGGTGCGCGAATCGCTCGTCGCGGCCGGATATCGCGAGGCCGCCGAGGGCGAAGCGGCCGAGTTGTGCGTCGTCAATACGTGTACGGTGACGTCCGAGGGCGATTCTAAAAGCCGGCAGGTGATTCGCCAGTTGGCGCGCCGCAATCCCGGCACGCGGATCGTCGTAATGGGGTGCTACGCCACTCGGGCGCCGGAAGAGGTCGCCCAGTTGCCGGCCGTGGCCGAAGTCATCACCGACAAGCGCGAACTGCCCGATTGGCTCTCGCGGTGGGGCGTGGCCGACGTGCCGACGGGGATCTCGGGCTTTGGCGGGCGGCAACGGGCCTATGTAAAAGTGCAGGACGGCTGCATGCTCCATTGCAGCTTCTGCATCATTCCGACGGTGCGGCCGCATCTGGCGAGCCGGCCGATCGAGCACATCGTCGAGGAAGTTGGCCGGCTGGCGGCGAACGGCTATCGCGAGGTCGTGTTGACGGGTATTCACCTGGGACACTACGGCGTCGAGTGGAATCGCGGCCGAGACAAATCCGAGTGGCGGCGGCTGTCGCACTTGCTGGCCCGGTTGGTCGAACTGCCGGGCGAATTTCGGATTCGCATGAGCAGTATCGAAGCCACGGAAGTCACGCGCGAGCTGATTGCCGTGATGGCGGCCAACCCGGCGCGGATTTGCCCGCATCTGCATATCTCGATGCAGAGTGGTTCGGACGACGTGCTGCGGCGGATGCGGCGGCGCTGGGGGCGGCAACGATTCTTGGATCGCTGCCGGCTGGTGCGCGACGCGCTCGATAACCCGGCGCTGACGACGGACGTGATCGTCGGTTTTCCGGGCGAGACGGAAGCCGAGTTCGCAGAGACCTGTGCCGCTTGCGAAGACGCGGGCTTCTCGAAGATCCACATCTTTCCGTTCAGTGCGCGCCGCGGAACGCCGGCGGCGGAGATGTCCGACCAGGTGGCGCCGGACGTCAAGGCCGACCGCGTGCGCCGGCTGGCGGAGTTGGAGACGCGGCTGCGAAGCCGGTACTTTGCGAGCCTGGCCGGGCGGACGCTGGAGGTGCTCGTCGAAGCCGAGGCCGAACGGCCCGGTCGGGTGCGGGGTACGGCTTGCCGTTACGCGCCGGTGGAATTGCCGGGCGAAGCCGGGCAGATTGGCCAACTGGTTGCGGTGCGCGCCGGGCGCGAAGCGGACGGCATGCTTCAGGCCGGTTCGTGCTAGCAGCGGCGGAAGCTCGTCTGGCGGTGCGGGGACGGCTTTGTTAGACTCCCGCCCTCATTTCGGTTCCAGCTCCGCGAATCTTGAGCGGAGTTTCGTGCGTTCGCAAATTATTTCGTGAGTTACCACTCGTTCTGCGCACCGGACCGCCGTTGCGGCGGAGCGCGTTCGTTTGCCGGAGTTTTTTTGATATGTCCGCCAGCAGAAATTCGTGGCTCGTTTCGGCCGTGCTGATTGCCGCGTTGTCGCCCCAGCTTGCGAGCGCCGCGGCGCCTTGGAACAAGATCGTCGGATTCAAGAAGCTCGAAGCCAATCCGGCCGAGATGTATCCGATCGCCGATACGAATGGCCCGTGGATGATCATGGCCGCGACATTCTCGGGCGAAGGGGCCGAGGAGCAGGCCCGCACGTTGATTCACGAACTGCGCGCGGAGTACAAGCTGCCGGCGTATTCGTATCAGAAGAAATTCGAGTATTCCAAGCCGGTACAGGGCAAGGGGCTGACGCCGCGGGGCGAGGCGCCGATGATGCGGTATCGGCAGGACGACGACAAGGTTGAGATCGCCGTGTTGGTGGGCGACTACACCTCGGTCGATGATCCGCAAGGGCAGCAGGTGCTGAAGCGTTTGAAGATGGCCAAGCCGAAGACGCTCGAGGTCGATCCGGAGAAGTCGCACCAGTCGTTCGCCATGTATCGAGGCTTGCAGCGCAAGGCCAAGGAGGCCCTGTTCACGAAATCGAGCAAACCCGAAGATCGCGGGCCGATGGCCAACGCCTTCGTGGTGACGAATCCGCTGTTGCCGCAGGAATATTTCGTGCCCAAGGGAGTCGACAAATTGGTGCTGGAGATGAACGAGGCGGTGCCGCACAGTCTGCTGGAGTGTCCCGGATCCTATACCGTGAAGGTCGCGACGTTCACCGGGCACTCGATCATTCTGGACAAGAAGAATCAGGACGCGATTGCCCGGGGAACGATGCCCCGGAGCCAATTAGAAGAGGCCGCCAAGAATGCCCATATTCTGACCGAGGCGCTGCGCAAGAAAGGTTATGAAGCCTATGAGTATCACGATCGGAAGTCGAGCATCGTGACCGTCGGTTCCTTCGCGTCGGTCGGCAGCAGGCGGCCAGACGGCAAGATCGAGATCAACCCTCAGATCCATCAGATCATGAAGAAGTTCGGCGCCGAGACCACCGTTGAACCGGGCAAAACGGCCAACGTCGGCGAACCCAAGAAGCTGGCGGGCATCGCCTTCGACGTGCAGCCGATGCCGGTCGAAGTGCCCAAGGTGAGTATCAGCAACGTGTACGACCGGACGGCCGGGGTGCGGTAGCTTGCAGGATTGCGCCCGCGCTCGCTACGATGCATCCCGAAGTTTGGAGATGCTTTGAGAGCGGCGAGTGGATAGACGGCATGGCTGAGCAAATTCTGGTCTTGGGGACCACGAACCGCGGCAAGGTGCGCGAGCTGGTCGAGTTGCTCGCGCCGCTGAAATTACGGGTGCGGTCGCTGGCCGATTTTCCCGAACGGCTCGAAGTGGACGAGACGGGCGACTCGTATGCCGCGAACGCCCGACTCAAGGCCACGGCCCAGGCGCTGCATCTTGGACATTGGGTGTTGGCCGAAGACAGCGGTATCTCGGTCGACGCGCTACAGGGCGCGCCGGGCATCTACTCGGCCCGCTATGCCGGCCCCGGGGCGACGGACGACGGCAACAATGCGCGCCTGTTGCGCGAGCTTGGCGCGCGGCCGCTCGAACGCCGCTCGGCTTTCTACACGTGTCGGCTCGCGCTCGCGAATCCCCAGGGCGATATCCGCGCCGAAAGCGGCGGAATTTGCCGGGGGCGAATTCGCTTCGAGCCCGTGGGGCTGGCCGGGTTCGGCTACGATCCGCTGTTCGAAGTGGTCGAGTATCATCGTACATTCGGCGAGTTGGGCGAGGCGGTCAAGGCGGTGCTCAGCCATCGTACGCGGGCGGTGACGGCGATTTTGCCGCAATTAGAGCGGCTGTTTGGCGGCGAGCCGGCCGGCTGCCAGTCGCGGCGCAGTATTGTAGAATAGCGGCCGTCGCTGGGGACGCCGCCCATGCAACTTGCACGCTGAACCCACGAGATGCCATTGATGCTTCGACTTACGATTGCCTGTTGGCTGGTGTTGGGGCTGATTCCAACCGCGCGCGCCGAATCGCCCGACGCGTGGACGAGGTCGCACCTCGGCGAATTGATCGAAATCTATCAGTCGTTCCACCGCTCGCCCGAGCTCTCGGGCCACGAGCAGGAGACGGCCGCGCGTTTCGCCGAACGGTTGCGGCAAGTCGGCTGCGAGGTGACGACCGGCGTGGGCGGGCACGGTGTTGTCGGCATCTTGAAGAACGGGGCGGGCCCAACGCTGATGCTGCGAACCGATCTGGATGCGCTGCCCGTCAAGGAGCGAACGGGGCTGGTTTATGCCTCGACGGTCGAGGTCGAGAAGCCCGACGGAACGACGACCGGCGTAATGCATGCTTGCGGGCACGACATTCACATGACGAACCTGATTGGCGTGGCTCAGTTCTTAACGAGCCACAAGTCGCAATGGTCGGGCACGATCATGTTCCTTGGGCAGCCGGCGGAAGAAACGGGGCAGGGTGCCAAGGCGATGCTCACCGACGGTCTGTTCGAGAAATTTTCCAAGCCGGACATGGCGCTGGCCCTGCACGTCGACGCGCTGCTGGCCGCGGGCAAGATTGGCTATCGGCCGGGCTACACGCTGGCCAACGTCGATAGCGTGGACATTACCTTGCGCGGTCAGGGCGGCCACGGCGCTTCGCCCCATAGCACGATCGACCCGATTGTGATGGCGGCCGAGCTGATCGTCTCTCTCCAGACGCTCGTGAGCCGGGAGATCGATCCGGTGACGCCGGGGGTGGTGACGGTCGGTTCGATTCACGCGGGCACCAAGCACAACATTATTCCGGACGACTGCAAGTTGCAGCTTACCGTGCGGAGCTACGGCGATGACGTGCGGCGCACGTTGCTCGATGGCATTCGACGCAAGGCCGAGGCCGTGACTCAGGGGGCCGGGGCGGAGAAGCCGACGATCGTGATTCGCGAGAGCGAGTTCACGCCGGCGCTGTTCAACAACGAGGCACTGGTCGAGCGCGTGCTGCCCTCGCTGAAAAAAGCGATTGGCGCGGAGAATGTCGTGCTGGCCGAGCCGGCGATGGGCGGCGAAGATTTCAGCCGCTATGGCCGGGCGGGCGTGCCGATCTTCATGTTCCGGCTCGGTTCGGTGGAGGCCAAACGGCTGGCCGGCTATCAGCGGACGGGCGACGTGCCGTCGCTGCACTCGGCCATCTACTACCCCGATGCCGACCTGACGTTGCAAACGGGCGTCACCGCCATGACCACGGCGGTGCTCGACCTGTTGCCGGCAAAGCCATGAGTGAACGAACGCCTTCATCGCCGTGCGCGATGCGCAGCCGTAAAGGGCCGGTCGTGATGCTAACCGGCTGGCTGGTCATGCTGGCGGTCGTCGTGGGCGGAATGTTCATCGTTCGCGCGAATACGCTGCGCGTGATGAGCACGCCCGAGGCGCAGGCCGAATGGGAGGCGTGGCGCGCGTCGGACGTGAATCAACGCGACGACCTGCCGGTGAAGCGACGTCCGCCCAAGTCTCCCGAGCCGCCGGCGCTGGTGCTGATGCGGGATCACTTTCCGGTGTTGCTGGGCGCGGCCGTGGTGTTTGGTTCGCTGTTGTACGGGGCGTTGGGGTTTGCCGTGAAGGGGGCGTTGCAGACGAACCTGAAGCTCGACGCGGAAGCAAGATCGCAAGATTGACCATCGCGGCGCGCGAGCTTATTGGAACCGCAGCAGGGCGTATTTCTTTTTGCCGCTGCGAAGGACGAGGACCGTTTCGCTGGCGAGGTCGGCGGCGGTGAGCTTGCGGTCGGCGGCTTCGATACGGCGGTTGTTGACGTAGGCTCCGCCCCCGTCGACCGTGCGGCGCGCATCGCTCTTGGACTTGGCCAAGCCCGATTCGACGAGCGCATCGACGATCGTGAGCTCGCCGGTTTCGAGCTTGCTCTTGGCTAGATCCTTGCTGAGGACGTCGGCAAAAATCTCACCAAGTTGCTTGTCCGAGAGGTCGCCGATTTCGGCGCCGAAGAAGATCTCGGTGGCGCGGCGGGCCGTGGCCAGGCCCGAGGGGCCGTGGATGAGCCGGGTTAGTTCTTCGGCCAGCCGCTTTTGGCTTTTTCGCTGGCCGGGGTCGGCGGCGCGCGACGCGTCGAGCGTCTCGACTTCCTCGCGCGATAGCTCGGTGAGGAAGCGCAGGCATTTGCCGGCGTCGGCGTCGTCGACGTTGATCCAGTACTGGTAGAAGGCGTAAGGGCTGGTGCGATCGGCCGAGAGCCAGACGGCGCCGCTCTCGGTCTTGCCCATCTTGCTGCCGTCGCTCTTGGTGAGCAGCGGCCAGGTGAGGCCATATAATTGCACGCCCTTCATCCGCCGGGCCAGGTCGATGCCGGCCGTGATGTTGCCCCACTGGTCGCTGCCGCCTACCTGCAAATCACAGCCAAAATGCTCGCGCAGGTAGACGAAATCATAGGCTTGCAACAGCATGTAGCTGAACTCGGTGTAGCTGAGGCCCGCATCGCTTCGCTCCAGGCGGCTTTTGACCGAGTCCTTGGCCAGCATGACGTTGACCGGGAAGTTCTTGCCGATGTCGCGTAAGAAGTCGAGGTAGCTGAAGCGGCTCATCCAGTCGAAATTGTTCGCCAGAATGCCGCCGATCCGCGGGGCGTCAAAATCGATCAGGTTGCGAATCTGCCCTTCGATCGAAGCCACGTTGGCCCGCAAGGCATCGACCGACAGCAGGTTGCGTTCTTCGCTTTTGCCGCTGGGATCGCCGATCATGCCGGTGGCTCCGCCCACGAGCGCGATCGGCCGATGCCCCGCCTGTTGAAAACGGCGGAGCACCATCAGTCCCATCAGGTGGCCCACGTGCAGGCTTTCGGCCGTGGGGTCGAAGCCGGCGTAAATGGTGCGGCTGGCGGCGTTGAGCCAGTCTGGCAGTTTTTCGTCGGTCGTCTGGTGGATCAGCCCGCGCCAGGTCAGGTCGGCGATGATGTCTTTCAAGGCGGTGGTCTTTCGCAAAAAAAGAAGCCCAGCGGTTGCCGGGCGAACGTTCTGGTTGTTCGGCGAGGCGCCGCTCAGCGCCACATGTCGTCGTCGGCAAAGGGGTGGCCCGCGCCGGTAAGCTTGGGCTTGGGCAGGGCCTTGAGCGCTTGTTCGGCGAGGCGCAGATCCTCGCGCGAAGTGATCTTGAGGTTGATCGGCGAGCCGGGCACGATGGTCACCGCCTGGCCGATGCGCTCGACAAGCTGGGCGTCGTCGGTGGGCTGAAAGTCGCCTCGCTTGGCGTGGGCTTCGAGCAGCAATTGCCGGGCAAAAACCTGCGGGGTTTGGGCCTCCCAGAGGCCGGCACGGGAGACGGTTTCTTCGATCTTGTTGCCCGCGCCGACGCGTTTGAGCGTGCCGGCCACGGGGACGCCCAGAATCGCGGCGCCGGATTTCACGCCGGCTTCGAAGACGGCCGTGATCCATTCGTCGGCCAGGCAGGGGCGGGCCGCGTCGTGGATGCAGAGGTAGTCGATGTCGGGCTTCACATGGGCCAGCGCCTTGGCCACGGAGTCGGCCCGTTCGGCGCCGCCTTCGACGACGTCGATCCCCAGGATCGTGGTGTTGGCGGCGAACTTGAAGCGAAACTGCTCCATGTCCTCGGGCGCGACCACGATGAGGATCTGCTTGACGTCCGGACGATTGACGAACCGCTCGGCCGAATACAGCCAGACGGGCTTATTGGCCAGCGGCACGAACGGCTTTTTGTAATGTTTGTCGCCAAAGCGGGTGCTGCGTCCCGCCGCTGGCAAGATGACCGCGAACTTTGCCACCGCGGACTTCCTTTCAAAGACGTGGTCCTCTCCCCCTCCGGCGAAGCTATGAACCTGCCGCCTCGCCAGCAGGCTTTATTGTCGAATTTCGCTCGTGGGCGTCAAGTTCGCCCGGTATACGGAGGCACCGCGTGGCCGGCGAAGGCTTACCGGGAAAAACGAACCGGGGACAAGACCTTTGGGTCTTGCCCCCGGTGGTTCCAGTTCGTCGATCTTGCTCAACGAGCGAACTATTTGGTGTCGTACTGCATCATGATCTCGCCGACGTAGGCGCCCTGGACGCTCTTGAAGCCGCCGTCGCAGATGGCTTCGCCGAGCTTGGTGATCGTCTTGTAGTAGCGATCGCTGGGCCGCTCGCCGGTGAGCTTGTAGGTCAGATCCTGACAGAAGACATCGGCCGATTGGCGGATGACCTCGTCGTTCTGGCGGGCCGCGTAGAGCGCGGTGCAGAGAATCGTGACGGCGTCCTGCAAGCGTTGCGACAGCTCGGACATGCGGCACTGGCGGTCGGCCAGACCGAGCTGGTGCTTGCTCATCGTGCCGGAGATTTCACGCGGCGACTTTTGCAGGAAGTTCGAAGCGAACTCGGCGTGGCGACGCAGGCTCTCGGGCATCGAGGGCAGCGTCGGCCGCGGCTTCGGCTTGAGGTACTGGCCGGCGAGCCAGCCGGCGTACGGGGCGAACACGCCTTTGAGGGCCCAGAGGTGGGCCGGGTTGGCCATGTTCGGCTGCTTGATTTTGTTGGCCTGGAGGGCGCGGCCGACCGGCTCGAAGAACTGGGTGCCGTGAGATTTGACCAGCGATTTGAAGAAGGCCATTGAAAGCATTTCGCCTTCGCCCTCGTAGATGCAGGGAGCGAGGTACTCGTGCACGTTGTCGCCGAAGATGTGGCCGTGGAGGAAGGAGCGGCCGCCGTGGGTCTTCATGAGCAGCTCGATCGAAGCCTCTTTCTGAGCTTCGCTGCCGAAGACCTTGGCGATGACGCATTCCATTTCACCGCGGTACCCTTCGTCGATCAAACCGCCGCCCCACTGCACGAGCGCGTCGCAGGCCACGATCAGGCCCGCGATCTTGCCGAGCCGGCGCTGGACGAGCTCGCGGCTGGCGATCGGGGCACCGTAGGTTTTGCGATACTGGGCCCAGGGGATCATGCTGGCCATCATCAGCCGCATGGTGCCGGCGGCGTTCGCACAGAGCGAGATGCGGCCCAGGTTCAGACCGTGGTAGGCGATGGTCAGCCCGTCGCCGCGGCCCGGCTTGAGCAGGTTCTCGGCCGGCACGCGGAAGTTCTTGAAGATGATGCCCTGGTTGTAGGTGTGCTTGAGGGCGTAGAGGCCGTACTTTTTGAGCTGGAACTCGGCGTTCTCTTCCGGCGGGAGATCGGCCACGAGCACGGCCGGCCGCTTGTTGATGAGGCACACCAGACCCACGGTGCGACCAGGAACGACGTTCGTGATGAACAGCTTTTCGCCGTTGACGACGTAGTCATTGCCATCGAGCACGGCTTCGGTCTTGAGCGCCGTCAGGTCGGAACCGGCGCCGGGCTCGGTCAAGGCGAACGCGCTCAAACGCTTGCCGCTGGCCAGGCCGGGCAGAAACTTCTGCTTCTGCTCGGGACTGCCGAACGTGCGCAGCGGATCGACGGCGCCGATACAGCCGTGTACCGAGGCCAGGCCCGCCACGGTGGGATCGACCATCGCCATCTGCGTCAGGAAGCTGGCGAACGCGGCGAAGGGCGAGCCCGAACCGCCGTACTCCTTGCCGACCAGCAGGCCCCAGTAGCCGGCTTCGCCGAGCTCGTCGAGCACGTTCTGCGGAACCTTGCGATTCTCGTCGAGATTTGTGCCGGCCTTCACGTGCTTGCGCATCACGTCCAGCGAGTTGTCCATGACGCGCTGCACGTCGGCGGGCGGCGTGGACGGCTTGCTCTGGAAAAGTTCGATCGGGAGCTCGCGGTCCCAGATGGCGCGGTGCACCGGGCTGTTCACCGTCTGGAAACGTTTGGCGAACATCTCTTCGACCTGGTCGTCGGCCTTGTCGACCGCGCCCATTCGGCGAGCTTCGTCATCACTCTTGCCGCCCAGCTTCAGCGCCGTCTCGGCGAACGATGCCTTGTTATCCTGGTCCTGTTCGTCGGCGGCTTGCCGGTCAGCTTGGGTCTGCGGATTCATGACACTCTCGCGAATGGTGTTTAGAGAACGGGATTGGTTATTCGTGGGAAGGTTACCGTCCTACCGGTCGGTAGATATTATTCTAACGAAAAGCTTGCAGAGGTCTAGTGTTGATATAAGTCGTTTATCGACCGTACATTGCGTTTATTTCTTTGGCAAAGTTCTGCCACACCACGTCGCGTTTAAGGCTGAGCTTGAACGTCAGCTCACCGGTTTCGGGAGTGAACCCGCGCGCGAGGAGCTTGAACTTTTGCACCTGCTCGGCGTGCGAGACGCAGGCCAGGCGTTCTTTGATGCGCTCGGCATAGATCGCGTTCACGTCCGGATGCGCGAGAGCGTCTGCGGGCGTGAAGACCGGAATCTGCCGTTTGATGATCTCCGCCCGCAGGGCATCGGGATCGGGCACGATCAGGGCAACGAGAAACTTTTCGGCGTCGCCAAATACCGCGGCTTGAATGATCAGCGGATCTTCGGTGAGCAGGCCTTCGATGAACGTGGGGGCGATGTTCTTGCCGCCGGCGGTGACAATCAGCTCTTTCTTGCGGCCGGTGATGCGCAGGAAGCCGCCTTCCAACTCACCCAGGTCGCCGGTGTGCAGCCAGCCGTCGCGAATGGTTTGCGCCGTGTCGTCGGGCAGATTCCAGTAACCGACCATGACGTGCGGGCCGCGGGTGAGGATCTCGCCGTCGTCGGCGATTTTCACCTCGACACCATCGATGGGCCGGCCGACCGTGCCAACGCGATGCTCGTGCATCGTGCCGGTGCTGATGACCGGCGAGCTTTCGGTGAGGCCGTAACCCTGGACGAGCGTAACGCCGCTCTTGAGGAAGAACTCGTTGACGTGATCGGCCAGGGCCGCGCCGCCAGCACAGCACATCTTGATGCGGCCGCCAAAGAGGCCCTTCAGCGCGCCGGGAACTTCGGCCACGCCCTTTTCGTGCAAGGTGCGCATCACCTTGTCGAAGAAATACGGCACCCCGTTCAGATAGTGCGGCTTCACGGCCTGGCAATCGGCGATGAGCTCTTCGCGGCTGGGGCACAGGGCCAACTCGCCGCCCGAGCAAATCCAGAGGTAGTAGTCGCTGGTGCGGGCGAAGATATGCGACAGCGGCAGCCAGCTCAGACGCACGTCGTCGGGCTCGGCCGTAAAGGCCAGCATCACGGCCTGGCAGTTCGAGGTCAGGTTGCGATGCGAAAGCATCACGCCCTTGGGCTCGCCGGTCGTGCCCGAGGTGTAGAGGATCGTCACCAGATCATCGGGCTTGGTTTCGGCGACGGCCTGGGCTTCCAGCGCCGCGCCTTCTTCCTCGGCGCAGGTGGCGATGATTTCGGAAAGCTGCCGCACGGGCTGACCGTGGATTTCGCCGTCCCATTTGTCGAACGAGACGAACTTCACGTCGGGCGGGATTTCATGGGCCACGGCCGCCAGTTTTTCCGCCTGTTCAGGGCCGGAAACGACCACCAGTTTGCTTCCGCAATTGGTGATTTGCCAAGCGATCTGGGGGCCGGTGAGGGTGGAATGCACGGCCACGTGAATTCCGCGGGCCATGTGAACCGCCAGGTCGAGCAAGATCCACTCGTGGCGATTTTCTGAAGCCTGCACCACGCGGTCGCCCGGCTGAACGCCGAGTTTGGCGAGCGCTGCGGCCAGCAGGCGCGCATCGCGGGCGATTTCGTTCCAGGTGAGGGCCGTGAACTGGCCGTCTTTCTTGAAGTGCAGGGCGCGCCGGTCTCCATCGGCGGCTACGCGGCGGCTAAACATTTGCGGAATGGTATCGTCGGTCGGCTGCGCGTGCATAACAAATCCCTGCCTAATGAATCACTACCTGTGGAAGAGTGCCCGGACCTGCGGCGGTAGATGGGGAGACCCGCCGCGACTCCCCAAGATATCACGTGAAAAATGGGATTGGTAGCGTGAGGGGTGGGATATCTGCTTGGAAATTGCGGGGCGCGCAACAAAAAGCGGTGTGCGGACGAACACGTCTCCGCACACCGCTCGTGGCTTCCGGGGGGCCGCGCGTGGCGGCGAATTCGCAGTTTGGGATTGCAGCCAGGCGATCTTATCCGGCCGCTGCCTTTTTCAGGGAGCCTGTTACACCCGCTCGAAGATCGTGGCGATGCCCTGGCCGACGCCGATGCACATCGTGGCCAGGCCCAGGTTCGCGCCACGGTCGATCATGTTGTTGACGAGCGTGGCCGTGATGCGAGCGCCGCTGGCGCCCAGCGGGTGGCCGATGGCCACGGAGCCGCCGCGGAGATTGACCTTGGACTCGTCGAGCTTGAGCATCCGCATGCAAGCGATCGCCTGCGAGGCGAAGGCCTCGTTGAGCTCGATCACATCGATATCGGACAACTGCATGCCGGCTCGCTTGAGCGCCTTCTTGGTGGCGGGCACGGGGCCGGTACCCATCACCGCGGGATCGACGCCGACGATGGCCGTGGAGACGATGCGCACCAGCGGCTTGAGGCCGAGCGACTTGGCCTTGTCCTCGGACATCACGAGCAGGGCCGCGGCGCCGTCGTTCAGCGGCGAGCTGTTGCCGGCGGTGACGGTGCCCATGCCGGGCATGAAGGCCGGCTTGAGCGACGCCAGGCTTTCGAGGCTGGCGTCGCCGCGGACGCACTGATCGACCTCGACCAGGATCCGGTTGCCGGCTTCGTCACGACCGTAGACCGGGACGATTTCGCGTTTGAACTCGCCCTTGGCGTGGGCGGCCGCCGCGAGCTGGTGGCTGCGGAGGGCGAACTTGTCTTGCTCCTCGCGGGAGATGCCCTGGGTTTGGGCCAGGAACTCGGCGGTGACGCCCATCGCCAGCGCGCCCTTCGAGGTGCGATGGAAGAGCTTGGGATTCAGGTTGATGCCGGCGTCCATGGCGAGGTGGCCCATGTGCTCGAGGCCGCCGACGATCTGCACGTCCTCGAACCCGGCCATGATGGCATGGGCGGCCTGGTTGATGGCTTGCAGGGCAGAGCCGCAGAGGCGGTTGACCGTGGTGCCGCCGGTATGCGTGGCCAAGCCGGCCATGAGTCCCACGACGCGGGCGGCATTCAGACCTTGCTCGCCCTGTTGCTGGGTGTTGCCCATGACGACGTCTTCGATTTCGTCGACGTTGATGCCGGTGCGCTCGACCAGGGTTTGCACGACCTGGACGGCAAGGTCGTCGGAACGGACTTCGCGGAAGACGCCCTTCTCCTTGTGAGCCCGGCCAATGGGCGTTCGGACACAATCGACAATGACGGCGCGTTTCATCGGCTTCGCTACCTCACGAAAGTTTATGGAGAAGGGGCGAGCGCCGCCCGGTAGGGGTGGCATTCGCAGCGTGTTCACAATGAGTATCCCGGGAGCAAGCGCCGGGCTCGACGGAGCCCGACGGTCTTCACTACATGTCGTAAAACTTCTTGCCGCTCTTGGCCATTTCGAGCAGCAGCGGCGTGGGCTTGGCCCGTTCGCCAAGCGACTCCAGCGGTCCGAGCAATTCGACGATCTTGGCGGCTCCGAGCGTGTCGGCCCAGAACAGCAGCCCGCCTTTGAACGGTGGGAAACCGACGCCAAAGATCAGGCCCAGATCGACGTCGCGCACGTCGCGGACGACCTTGGCCTCGAGAATCCGCGTGGCTTCGAGCACCATCGGCAGGAACAGGCGATGCGTGATCTGTTCCTGGGTGAACTTCTGCTCCTTGCGGACGTACTGCTTGACGATCGCGTCGGCCGCCGGGTCGGGCGTGCCGCGTCCCTTGGCCTCTTTTTTATAGGCGAAGAACCCGGCGCCGCTCTTTTGGCCGAGGCGTCCTGCCTTGACCATGGCGCCGAGGATCGGCGAAGCCGCGGTACGATCAGGAAAGGCCTCGTACATGACGCGCCCGGCGTAGAAGGCCGTGTCGAGACCGACCACGTCGTAAAGCGTGATCGGGCCCATCGGCATGCCGAAATCCTTGGCCGCCTTTTCGATGGCCTTTACCTCGGCGCCGTCGGAGATCAGTTCCAGGGCCTCGTTCATGTACGGTAGCAGCAGGCGATTGACCAGAAAGCCCGGGCCGTCGTTGACGACGATGGGCGATTTGCCGATGTTCTTGGCGTAGGCCACGGCCGTGGCGACGGTTTCGTCGCTGGTCTTCTCGCCGCGAATGATTTCGACGAGCGGCATCTTGCGCACGGGATTGAAGAAGTGGATGCCGCAGAACTTGTCGGGCCGCTTGAGGCCTTCGGCCAGCTTGGTGATGGGGATGGTCGAGGTGTTCGAGGCCAGGATGGCGTCGTCTTTCAGCAGCGGCTCGATGCGGGCGTAGAACTGCTTCTTGACCTCGGGGTTTTCGACGATGGCTTCGATCACCAGATCGGCCGGGGCGAGCTCGGCGTCGACGGTGGCCGCGTTTAGCAGGCCGGCGAATTGGACGGCCTTCTTGGCGTCGGGGCCGCGCTTGGTTTTGTCGAACGAGACTTCTTCCAGAATCTGGGCAACGCCCTTGGCCAGCGCGGCGGGCGCGGCGTCGGCCAGCATCACCGGCAGGCGGCGCTTGAGCGTGGCGGCGGCGATGCCCTGGCCCATGATGCCGGCGCCGATGACGGCGGCCGACTTGATTTCGCCCGGCTTCACGTCCTTGCGGTCGATGCCGGTGTCTTTCTTGTTGCGGTCGGTCAGGAAGAAAATATTAAGCAGCGAGCGATTGATCGGGCTGCCAAAGAGCTGGGCCATGGCCTTGGCTTCGGCGGCGCCCGCGGTATCGGCATCGGCGCCGGCCGATTCCATCATCAACTCGAGAGCGGCCTGCGGAGCGGGGTACTTGCCGCCGGTGGCGCCCTGGATCATGGCCGAGGCCGTGGCGCCGAGGAAACCGAGCTCGGTATCGCTGATGTCGATCGGGCCGTTCCACCGTTCGCGATCTTTCTTCCACTGGCCGGACGTTTGCTCGGCCCGGACGACCTTGATCGCGGCGGCGAGCAGTTGCTCGCTGGGCACGAGGTCGGAGATCAGGCCCATCGAGAGCGCGGCCGTGGCGTCGATCGATTCGCCGCCGGTGACCAGTTCGATGGCGTTCGACAGGCCAAGCACGCGCGGGGCGCGAACCGTGCCGCCCCAGCCAGGAAGCAGGCCGAGCTTTACCTCGGGAAAGCCGTACATGGCCTTCGAGTCGTTGGACATGACCCGGCGATCGCACCAGAGGGCCAATTCAGCGCCGCCGCCGACGCACTGGCCGACGATGGCCGTGACCGTGGGGAACGGCAACTTCGACAGCCGCTGGAACAGCTTGCGGCCGTGATTGCACATTTCTTCGATCTGGGCCTTGGGAGCGTCGATGTTGGCCACGAACTCGCGAATGTCGGCGCCGACGATGAACACGCCGGGCTTTCCGGAGCGAATCACCAGCCCCGCCACGTCCGTTCGCTTTTCGAGGGCATCGAGGTTCTTCGCGAGTTCTTCCAGCACCGCCCGTGACAAGACGTTGGCGCTGCCGCGCGGATCATCGAGGGTGAGCACCGCGACGTCGCCGTCCTCGGTGCTAAGAGTCATATAACCAGCGTCGGCCATGATTCGATTACCTTTTGCCTGGCATCAAGCGGAGAAGTCGCTTCGCGAGGGGACCCGCTTAAGCAGGCGGGCGCGAAGGACTGGAGTTTTGCAAAACGTTAGTGATACCGCCCGAGCGGGCCGGCTTCAAGGGCCGCGCATGCCTCGTCCCCGGCGGGTGGGCGAATTTGACAATCTGGGCGACGGCGCTATGTTACAGCTCGCGAAACCGCGAGAGAGTGTTCGAGAACGATCGCAACCGGCCGGCGAGGTGGACAGATGCAAAGCCGTCAACAGTTCGGGATTTTGTGCGTGGCGCTGTTATTGGGCCAGGCGGCGCATGAGGCGGCCGTGGCGGCGGACCCCCGTCCGGTGCTCAAGTTGGTGGTCGACTATGGAGACGGGGTGGAATTGCATTTTCGCGAGCTGCCCTGGCGCCCGGGGATGACCGTGCTCGACGCGCTAGCCGGGGCCGCCAAGCGGACGCGCGGGATCAAGTTCGTCCAACGCGGCCGCGGCGCGAACGCCATGATTACCGAGATCGACGGCCTGGAGAACGACGCGGGCGGTAAGAACTGGCTCTTTTCGATAAACGGCAAGACGGCCGAGGTCGGCGCGGGCGCTTTCCAGCTCGAGGCCGGAGACACCGTCTTGTGGGAGTTTAAAGCGTACGACTACAATTGACGATTCAGGTCGGTGATGCGTCGTGGCCGACGCGAACGAACGATCCACAGAATTGACGTACATGGAACGTGCAAAGGGGAGATAAGAAGTCGTGAAGCGCGAAGAATTGACCCGGGCGGCGGTGTTCGTGGCGTTGGTGGCTGTGGCCGTGACGGTGCGGCTGGTGAGCGAGACGCCGAATTTCAACGCGATTACGGCGGCGGCGCTGTTCGCGGGCTTTTACTTTCACAGCCGTCTGACGGCGCTGGCCGTGCCGCTGGCGACGATGATCGTTTCCGACTACTTCTTGGGCGGATATTCCCGGGCGGTGATGGTGGCGGTGTACGCCTCGCTGTGCCTGCCGATCGTCTGGCGTTCGGTGCTGCGTCGGGGACTGTCGCCGCTGACGGTTGGCGGCGGCGCCGTGAGCTCTTCGCTGGCCGCGTTCGCCTTGAGCAACTTCGCGGTGTGGTACGTTTGGTATCCGAAAAGCTGGGAGGGCTTCACCCGCTGCTATCTGAACGCGGTGCCGTTCCTGGCCAACGCCTTGACGAGCGATCTGCTATTCGCCGGGGCTTTCTTCGGACTGTACGCTTTGGTGACGCAGTTGCGTGGCGAAACGGCGGACGCTCTGGCCGCCGACGCGGCGTAGCATTTACGCCCGCTGCGCGTCGGCTTGGCTTCGTTGGCCCGTGGGGGTTCCGCCCCTTCAAGGGCTATCTCAGTGCCGTGCCTTGTTGTTCGCGGTACCAGAGCTGCCAGGCCCGCGCGCGTTCTTCGGTGGTGATCGCGCGGCCGTCGGCCGTGATGGCGGCGTCGCGGCCGGTCGTGCGTTCGAGACTGGCAATGGCCGCGGTCTGCACCTCGGGACTGTCGTTGAGCATGGTCATCAGCGCGGGCATGAACGCCGGATCGCCGGTCTCGCCCATGGCTTGCGCGGCGCGCACCCGGACCGCCGTGTCGGCGCTGGTGGCGAATTGTTCGAGCGACTTGGCGAGTTCTTGGCGGGCGACCGCGGGCAGATCCGATTGCTGGTAGGCGGTGACGAGTTGTTGCACATCCTGGAGATGGGACCGCGCGGCGTCGACGGTGTCGCGCGCCGAGTCGACGGTGGCCGTGGCCCGATCGACGGCGTTCGCCGCTTGCAATTGTGCCGAGGCAACGGCCTGGTCGATCTTGCCATACTGCTGGGCCCAACGCTGTTGGAGCTGGGCGATGGCCGCGTCGCGCTGTTGCTGGGCCAGCTCCTCGGCCGAGTAACCGGCGGCCGGCGGCCAGCGACGGGCGAGTTGCTCGGCCGCGGCACGCTGCATGGTGGGCGTGCCGCGCGACATCGCCACGAGTAGCGCGGGCCCGGCTTGCTCGAGCGGCAAGTCCTCGAGCGCGGCGATAGTTTCGAGTTGCGCGGAGTTCGAGGCGGCCTTGGCCGTCTCGGCCGCGCCGATCGCCGTGTCGTGGGCGAGCTGCTTGCCCTGGGCCTTGGCCTCCTCGAACGAGGCGGCCGCCACTTGCCGGGCTTCGATGGCCGTGTCCGAGACGATGGCCGCGGCGTCGTCTCGCAGTTGCTGCGCGGTGTCGGCCGTCTGGGCGGCGGAGTCTTTCAGATCTCGGGTGCGGTTTTTCAGACGATCGAGCGATGCCGCCAGCGGATCGCCCGCGGCGTCGGGATAGTCGTAGCCAGCGTCCGCTTCAAGAAACGGGTTGCTGGGATTGGTGCGGCAGCCGAGGCAGCAGACCGAGAGAGCAAGCGATGCGAGAACCGTACGAACGCACGCGGATCGCGCGACCCATCCTGAGGGCATGACCATGGGCAAATCCTTTTGCCTGCCAGAGAGTGTGATGTTGTATTTTCGATAGCCGACGGCGATCTCTTCCTGAAAGGCCGTCTTGTTGGTTGAGCTAAAGCGTGTGGCGATGGATCCTTACTTGTTGTCCGGGCTGCTGGGCGGCGATCTCCGTGACCGCGGGCGTCGATAACGCCGCGATCGGAGGCTGAGGCTTTTGCAGCAGCAGGCCACGGATCGTATCCATCTCGGGCAGCAGCGTGTCCTCGATTTTGCTGTCGGGCGTTTTGTTGACATCGTCGAGCTGGCCGTGCAGTTGGGAAACTTTGGAACGAATCTTGGCGATGAACTTGGCGGCCTCGTCGTTCTTTTCCGCGGACCGGCTCAAGCCGCTGAGGCCCGTGTCGGCAGAACGCAGGGCGTACAGGAGGATACGACGTGAAGGTTCACGTTTCTCCTCCAGCGCGCGATCGATTTCTTGCTCGCAGATTTCAAGGGTCTGATGGCCGATCAAATTGGCCAGGTCCTGGTAGTCGACTTTAGCGTCGGACGGAATCTGAAGTTGGCCGATATATTGAGCCATTTCGCAACGGAGCGTGAGCCGGGCGTTTTGGTCGGCCATGATCGACCGCATCGCGGTGACGACCTGGTTGTTGGGGCCGGGGCTGCCAATCGCGGCCAGCGCTCGGGCGGCGCTGCGCCGCATGAAGTTATGGGCCGAAGCGCTGCGGCCAGCCGGCGGATCGGCGTCGAGCAAGATCTTGAGCAGCGAGTCGGAAACCTTGGGAAGCGCGTTCGGCGGAATCGCGCGTTCCTCGGCCAGCCGGGTCACGCCGATCAAGGCGGCCTGCTTGAGGTAAGCCATGTCCGACTCGGGCGGGATGTCGAGGCATTTGGCCATCGTGCCGAGCGCCGGCATGTAGGGCTTGATCGCGCCCGGCACGTCGCTCTCGTTGAGGTCGGCGATGAGCAGCATCGCGTTGTACTTGGCCATAGGCGTGAAGCGCGAACCACCGCCGATGACTCGATTCGCATAGTCGTGGGCTCGTTGATTCAAGAGATCGTGGCCTGGTGTCTTCCCAATGCCGCGCACCATGTTGCCATAGTCACGTCGCAGCATGGCCAGCGTCGAGCCATCGGCCGGCTTGGTGAATTTCGAGAAGTAGTCGGTCACCAAGTACGAATTGATCGTTTTGGTGTCGGCATCGGTGGGGCGGTCCGGAGCGCCAATGATCTTGCGCATTTCCAGCACGCCAACGGCATTGGCCCGCTGCTCGACCAACGCGCACAGTGCGACCGAAGCGAGACCCGCCAGCGAAAGTGTATGAACGAGGTTGCGCAACATGCGACGGGACATCGATCCGGTGAACCTCTTCGACTGGAACCCCGATAGGACGACGCCAGGCGGGCGTAAACTGAAATGTGGCTTGGGGTTTTAAAATTTTCTATGTCTAGGGTACCACCGCCCGCTAGAATCTGTCAAGTTTGGCCTGCGAAGGGTAGTGTCCTAAGAGTGTGTTGCCGGAGGTGGCACGGCCCTGAGGAACGAAGG
>CAZRCI010000046.1:12229-39412 GCA_964598535.1 uncultured Planctomycetaceae bacterium | reverse complement strand
TCAAAACCCCAACCCCTAATCCCTAACCCCTTTTTTCTCCCATGCTGATTTCCTGCCTCTGTCCGACGTTCAACCGTTATCCCCAGCTCGGCTTCCTGCTCGAAGAGGCCGTCGAATGCTTCTTGCGCCAAGACCATCCGAACAAGGAGCTGCTGATTCTCAACGATACGCCGGGGCAGAAGCTCGCGTTCGCGCATCCGCAAGTGCGCGTCTTCAATAGCGAGCGGCGGCTGCCGGACCTCTCGGCCAAGATCCAATACCTGATCGACCGCGCCGACGGCGACCTGCTGTGTCGCTGGGATGATGACGATCTATCACTGCCGTGGCGACTGAGCTATTCGCTGGCCAAGCTCGGTGACGAGCTCGAGTGGCGGCCGGAGAACTTTTGGTTCGCGAGCGGCGACGCGCCGTGGAAAGAGGATCACCATCCGGGCAACACGCACGTGATGGCGCTCTGGCGGCGCGCGGCGCTCGAGCTGATGGGCGGCCGCTATCCGGCCGGTTTTTCGGGCGGCGAGGATCTCTCATTCAATCGCTTGCTGGCCGAGGCCGGCCGGCCGCCGCGGGGCGAGCTGCTGCCCGCCGGCGAGATGTTTTACGTCTATCGTTGGGGCACCGGCAGCCGGCACCTGTCGGGCGTGAGCGACGGCAGCGCCCGACCGCACCAGGCCCATTGGGACGCGCTCGGACGGCTGCCCATCGCGCGCGGCACGTTCGAGGTGCGCCCGCACTGGCGGCGGGAGTATGAGGCGATTGTGCGATTCCAACACGCCGAATGGTCAAGAATGCGTGCGAAATGACACAGGGTGACAAGCAGTTGTCACAACGCGTAGCGTTAGATTTGGCGAACTACGATCTTCTGGTAGAGTAGGTCGACAAAACCGACGAGGAGTTCTGCCTGATTGCTTTCGAGTAATAATGCCACTTTGCGATGCACGGCCCGCTTCTGATCGATGGCCGCAACGACCTTTTCGGCGCCTTCGGTTGTGAGTGCGCCGCCGGTGCCGAAATGACTGTAAAGTTCTTCGAAGTCCGTTTCTGTCCATTCCGAGAATCGCTGCGGATCGTGAGCGACGAGCGCCGACACCGCAGGGTTGGTTTGTTGATTGAACCTGCTCGCGCGAGCGGCCGCCGGATGCTGAAACAGTTCGTCAGCCGAAACTCCCAGACCAATTGCCAGCCGATGCAGCGTGCGCGCGTGGGGCTTGCCCGCGCCATTCATGGCGGCCTTGACCGTGCGCTCGTGCAAGCCGGCCGCTTGCACCAGATCGCGCAACGTCATGCCATTGCGAGCCATCAGCCGTCGAATGTTATGCGCGTACGGATTCATGGTGGGAAGCTTCTCGTCAGGGTTTCCAGACGCTTGCTCGGCACCGTGGTTGGGATTGGAAGCGGCTTGACAGAAACATGTACATTTGTATAGTATAGAGCCGCGGTCATGTCAATCTGCTGACGCTTCGACGGTTGGTGTTTCGGCCGACGCGCCGTCGGCCGGTCGCGGCAGGCACGAGTTTAGCTCATACGCGTGGTACGCGATTGAAAGGGGTATAGGCTGAATGCACGCCATCGGTACTCCGGGTAGCGACTCGGAACATTGCAATCCGGCACATGATAATCCAGCGCGTGGTAATCAGGCGCGTGGTAATCAGGCACCGTCGACAGAGGCACCGTCGCAGGTCTATCGACTGTGGATTGCTCGTTATCGACATTGGCAGCCGACCGAATGGTCGGAATTGCCTCCACTGGCGACGGCCGTCGAGCCCGCTTCGGAATCTCCATACTCAGCCGCTGATGCGCGCCTGTTCATTGAGGGTTTCAATTCGCAGATGCTGCGCGACGAACGTGAACTATGGGCTGTCGCGGTGCCCGTCGTGCTGCGTTTTGAGGGAGACTTACGGGCAGGCGAGCAGTTTCAAGCCTCGGCCTGTACGCCGGTGACGACCTTGCCGGCGCCGGCGGACCGGCACATGGCCGCGCAATAAGTCTCGCTTCGTTACTGTTTACGGTTGCGATGTGGGCTGTTCACGGTTGCCAGGGGTTTTCCCAGTCTCCCCAACGTTCGAGATAAATTCGGTAGGCCGCCGACTCGGCCGATTTCTTGATCAGCCACGACTTGGTCTGGGCGATCAGGCCTTGTTCTTCATCGAGTGAAATCAAACCGAACAAAACACGCGTGCGAAGAAACACGAAGTATGTATCGAGTACGTCGCACCGGCAATAATCGTTGATTTCTTGCAGCTTGCCCTCGTTGTAGAGGTCTTGGACCATGAATCCCTGGACATCCATTTTGCCGGGCTTGCCGAGCAGGTTCGCGGCCAGGTTCAACCCGCCGGTGAATCGGGTCGACCCGTAGTTCGTCAGGATCTCCTGCAAGTCGATATGCGCGTCGAGGTTGTACCGATTCCGATACTGCTCGAAGGTTCTTGCCGTCACGTTGAACCATCCCGGCACGCTGACGCCGAAGCGAAACGCGTTTAGCTCCAGCAGGGGTAAATCGAACGTGCGGCCATTGAAGCTGACCAGCGTCGGACGGCGATAATGCTCCCACCCCCGCCAGAAGTGCTCGGTAATCACGTGGGGGCGAAATTGCGGTTCGTCCAGCACCGAGATGTCCAATAGCCGATAGTCGCCCGCGATCTTGGCCACGGCTACCGAAATTGGCAAATGAAACGTGTACGGAATGAAGTCGCTTTCGTACTTGGAAAGCAACTCGGCGCGGTAGCGGGCGATTGCTTCGGCCGGCTCCAGGCCCTCGCCCGGATAGCGAATCCGCGAGACCAGTTGCCCGTCGGCGACGCTTTCAATATCAAAAGCCAGATACATAACACTGGTGTCGGCCATGCCGCGGGTTCCCCAGAGAATTGGCGCCATGAGAATGCATTCGAGTTTTGTCTCGAACAACGTACCAGAAAGCGGCTTGTCGCGCGAAGCCTTGCTTTCAGCCCCGGAAACTTCCGAACGCCAACGACGAGCCTTCGTGGTATAAACGTCGCTATTGTTGCTGCTTGTGAAACGATCGACAGGTCGCTCGATGCCCTACAGTGCCTCTCTCGCCGCTCGCGTGCGCCAGTCGATCGGGCATGATCGACGGGTCGAAGAAAAACGCTTGTTCGGCGGATTGGGTTTTTTGCTTCGCGGCCATCTACTCGTGGCCGTGTGGGGAACGTCGTTGATCGCGCGGATCGGCGCGGAGCAAGCCACACGCTTGCAGAACCTGCCCGTCGTGCGCCCGTTCGACGTGACTGGAAAGCCCATGAAAGGTTGGGTCGTCATCGATGCCGAGGGCCTGGACACAGACATGCAATTGGCCGAGTGGGTTGCCTTGGCGCGAGCGTTTGTCGACACGCTTCCGGCCAGGTAGACAAACAAGTTAAAATAGCGAGGCATCCGGCCGGAAAATGCGAATTGCCTGCAATCCATCCTCTCTCGAAGAACGGACCCAGGGATGATCGATACGGAAAGCCTGCTCGAGCGTTTTTTGCGCTATGTCCAAGTCGATACCACGGCCCGCGAGGGACAATCGTCGTATCCCAGTTCGCCGGGCCAGTTGGAACTCGGCCGCATGCTGCGCGACGAGCTCCTGGCAATGGGGCTTGAAGACGCCGTTCAAACGCCGTGGGGGATCGTGCTCGCCACGCTGCCGGCGACCGTCCAGCACCCGGCCCCCGTCATCGCCTGGAACGCGCATCTCGATACCTCGCCAGAAACCACCGGCGCCAACGTCCGTCCGCAAGTGATTCGCAACTATTCGGGCGGTGACATCGTGCTTCCCGCCAACGCGCGGGCCGTGATTCGCGTGGCCGAGGATCCAGAGCTGAACGAACTCCTCGGCAAGACGCTGATTACGACCGACGGCAACACGCTGCTGGGGGCCGATGACAAGGCCGGCGTGGCGGTCATTATGCAAACCGTGGCCACGCTTGCCGCGCATCCCGAGATCCCGCATGGGCCGATTCGCGTGTGCTTCACTTGCGATGAGGAGATCGGTCACGGGGTCGATCACGTCGACCTGAAAGAGCTGGGCGCCACGGTCTGCTATACGCTCGATGGCCAGGGGGCCGATGAGATCGACGTCGAGACATTTTCCGCCGATCTTGCCACGGTGACGATTCGTGGCGTGAACGTGCATCCGGCGATCGCCAAGGGCCGCATGGTCAACGCGCTGCGGGCCGCGGGCGATTTTCTCGCTCGGCTGCCGCGCGGCGTTCTGGCCCCGGAAGTCACGGCCGATCGAGAAGGCTTTTTGCATCCCTACACGATTGCCGGGGGAGTGGGAGAAGTTACCTTGCGGATTCTGCTTCGCGACTTTGATACCGAAAAGCTCGCCGCGCATGCCGGTCTGCTACAAAAGGCGGCGCAAGCGACCGAACGCGAGTACCCCGGCACACAGGTCGAAATCGCCGTCGCTCCGCAGTATCGGAATATGGCCGAGGGTTTGGCACGCGAGCCTCGCGCCGTCGAGTTCGCCAAACGTGCCGTTCAGCGGATCGGCAGAACGCCGCGTTTGACGATCGTGCGCGGTGGTACCGATGGCTCGCGTTTTACCGAGCTTGGATTGCCAACTCCCAATCTCTCGACGGGCCAGCATCACTTGCATTCGCGGCTCGAATGGGCTTGTCTGGAAGAAATGGAAATCGCGGGGCGAATGCTCATCGAGCTGGCGCAGCTCTGGGCGGAGCCGCGCGCGTGATGCGACTCGATCCACGTGCGCACGGCGGCACGCGGAACCGTGCTAGCAAACAGCCGCTGGCACGCGGCCTGCCGCCAGGAGCGCGTGCTTGCACACCTTCGCAAAGCCATTTGGAGGCCGCAACACGGCCGATCGCTCCCGGGTTCTGTCAACTTCTGTCGGACCGGGTGCCGAAATACTCCGATAGCGGTGCGAGGCCTTGCCGATGGCGTTTGACTACCGTCACGCTAATCCGGCAAGGATCTCGATTCGCCGCCCACATCTCTCCAGGTTCGAATGAGGTCTGAGCGGTGCCACGCCTCGCTATTGTCATCTCCGCGGCCGGCAGCGTCGAAGCGCTGGAAGCCACGCTGGTTTCTGTGCTTGAAAATCGCCCGGCCGGTTGCGAGGTGCTCGTCGCGCTTACGCGTCCCTATGCCGATCCGTATGACTTGAAAGATGAGGTGCGCTTTTTGCCACCTGCCCGCCGGGCGAATGCCGTCTCGGCGTTGAATACGGCGATTGCGCGGGCCCAATCGCCGATCGTCCATGTGCTGGCGGCCGGCTGTCTGGTTCGCGAGGGCTGGACCGAGGCCGCCGTTTCCCAGTTCAGCGACAACCGCCTGGCTTCCGTTGTTCCTTGGGTTTGGAACGCTGAAGATCCCACCAGGTTGCTGGCAACGGGGATCGGCTATCACCGCAGCGGGCGGCGGCATCTGATCGGGCTTGACCAGGGCGAAGGCTTTGAACCGCCGGCAACCGTGATCGGTCCGGCCTTGTTTGCCGCCTTCTATCGCAAGTCGGTGCTGGAATTTCTCGGCGGTTTCAGCCCGAAGCTGACGCTACGTCAAGCCGACGCGGATTTAGTGCTCGCGATGCGCCGCGCCGGGCTGAAAACCGCGGTCGTGCGCGGCGCCGGCATTCTGGCCCCGGACAATATTGATGCCAGACGCGGCGCTTGGGCCGAGGCGCTCTCCGAAGAACGCCTGTTCTGGCGCAACCTGGAACGAGTGTCGCTCGGCACGCTGCTGTCGCACGCGATGCACGCGGCGTGGGATTCTCTCCGAGAACTTCCCAGCCCCAGCGCGGTGCTGCGACTCGCCGGACGCGGTTGGGCGAATCTGGAATGGAGAAGCCACGCTCGGCGCCGTCGCCAGTTGACCGAGGTCGCCGCTCACACCACGCCCGCCGCGACAAGCGCCCCCGGCAATCTACGAATCGATACGTCGCATCCTTCACACGCGCGAACCGACGCAACGCAATCGGCTCGAATGCGAACCGGTTGAGATACCGATCAGTTAAAGCGCTATACGCGGAGAGAAGCTCCACACGGCTCGCAAATTAACGACGTTGCGTCGTCATTTAGGGAGCGTATCCAGGGGATCGTACAGTTCGTCGAGTATTTCAGCGGGCTGTTTGGTCTCGCCGTCGCTGAGTTGTCCTTTGCCAGGATAAAACAGCTCGCGCGTCGCGTGCAGCAGCTTCAGATCGTGAATGCCGGGGTCGGTTGCAAATTTGGCTTCCACCTGCGCCAGCAGGTGCTTGCCCTCCGGCCAGCGGACGTCCATTACCCGACCGCATTCTTCGAGAAGCTGGTACACGCGCGCCCGGGTGACTCCCATCTTCTTGGCCTGTTGGCGAACGCTTGGCGGGCCATCGCTGATGCCTAACCGTCCTGCGCTCAATTCGTAGATCGTGTCGCCGGCGTCGATTTGAATCTGGTTCAGGAGCGGAACGGTCAAGTTCTCACGCACTTCCTCGGACGTGGGAACGTGCCCCTCGTGTAGCAAGCGTCCGATCCAGTCTTCGATCGGCTGCACGAATTTGGGCACGATCTTGAGGGCCAGGTGCGGACAATCGCCAGCGCTGTCGAGCATCTGATGCGCGACGTAGAACACTTCCAATACCACGCGCACGCGCTTTTCGCCGTGCGTTTTGAGCTGGCGAATTTCGGCAACCGTGTGATCCAGGTAGGACGCGAGCGGCGTGTGCCAGATCACCGTCGGTAACGCTTGCAACGTGGGCGCAAGCCGGCCCAGCTTCTCTTGGCCGATTCCGTAGTCCGCCACGGTTTGCCGCCACTGCGACCACAACGCCTCGGAGACGATCGACGGATCGAAGCCCGCGACCTGCTTGCGCGACCTATCGCTCGAGCCGGACTTCCTATTTTCATTCAGCTCCGGCAGTCCAAAGGGGGCCGCGGGTGGATGGTCTTTCGTGGCGCGAGAAAGGAGCTTGACCAGCGAACTGATCTTCTTTTGTCCAATGCCGGGCGTTGCCGAAAGCTCTTCAAACGGGGTCGCCAGCAGGTCCTTGATCGTGCGGCCCAAAAAAGCCAGCGGCAAGCGGCGATCGTTGGGCAAGGCCCAATAGGCGAGCGGCTTCTCCAGGCGATCGGCAAATCGCTCATCCAGGAGCGTCTTGCGCAGCGATTGAAAACTACTGACGATCTTGTAATCTTCGACGGACGTGACCTTGTTTATCTTCATGGGTTACTCCCTCCCGCGACTCCCCGGACGCGGAGAAATTAGTGGCCGACGGTTCCCTTGCCGCGCCAATGGTTTGCCTCGTGCCTCTGCCAGTTGCAATGCGGAACGATCCGGCTCTCAAAAAAGGTTCAACCTACATGCATCGAGCCCGACGAGGGTACGTGCATAACGGACCATCAGGCGAACAACTTCCACCAGGAACGTCCGCTTCAGACGTTTTGGGTAAGTTGCTTCTGACTTGTGGAAGCCGGAAAACTAAAAACTATGGCTACTCAGGCGGGGGGCGCTGTGCTTCGTCGCGGTGGGAAATCCGTTGCAGTGCTGGGAGTCATTCCTCGTTCCCGACCGACCCCTCGCTGTTAAATCTTCTTTACGAAGATTTGCCGCTTTCTGTTCAAGCCCGTTCAAACAAAAAGCCAAGAGCTAAGGCCGTCCTACACCCATCGGAGGGTACAGTCTGCTCGTCGCGGCATCTGCGCCGAGATTGCCGCTAGCTGACCGTAACCAACATGAACGCGATAGCATTCTCACCCTGACGTGCGAAAACGTCAAGCTAAGTCACGAACGTTGCCCTTCGCGAAGATTCCGACGCACCGTGCGCAACCCATAGTTAAATCTTGACTTATCGCGATATGCAAAGATGTCTATTCGGTCGTGGATTGCGCAAATTACCAGGTTTAATGAATTGGTAACTGCGCCGGAGCGCAGTTCTGGGGCGGATCGCGTTTAGAACTCGACGACCTGGCCGTCTTCCGCGATCGTCGTCCGTGGGAAAAGCCGTCGTGCAAGGTTCAGGTCCAGGGGCGCCTCGGGAGCCATCGGGTCGATATGCACGAGGACCAACCGCCCCACTTCGGCATCGGCCGCCAGCCGTGCCACGTTGCTCAGCGAACTATGGCCCCAGCGCGCGGCGAGTTCGGCCTGCTCGTCCGGAAAATTGCACTCATGGACTAGAAGATCGACCGCGCGGATCGCTTCGCGATAAGCGGCGTCGGCCGTCGCCGTGGTGTCCGTCACATAAGCCATGCAACGGTCCGGCCAATCCAGCCGAAAGCCGATCGCACCGCCCGGATGTTCCACGTTGAAATGCGTGAGACGCCCGCCGTGCGGCAGCGCGACCTCGTTCGTCAACGGCCGAAACTCACACGGCGGATTCGCCGGAAACAACGCTTCGTTCAGCAAATGAGTGCGCACGGCGGCGAGCTTGTCCGCCGCCGCGTGGACCGTGATCCGCCGCAACGGGCGGGTGCGTGCCACGTCGAACAAATACGTAATGCCCACCACATGATCTAAATGGGCGTGCGTCAGAAAGACATCCAGCTCGTCGGTGCAAAGATAGTTGCCCACGCGGTAGAACGCCGTTCCTGCGTCCAGCACCACGCCCACTTCGGGCAACATCAAGCAGGCGGTTTGTCGCCGATCGCTGGGATGGTATCCGCCCGTACCGAGCAAATGTAGTTTCATTGCTGCGCGCTCGCCTCGCATGTGCGAGCAAATATCGGTCGTGCCGCCAGCGGCTATCCTAGCACGAGCGGCGTTGTGGCGGCAGCGCGGAAATTGCGCAAGTATTCCGCGATGAGCGAAAAGAGCTCGCGGGGCACATGGCGCGGTCGGCTACGGCGCCGGAATTATCTGCTGCCGCGGCAGCAGGCCTTCGAGACGCTTGCCCAGTTCATTTTGCAGGACGCCGCGGGTGAGGCTCTGAACGATGCTGGTGGTAAGTTGCCGCAGCGCGCCTTGGTCGAGTTGCGGCTTGCTCAGCGTTCCGCCGATGGGCAGTTGCAAGACCTGCCCTTCCATGGCGCCTAGCGTCACATCGCGGCCGAAAAGGCTGGCCTGAAGCGGTACTTCAGCGATCATCGCCAGCGATTCGTCGTCGAGTCCCACGGAACCATACGTCGAAATGTGCATGGTTCCGAGCACGAACTTCAAGTTGCGGTGATAAATCCGCCGCTGCACCATCCGGAATTCGATATCCGAGGTGTCCACGCTCATCAGGGCGCCAGTTTGGCTGTTCAGCGGCTGGAAGTTGCCGCGTTTCAGCACGGAAAAGATCTCATTGACCAGCACCATGAATTCTTGAGCGACGGGGCCCGGCTTCACCTGCGCGCGAATGGCCATGTGACCGGCGACGTCGCCGCCTTTGGCGTCGAACAGCGGAATCCGTCCGCCGTCCATCGTCACCGAAAACCGTCCGTCGGCCACCGTGGTTTCCGCGACAATCGGCGCGATAAACTTAAGGCCGCGCTTGCACATTTCCGGCGTCAGGTGGATGTCGGTCAGCAGCGGGCCACGCGGAAGATACAGTTCCGCCGGCGCGGGCGAGAAGCGAAGCGAGGGGGCCAGCGTCAAGCGGCCTTCGCTCACCGTCACATCGAGCGGCTGCACGCGAACCTGACCGTCGACCAGGTTCGCCACGATGTCGCCCGGCCCAACGGTGAAACCATGCACGGCGATGCCGCTCCAGCCGATCGCGCCTTGTCCGCTGACGCTGCGCCACGAATCGGCCGATAGGGGGCTGCCGGTCAAACGGCCCGTCACGTTGAATTGCCGGCTCTGTTTGCCGGCAAGCTGCCCGTTTTCGCCAAGCAGCGGACGCCACAGCGCCGCGAGCTGTTGCCAGTCGTAGTCCAAGCTGCCGTTGAGGTTGATCGCGCCGCCTTCCGCCGACAGGGGCACGACACCCTGCGCGCTGGCACGCATCGCCGCGGACCCAAGTTGCGCCTGTTCGAGCTGAAGCTCCTGGGTCGAGGGCCGATATGTCGCCAAAGCGGCCAGCGTAATCCGCGGTTCTTGCCACGTGGCGCTCTGGTTTCCGACGCCCGGCTGCGAAAGGTCGACGACCATCAATTGATCAACAACGCTGTCGATTCGCGCGGTTGTCGAGGTCTTGTCCTGCTTGAGCTGAGCTTGAGCCGCAAGCCGCCCGGACACACGCCAAGTTGCTGGCGCCTGGGGGGAATGCCGCCAGCGATACAGCGTGGCCAAATCCGTGCCGAATTGGGCCGTGCCCGCGTCCAGCAACCACGCACCGTCCTCGTTGCGGCGTAGCTGGGCCGCATTCATCACGGCCGCGGTCGTGCCCGCAGTCAGACGCGCGGTGGTGATCTCGCCGCGCTGCGCTTCGCGGTCTAGTTTCGCCTGGAGCGAGAGCGTTACGTTGGGTTCCTGGACGTACCACGCATTGCCTACAGCCGCGAGTTGTTCGATCTCGCCCGTGGCTTGTTCGATTTGGATCGTCTTCGCCGAGACGATCGCCTGGGCCTGCATTTTTCCGCGGCCCGCGAGAGTCCAGCCCTTCATACCCAGGCAAGCTTCCAGCCGTGGTGTCCAGGCTCCCAGCTCGCCTTGCCAGGCGCAAGCCAGCGGCCACAGCGCGTTGGCCGGATCGGTGACCGCTTCGCGCAACTGGGCCGTCAAGCGCTCGGGGCCCACGTCGACGGTTACCATGCCGCGTTCGATGTGCTTCAGCGTCTGTTCTTCGAATTTGCCGCCAAGCTCCAACGTGGCGACGACCTTGGGCTCGACCCAGGCCTGCCCGCCGGAGACGGGCACGAACTGAAAGTCGCGCGCCTCGAACCGGCCGCTGGCCGTGAACGCGTCGTCCGCGGTCCGCTTGAGCTCGAGTTGCGCCTCCCCCTGGCCGGCGAGTCGCATCTCGCTCAGATCGGCAAACTGTTTGAGTTCTTCCACCAGCCGGGCCAGATCGAAGTTGGCCTTGGCCGACAAATCGTTCAGGCTTCCCGAGGCCTGAGCGTGCAAAAAGCTGGAGGTACACTCCGCCCGATCGATGAGGATTCCCGATTTCGATTGCCGCGCGGCGAAGTCGATGGCCAGCGGATTCTCCCAGACCAGGGCCTTGCCGCCGGAAGTCGCTCCCAGCCGGCTGGCGTCGATCTGACCGCTCCACACCGACGCATCGTCCTCGTGTCCGCCGGTCATCGCCATTCGGACCGTGCCCGACGTGATCTCGGTGCCCTCGCGAATGCGGAGCGTCTCGGGCAGCACCTTGGAGAGGGCGACCAGGTCTAGCTCGCCGTTGACTTTGTAAGTCGAGTGGGTCAGCGCGCGCAGCCGATCTTCCGCCGTCAGATCCTCCATCTTCGCGCGGCCCGTCAGCTCGAAGCTGCCGAGCTCGCATTTTACGCCGAGCGATTCGATCTCGACCGTCTCGCCCTGTTGCACGAGATGGCAGGGCATCTCCACTTTCTCGAGGCGAATCGTATCGTGTCCGATCGCATCGGCCTGGAAGCTTAGGCTCGTGATCACCGTTTCGCCTTGGATCGAAGCTTCTCCCGCCTCGGCCAGCTTGCCCCAGGCGCCGTTCAATCGCGTGGATAGCCGGCCGGCCAGGTTCGCGCCGTCGACGGTCCGACGGAGCACCGGAGCGGACAGCTCCAGCGGCAACCGCGAACACTCGCTCACGACCTTGCCGCTTTCGAGGGCGTTCTTGCCATCGGCCGAGCGTCGCGTTTCAAGCTGCACGTCGAACTTGCCCGCGTTCTTGCCGTCGAGCAGGTTGCCGCTGGCCGCCAGCACGATCGGCTGCTGACTGTCGGCGATCGCGCAACTGACGTTCAACGCTTCGACCCGGAACGCCCGCGCCGCGGGCACGTCATCGATTTCGACGGTTCCATTCTGGATGCGCAAATCGATCGCCGCTTTGGCGTCCGCGTCGCGTTCGATCGCCTTGGCAAAGGCACGTTCCAGGTTGGTATCCTGCTCGTGACAGATGACGTGCAGCTTCGGCTGATCGAGATAGACCACGCCGATGTCGCCAGCCGAGAATAGCAGCCCCAGCAGCGACTTATCGGTGCGAATTTGTGCGACCTCCACCAGCACGCGGTCCTCACGATCGCGCAGCTCCAGGTCGTCGACCACGATGCTCGAGAACCAGCCGAGCGAAAGCGCGCCCAACGAGATCGAGCCGTCCAGCTCCAGCGCCGAGCTCAGCAAGCTGTTGCGCAGCGACGTACGGGCGATGATCGTCGGCGCAAGGAACACCGCGGCTACCAACAGCACCAGCATCGCGATGCAGCCGTTGCGAAATGCGCGAAACTTGCGCGGCGGCGGGGTGGCATCCGGTTCCGTATATTCCTCGTGCCGCTTGCGGCGGCGGTTCACCGTCGACATCCTTACATCCTCGGCGATTTGCGGAGAGCGAAAGAGCAAGGGGGGATGCCTGGCCGCTGGGCTCGATCTCCCCGATTCCCCCGAGGCCGATTCTACCGCTCCGGACCAGACGATGCAGCGGCAGTCGTGCCGCCATGCCGATTTCAGTCGTCGTGGAACTCGGCCGGCTTGTTCTATAGAATCGGCAATGGAGACGTGCCCAGGGCCGTCGAAAACCGGCCCCAACGCCCGTCTCTGGCCATCCCGCGCGGCCGCCGCCGCTCGGCGGCGGCCGATATCGTGGCCCACGGTGTGAGCGGGGGGTCTTCCCGCCGAGACACTTTCGAGAGACATCGCCTTGGCACTGCTTCCCACGTTCTTCCGCTTGCGACAGAAATTCGAGGCGCCTCGTGTTGCCGATATCCCGGGCGAAGTCGAACGCCAGCTCGCCTCGCTCGACTTGGGAAAAATCATCCGGCCCGGTGCTAGCGTTGCCATCACTGCCGGCAGCCGCGGGATCGCGAACATCGCCGTCATTACCAAGGCAGTCGTCGACCATGTGAAGTCGCTTTCGGCCCGGCCGTTCATCGTGCCGGCCATGGGCAGCCACGGCGGCGGGACGCCCGACGGCCAGCTCGAAGTGCTGCACGCCTACGGCATCACGACGGCGTTTTGCGGCTGCCCCATCGTCTCCAGCATGGAGACCGTCGTCGTTTGCCAGACGGCCGAAGGCTTCGACGTGCATTTCGACCGGCATGCCTTCGAGGCCGATCACGTGCTGGTTTGCAATCGCATCAAGCCGCACACCAACTTCGTGGGCGACATCGAAAGCGGACTGATGAAGATGATGCTCATCGGGCTCGGCAAGCACGAGGGGGCCAAGGTCTATCACCGCGCCATTCAAGATTACAGTTTCGGACAGATCGTCCGCAGCGTGGCCGGCCGCGTTCTCGAATCCTGCCGCATCGCGGGCGGACTGGCCATCGTCGAGAATCCCTACGACGACACCGGCTATCTGGAAGCCGTCGCGCCCGGCGACTTCGAAACGCGCGAGAAGGAATTGCTGGCGATGGCCAAGCGGTTGCTGCCGCGGCTGCCCTTCGAGTTGATCGATCTACTGATCATCGACGAAATCGGCAAGAACATCAGCGGCACCGGCATGGATACCAACGTCGTGGGCCGCAAGTACAACGAACATCGCGCCGGCAAAAACGAAACTCCCAAGGTCAAGCGGATCATGGTTCGCGGACTGACCGAAGAAACCCACGGCAATGCCACCGGCATCGGCCTGGTCGAGTTCGCCACGAGCCGGGTGATTGCTCAAACCGATGTGCAGAAAACGCGCGTCAACTGCATCACCGCCGGTCACGTCTCGGCCGCGATGCTGCCGATCGATTTTCCGACCGATCGCGAAACGATCGAAACGGCCCTCTCCACGTTGGGGATGGTCGCACCCGAGAATACGCGCATCGTCTGGATTCGCAATACGCTGGAGCTGGCCGAAGTGGAATGCTCGGCGGCGCTGCTGGCAGAGTCGCAAGCCCGCGGCGACCTCGAGGTGCTGACTGATTTGCGGCCGCTACCGTTCGACGACGAGGGCAATTTGCCGCTCGAGGGCGTGTGCGCCGGGTAGGCCGGCTTAGCGGTTCGTTCCTGTCCCCCCGGTTATTGCAGCGTGCCGCCGCGGCGCCCTTTGGTCGCGCTTTGCTTCGCTTTGCGCAGTCGCGAGGTGTACGACTCTTCTTCCGCCTGCGGGGCCAGTTCCTGGTTTTGCGCGGCGCGAGGTGGTTCGGCCGTTGCGATCGTGTCGCTGATGATGTCCGCGGCGGCGCTGGCAGACGGCTCGTAACGCGCGGCCGCGCGCCGTTCGGCCAATTCCCGATCGAGTTGCGCCTTGCGCGCTTGGAGCCGCTCGATCGCTGGCGCGGCCTCGGCGCTCGCCGATTGCCCTCGCAGCCGAGCAACGGCACGGCGGACGAGCACGCTCGCCCACGCAACGCTGACAATCACGCGCCGGTTGAACACGTCGGCCACAAACAAGCATCCCACGGCAAACGCCAACCAGTGCCAACCGTCCTGGCGGCTGGTGGCCTGCGGGAGTCCGCCGCGAAATACATTGGCGTCTGGCGCTGCGTTTTGCGACGCGTTGTGCAAAGCCGAGATGACCGCGCCGCGTTGGCCGCCGCTGGGGACCAGGGCGGCCATGTTTCGCAGAAGCTGTAAATTGCTTTCTCGTTGGCGGAACTCGGCCGAGTAGGGGACGTTGATTCCCGCCCGAACCGGCGCTTCGTGGAGGCCGCCGTTGACGGCCAGAAAGTAGCTTCCCGGCTGCACGGCTTCCGAACGCCCGACATAGCGTCCTGGCGCGGTCTGTTCGAGCTCCAGCGGAACGAGCTTTCCGCCCGGGCCCAGGAGCACGCTGTTCAGGTCTAGGAAGTTGATGAACTGATCGTCCGCGTCGAGCGCCGTCACCACCACGTCGATCGCGCCGTCGTTGACTTCGGCAAACACGTTCAGCGTGTGCTGCTTGTCGGTCGGCCGCATCGTCCAGCGGGCCAATTGCGTGAAAAAGGGCTCGTAGCCCGACCATTGCGGCCAGGCTTTCGTCCAGCGCTGGCCTGCGTCGGTCGTGAACGCCGTGGCGCGCCCCAGCCCATATTGCCAGGTGGCCAACAGCGAATTGTGATTGCCCGCCGGCCGCGGCGACAGCAGCGGAATTTCCACGAGCGGACTCTGCTTGGGCGTCGTCATCACAAAGCCCGTCAGCAGCGGCAAATCGCCTTCGATGCCCGCCAGAATCTCATGGCCTGCGACGCGCTGTGGAAGTATCCCCGCGGTGTCTTCGAAGATCACCGGCCGGGCGACGCGCAGCGCCTCTTTCATGAAGATGCGTGGGATCGCCTGCGGATTGTCCACCTGGTAGTGCTTGCCACCGCCGGCGCCGGCAATGTCGTTCAACAACTGCACGGCCGCGTCGGTTCCCACGGCCACGGTGCTCGTCGTGATCTTATGCTGGCGGGCGAGACGCGCCATGTAGGTGAAGTTGCCGCCGTGCGTCTGGCCGTCCGTCAGCACGATCATGTGCTTCACGGCGGCGTCGACCGCCTCGAGAACCTGATAGCCCTGGGCCATGCCGGGCTCCATGTCGGTGCCGCCGCCGGACTCGAGCCGCGCGATTTGCCGATAGATCGCTTCCGGATCTTCGACTTTCGTGAGCGGCACGATCCACTGCGCGGTCGAGTCGAACGCCACCACGCCCACGTGATCGTCTTGGCTGAGCACTTTGACCGCGGCGATCGCGGCGGCTTTGCTCAGCTCGAGCTTCTCGCCGTCCATCGAGCCCGAGCTATCGATCACCAGCAGCAACGCGCCCGAGGGAACTACCTTGGCGTTTTTCACCTGGAAGTTGAGGGGCAGCGCCCGTTCGAGCGCGGTGTTCGTCCAGCCGCCGGCGCCAAAGCTGTCGGGGCCTCCGATCACCAGCAGCCCGCTGCCCAGGTGTTGCGTGTTTTGCGCGAGCATCTCGATCTGTTCGTCGCTGAACGTGGTGAGCTGCTCGGCTTCGAGACCGGTGGTCCGGGCGACATCGGCCAGAATCACCAGGTCGAATCGTTGCAGGTCGGCCAGATTGGCGAACAGTTGATTGCTCGATTGGACCGTTACTTCTAGTTCGTGCCTGCGGAGGATGTCTGCCAGCCCGTCGAACTGTCCGGCTTTCATGAAATCTTGAATCACGAGCACTTGCCCGCGTCCGCGGACGTGCGTGAAGGCCGTCGCCTGGTTGTTTTCCACCTGGGTGTCGCCCGTCGATTCGTCGGGCACGAAGGTGGCCGAATAGGTGTAGAAATCGGCGGCGTCGAGTTCCTCTTGAAACGAAAAGACTTGCTTGCCCGGCGGCAGGGTGACTTCGCGATCGGCCAGGGTTTGGGTGTGGCCGCCCGCCGTGCGGCTGATCCGCAAGCGCCCCGATACCGGACGTTCATCGCCGGCCGCGGCAACGTGGTTTACCACCACGCGCGCCTCGAACGGCGTTCCCTGGCGAACCTCTTGCGGCAGCGAAAGCTTCTCGACGGCGATCTCGCGCTCGCCGCCTCGCGCCACCGGCGCCACGTCGATGCCGATGCCCAGCGAGGCGAGTTGCTGCGCCTGCGCGAGGGCGTCACCCGTGGTCTCGTTGCCGTCGCTGATCACGACCACGCGTTTGGCCGCGTCGGGCGGAAAAATTGCCTGGGCGAGTCGCAACGCGGCCGCCAGATTCGATGCGCTTGTATCAACCTCGGTTTCGAACCGTCGCGGCAGGTGTTCGTCGCCGGCCAGCGGAGGCGACTCGACCGCGGCATCGCGCCCAAAGCTGATCACGCCGGCGCGATTCTCGTCCGGCTTACCCGAGTCGCGCTTGGCCGACCGCTCGATGAACGCGGCCACGTCGTCGAATTGTTCGGCCGGCATGCTGGCCGAGCGATCGACGACATACAACACGGCCAGGCGGTCGCTCGTGCGCACCAACTGCATTTCGGCCAAGGCGCCCGCCACGAACGCGATCAGCAGGCTCCGCAGAGCCAACGCGGTCCACCGCCGGCCGCGGCCGAGGCTTGTCAGGCCGTGGCGTCCGATCCACCACAATAGCGGGATTACCGCCAGCAGCAACAAATAGGCGGGCTCTTCGAACGTGATCCGATAATCGAGCATCGAGCCGGCTCACTGGCGATTGGCGGTAGGGCGCGTGAACGATCGGACATGCGCCACGATTGCTCCATGCTTGGATTGTATGCGATCGGACCGAGAGAGTGCGATTGTCGGGCCAAACCCATCGGCACTCAGAAAAGTGGCGGCCAGTGGCCCTCGGGGCGAACGCGTTACAAATGGAAGTTGAACGTTCGCATGACCCACCGCCAGGCCCGTTTGCCAAGCGGCTGCCAGTTGGCCGAAATTCGGGCGGTTCCGCGCATTCCCTGCACCATCAGGCCCGAGTCGTCGTCGATCGCGGCCCGCGCCTGATAGGAGGTTGTCATGGGCCGTTCGAGTCCCGATTTGTCCTGTTTGCTCATCTGGTCACCACCGCCCTTGCTCGAAAGCTGCCGCGAGGTGAACTCCATCTCAGGACCGATCTCGATGATCGTGCTTTCGTAGACCTCGCCCGGAATCGCGTCGAACATGATTCGTAGCGGCTGGCCGGGACTGACGAATTCGATGTTGTCCTGCTCGATTACGATGTTGACTTCCCATTGCGAAGGGTTGCCAATCTGGCAGTAGAGCGTTGGCGGTTCGAGATAGGCGCCCAGGTTCGACGTTTCGAGCGGCGTGCCGCTCCACTTGGGAAGTTCCTTGGTGGCTAGTTCGTCTTCGCGCCGCGGAATGTACGGCGGCGGCAGCACCGTGCCCGCGACCGGTGCGCTGAGCGTCAGACGCTCGCGATCGTCGTGGCGTTGCTGGAGGGTCTTGCGCGAGGCGGCGAGCGATTTTTCAAGCGCCGGAACGGCCAGTGCCGCCGACGAGTTGGCGAATTGAAACTGCTCGCGCTGCAGCACTTCCAGCCGCACCGCGTCTTGTGCGACCTGGGCTTCGAGCTCGTTGATCTCCAGGTCCAGCGAAACGCTCGAAAGCTGCGCGAGCTTCTGGTCTTGCGATACCTGGTCGCCCGGCTTCACGATGATTTCATGGAGCACGCCGGCCACTTGCACGTACACGGCTTCGGCGTCGCGTGGTTTCAGTTCCAGCGGGCAAGTCACCCGGTAGGGCAGCGGCACGAACAGCACGAAGGCCGCCACCGCCGCCAGCACTCCCAGCGTGACGAGGACATTCTTGCGTTTCACTTTGTGTAGCCTTCCGGGAATATAGAAAAATTTGCCGACCTTATAGAGTGGCATCACGACCAGCGTGGTCATCGAGATCATGGCCAGCATCTGGCTCACCACCTTGAGGTCGTACGGCTCGAGCACCTTGTACAAAAAGAACAGAATGCCGAAGAGCACGATCCACTTGTAGATCGAGGCGGCCACCGTGTAGAGCGCAAAGAACAACTGGTTTCGCTGCGGCAAGAACGGGTCTTCAGGTTCTTCCAGCCCCAGGCACCAGGCCCCCAGCTTGCGATTCAAAATCGAGCTGGCCTTCTGCCGCAGGTTCGGAATCTCGGTGAGGTCCGACAGGATGTAATAACCGTCGTAGCGTAGCAGCGGATTGGCGTTGAACACGATCGTGCTCACCGAACACACGAACATCGTGCTTAGCGCAAGTTGGTGGACCATTCCTGGCGTGCTGAACCACCAGACGAACGTGGCGATTGAAGCCAGAATCAACTCGAGATACATGCCCGCCGCGCCGATCGCCGCGCGATGCCACTTGTTGGGCAGCATCCACGAGTCCGACACGTTGCAATACAAACAGGGCGTCAGCACCAGCAGCATCACGCCCATCTCGTGACATTCGCCGCCAAATCGCTTGCAACTCAGACCGTGCCCGAACTCGTGAATGATCTTGGTGACGGCCATCGTCACGCCGAGATAGATCCAGTTCTTGGCTTCGAAGAACTGTTGAAACGTGGGCAGCTTGTTCTGGAACGTCTCGAACTGCACCGTCACCAGCAGTAGGGCCGACAGCGCCAAGAGCACGAAGCAGATCAATGCCGGAATCGAAAAGAGCCAGCCGAAACGCGGCTCCAGCCAGTTCAAGATCCGGTCGGGGTCGATCCCCTTGAACCGGAGCGCCAGGATGTTGGTCGCCGCGCCGGCGAACTCCTTCCACTTGCGCTCGGTGTGTCGCTTGCGAAGCTGGGTGCCTTGGCCGGCGACGTTGGCGATCACCAGCCCGCTGCGATGCAGCATCCCGACGAAGTGTCCCAGCTCTTCGACGGTAATCTTCTGTGGCGGAAACCGGCGCTCGAATTCCACCTTGATTTCGTCGAGGCTCGTCCGGCCATCGAGCATCTGCAAGATGGCGTATTCCTCTTCCTGAAAGCGGAAGTATTTGAGGCCCACCGGCTCCTTGATCACCCAGTACACCTGTCCCAGGTAGCGATGCTGCGCGGCCGTCAAGTCGGGCCGCATGCGCAGTTGCAACGCTCGGGCGGAACTCGAAACCAGACTGTCGGCCAGACTAACCATCGACGGCTCGGGGACGCTTCCTGGTGCTTGCGCGGGGGGGGCTGCTTCGTCTCGGGGGCGGTTATTCTCGGACCAGGGGCTAGTTGCGCGTGGCGGCCGTTCGCGAACTGACCGGACGCGTCGCCGGAGCGCTTTGCGCCACGGGTTGACTGACATGCACCTTCATTGAGGCCTTGAGGCCGGCCTGCACGACGGGCAGATTGTCTTCCATCGGCGTTTCGATCTCGGCCCAGACCGGGAGATGTCCCAGCGTGATCACCGGGCTCACATAAGTTACTTTCCCCGGCACGTCGAGCGTGCGTCCGCGCGGCAACAGCACGGTCACGGTCACCGAGCGTCCGGCGATGTCGTTCGGACCCCACTGGGCGGCGTCGAGGTTGCCCATCACGCGCAGGCGGTTGATCCCCACCACTTGCATCACGGGATCGCCCGCGGCGACCCATTCGCCGGGCTTCTTGACCACGCTGGTCACCACGCCGTCGAACGGCGCTCGGAGCACGCGACGTTCCAGGGCGACTTGAGCCGCGTCGACCTCGGCCTTTTTGGCGTTCGCCGTCAACCGGTCTTCGGTCTGTTGTTCCTCGGCTTGCTTGATCGCGAGCTCGGCCTTGGTGACTTCGAGTTCCAGCTTCAGCATCTCGGCCTTGCTGACGGTGCCCGGCACGCGGTTCGCTTCCTTGTAGTAGCCGAGCGTCGCCGAGGCGACGTCGCGCGCGGCCTTGGCGTGTTGGATGTTCACCTCGCTCTTGCCTTTTTGAATCGCGACTTCCAGCTCGAGCTTCTTTACCTGGAGTACCGCCCGGGCTTCGCTGTCGTCGATCGTGCCCATTTCCATGTCTTTGGTGACGAGCATGCCTTCTTGCACTTTCATGCTGCTGAGCACGCCGGAATCGGCGCCCGGCACGAATTGATCGTTGATCGAAGCGATCACGCAGTCGCGAATCTGGGGATCGGCCGAGCCAAGCGGATCGGCGGCGAGCGCCAGCGTGAGCAGCAACGACGTCAACATGGCAAACCTCTCTCTTCTCTCTGGGGGTTGAAGCGAAGCGCTTGCACGCGCCCTGTTCGCACCGATGTACCTTGTTCGCAACCGATTTAGGGAAGCACTCGCTGACTTGTTGGCGCCAGACCGCTTGCGCGTTTGGCGGTGTTCCGCATCTCGCCCGGCCGAGTCGGATGAACACGCTCCGCTAGAAAATCCTGAACCACCATTTCTGGAAGAACGCGGCCAGATCGTGGAACCATACGTGCCCGATCGACGACCGGCCGCAGTAGACTTGCGCCGTGACCTCGGCGCCGTTGCGGCGCAGCGGAATGTCGTCCTTGTCGATCGCTACCCGCATGAGCACCGTATTGCCTTCTTCGCCGCGCACCTCGGCGCTTTGATGAACCTCTTTTACTTTGCCTTGTAGGGTGACGCCGGGATTGGCGACCGTGATATAGTCGACCGGCAGTTCCGGGCCAACCGTCGGATCGCGCAGGGCCTCGGCCACGTATCCCATGTCGTTTTCGGGCATTTGCAGTTCGAGTTCCCAGTCGCCTTGCGGTTCGATGACGGTCAGCAGGATTTGCCCTTTTTGCACGGGACGCCGCATCAACACGTCTTGCACGTTCCAAGTGGCGATCTCGCCCGAGACCGGACTTTTCACCGTGAGCTGCTCCTGCTGCTCTTCGAGCAGTTTGATTTGCTGTTCGGTGCTCACGACCGTGGCCTGGAGAGCCCGGGCCTTGCCTCGCAGCTCGAACAGGTCGGGATGTTGGTTGCGCCCCGGCCGCGCGATCTGTTCGTTCACGCCGGCCAGGTTTTCCTGGGCCTCGGCCAATTTGCCGTGGGCGTCGGTGATCTGCCGCTGAAGATCGCTATTTTCCATTTGCACCAGCGGCTGGCCTTGTGCCACCGCTTCGCCGTGCTTGACCAGCACTTTGACCACGCGGCCATCGACGTCGGCGAAAATCTGCCGCCGCACGACCGGTTGCAGTTTCCCCTTGGCCGTGAGCTCGAAGTTCGCCGGCCACACGGTCAGAACGATACCCACCACCAGCAGCGCAATGCCGGCCGTAATCGTCCAGGGAAGCTGCCGGGCCTCGATCAGCCACCGCGACTTGCCGATTGCCCGCCAAACGGGCATCAGGAACAGTTCGTTGTGCTCGAGCACGTTCGTGAGCGCAAGCGCGCTGTGCTCGCTCACGACGTCGATGCGTTGCATCAGGCCGTCGCGCGGGCGGCTGTCTTCGATCTGCTCGATGATCAACGCCCCCAGCACGCGCGGCTGGGCCATCGGATCGTTCTTATCGTGGGGCTCCTTGAGCGGCACGATCGCCACCGCCTTGGAGTGAACTTCATCGACGTAGTCCTGCACCGCCTCTTCGACCTGCGGAGCCATCATCGACGTGTCGCCCGTGTACCACACGGTCTCGCCGGTGGCCACCACCGATTTTGCCAAACGCGTCAGCAGCGAGATGTGATTCGAGCGTTTGTCGAATGTGTCCTGGCCGCTGACCGCCTCGATCTTCGTGGTGCGCCCTCGGGTCACGGCGATGCTCACGCGATCGCACTCGATGAGCCGCCGGCCTTCGTTCGCGATCGTGAACGCGGTTTCCTTCGGATCGAGCCCCTTGTGGACCAGCCGCGTGAACTGTTCGAGCTGCGCCCACAGCGCTTGCCGATCGGTAAAGTGTTGGAGCTTGCGCGACTTGAGGTAGTCGCTCGCCAGCTCGCACATCTGTTGCACGAACTTTAAATAGCCTCGCTGCACCTGCACGCTGTTGCCGGGACGCTGGAAAATCTCCATCACGCCGGCCGTCTCGTTGGCCGTCTTCAGCGCGCCGAGCACCAGCAAGTAGTCGGTCGGATTGGCGCCGTCTTCGGGACTGCCGCCGCCCGATTGTGGAGCCATCAACGTGTGCTCGCCGGTGGTGATCACCTTGCGCAGCAAGCGGCCATGCTTGACCTGGTTCTCTTCGCTTTCGGCGAGCCGGGTTTCCCGCAAATTGATTTGATATTCCAGCGAGAGCTGACCCGTCTCGGTGACGGTCCAAATCGCACCGCCGACGGCCGCCAACGCCGTCACCACGCGGTTCAAGATCGCGTCGTAGAACTCCTGTGGGCTGATATCGCTTTTGGAGATCTGCGCAATTTCCCGCACCAGATTGCGAATCTGCTGCTTGGTCTGTTCAACCAGTTCAGGATCGACGGAATGTTCTGTGCTCATGCAAACTCTGTGGGGGGGGCAGATTTAGGTCACTACGTCGCCACCAGGGCGGTTGGTTCGCTCGCTCGGGAAACCGATCTTTCCAAAACGGGCGGTCCTGAAGCGGGGAATAGATACCTATCTTACAAGCCTAGCTTGTTTTACATCGCCTCAGAGGGTCGCCCCCGGGGCAATGCCAGGGCCAGCGCCATCCTATTCGAGGCCAATGCACCGTAAGTCGTTAATTAGAACAGATTCCCCCAGAATTCCCGCCGCTTTTGCCGGAATAGGCGATATCCCGGATGGCGCGCTGGAAACCTAGGGGGCCGGTGGCGGGGTATTCGCCCTAAACCCCGGGAAAAACTTAAGAAGATCTCCGTTCTCGTACCGCGGCGGCCGCGCGGGCGCAGACCCGGTAGGGACATGCTTTGACAGGTTCTGACCGCTCCAGTCTCTCGTACATTCGCAGGAATGCGCCGAGGGTATTGCACCTCGCTATTTAATTGAACAGGTGCCGCGGGTGAATTCAAGTCCGCCGCCTGTGTGCGCAGCCGCCCCCGGCGCGGATCGCGTCCTTTGCCCGTTGTCGGCTGGTTGCGGGACGGGACTATAGCAAATCGGCGACGACTCGGGCGGCGACCCTTGCTACACTGATGGGCGTTCGTCCACCTCGCCCGACCGATTCCGGATCAGCCGTTCCCCCATGCGCATCCTGCTTACTCACCACGCCCCGCTTCGGCACGCGCCGCCCGGCTGGTTTGCTTGGCATTGCGCCGCGGCCCTGACCGCCGCGGGGCATGAAGTTCGCTTGCTCGTAGGCGATTGGGAACCCCATGCCGGCGAGCCCTTTGCGGTCGAGCGGGTCGTTTGCGGCCAGGATCCTAATGCGGATCTCACATTCGGCTTGCCTCGCTTCACGAGCGAAGACTCTGCTAGCGGTCGGCCCACGTTCGCCTCGCTGAGTGATGACGAGCTGGGCCGCTATCGCGATTGCCTGCGGCGCAAGCTGGACGAGCTCATCTTGCATTTCAATCCGCATATCGTTCATTGCCAGCACGTCTGGCTGCTGGGACAACTGGCATTGGAAAGCGGTGTGCCCTATGTGCTCAGCGTGTGGGAGGCCGAACTCATCGACCTCGACGCGCGTTTGGGCCCGCTCGCCGAGCAGGCCGCCGAAAACGCCGGCCGAATCTATGCCGCCGAAGAAGCCACGGCCCAGCGGTTGGCAGCCGTGTTCGACACGCCTGCCGAACGGCTTCTGAGTTGGCCCGAGATTCAGGCTCTGACCGTGCCGGATGCCGGCCCAGCGGCTGCTCGTCAGGTTGCCGCCGACCTGGCGGCCAGCTATCAACAGGTGCTCACCGAACGCTTCGGTTGACGCCCTGCTCGCTGGAGGCCCTGCTCGCTGGGAAGAGACGCCCTTATGCCGGTTGGGCAGTCGTCTCGGCGTCATCCCCGGCCGCCGCCTGGGGGGTGTCCGGAGTCCGCTTGGCGAACGCGTAATATACGATCGCTCCGATCGAGATCAGCCCCAGCCCAACCATGCGATGGCCGGGGTTCTCCAGCAGCATCGAGACGAGCAAAAACACATAGGCCACCAAAAACACGAGCGGCACGACCGGATAGCCCCAGGTGCGATAAGGGCGTTCGGCGTGCGGACGTCGAAAACGAAGCACGATGACCGCGGCCACCGCCGAAAAGTAGAAAATCGATCCGCCGAACACCGTCCATTCGCTCATCAAGTTAAAAAGCTGCGCGTTCGGATCCCAGCTCAGTCCGCCCAGCAAGATCAACACGCACGACCACAAGCACATTCCGGCGATGGCCCAGGCCGGGGTCCGCGTGCCCGGATGAATCCGGCTGAACGGGCCCAGGAACGCGTGGTCGCGCGCTACCGCGAACAGCACGCGCGGGCCAACCAGCACATTGCTGCTCAACGCGCCGAACACCGAGATCATGATCATCGATCGCATCAGTTTTGCGCCAAAGCTCGGAAACAGCCGCTCGCAGACCGGAATCGCCGGACAGACATTGTCTGGCGCGGCAATCACGTCCGACGGCAGCGTGAGGTGGTAGGCCAGGTTCGCGCCCGTGTAGAGGGCGATTAGCAGCAGCACGCCCACGATCAGGCCGAACGGCAAGTTTCGCTGCGGATTGTGAATCTCTTCGGCGACGACGGTCACGTTGCCCCAGCCGTCGTAGGCCCACATGATCGCGGCCACGGCCGCGCCGATTCCGAGCACCGACACGCCGTCGGCACTGGCCGGAAAGAGCCGTCCCATCTCGACCGTCTCCCCGCTGAGCGCCACGAATGGCAGAATCGCCAGCACGGCTACAAAGCCGCCTTTGACGACCGTCGCCACGTTTTGCACCGCGCCGGCCCACGCCGTGCGAAGGATGCTGACGACGCCCAGGCCTGCGATCGTCGCCACGGCAATGACCTTTTGCGCGGTGCTCGAGCCTGCCGAGTCGAGGCTGAACCCCGCGGGACTGCCCATCTCCGACGGCCAGAGAACATACTCTAGCGAGAGGGCGAAGTAGGCCGCCAACGCCGCGATCGCGCCGGTGCGAATGACCCAAAACTCGCCCCAGGCCCACATGAACGACCACAGCGGGCCATATGTCTCGCGCAGGAACACATAAGTTCCGCCGGCTCGCGGAAACATGGCTCCCAGTTCGCCCATCGCCAGCGCCCCGCACAGGTTCACTAGCCCGCACACGATCCACAAGGCGAGGATCAGGTCCACGTAGCCGCCGGTCTTCTCGGCCACGACCTGCGGTTTGAAGAAGATGCCCGAACCGATGACTTGCCCGATGACAATGAATACGACCGAATAGAAGCCGAGCACTTTTTCCAGTTCGGGACGCGCTCGGGCGGCGTCTGGCAGCGATTCTAAATGCTCGGCGGCGGACATGGCCGTCAGCATAGCGAGCCTATCTGGCTCAAGCCAGCGAATCGCTGACAGTTGCGCTGCACTTCGGCTAGTATGAGCTGATATACGTCACCGACGCCTCTCCATAAACTTACTTATCCTGACGATGTGGTCGCGCCATGGAATCCCCAGACGATCTTTGCCCCCGGACAGAACATCTCCCGGCGAGTCCGACCCGGCCGCACGCGCCACCGCTCTATCTGTCGAGCGTCTGGGAATGCGCCGATCTCGACGAGGCGGATACGATTCTAGGCGGCGCTTCGCCCGGCTATGTCTACGCGCGCGACGGCCATCCCAATGCTGATATGCTCGCAGAAAAGTGCCGCAAGCTGCACGATGCCGAGCGGGCCATCATCACCAGCAGCGGCATGTCGGCGCTCGCGCTCGCGCTGCTCGCATGGCTCGAACCTCGAAATCATGTCGTCGTCAGCAATCAACTCTATGGGCGCACGGCCACGCTGTTCACCGTCGAGGCGGCCCGCTGGGGCATCGCGCATACGCTTGTCGACCCCACCGATTTGCGGCAAGTTCGGGCGGCGCTCACCGATCGCACCAAGCTGCTCGTGGTCGAGACGATCAGCAATCCGTTGCTCCGCGTCGTCGATCTGGCCGCACTTGCCGAGCTAGCGCACGCGGCCGGCGCCACGCTGCTGACCGATAACACGTTTGCCGGGCCCGTGGTCTGCCGACCCGCGGCGTTTGGGGCCGACTGGGTGATGGAAAGTCTCACCAAGAGCATGAACGGGCACAGCGACGTCATCCTAGGCCTATTGTGCGGCCGCGAGGCCCATTGGTCGCGCGTTCCCGCGGCAAGCTCCACTTGGGGAGTGAATCCGGGCCCCCTGGAATGTTGGCTCACGCTGCGCGGGCTGGGAACCCTGGCCCTGCGCGTCGATCGGGCTTGTGCCAACGCAAGGGCCGTGGCGGAATGCCTCGCTGGCTCGCGCGGGATTGCGGCGGTGCACTACCCGGGGCTCGACACGCATCCGGACCATGCGCTGGCCGCGCGGCAGTTCGGGGGGCGATTTGGTTCGATGGTCACCTTCACTCTGAACGGTGGGGAGCGGGCCGCGGCGGCATTTATCAAGGCCGCCCGGCCGATCCCCTTTTGTCCGTCGTTGGGAGAGCTCGCGACCACGCTCAGTCATCCCGCCTCGACCAGCCATCGGGGAATTTCTCCCACGGTCCGCGAAGCACTAGGCATCGATTCCGGGACAATCCGACTTTCCGTGGGGATCGAATCGCCCGAATCGATCGTTGCCGCCATTCGCGCGGGACTGGCGGCGACGGAATAGCCGGCTGTTCATGACCGTCTGCGCTGTTCATAACCGTCTGCACGGCGAAGGCTGAAAATGCATCCGTGCCGGACATAAACGGCCCCGTGGATCTCCCGTTACAGATTGCGTAATCGGCAAAGTTGCTGATTTCCTCGATCGTGACGGGCGTAAAAGTCGAGTTTCTCTCCTATAGACGTGGCAGTAGTAAAAGTTATGATAATAGGTCGCTCGGTTAGCGGCCTGAAATAAGCCTTCGTGGCTTATTTCAACCAGCGCCAAGCGCGAGCCCAGCTCCGTACCGCTCGCAAAATGACGACGTAAGGCGTTATTTTGGGATCGCGTCCCTGCGATCGCGCAGCCCGGCGAAGATATCAACGGACGGCTAATGGTGGGGTTATTCACCCCGAAAATT
>CAZRCI010000046.1:0-12219 GCA_964598535.1 uncultured Planctomycetaceae bacterium | reverse complement strand
CCCTCGAATTGCGTATGACGCAAAAGCAAAAAGAAGAAGCGCTAGAAGTTGAAGGAGTGGTCACGCAGGCCCTCGCGAACACGCGTTTTCGCGTGCAACTGGACGGCGGACACTTGGTAATCGCGCACGTTGCCGGAAAAATGCGCAAGCACTTCATCCGTATCGTGCCGGGAGACCGCGTACGCGTGGAGCTTTCTCCCTATGATCTGACCAAAGGTCGCATCACCTTCCGCGAGCGTTAACGGGTCCGAGCGTTAGCGGGCCGGTCGGCTGCGACTGTCTTCGATGGCGGCGGCTGTCTTCGACGGCGATTTTACTTCCAGGGGCTTATCGGGCCCCTGGGCGATTTTTTCTCTCGGTATCTCTGCTACCAGGCTGCCAGATATCGCACGCGCGCAGCCGACAAGCCATCTTCGTGGGGAAAATGCCCCTCGCTAGCAGGTGTTTTCGTGCGCGATGTTTCTAGGCGCGCCGGGCGACATAACCTAGGATTTAGTCCCGCCCCGGGGAGGTTTACATCGACTTTGCGGCCTCCGGCATGTCGAGTCGCGCAAACTCCCCCGAACCGCTAAACTTCCAAAACTCGACGCCAACTCCAGGGGTATAAGCCGCTGACGCCGCGCGGTGCGGTCCATCAGTCGCGCGTGCTTATGCTTCGTTGAGTATCTTCAGGAGACCACCCACGTGAAACAAATTCTACTTGGCTTGCTGGCCGCGGCGCTCGTCGTCCTGCCGCAAGCGCGCTCGAGCGCTCAAGACGCCGAGGGCGAACCGAAGCCCATCGCCGTGCTGTCCATCGCCAGCTACGACCGGTTGATGACGGATCTGGCTTTCATCGGGAACCTCACCGGCAACCCCGATCTCGACAAGAACATTGAGGGCATGATCCAGCTCTTCACCCAAGGGCAGGGCCTTGTCGGCCTCGACCGCACGCGTCCCCTGGGTGTCGCGCTCAACACGGACGGGTTGTCCTTTCAGCCGCTCATCGTTCTGCCCGTGACCGACCTCTCGCAATTTCTGGCCGCTTTGGAGGGCCTGGTCGGCGCTGCCCAAGATGCCGGCGACGGAGCCTTTGAGCTCGACGTCTTCGGTCAAAAAATCTACATCAAGGAAAAGAACTCCTGGGCCTACATGTCCACCGCGCCCGAGCCGCTCGCCAGCGTGCCGGCTAACGGGGCCGATCTGTTCGCCGGACTCGCCACGTCGTACGACATCGCCGGCCGGCTGCACATCCAGAATGTGCCCGAAGTGTTCCGCACGATGATCGTCGACCAGCTTCGCATCGGCGTGGAATCGGGCTTGCAGCAGCAGCCCGAGGAATCCGCCGAGTCGTTCGAAGCTCGTCGCAAGGTGGTTGACGCCCAGATCGAATCGCTCACCACCGCGATCAACGACCTGGAGACGCTCACGCTGGGCCTTTCGCTCAATCCGGAAACCAAGACCGCCCAGCTCGAGCTGGCGTTCCAGGCCTTGCCCGAGACCGAAACCGCCAAGCAATTGAGCCGGGCGAAAACCACGAACTCGCAATTTGCCGGTTTCCTCCAGCCCAATGCGTCGGCTTCGCTGAGCTTGTGCTCGGAGATCGCCGAGAGCGATGCGGCCCAGTATGTCACCGGTTTGGAAGCGATTCGCGACGAAATTCTCAAGCACATCGACAGCGAAAGCCGCCTGCCGGATGACGACGCGAAGAAGCTGGCCAAGGAAATGGTCGAGCAGGTCTTCGGTTCCGTGAAGGCCACCTTCGAAAGCGGCAAGATCGACGCCGGCGCGACGCTGAACGTCACCGACAAGTCGATGGCTCTCGTCGTTGGCGCCCATGTAGTCGACACCAAGAGTCTCGACGAAGCGCTGCTCAAGCTCGCCAAGTTGGCCGAGAACCAGCCCAATTTTCCGGCGCTCACGTTCAATGCCGCGGAGCATGCGGGCGTGAAGTTCCACACCACCTCGATTTCGGTGCCTGCCGAACACGCGATCGCCAAGATCGTGGGCGACAAGCTCGACATCGCCGTGGGGCTGGGCGAAAAGGCCGTCTACCTCGCCCTGGGCAACGATAGCCTCGAACTGGCCAAGAAGGTTATCGAAGCTTCTGCCGGCCAGACGGGCCAGCAATTGCCGCCTTTCCAGTTCCATGTCTCGCTGGGCCAAATCTTCCAGTTTGCCAGCGCCCTCCAGCCGGAAGGTGTTGAAAGCAACTTCAAGACCCTGGCCGCGGACCTGGCCAAGAGCGACGGACGCGACCATTTGCGGTTCGAGTACGTGCCCCAAGGTAACGGCGGCACGATTCGTCTCTCGGCCGAGCAGGGTATTCTGCAGTTGCTTGGCGACGCCATGAAGAACGCCCAGGCCAGCGGTTCGCTCCCCATCCCCGGCTTTTAAGCCGCGGCCAACACCGCCTTCCCGCGGGACTTATCCACCGAGGGGGGGCAGATAATTTGTAACGTAAAACGCGGCACCGGCCTTCTTTTTTGCGAAGGCCGGTGCCGTTTTGTTTGCGCGGCTGGAGGGCACGCCGTGGAGACCTCACGCGCGTTCGTCGCAACGCCAGATTTGCCCGCATTTGCGGTGGATTTTCTTTATTGCGACCCCCTTAGCCGGTAACTAGGATGGACTCGCCCTCTTTTTCCATCATCCGCCACGCACAGATTCGCACGACTTGCGGGCGCCTGATCGCGACAAACCACGGAACACCTAGTCGGATTGGATGACGGGGGGCGTTCTCCCTGATGAGGCACCTCCTATGATTGAGCGAACGTTGCGCCGCCCCCGCCGCTTGTCCCAGATTCGCGCGCTGCAGACCCAGCTTGGGTTAGAGCCGCTCGAAGATCGTCGATTACTGCACGCGGCGGCGTACGATTTGGCGCTGGCCGCGTATCATGGCAGCGATCTGGTGGGAAAAGACGGCCCGCTGGCGCGGCTGGGATTCGATCTGAGTTACCTCTACTACGACCACCAGACGTATGCCGCGAGCCAGCCGAGCAATACGTACACTGCGCCCGGTTCACTTTCGGCGTACTTGACTTATGGCGACATGGTCGCGGTCGACTTCGTCGGTTTGGGCAACGTCGACTCGCTCAAGGCCGACCTCTGGGGGCTCGGTATTGAGTACATGGTCTCGGCCGGCAGGCAAGTTGAAGGCCTGCTGCCCATTTCCGTGCTCTCGCAAGTTGCCAATCTCGATTCGCTAGGATATGCCCGGCCCGTGGCCAAGCCGATCACCTGGGGAGGGCTAACGACCAATCAGGCGGATCAAGCCACGTTTTCCGACAGGGCACGCGACCTGTTCGGAGTCGACGGATCTGGAATCACCGTCGGCGTGCTTTCCGACAGCTTCAATGCCCTTGATTACCCTGGCGGGGTCGATGGCTTGGCTCGCGACATTCAGACGGGCGATCTGCCGCAGAACACGCAAATCCTGCAAGACTATCTGCAGCCGGACGCAACTGACGAAGGCCGCGCCATGGCCCAGATCATTCACGACGTGGCGCCGGGCGCCTCGATCAAGTTCGCCACAGCGTTCCTGGGCCCCGTTAGTTTCGCAAATAACATTCGAGCGCTCGCCAACGCCGGGTCACAGATTATCGTCGACGACGTCGGCTATCCCGGTCAGCCCTTCTTTCAAGATGGCGTTATCGCGCAGGCCGTCGACGAAGTTTACGGCAATGGCATCGCCTACTTTTCGTCTGCGGGCAACTCGGGCGACGCTTCGTATGAAAGCGCTTTCGTCGCCTCGGGGGAAACGATTCCGTTAGGTGGCGAGCTACACGACTTCGATCCGGGGCCGGGAGTTTCCGTGCAGCAACGGATTTCCGTGCCCGTGGGGGCGACGGCCAGGATCAGCTTTCAGTGGAATCAGCCGTTCGCCTCGCTTGGCGGTCCCGGCGCGACCAGCGACTTGGATCTCGTCATCTACGACTCCGGACAAAGAGAGGTCGCGGCGGGTCGTACCGCGAACATCGGCGCGGACGCGCTCGAGTTTGTCGTCCTCGTGAACGACGGAACGATCGACGCCGATGACAACGGCGTACCCGACACGGATTTTTATCTGACGATCCAACTCGTGAGCGGCCCGGCCCCGACGCTGATGAAGTACATCGGGGTGCGCAACGTCACGATCGAGACCTTTCCCACGTTTAGCAGCACCAGCTTCGGCCACTCGGTCGCCAACGGCGCCATGGGCGTCGCCGCCGCCGCGTTCTACTTTACGCCCGAGTTCGGTTTCGTCGACAGACCGGTGCTCAACGATTTTTCGTCGAAGGGCGGCGCCACGATCTACTTCAACGCGAACGGCAATCCGCTTCCCACGCCCGAGGTCCGGGTAAACCCCAAAGTCACCGGCGTCGACGGGGGCAACACGACCTTTTTTGGCAGCGACCTGCCGAATTCGCTGGAACCGGATTCTTTCCCGAACTTTTTCGGCACCTCGGCCGCCGCGCCGCACGTTGCCGCCATCGCGGCCCTGATGATGTCCGCCGCCGGCGGTCCGGGCAGTGTCTCCCCCGACATCATCTACCAGTCGCTCATCGATACGGCGACCGACATCACGCTGCGTGGCAATCCGTGGGATCCGGCGTTGCAGACCTCACCGATTCCCAACGGCGATGGCTTCGACGTCTACAGCGGCCACGGCTTGGTCAACGCCCTGCTGGCCATGCAGGCTGTGAACTCGGGGATTCGCATCAGCGAAGACTTGGCCTTGCTCGAAGGCGACAGCGGCTTCACCGATTTCATCTTCGCCGTTACCTACTCGGGCGCGGCGGTGCTGCCGGTGACCGTGGCCTACTCGACCGTCGGGATCACGGCCGTCGATGGCGTCGACTTCCTCGGCGTCAGCGGCACCCTCACCTTCACGTTGGGTGGCCCGACCGTGCAGCACATCACCGTCAGCGTCGCCGGCGACCAGACCGTCGAGCCGAACGAAACGTTCCAAGTCCGGTTGAGCGATCCGGTGAACGGCATTCTGCTTCGCTCCCAAGCCACGGGCACCATCCTCAATGACGACGTCGACCTGGCGATCAACGACGTCACCGTGGCCGAAGGCAACACCGGCACTCGCAACGCGGTCTTCACCGTTACGGCCTTCGGCACCGTGAACCGCTCCATCGCGTTCAACTACACGACGCTCAACAACACGGCTCAAAGCGGGAGCGACTATCTCCCCCATGCGGGAGCCGTCTTGCTCGAGCCCGGCGCCACGACGGCCTACATCACAGTGCCCGTCCTGGGCGATCGGCTCGACGAGGATCACGAGTCGTTCTTCGTCGTGCTCACTTCAGCCCAGGGAGCGAGAATCGTCGATGGCCTGGGTACCGCCACGATCATCGACGACGATCCGCTGCCGTCGTTGTACGTGAGCGATGCCCAGGTGACCTCGACCGCGGCCGGCACGCATTTCGTCACGTTCACCGTCGCGCTCGACGCCGCCAGTGGACGCGACGTGTCGGTCTCCTACTCGACCTCCGACCTCACGGCCGTCGCCGGGCTCGACTACATCGCCAAGAGCGGCCTCGTGAACTTCGCTCCCGGAGTCACCAGCCAGCAGGTCTCCGTCGAAGTGATGACCAGCGGCGTGCCGAGCGGGAACAAGATGTTCTCGGTCAACCTGGCCAGCCCGGTGAATGCGCTCGTCAATGACGGCCGGGGCGACGGCTACATCGTCTACGCCCACGAAGTGCAAAACGAGTTCATCATCGACAACGGTGCACCCGGCTTCACGCGGTCTTATACCGGCTGGTCCACGCTCACGAACACCCAGGCCTATCAGCTCGACTATGAGTACGCCAATCCCGGCAACGGCAGCGTCTTCGCCAATTGGAACTTCACGGCCATTCCGAACGGATCTTACGAGATTTATGCCCGCTGGAGCGCATTTGGCAATCGGGCGACCAACGCGCCGTTCACCGTCTCCAGCGGACTGGGCGGTAACTCCGAGCTGGCCACCGTGCTCGTCAACCAGCAACTCGCGCCGACGGGCGATTTCTCCAACGGCGTGACGTGGCAAAGCATCGGCACGTTCGAGGTCACCAACAACGTGCTCCGCGTGCGGCTCTCGAACAACGCCAACGGGTACGTCGTCGCCGACGCGATTCGCATCGTCGGCGGAGGCATCGGGGCTCAGGCGGCCGAGATCGACGTCGCCGGCTTCCAGCACTCGATCACTGCCGGCGACGTAACGCCGTCGCCCACGGACGGCACCGACTTCGGCGCCGTGCCCTCGTTGGGCGTCACCGTCGAACGCACGTTCACGATCGCCAACAATGGCAATGCCGACCTGATCCTGCACGGCAATCCGCCAGTCTTCATCGGAGGTCCGCACGCGTCGGACTTCACCATTACGCAGATGCCCGCGCCGGTGATCGCGCCGGGCGGCAAGTCCAGTTTCAAGGTGGCGTTCCGCGCGACCGAGGTCGGCTTCCGCACCGCCTACGTGTCGATCGCCAACACGGACACCACCGAGCATCCGTTCGAGTTTGTCGTGCAAGGATATCTGGCCCCCGCCGCGGCCAGCCTGGCGCACAATGCCTCGCTGCCGCAGGATGTGAACGACGATGGCCGCGTGAACACCAGCGACATGCTGACAATCATCAATCGCTTGCTGGCCGGTCCGTCGGCCGCGCCGCTCGTGGCGGGCGACGCCGCCACGCCGCTCGTCGCTCCCGAGTACTTTTACGACGTCGTGCCCGATGGTCGGGTGAATTCCAGCGATCTGCTGAGCATCATCAACCGGCTGCTGCTCCAGCAGTCCACGGCGGCTCCCCAAACCGCCCAGCCATTGGCCGCCGCGCAGGACGCGGTGTCTGACAACGTCTTTCTGGTGTTCTTCGACGTCGATTCATCGCCGGAGGCAGAGCCCGCCGCGCGTTACGAAGAGTCCGCCGCACGTTACGAATTGCTGCCCCAGAGCGGCTCGGCGGCCGGGCGTGGCTCGGCGGTCATTCTGGACGACGACGTGGAGCTCGAATTGGGGATCGACGACGACTCGCTCTTGGACGACGAGCTGGATCTGAGCTTCCTCGGCGGCTGAATTTACTTCCGGGGGGGACCGCCAATCGAGGCCCTGGCGGCCGAGGTTGAAAAGTTGCAACCCAGAGTGGGGGCAACTAGGATTGGAGTCGCGCCGCCTCCCCTGTCGCGGCCTGCCAAATTGCCCTCGAGTGATCCGCATCCGGGAGTGTCATCATGAGTCGCGTCAAGTCACGGAGGCTCCGTTCTGCGCGGGCCGCGGTCCGCACCTTGGATTGGCACGGGGCCGCGCTCGAAGCGCTGGAAGATCGGCGACTCTTGGCCGTCCTCACGACAGGAACCGGCGACGGAAACCTGACGGTCGAAGTCGACGGCTACGGCTCGTTTGGAGCCGCCGTGGGGATCGGTTCCGATCAGGGAGCGATCTACGATCCGATCGGCCCCATCTCGGCGGCCAGCACCACGTTTCAGTCGGGGGTCGCGTTGCGATTCGGCAGCGTTGGGCCGCGGCAATTCCTCACCTCCGGATTCATCTTCGGGACGAGCACGCTTCCGAGTATTCCAACCACGGGCTCGGCCACGTCGATCGTCAGCAACTTCAGTATCGATTCGCTGGCGATCGAGCTCACGCAAACCGTTTCCCGTTTGTTCAATAGCGCCAACGTGCAGACCGGCTCCTACCTCACGCAGCGCTACGTGATCACCAACACGTCCTCGGCGCCCGTCAATTTTGAGCTCGTGCGCTATATCGATGGCGACTTGCTGTTTGACGGTTCGCTGTACGACGGCGGGGGGCGGCTGCTCACTCAAGGACGTGAGTTCCTGTTCGAAACCGACGCTGGCGGCGGCGGCGAAACCGATACGACGTTCTTTGGTATCGACGCCACGGGCGGTACGATTCCAACCAGCGGCCGATTTGAACTCGAATCGTATTCCACGCTCGGAAACAGTGTCGCCAGCGGCGCCGCGCTGAATGACACTATTTGGGGCGATTTTGACGGCGATGGCTTCATCGACGCAGGCGCCGAATACGACGTGACGCTTGCCCTGCGCAATGTCTTCACCTTGGCGCCCGGCGCTACGGCCTCGTATACCACGCGCACGGTTTTCGGTTCCGGACAGCCCGACGCACTGCCGGAAGATCCCGTGGTCAGCATCGTGGGAGACGCGTCGGGCCTGGAAGGCGACTCCGGGCTATCGCCCATCGTGTTTTCGGTAACGGTCGACCGCGCCATTAATTCTCCCCTGGTCGTCGGCTATACCGTGGAAGGCATTACCGCCACGGAAGGTGTCGATTTCCCCTCCCAAAACGGCTTCGTCACCTTCGTGCCGGGCGGGCCCTCGACGCTGCCGATCACCGTGCTGGTCAATGGCGATCCCGAGACCGAAATGGACGAAACATTCCGTCTGCGGCTGACCGACGCGTCTGGCGGAGCGTTCGGCCGTGCCGAGGCGATCGGCACGATCCTTAACGACGACGTCGAGCTGCGAATCAATGACATCACGATTGTCGAAGGCAATTCGGGTACCAAGGACGCCGTGTTTACGGTTTCGACAGTCGGGGCCGTCTCTCGAAGTGTTACGGTCGGCTACACGACGGTCAACGGAACCGCCACCGCCGGTAGCGACTATCTCGCCCGTGGCGGGGTTCTGACGCTCTTACCCGGCATGACTTCGGCCACGATCGTCGTGCCAATCATTGGCGACGTCTTCAACGAACTGGATGAAACGTTTTCGGTGGTGTTGGTCTCGGCGAATGGCGGGCGAATTATCGATGGTCTCGGCATAGGCACGATTCTCAACAACGATCCGCTGCCGAACCTGTACGTGAACGATCCGGTGGTCACCTCGACCATTGCCGGCGCCTACCAGGCCGTGTTCACCGTGGCGCTCGACGCGCCCAGCGGCCGCGACGTGCAGGTGGCCTACTCCACGGCTGGCGGCGGCGCGATCGACGGGGTCGACTATCTCGGTACCACTGGCACGCTGCACTTTGCGCCCGGCGTCACCACGCTCCAGGTTTCCGTGCCGGTCATGACTCTCGGTGCGTATTCTTCGAACAAAAAGTTCTATCTGAATCTGCACAGCCCTTGGTATGCCCAGCTTGTCGACGCGCAGGGCGCGGCCACCATCGTCTACGACGACGGCACCGATGGCGAGTACATTGTCGACGACGGCGGAATTGGCTACTCGAAATCGCCCGGCTGGACCACGTACACCAACACGCTCGCCTATCAGCTCGACTACGACACGGCGCCGGCCGGCAACGGCGGCGCCACGGCCACCTGGAGCTTCGTGGGCATTCCGAACGGTTCTTACCAGGTGTTCGCGCGCTGGAGCCACTTCAGCAACCGCGCGACGAATGCCCCTTTCACGATGCTCGACAATGGAGTGCCCGTCGCCACGGTGCTCGTGAACCAGCAGCTCGCGCCCGCCGGTGAATACTCCGACGGCGTCTATTGGCAAAGCCTGGGCACGTTCGACACCACGACCAACAACTTCGCCGTGCGGTTGTCGAACGCCGCCAACGGATACGTCGTGGCCGACGCCATTCGCCTCGTCGCCGGAGGTATCGCCCCGCAGAACCCGGAGATGGATATCGCCGCGAACGAACTGTCGATCACGACCGGCGACGCCACTCCAGAGCTGGCCGACAACACGCACTTCGGCACGGCGCCGATTTTCCAAGATTCGAACATTCACAAATTCACGATCGTCAACAACGGCAATGCCGATCTGCTCCTGACCGGCGTGCCGCGGGTCACGATCTCGGGCGCCCATGCCGGCGATTTTCACGTGATCACGCAGCCGGCCTCGCTGATCGCCCCGGGCAGAAAGACCTCGTTCGAGATCATGTTCCACCCGCTCGCCGCGGGCTTGCGTACCGCGACGGTCACCATCGCCAACAACGATGACACCGAGCATCCCTACACGTTCGTGATCCACGGCAATGGCCATGTCGATGCCGTGCCGCTGGCGCACAACGCGGCGTTTCCCCAGGACGTCAACGACGACGGCCGCGTGAACACGAGTGATGCGCTGATCGTGATCAACAGCCTGCTCACGGGCCTGAACACGCCCGCCGCGCAGCCGCTCGCGGCAGCCGAAACGGCCAGCCCCTTGGCCGCGGCCAGCACCACCTACGTCGACGTAAACGCCGACGGTCGCTTGAATTCGAGCGATCTGCTGATGGTGTTCAACTACCTCTTGCTTCATTCCACGCCCAAGCCCGCGCCGCAAGCCGCCGAACCTCTCACTGCCGAGCCGCTGGCGGCCGAGGTCGTCGACAAAGCGCTGGTCTTATTTCGTGTCGACGAAGATTTCGCCGAAGCGGTCGCCGCGCCGGTCGAATCGGTGACGCTGCCCTATCCTCAAGTTAAGCTTCTCCCACAAGCGTCCACCATCTTGCTCGATGACGAACAATGGGAGTCGTTGCTCGACGACGAGTCCGACGAAGGCGAAACGTCCGCGGCCGCGCCGATCGCGCTCTAGCAAGCTGCTCTGCTGAAAAAGGTCCGTCGTGGCCTTTTTCAGCCTCGCGAAGTGCGGTGCGAAGTTTCGCACCGCTCGCCAAAATAACGGCTTGCGCCCGCTATTTTGGCGAGCCAGCGGGCACTTCTCCCCAGCGCAGCGATTCGCTACGCTAAATGGCCCGAATTCATGTGCTTCTGCAAGATACTCATCAGCCCGCCAGGATACCGGCCTCATGTCCATTGCTGCTCGTTTTTCGTCTCTTCGCACCGAGATAGCCGGCGTCGGCGTCGCTCGTCTCGCTGCGGAGTTTGGCACGCCGGTCTACGTTTACGACGCGGCCAAGATCGTCGAGCGAATCGAAGACCTACGCTCGTTCGACACGGTCCGCTACGCGCAGAAGGCTTGCTCGAACCTGGCGATCCTCGATCTGATGCGCCGGCACGGCGTGGTGGTCGACGCCGTCAGCGCCGGCGAGATCCAACGCGCCATCGCCGCCGGCTATGCCACCAGCGGAGGCCCCCCGCAGATCGTCTATACGGCCGACATCTTCGACGCCGAAGCGCTTGAGCTCGTCAAAAAGCATGGGCTGCACGTCAACTGTGGCTCGCCCGACATGATTGCCCAGCTCGGCGAGATCGCCCCGGGCCACGAGATCACGCTGCGGCTCAATCCGGGGTTCGGCCACGGCCACAGCCAGAAGACCAATACCGGCGGTGAGCAGTCGAAGCACGGCATCTGGCACGCCCAGCTCGACGAGTGCCTGCGCATTGCCGAACAGCACGGCCTGGCCGTCACCGGCCTGCACATGCACATCGGTTCGGGCACCGACCTGGAGCATCTGGCCCAAGTGTGCGATGCCATGGAGCAAGCCGCCCTGCAAGTCGGGCGCCGTCTCACCACCATCAGCGCCGGCGGCGGACTTCCGATTCCTTATCGCGAGGGCGACCAGACCGTCGACATCGAGGCCTACTTCAAGCTTTGGGATGCCACGCGCAAGCGGCTCGAAGCGGCCTTCGGGCATCCCGTGCATCTCGAGATCGAGCCCGGCCGCTATCTCGTGGCCGAAAGCGGCTTCCTGGTCGCTCAGATCCGGGCTATCAAGCGCAGCGGCGCCAATACCTTCTACCTGCTCGACGCGGGCTTCAACAACCTGGCCCGGCCTATCCTGTATGGCGCTTACCACCATATGTCGATCGTTCCTTCGGGAGAAGGCGGCCCCACACGGCCACTACACGAGGTGGTTGTCGGCGGGCCGCTTTGCGAATCGGGGGACATCTTCACGCAAGAGGAGGGCGGCTTCGTTCGCTCTCGCATGTTGCCCGTCGCCGAGGTTGGCGAATACCTGGTTATCGAGTGCGCCGGCGCCTACGGTTTCGTCATGAGCTCGAATTACAACAGCAAGCCGCTCGCGGCCGAGGTACTGATCCAGAACGGCGAGGCCCGCCTGATTCGTCGCCGCCAGACGTTCGACGACTTGATCGCCGGCGAGATGATTCCCGGCTGAAGCGTGATTCGCCGCCCGAGCGGTCGTTGCGGACGAGCGCAAGCGGGTTGCGAAAGGCCCCATTTTCCGGCCAAAAACTCCGGCTTGGGAATCGGTTGGCTTTGTGCCGATTTCTTCCTATGATTAGGGAGTGCCGCAAGCTTTCCTACCCTCCGCGACCCGACGGGTTCGCGGTTTTCCCAGCAGTGTTCGAGGTACAGGCTCCATGGCCAAGCAAGGCCCGCGCAAGAAGGTTCCCAAGGAACTGGCCGTCATCAATGCCGACAACTGCACAGGCTGCG
>CAZRCI010000045.1:0-39559 GCA_964598535.1 uncultured Planctomycetaceae bacterium | reverse complement strand
GGAATTCATGGCTGCGCTGATGCCATCGGTAAAGAGGGCCAAGATCGCGCCGGGGGCGATTGCCCGCGAAAACTGTTCGTACTGGTAGTCGGCGTCGACGCCCAGCGGCAGGCCTGCCAACTCGTCGCCGATCTCCTCGACCTCGCCCGAAGCGTGGCGGAGCAGGGGGGCCATGTGCCCGGCATTGACGATCGTAAGTTCATTGACGCCGGTGTCGAGCACGGCGAGCACGAACGTCACGAAACGGTCCTGCCAACCGCTGCGGCTGAAGCTCGCGTTGATCCGGCTGACGGCCTGGGCCGGCGTGGGCTCGCTGGCCAGACAGAAGCGCACCTCACCCGACAATTTGGCCATCAACAGCGCTGCCGAGACGCCCTTGCCCGAGACATCGCCCAGCACGACGGCGATTCGATTGTTGGGCAGTTCGACGTAATCGTAATAATCGCCGCCCACTTGATTCGCCGGCTCGTAGAAATCGAAGAATCGGTAGCCGGTCAATTGCGGAGGCGCGGCGGGCAGCAGCCCGCGCTGCACTTTATGGGCAAGTTCCAGGTCGCGTTCCATCGCTTGCTGCCGGAGCGTAGTTTCGTGCATCTGGGCGTTGTCGACGGCGATCGCCGCTTGGGTGGCGATGCTGACCAGCACGTCCAGGTCTTCGCGTTGGAAGCGATGCCGGCTGTCTTTGGTGTCGATCTGGATGACGCCCAACGAATTGCCTTCGCTATCGACCAGCGGCGCGCACATCATCGAACGAATTCGTAGATCGGCGATGCTCTGGCTGGTATCGAACCGAGTATCGCTGGCCGCGTCGGCCGAGAGAATCGCCTCTTTGGTTTTCAAGACCTGGTTGACGACGGTCCGGCTGACGCGGATCTGGTCCTCATCGCCAATCCGGCGATGCTTGGCCGCTTTGGGAATGAGCGAGCCATCCGGCCCCTGGAGGATGATCAGCCCGCGGTCGGCCTGGAGAAAAATCTTGAACACGCTGTCGAGGAGCTTCGCCAGCACCTCGTCAAGACTGAGCGCTTTGCCAAGATTTTGGGCAATCTCGATGAGTGCGCGGAGCTTGACCTCGGGGTTGACCGTCAAGCGGACTCCCGACTGGCTGGCCGAGACGTCGAGCTTCGACATGATCGACGAGGCCGGCGCGACGTCTTCGTCATCCATCAGCGCGAGGGCCGAGGTTTCCGTAAGCTGCAAGCGGTCGCTCGGCTGATTGTTATAAAACGTGAATGTCAGATCGCAGATCTTCAGACGGTCGCCATCCTGAAGCAGCTTGCGGCCCGAGATCAACTGTCCGTTGACAAAGGTGCCGTTGCGGCTGTGTAAATCTTCGATGAAGAACTGGGCGTCCTGTCTCACGATCAGGGCATGCTGCCGGCTGACGCTGGCGCTCTCGAGCACCACGTCGCACTCGGGATGTCGCCCCAGGACGTTCCGGTCGCCAGGCAGTTCGAGCTGCTCGCTGCCGCCCTCAGAATTCACGATTTGCAGAATAGCCATTTCCGGCATGCTCAAGGTCGAAGCTGCGGTCGCTTAGCAGGACGCCTGGTTGCGCGAAGCACGCAGATGCAGGGGGATTAACGCCAGCGTCCCCAGGCGGCCGCCGGCTATCGCGTTACTGGCGTTCGCCTGCTAGCAGGCGAACGCGTGGCGATCAGTCTCACCCATAATAATGCAAATCGAAATTGCCGACCACAGGTGCCCGGTGAGCCAAACGATAAGCCGGGTGCGCGGCGGGGGGGGGAAGTCGGCCTTGACGCATGCGTGGCAACGTCCTACCGTTCGCGTCCCATGCGAAAATATCTCATCGTTACCTGCTGCCTCTTGGGAGTGAGTGTGCCGGCCGTGGCGGCTGGCCCACCCTCGGTCGCACCCCGCGAAGGAGTCGTGCTGCTGTCCAACGGTGAAATCCTTCGAGGCACGATCATCCCGGCCGGAGATCGGTACGACGTGCATCTCGAGTCGGGCGAAATCAGCCTGCGCAAGGTGGAGATCGCGATCGTTTGCCAGTCGGTCGAAGAATGCTATTCGCACAAGCGAGCAGGCATCGATCCGGGGCGCGTTCAGGACCACCTGGAACTGGCTGAGTGGTGCGTGCGCAATCGGCTCTTCGCGGAAGCCCAACGCGAACTTGCCGACGCACGCAAAGCGGACGCGATGCACCCCAAGATTCGGCTCATCGCATCGCGGCTCGAGTTGGCAAGCAACCCCGCGCCGGCCGAAGGAGCGAGCGGCGCGGTGCGTCCCGTCTCGAACGCGCCGCTGGACGTCGCGACTCGCAATCTACCGCCGGGAACGATGGAGACCTTCACCAATACGATTCAACCGCTGCTGCTGAATAACTGTTCGAAAAGCGGTTGCCACGCGGGGCGCAGCGAGGGGGGATTCAAGCTCGAACGCATGCACCCGCGATTCGCCAGCCGAACGACCACCCAGCGCAATCTGGAACAAGTGCTGATGCTCGTCCAACAAGACGATCCGTCCATGAGCCCGTTGCTTCAGACCCCGATCCGCCCTCACGGCAGCGTGAAGATGCCGATCTTCACCGATCGCCATCAGGGACAATATCGGCAATTGGTCCAATGGGTCTACGCCGTGGCGGGTAGCTACACGCCAAGCCGGCCGCCATCGCTCACCGAACGCACCGCGCCACTACTCCAGAATATGGCGGGCCTGAGCGGCAACCGAAGCAACGTGGCGGAGCTGGAATCCGAGTTGCCCGACATCGCGACCAATCCGTCGCCTGTCGGCGCGGCAACGGAGGATCTTCCGGACACCGACGCCGCGGAGGTCGCTCCAGGGCCCTCGCCTGCGGCCGGTGAAATCGATTCGACGGCCTCCCAAAAAGCTTATACCCCCGAGCAATTGCGCGCGATGGGATTGGATCCCAATGGTCAACGCTTGGGCCAGCCGGGCGGTCAAACGCGCCAGAGCCTCTCTCTCGACGACGGCCCTCAAGTCCAGCGTGGGGCCAAGCCGCCCGAGGGCTTCACACCACGTGATGAATTCGACCCCGAAATTTTCAATCGGCGGTATTTCGAACGTTGAGGCCGGTAAACGTTGAGCCCCGGTAAGCTCGAACGGCGGCAAACGCGTAATCTCCCCGCTAACCGTCGGAAGACGCCACGGAAATCTTTCCCGAGGCGAGCATCTCTAAAAAATGCTGATTGCTGTCCAATAAGTCCGCGAGCGAGAGCATCTCTTCGCGCGAGAGCCAATGGATGGACTCGACCTCGGCCGGATTGGGCACGATGGCCGATTCATCGGCCAATTCGCTCAGCCACCAGGCCAGCGCGATTCCCCACGGCGTGACACTGCGCCAGATACACCGTATCGGCCACGCATCGACCGCTAGCTCTTCGTGCACTTCTCGACGCAGGGCGACGTCTTCTTGTTCGCCGGGTTCGATACCACCGCCGGGAAAGCAATACTTGCGCGGCGCGGCGATGCCGGCCGCACGGCGAATGACCAGGAACCGCTCGTCGCGCACCACGACGGCGACCACACCTTGGCGGCGAATCGTGATGGTAGGTGGTTGAGTGTCGTCCATACGTCCATCGTGTGCCGAAGGCTATTTGGTGTCGAGGGGCAACGCCCCCATGTCCCCTGCACCATTCCTTCATGGTCTTTCAGAATTTCCTTGAGGATCCGGGGAATAACGGGCCCTGGAATGGAATCTCTAAAATAACTAATGCCCTCTAGAAGTGGAGGCAATTCTCATGGCTCTGGTATCTCTCGGCCCTCAATCTCGCCGGTCCTCGCCGCGCTGGCACGAATGGCTGGCCGGTATTGTCTTACTATTGGTCACGCTTGGCTTCTTGGTCGTGAGGCCGGCGGCCCAGAATCTGTTACAAGGATTAAGCCAAGGATTCAATCAGGTGGTTGGCACCGCCATGACTCAAACCGCGTCGCTTCTGACGCAAACCTACGCGCTAGCGTGCCTGAAGGTCGAACAGGACATCGCGGTACAAACGCTGTTTGGGGGGCAGATTACCTGCTCTCCCATCGAAGACGTCAAATGGTTGCGATCTCCAGACGCTCACTCACTCGTGTTCGAATTTTCGATTCAGAGCGAAAGCGGTCTCCAGGGAACCGCGGTAGCCACGGCGCACCTCCAAAACGATCGGCTGCGGATCGAGAGCATTCTCGTCGCTGGCGACAACGGTGCGCTGATGGTGACGCCGCTCCCTTGACCGTCGGTGCGTCGGTTGTGAGCCAACGACGACGCCTTATAATGCCTTCTTGCACTGTTCAAGTGTGCGGCTCGCGCAGACGTGAACTATGAGCCGAGGCATGTATAGATGACACTGGCCGCCGACGATGCCCTGACGCAATATCTTGCGAGTTTCGGCCTGGATTCATTCCGCCCCGGACAACGGGCCGTCATCGAAACCGTATTCAGCGGCAAGGACTGCCTGTGCGTGATGCCGACCGGCGGCGGTAAGAGCCTCTGCTACCAATTGCCGGCAATTGCTCGGGACGGAGTAACGCTGGTCATTTCGCCACTGATCGCGCTGATGAAAGACCAGGTGGATGGCCTGCTTGCGCGTGGCTTGCCGGCCACGTTCATCAATAGCACGCTTGCGCCGGATGAACAGGCGGCCCGGCTCGCGCAGATGGCCGCTGGCGAATACAAGCTGGTGTACGTGGTTCCGGAGCGGTTTCGCAGCAGTCGGTTCGTCGAGGCGGCGCTCGCCAGCCGGGTGCGGCTGCTGGCCGTGGACGAGGCCCATTGCGTGAGCGAATGGGGGCACGATTTTCGACCAGACTATGCGCGGCTGGGGCGTTTTCGCGCGCAGCTTGGCAATCCGCCCACCATTGCCCTCACCGCCACGGCGACCGACGCGGTCCGCCGCGACATCGTCGAGCTTTTGAACCTGCACGAGCCGGAAGTATTTATCACCGGATTTGCCCGGCCGAACTTGCACTACGGCGTGAGCAGTTGCTCGACGGACCGCGACAAAGACCAGCGGCTGTTTTCGTTTCTTAAGCGGCATCCAGGCTCGGGCATCGTGTACGCGTCGACGCGCAAACGGTGCGAAGATCTGGCGGAACGGATCGCGGCCGAGAGCGGCCGCTCGACGGTCGTCTATCATGCCGGTTTGCAACCGCACGATCGGCGCGCGGCTCAGGACGCGTTCATGTCCGGCCAGCGTGAGATCGCGGTGGCCACGCTGGCCTTCGGGATGGGCATCGACAAATCCGACGTGCGGTTCGTCATTCACTACAACCTGCCCGGGAGCCTCGAAGCGTACTATCAAGAGGCGGGTCGCGCCGGACGCGATGGCCGGCCCGCGAGTTGCCTGCTGCTATTCGGCGGCGGTGACCGCAACATCCACGAGTTCTTCATCGAAAGCTCTTATCCCGACCGGGCCGTCGTCCGGCAAGTGTACGAGTTTCTGCGCGACCTGGACCAGACACCCATCGAGATGACGCAGCAGGAGGTAAAAGAAGCTCTCGGATTGCAAATCAGCAGCGAGGGCGTCGGGGCTTGTGAAAAACTGCTGGAAAGTTCGGGAGCGATCGAGCGTTTGGAGTCGAGCGAGAACACGGCCGCGATACGCCTGTCGAGCGATGTGCCGACGCTCGTCGAGTTGCTGCCCCCGCAGGCCAAGATCAAGCGGCGCGTGATGCGGGTGGTGGAAACGATCGTCGGTCCCAGGCGACACGAGTGGTGTTACGTTCAGCCGCGCGAATTGTTGCGCGAGCTTCCCGAGTTGGACAGCAGCGACCTGTCGCGGCACTTGCGCGAGCTTACGTCCCTGGCTTCGTTCGATTATGTGCCGCCCTTTCGCGGGCGCGCGATCCACATTCCCGACCGGACGGTGGCGTTTCATAAGATAACGATCGACTTCGAAACGCTGGAAAAGCAGAAGGCGGCCGAGTATGAGCGGTTAGAGCACGTGCTTCGCTTTGCACGCGATTACCGCTGCCGGCAATTGCGCATCCTCGAGTACTTTGGTCAGCAGGATGGCAAACCGTGTGGCAACTGCGACAACTGCCAACCTCGCTCGACGGCGGCCTCCGCAGGGCAGGCCATGCCGGCCGACGGCCGGATGCTCGAAATCGTACGGATCGTGCTCAGCGGCGTGGCGCGCGCATCGCAACGGCGTGTTGGCTGCGGCAAGCAACTCATCGCTAAAATGCTCTGCGGGTCGAACGACAAGGCGGTCGTCCGCAACCGCTTGGACCAGCTCTCGACATTTGGCTTGTTGGGGCACTTGAAACAGGCCGAGGTCGCGCAGCTCATGGACGCGATGCTGCTGGCCGGGCTGCTCGAACAGGTCGAGTTCGAGCCGTTTCGCCCGGTGGTGCAGCTTACCGCCGAGGGACACGAGGTCATGGCGGGCCGTACGGATACCCTCATTTCGCTGGCGCTTCCAAACACGCTCTGGACAAAAATCTCGGGGCGGCCGCCAGGCAAGCCCCCCCTGCGACATGCGAACTCGCCCGCGGCGATTTCTTCCGCCGATCATCGCGCTGCCGCCAGACCGCCCGTGGAACCGGTCCCGGCGACACCGGTAGCTCCGACGGCGGCGGCCGCGGCGCAGCCCAGCCACTATTGGACCTGGAGGCTATTAACGGCGGGGTTCTCGCCGGAAGAATGCGCTGCAGCGCGGGGACTGTCGGACGACGTCGTGCTCGACCATATCCTGCGCGCGGCCGATGCAGGCCTCGCCGTCGAGGCAGGCTGGTTTCTACCGCCCGACGAGATCGCCGCGATTCACCGCGTCGTCGGGAACAGCCCTCCCGAGCGGATTCGTCCGCTGCTGGCCAAGCTTCCGCGCGGCACCCGCTATGAACACGTGCAACTGGTTCTGAAATCGCGTTAGCGAAAGTCCGGGTGGACGTTCGGGGTCGAAAAAGGGGGGCCCGTGGGATACAATTCCACACCGAGTGGCGCAAGCGGCGCCGCTTCCTGATCCCCTCGGAGGAAACCGGTGTCGACCGACAAACCCTCGGGCCCCCCCGCCGCGAAGCCCACCAAACAATCGCCTGCCCCGCGTCTCAGCACTTCGAGCATGCTCATCGCCGTGGCGGTGGTATTCGCATTTTTGCTGTTGTGGTCGACCAGCCAATCGCAGCCGCGTCAGCAGATCAGCTACGACCAGTTTCGCCAGGAACTGGTGGCGGACAATATCAAGGAAGTCGAATTCAACGGCCCCTATGTGGTCGGCAAGTTTCGCAGTCCTCCGACCATTACCACCAAGAAACGTGGCGAGGACGGCAAGGAACGTGAAGTCCGCGACGTGTTGCAGGGGGATTTTTCTGTCTATTTGAGTCCGCTGGTGGGCGAAGACCTGGACAAGGAACTGCTTGCCAAGGGCGTGGTCGTCCGCTCGCAGCCCAGCACCGACGGCACGGGCCTGTTGGTCATCGCATACCTGGTCGGCACGGTACTCATCTTCGGTTTCGTGTGGATGATGTTTCGCCGGGCTCGCGAGCAGTTCATGGGCGGAGGCATCCTGGGCGGATTCGCCAAGAGTCCTGCCAAGCTCTACGAGCAATCGAGCAAGCCGGTGACGTTCGCCGACGTGGCGGGGCTCGAGGGCGTGAAGCACGACCTGGAAGAGATCGTCGAGTTTCTCAAGAACCCCGAGAAGTTTCAGCGGCTTGGCGGCCGCGTGCCCAAGGGCATCTTGCTGATGGGCCCTCCTGGCACGGGCAAGACGCTGCTTGCGCGGGCCGTGGCGGGCGAAGCCGGGGTACCGTTCTTTTCGATTTCCGGCAGCGAGTTCATCCAGATGTTCGTGGGCGTTGGCGCCAGCCGCGTGCGCGACATGTTCAAGACGGCCAAGGAGTCTTCACCCTGCATTCTCTTCATTGACGAAATCGACGCCGTGGGCCGGGTGCGCGGGGCGGGCCTCGGCGGCGGTCACGACGAACGCGAGCAGACGCTCAACCAGATCCTGAGCGAGATGGACGGCTTCAGCCAGACCGAAGCCGTAATCGTGCTGGCGGCCACGAACCGTCCCGACGTGCTCGACCCGGCGCTGTTGCGGCCAGGCCGTTTCGATCGCCACATTACGGTCGACCGTCCAAACCACAAGGGCCGGCTGGCGATCTTCAAGGTTCACGTGCGCGACGTGCCATTGGCCGACGATGTCGATCTCGATCGTCTGGCCAGCGGAACGGTAGGGCTCACCGGCGCTGACATTCGCAACCTGGTGAATGAAGCCGCGCTGTGGGCCACGCGGAAGAACAAAGACAAAGTCGACATGAATGACTTTGAATACGCGCGCGACCGCGTGCTCATGGGCCCGAAACGCGAGGAAGTGCTGGCGGGCAAAGAGAAACGCATGACCGCGATTCACGAGGCCGGACACGCGTTGTTGGCGTGGATCGTGCCCGGCGCCGATCGCGTTCACAAGGTTACGATCATTCCTCGCGGCCGCGCCCTGGGGGTTACGCAGCTCGTGCCCGAGGAAGACCGCATGAATATCAGCGAGTCGGAATTGCACGGCCGGCTCTGTTTCATGCTGGGCGGCCGCGCGGCGGAGAAGCTGATTTATGACGAATACAGCGCGGGCGCCGAAAACGACCTGACGCAAGCCACGCGTCTGGCACGGCGCATGGTCACGGCCTGGGGCATGAGCCAACGGCTAGGGCCGGTGGCCTATCGCACGAGCGAGGAGCATCCGTTTCTGGGCAAGGAGATTCACGAACATCGCGATTTCAGCGAGCATAGCGCGCAGCTCATCGACGAAGAAGTGTCGAAAATTCTGCATGCCGCGTCAGATCGCGCGGACTCGCTGCTGGCGAAACATCGCGACCAACTCGAAAAGCTGGCAAGCGCGCTCGAAGAGCAGGAAGTGCTCGACGAACTCGAGATCGAGCAGCTTCTTGGCCCCTCGATCAACAAGCGGGCCGCATCGAACGGTAGGCCGCTGGAAGTCGCTCCCACGACCGGCGGTTCGGACATCCAGCCGGCATCCTGAATGCGGCTCGCCGCCGGCGGATTTAACCGGCATAGTTTCCCAGGGCATATCTAGCTCCGCCACGACAGAAGGAAAAAATCATCGATGCTCGCCCACATGGTTTATTTCGCGCTCAAAGACAAATCTCCCGAAAGCATCCAGCGGCATGTCGACGCTTGCCGTAAATATCTCGACGGGCACGAAGGCGTCGTGTTCTTTGGCGTCGGGACGCGCACGCCCGACCTGGCACGACCGGTTAACGACCTGAACTTCGAAGTCGGGCTGCACGTCGTCTTTGCCGACCGGGCCAGCCACGACCAGTACCAGACGCACCCGCGGCACTTACAGTTCATTGAAGAAACCAAGCCGCACTGGGAAAACGCCCGTGTTTTTGACGCGGACATCGAGTAGCGGCGGCGGTTCGCCGGGACACCGCTAGAAATGTCATAACCGGCCCCACCGGACCATGAGGCGCGCAGCGTTGCGAGGGTGCGCGATTCCCCGCGGCGAATGCCCGGCATGCGTCCGGCCGGAGCTATGCTTTTACGGGGCAATTCGGACCTGAGCTGCAAGCGTGTGGTTGTAAGTATGGAACGAATGCTACAAGAGATGCCGCGCAGTGGCATGGGAATCCACGAGCTCATCGTCGAGGCCCATCAAGATGTGCGCAAAGACCGGCGGTCTGAGACGCGATACCCGTTCTTTCGCAAGATCGAAATGAATGTCGCGGGCGACATTCCCTGTGTGGCCTTCACGCGCGAGATATCGTCCGTGGGTGTCGGCCTGTTACACAACGTGCAGCTTATGCCCGGTGAGGTCGAACTTTCGATCCCCAGCAAAAAAGGCTATTCGATCCGCGTCCGGACCAGGATCCTGTGGTGCCAGGCCTGCGGCGAAGGCTGGTACGTGAGCGGCGGCCAGTTTGTCGGCACCGCGTTCGTCGACCAGTGATCCGCCACGTGCGCTTCCAAATATTTCTACGGGTGTAACTCGTAGGCTTCGCGTTCGAAAGGATTGTCGCGATAGCCGTCTTTGCCGGCGAGCCAGAGCACGATCCAGCAGCCCAAGTACGCCGGAATGAAGAGAGGGCCCCAGCGTTCGTACTGGCGTACGTGTACCAGCTCGTGAGGCTGGGCCAAGTCGAGCGAGACTTCGTTCAATCCGAGCACGATGTGGCCCAACGTCATCGCAATCGGCTGGACCGGCAACCGCCCGAGCAGCCAGCGCACGGCGCCGCCGTGAAACTCGATGATTCCCGGCCCGCGCCGCACGCTGCCCCCGGTAAGCACCGCGGCCACGCCAATGGCAAGTCCGACGAGCGTCCAGGGAAAAGCCCACGCGACGACCGCGGTGCGAATCACGACGAAGCCCCACGACCTCATGCGTGCCATCCCGAACCGTAGTGGTCCCGTAGTAGCGCTGTGAACTTGCCGGCGGCGTTTATTTGGCCACGGGCTTGCCGAAATATCCCCTCAGCGTCTCGTGTTCGGCCTGCGCGTTTTTGAGCGCCGCGGCCGCGGCGTGGGCGGCTTCGCCGACCTCATTCGGATCGCCCTTGCCGTCGGCGACGTGCTGGTCGATGCGGTCGAGGTAAGCGAGTGCGGTCTTGTGGTGCGCGTGAATGGCGTCGAGGTGCATGTTTACCGCTTTGTGGTTACCCGCCAATTTGCGGAGCGAAGCATACTTTCTGTTCGCGGCTTCGAGGCTGGCGCGGATCGCCGCGGTATGTTCCTGGGCGATTTCACGAGGCACGGGTTCGCCATAACCGGCGTTTTCGCGAAGCACGTCGGCATGCCGGTAGGCCGTGTCCTGATACATGCCTGCCGAGTTGTAAAAATAAGGATACTCGTACGCGCTGCCCGAGATCTTGCTCGCAGCGCTGCGTTGTGCCCAGGCGGTAGGGCTCGCGGCCAAAAGCGCGGCCACGATTGCAATGTTTGTCATCATTCGTTGTCGCATGGAAATCTCTCCACCAGTCTCGCTAGTTGAGGCCCCGAACAAACCAGACCAAGCGCAACGACCAGTCCGCCTACAAGCTGGATGAGCGCGGAATTCATGATATCGCGCCTTCGAATGCGCTCCAAGCAGTTGGCCCGCGTGTGCTTGCAATGTACGGCCGGCTGAGGTCTACTCGGCGACGATGTCCTTGCTGCTCTCGCTGGAGTCCTAGCCGATGATTCACCGCCTGTCGATGCTATTGATTCTATTGCTGCCGCTGACGGCGTCGGCCACCGAGCCTGGCTTTCGAGTTCAAGAGATCTCGAATCGCTTGACCGTCGGTTACGCGGTACAACTGGCCGACATCAACGAAGACGGCCGGCCGGATATCGTCGTGGTCGACAGCGACCGCGTGGTGTGGTTCGAGAATCCCTCCTGGAAACTTCACACGATCATCGAGGGACTTACGAAGCGAGACAATGTCTCTATTGCGGCGGCGGACATCGACGGCGATGGCCGGATCGACTTTGCATTGGCGGCCGACTGGCGTCCTTCGGACACGCGGACCAGCGGTACGCTGCAATGGCTCACGCGGGGCCCCGATGGAGACGAGTGGTCGCTCTACCCAATCGGCGTCGAGCCCACCATTCACCGGATTCGCTTCGCGGCGTTGGACGGCGATTCGCGGCCGGAGTTGATCGTCGTGCCACTGTTCGGGCGTGGTTCCAGCGCACCGAAGTTCAACGAATCACCCCTGCGAATTCTTTCGTACAAGATTCCCGACGATCCGGTACGTGGCCCGTGGACACCCACGGTGATCAACGAGGAGTTGCACGTCGCCCACAACTTCCTACCGGTAGACATGAACCACGACGGGCGGCTCGATCTGCTGATAGCCAGTTTCGAAGGCGTCAGCCTGCTCGAACAAACCGCGCTGGGCGGGTGGAAACGGCGACTACTAGGCACGGGCAATCAAACAACATCGCCCCATCGCGGCGCCAGCGAAATCAAGCTGGGGCACCTCGCCGATGGACGCGATTACCTGGCCACGATCGAGCCCTGGCACGGATTTCAAGTCGTGGTCTATACACCACCCCAGACGGGATCGGCGGCCGGCACGCCGGACATGCTGTGGACCCGACAGGTACTCGACGAGCAGCTAAAGTGGGGGCATGCCGTGTGGTGTGCCGACCTGGATGGCGATGCCGACCAGGAACTGATCATCGGAGTGCGTGACGATCTCGACCGTGAACATCGCTCGGGCCTCCGAATTTATGACCCCCAGTCCGCTGGCGCTGGCAGTAACCCCCAGTCCGCTGGCAATGCAATCGATATCGCCTGGAGTCCGCAGCGCGTCGATTCGGGTGGGGTGGCCATCGAAGATCTGGTCGTGGGCGACCTTAACGGTGATAGCAGGCCAGACATAGTGGCGGTAGGTCGTGCCACGAGGAACGTGCGGATTTATTGGAATCTGGGGCCCGCGGTTGCGGAATCTCCCTAGAAGTTCACTGAATTCGCAGCTTCTGCAAATTCGTCAGGTTGCCGACAAACACTAGAACTGCGAGCCGAAATCCTTATGCACTAGGTGCTTATGCTCACGACGCGATTCTTGCCCGGTCGATAATTTATCTCGTCAGACGTGTCCTTTCACTAGGCGGAAGCGGGTGGGCTAGACCAACGTGAAAAGCAATGACCATGAACTTAGCGGGGGCTCTCCGACCGTTCGTTGGCGAGCGCACTGTCGCGGCGCGGCGGATGTGTTTGCCAGATTCGAAGGCTCCGCCACTCAGGTTCGGCGAGCTGAACGATTCGAGGCCCAGGCGATCTCGCGACTAACGTGCGACTTCGAAACGCTCGAAGTTCGCGCCACCTCTCTGGTGTTGCTCGCGATGGTCCGCAATTGTGCCATTCGCCAAGTGGCGCATTTCTTTCAAATCGAAACCGAAGTGGTGCTCTTGGCGTTGACGCTCCAGCCGGAAGCGGCTCGTTCGGTTGCCATGCCGGCCGCAAGATCCGTGACGCTTGTCAAAGCCGCTTAGCAGCCGGTTGGCAGCCCGTCGAATACTTGGGACTGTCAACCGAACGAGGCGACATTAGACGTCGCGCTGGTGGCAAGCGAGCATCGGGTGCGCACGCCAGATTCTTTACGGCGTGCTGCTCCCAAGACGTCCCGCCGCGCTTGGCCTATCGAACGACCGGCCATGCCCTCGGCCCACCGCGCGTCGTAACACGCCGTTGATTGTATGCGCCGGGCAAGCGAGTTAGGCTGTAGATCACTCGAACCGAACGCTTCGCCACAGCAGCCCGCAATCCGCTCATGACGCGCCCCCAATTTGTGTTCTTCGTTCTCCTGCTCGCGTGGATCGCGGCGAGGTCGTCCGCGGATGAAAAAGCGGACGGATTCCGCGCCATCTTCGATGGCCGCACGCTCACCGGCTGGCAAGGCCAGGACATGAGCTATTGGACCGTCGAAGACGGAGCGATCACCGGCACCATCACGCCCCAACACGCGCCGGCGATGAATCAGTATCTTGTCTTTCAGCAAGAACTGGTCGAAAACTTCGAGCTGAAGCTCGATTTCCGTCTGACCGGCTCCGCCACTTCTGTCACGAACGGCGGGTTCCAATTCCGGAGCCGGCGGCTGCCGAACGGCGACGTTGCCGGATACCAGGTCGATAACAACTTCGGTCAGCCGTGGAAGGTGCGTCTGTACGACGAATTCGGAAGGCACGACCTTGCGCTCGAAGGCGAACGCAGCCGATTCGATGAGCTCGGTAAGCGGCAGGTCGAAGCCTTGACACTCGCCCCGGGCGCCCGGGATTTCACGCTCGACGAATGGCACGAGTATCATTTGACCGCCGACGGCCACAAACTGACGTTGGCTATCAACGGCAAACTGGTAGCCGAATGCACGGACGACGATCCGCAGCAGCTCGAGTCCATGGGCGTCTTGGCCATGCAACTGCACACCGGGCCGCCGATGAAAGCGCAGTTCCGCAACTTGCGGTTGAAGAAGCTGCCGCGATCTCCTCAGGCAACGCCCCGCGAGACCCTGTTCGCTACCGCGGCGCTCGATTATGAATTGGGCGACCGGCTGGAAACCCATCAACCGCCGCTCGCCACAAACGGCGAGGTGCGGCCAACCGGCTCGGTCGCCCAGCTGGAACGCGGCTGGTTGGACGCCGGCTCGGATTGGAACACGCCGGGCGAAGCGATTACGGTGTATCTTCGCGCTCGCGCGGCCGATGGCAACTGGTCGCACGGGCTGTTCGCCAAGCGCGGCGCGCACGAGCAAACGAACTTCAACCTGTTCGGCGTCGACCTGCCACACACGCCGGGCGACGATCTCGGCATTGAAATTCATACGGATCAGGGCTTCTTTCAAGCGTCGTTTCCGGTCAGCGAAATCGACGCCACGGCCTGGCACGACTTGGTCGGCCGCTACGACGGCAAGCGGCTGGAAATCTATTGCGATGGTAAACGCATGGGGCATGTCGCGGCCGAGGGCGTGCTTACCCAAAATCGCGAACCGCTTCTGATCGGCGCCGAAACGGACGCTGGCCAGATCGTTCGGCCATGCTCCGGCGAACTTGAACGGGCCGCGATTTGGACACGGGCGATTTCCGACGATGAGTTGAAGCTGCTCACTCCGAAAAAATCGTAAGTGGGCAAAGCGGCTGAAATCGTCTCGTGGCCCGAACAGGCCACGAGACACTGACCCCTCGCAGCAGCAAGCAGCATTACTCACTCGGGACCGCAGCTTGCGCACGTTTGGCCGCGCGCAGCGCCCGCAGTAGTTCGAGTACCTCTTCATGCACGTCGCGCGTCTGTAAGACGACGATACTTCTCGCCGCGGCCAATTCAGAAATGGCCCCCGCGCCGCCGACCTCATCCCACGATTGCGGGCGAACCGTCGCCGTGATCACCTGGATCAGCGAATCGAAATCGGGGTGCATTCGAGTGTCGGGGGGAACTTTGGATTCCGGCTTTTCTGATGGTTCCTTGGGCGCCTGTGGGTTTGCCTGCACGTCGCCGCCGCCCATGTCGCTCCCCATGAACGTGACCGGAGCGAGCGGCGTGAGATCGGCCACCGGGTAGACGCGCGTGACGAGCATGGTCTCGGCCACGTCTGGGGAGGTGACGACGAGAACGCCGTCGCGCTCGACGCAGCGCAAACCCAAATCTTCCATCAGAAAGCTCAGCGCCGTCTTGGCGCTAGCGTCGTCCAGGCGTTTGGTCACCGGAGTATCGCCCCCAATGCCCGCATCGGCGAGTGCGCGCAGATCGAGGATCACCGGCACCTTGAGCTTAGCCTCACACCATTCCATAACGTCGGCCAGCGGCTGCCCATGAAAATCAATCGACATCTGTTGGCCGAGGGCCTTTTCGACCTGGAGCGAAGCGGCAGAAGGCTTTGGAAAGAACTCCTCGCCGGGCTCCGGCGGTTCGCCGCCGCATGCCGACGCTTGATAAGAGCCCACGAGCAACGCCCCCAGCACTACGCCAGCAACCATCCTGCTTGCAGGGTGCGAACCATCGAACCAGAGTTTTCGTGCAGGCATGATCCTTCTCCCGTTCCAAGAGATGTGACGCTCGCCACAGATACCGTTATCCGCGGCCTCGCGCCTCCCCCCAGTTGTAACCGAAGAGTGGCACGATACCGCGCAAAAAATGCCCGCACCAAAAGCTTCATGAAGCGGCCGAGAAGAATGGTCCGCTATGGAAATGTCCAGAATATCTCTGGCTATTGCCAGCAACGGCTTTGCGCGGGCCGGCTGACTAGCCGCCGGTGGCAGGGAACGCTGGCAAGCATCCTCTGTCCCCTGCGGGGACGCATTACCAACTGCTCGGGCTGAAGGCGACTCCCACGCCGCCCCAACTGCCGGTGTAGAAGGTCATGCCCGTGCCGATCGGCGCGTTGTTCAAGCGCTGGTTTGCGTTGGAATTGCCGGTATATGGCGAATAGGCGGTGGGCCCGGAGTTCCAGTCACGAACGAAGTTTTGCTGACCGATGCGATCGGTCTGAACCTGCTGTGCGACTTGGACGGCTTGCCCCTTCTGAAAAGCCGCTTGCTGGCTGTCTAATTGAGCCCGTCGTTCTTGGATCCGGGAAAGCTCGGAGGAGAGCTGCCCGGCGGTCATCGTGGCCACGTTCGGCACTTCTTTCAACACTTCGGAGCGTTTGCGGTCGCTCATCACCGACAAATATTGCGCCATCCATGCGCGGGCCTCGCGGGCCTCGGGTGTATTGATCACCTGCATTTTGGCTTCCATGTCATTCAGCAGCGCCAGCAGCTCTTGGGCATTCATCTCCGCCACGCGATGGTTGAACTGGTTCTTGATGTCAGCGACTTGCTGCGGGGTGTAGATGGGTTGCGCCGTAAGCCACTCGTTGAACTCGAAGATTACACGGCGAAACTCGGGACTGGCCAGAATCTCGGCCTTGCTCGGAGCCCCCTTCTCGACGCCGCGGGCTTGAGCCGTGGGCTGCGGAGCGGCTTCAGGGGAAGGCTGCTTCGATTGCGCCACCAACTGCGGCCGAGTGGGCTCTTGTTCGGCCGCGTCTTCGGTGCTCGCGGTTCTGGCGTCCAGCATTTCTTGCTTCGCAGGAGCGGCGGCGTCTGGCGTTTCGGTGTCGTCCGAGCCTGGTTCGTCGGCGGGCGGCGTTTTCTCAGAGGCGTCGGTCGCCGGGGATGTCGCTGCCGCGTTGGAAGCCTGGTGCGCCGCATTTTTTTCCGCACGTTGGCAGCCGAACGACACGGCCAGCAACCCGATCAACACGATCCAAGAAACACTTCGCATGAGAAAGACTCCACAAGAGACTGGGGGCCCCGTGGGCAATGCTCCCAGATACTCGCTTGAATTTGTCGCTGTTATTTTTCCGTCGGCGCTGGTTTCGTTCGCTGGAGCTCGATCTCGAAATCCGGCATGGTCTGGCCGGCGGACGTCGAGCCGATCGATTTCCAGGTGAACTTGTCAGGTCCATCATGACGGTAGATGTTGGTCCCCGTGGTGCGGCGCCCGTCCGGCATTACGCCCGTGGCCTGAACGACCCAGGCATCGCCATGCTTGGTCCAGAGCCCCTCGCCATGACCGCCATCATGGTCGTGCATCCAACTGCGGATGAGACCATCCGCCGGATCGAAGCCCACGCGTTGTTGAGCGTCGACAACCTTTTTACCGTCGATCGATATGGCCAGATCTCGGAACAGAAGCGTGTGTTTTTCATTCCAGTGGGCGGAAACCTCGAACGTGGCGCCGCCCGCCTCGCCGCGCCAGGTTCCCACCATCCAGTCGAGGTCGCCCAGCAACGCGGCCGAATTTTGTTCGAGCCGGATTTCTCGAATGCTGGCAAGGCGCCACGTACCCTCCTGGCGAACCCAAATCGCGGTAAACCTTCCCGAACGAGACCCCAGAGGACCGTTCGCTTCGATACGGCCGTCTTCGATCGCGACATCGTCGGTGAGAAAGCGAATGGACTTGTCAGAGATTTGCGGGGGATCGGCGACCTGCCCGTTTCCGGCCGCGGCGACTTGGGCAGCGGCTTGCCGGGGAATCAACTCGCTTGCCGGCCGGGCAATCCCCAAGGCATTGATAATGTCTCCGCCCTCGGCCCACATGCCGAGCATTGTCTGGCTATCGCCCGCCGCAAGCGCCTGGACGTAGGCGTTGGCGGCGGCGTGAATCGCCTCTTCCGCGGCCGCGCGGTCCGCAGATTGCTGCGCGAGCGCGGCCGGCACAATCAAGCCGACAAGCAAGGGAGCAAGAATCCAACAAAATCGCAGGGACATCGTGGTCCTCCAGACGCAAGTTGCTGTCCGTACCAGGCAAAGATCGGCTGCCGGCCGGCGAACACCCTACAAGAATAGGACACGCTGGTGCTTACCGTGCGAGCGCCGAGCCGCAAGAATGCTCCGACACTCGCAGCCAATCCTAAAGGAATTCTGACGATTGACTTTAGACTCCCATGGTTTTCGTGGGTGACCGCGGGCAGGGCGCGTGCCGACCGCTCTGAAGTCGCTCGAAAATGTCAGTATATCCGGTTAGGTGGCAAAAAGAACAATCGCTATATTCGGCATGTCCGCAGCCGGGGGCATGCTCGGCATCCGCGTACCAGGAGCGATCCGCCATGAAGCTACAAGTTGTCCTGTGGATTGCGGTCTCGATAGCGTTGGGTTTCGCCGATCGTCTCCGGGCTGAGGACGCGCCCTCCGCCGGCCAGGCTTCTCCCTTAAAAACGCGCACGCTGGGCATTCTCCTCTATCCGCGGTTTGAGCTACTCGACGCCTACGGGCCTGCCGAGGTCTTTGGCAATCTGCCCGGCAAGCTGAAGGTGGTCATGGTCGCCGAACATGCCGGACCGCTCGCCAGCAGCCAAGGCCCCCGTGGGATGGCGGACCATGGCTTCGAGGATTGCCCGCCGCTCGACTTGATTCTGGTTCCCGGTGGATTTGGCACGATTGCGGAACTCAAAAATCCCAAGCTCTTGGACTGGCTGCGCACGCGTGCCGAGGCCGCCGAACTGGTGATGTCCGTCTGCTCGGGCTCATCGCTCCTGGCCGGAGCCGGCCTGCTCGATGGTCGCCGAGCCACGTCCAACAAGCAGTATTTCAGTTTTGCGACGACTCGAGCGCCAGGGGTCACGTGGGTGAAAGAAGCGCGCTGGGTCGACGACGGCAAGTTCGTTACTTCGTCCGGCGTTTCGGCGGGGATCGACATGTCACTCCACGTGGTGCAAAGGCTCTTCGGCGAGGAAACCGCCCAGCGCATTGCCAACGCGACCGAATATCAATGGCATCGCGACGCCAACCAAGACCCGTTTGCAAAATTTGCCAAGTAGCGCCGCGAGGCCGGCTTTTGAAGGCCGACTACTGATGCTGCCGCGCAACCGCGCCGGTCGAAAGATCCAACCCTTTAACGCGTCGCACCACGCGCGAAAGTTGCTCCAGTTGCCGGCAGTCGTAATCGAAGAGTATTCGAGCAATTTGCATCGCCGAAAGCGACTTCAGGCTGGTCGTGCTTTCGAGCGCGGGCGTGCCGTAAATGGTGAACTCGTTTTGCGTGCGATTGTCGACCGCGAGCACAATATCGGCCGCGGCGAGCGCGGCGCGAGCCTGGGAACTGAGCTGCGGCAAGATCGAATCGAGCGTGAGCGAAACCGTGTGCATTGCTCGCCGCCTCCGGGGAATGCAATCGAACGGTATAAGACGAGGGACGCTGGGAGCGCCCGCCGTGCAAGTCAGCATCGGCATTATAACCGGCTGGCCATTTTCGCCTCAATTTTTGTCCCGGCAGCATGCCCGCCAAAATGAAAAAAGCACGTCCGAAAGAATCGGACGTGCTTCATGGATCAACGGCGGCGATTCGCCCCCCCCAGCACATGGCTTTCAGGGCTCCTGTAGCTTTCAGGGCTCCTGTAGCTTTCAGGGTTACAGAAACCGGGGACTACCGCGTCGTTTATGTAGCGAGGGTGAAGGGACTTGAACCCTCGGCCTCTAGCGTGACAGGCTAGCGCTCTAACCAACTGAGCTACACCCCCCCTCCTAGGACGCCTCGGCGGTGAATGACCTCCGCAAGGGTTGCCATCCGGCCCAACCAAGTCGTGCCTGGACATGGAATTATAGCTGCCAGTCAAGGGGTCGCAAGAGGCGTCCGGATAACTCGAATTTAGCGGTTGGGCGGAAGCACGCTCGCCGAGCGCGTCGGGCTGCCGGTCGCCTTGCGTGGACCTGTCCGATGGGAGAATCCCTGTTGGATTCCGCATAAATGCGTTTCGTAACCTACGATTTCTTACAACCAGCAGGTGTCTGCCATGAACTTCAACGACCTTTACCGCACCTTTTTCACGCGGCTCGAGCACCTCAGTCTACAGCAATTCGTGCTGCTGACGGTGGTGATCGTGGTCGTCGGAATTTATTGCATGCGTGGCTTCGGATCGCGGTCGAATTACTGACGCCCGCGGTGTCCGTGGCACTCCGCCTCGCGTACCTACGACAAGCAACCGTCCCCCCTCCGGCCGGCCTCCTGGCGCAGGCCAAAGGAACTGAGCGAATGGACTTCCCCTACCACATTCCCTATCCCGTGGCGTTGGCGATTATTGCGGTCTTAGGTTATATCGCCGGCCGGCGTTCTCGAACCCATGCGATCAGCGAAGCGGATAAAGCGCGGCGCGAACTGCGCCGAGCCAAGGTCGTGGCCCGCGAACTGGAACAGATCGCCGAAGGTATTCGCAAGCACCTGGCGACGCACCACCTGAGCGTTGCGCGTTTCAAGGATCGGGTAGGCAAGCTGAGCCTCGACGAAAAGGAAGCCGCGTGGCAGGATTTGTGCGTCGAAGCGGAGCAGATTCTGAAGCCCACGCTACGGCTCGCCGAGCAAATCGCCTTGGCGTATGACGAGATTCGCCAGCAAACCAATCAGTTGATGACGTTCAGCGAAGTGCGCACGGACCCGTTAACCCGGGTGAGCAATCGCCGCTGTCTGGACGAGACGTTGGAATCGCTACTGGCGATGATGGAGCGTTACAACGAGCCGTTCTCGGTGGCGATTATTGATATCGATCACTTTAAGCAAGTGAACGACAAACGTGGCCATCTGCAAGGCGACCGGATGCTACAGGCGGTCGCGCGTCTGCTGGACGAGACGGTGCGCGATACGGATATCGTGGCTCGCTATGGCGGGGAGGAGTTTGTCGTCGTGATGCCGCACACCTCGTTGCAGAACGCCTGTCACTTCGGAGAGCGCGTGCGACGTCTCATCGAAAAGGAGGTCGGACTCACGATCTCCGGCGGTGTTACCGCGGCGCTCGATGGGGACAATACCCAGAGCCTACTCTCACGTGCCGATACGGCGCTATACAGCGCAAAATCGGCTGGTCGAAATTGCATCTATCGCCACACGGGCGTCGAAATCGAGCCGATCGTGGTTGACGAGGCCGAGTTGGTCCCGATAGCGGCCGAATAGCTCTTTCGGGGCGGTTTTCTCGATTCGGCGTCGGACCGCGAAGCCAGCGCGCAAACTGAGCGTTTTTGGACCGCGCGCCCTGTCGCCGGCCGCTTGCGTTGACGGTTCCGCAGGCAATACTTAGGATGACGGTAGATTTCCAGCCACCCGCCTAACGCGTTTGGCTATCCCGCCGGCGGCGTCAGTTATTTCGGGTGATTCGACGGCCGGCGATATGACCCAGTTGAGGAGGGTACTGTTATGCCGCTTTTCGAAGTCGAGACGGATTGCCACATCATCATCACCTGGGCGGCCGATGAAGATGCGGCTGCAAGCGTGGTCAGCGAAGCGTATCCCAGCGACCGCGTAATCCGACTTACGAAGCGTCCTCGCGACACTTGGGTAATCAGCAAGACGGCCCTCGGAATCACGAGCGCGTCGGATGTTTGTTCCACCGCCCGCGACTGCCTGAGCAAAGCGTCGGGCGACAAGGTTCATGCTATCCGACTCTACATGCACGAGACGGGAACCGACCTGGAACGCGCGAGAAAGGTGATCGAATCGAACATGGTAATGGGGTGGTAACGCCCGCGATCGGCAAGAAGGGCATAGACCGCGCGTCGTGAATCGCACCATCTCGGAACGTTGAAAAGCCCCCCGCCTGGCGTGCCACTCGGCATCCCTGGCGGGTTTCTTTTTTTGGCGGGTTTCTTTTTACGTCGCGGGCGATCGAATCTGATAAGCGCTCGTCGAAGCGCTCGTTCAGCAGTACACGAATTGCTCGGCCAGTGGCGAGGCCTTGAGCGATTCAACAGCAGCTCGGGCGAGGGTCACACGCTCTCCGCGACGAAACACTCGGCCCGCGTCGTCTCGCAGCTCGGCGAACGGGCCGCGATAGATGACCGCGAATGAAGGCTCCTCCTCGCGTTTGCCGCTGCGAGTCGCACGGACGCGCGTTTCGCGAATTTCCGCGCCGGCATGTTGAAAGCAATAGTTCTCACCAAATGCGACGAGTTCCAGATTTTCGAAGCCAGCTTGCCGCAACTCGGCGAGAAGCTCTTGTGCCGGTGGCACATGCTTGACGGCCGCCGCCGGTCCCGGCATGCGGGGCGGCGCCTGAAGCTCGCGATCCGCGGTCAGCCCGTGCAAGCGCAAACTTCCGCCCGGACGGAGCACACGCGAGGCTTCGCGCAACAGGCCACGAAGGTCGACATCGCCGGCCGGCGCGTTGAACGTCCCCTCCAACACAACGTCGTCGAGCGCGGCGTCCTCGGCCGGGATATGCGCGGGCAGCGTGGTACCCAGCCTGTGCGACCACGTTGAGGCCGCTCCAGACGCGGCGGTGGGCATGCGAGCGGGCCTGGTTATGCCAGAGGCGCTCGCCTTCGACGGGGCGACGATCTCCATCAAGCCGGCCGAATCAAGCGATCGAGGTTCGCATTCGCCGACGTCTTCGAGAACATACAGCTCCCAAAGGTTGCCGGCAGGATCGGTGACCCAGAGCTTCGACTGCCGCGAATGACAACAAGCCACGGACTCTTCAACCTCGAAGGGCACTCCCGCCGCGGCCAGTCGCCGCTTGAGCGCCGCGAGCGCCGAGGCATGGGGCAAGCGGAAACCGAGATGATTCACGCCCGACCCGACCGGCGCATCCGTGGGCACCAGCGAGAGCACGACTGGGGGATCGCTCAGTTCGAACTTTGCGTAGTCGGCGTGCAAACGCGCGGGGGACTGACCGAATACGCAGGCCAGGAACTCCGCGGTCCGCGGCAAGTCGTGAACGTTCAGCGATACATGAAACGTCGACGAGTTCATCGAGCTGCCTTGGAGTCAGGCGTGTTTCAGGTGAAATAAACCTCGGACAGGCCGTACTCGGCATAGCGCTCGAGCAGCCAGGCCTGAAACTCGCGATAGTGCGTCTCGCGATAGTCGCCGCCGTCGCTGGCTGCATTGTAGCTCAGGTAGAGCTGACGCCGCCAACCGCGCGAACGGTTCGCCCCCGAACGATGCGGCGTGAACGCGCCAAACAGGGCCACGTCGCCCGGCGCCAACTCAAGCTTGACGCTCTCGCAACCGGCGAGCGACTCGTCGGGGATCTCGTGGTAGTTTCCATCCGCTGGCGTGAGCAGCCCACGCTCATGAACGCGCGGAAATACTTCGATACAGCCGTTCGTCGCATGGGCGCCATCAATGGCGACGACGGCGGTCAGGAAACTCCGCGGAAACGTGGGCCAGGCGATGTAATCTTGATGCAACCCGTAGCCGCTCGCACCGGGCGGCTTAAAGATCAGCTTGTCCTTAAAGAGATGCCCTGGCTCACCGTAGACGGCCGCGACCAGCCCAAGGAGGCGAGAATCGGTTGCGATGTTTGCGCACGCGGGGCCGAGATCGACCACAGGATCGAACGCGTCGAACAGGCACGCGCCGGTCGAGGCGTCTTCCTGCCAACGACAACGCAGATTGTTCGTGTCGATCAAGTCGGTGCGGGCCGCGAGCTGCTTCGCCTCGGCATCGAGCCGGGCGATCTCGGCCGCGGTGAACACGCCGCGCACCACCGCGTAGCCCGCGGCGCGATAGTCGCGCGCCAGGGTTGCTTGCGCGGAAGGGCAGAGCGGATGAGCGGCAAGCGACATGAACGGCAACGGTTCGTGGTTAAGGAGGAAAATCCTTCGAAGTTATTTCGAACGTTTAGAGGCCGCCTGCTTCTTACGTTTGCCGCTCGACGGCTTCGGCAATTCGGGCTGCACGAGGTCGAGCTGGCAGCAACCAAAATCAATCGTCTTGATGTGGTCGTCGATCGTGTCCGCGGCAGCGATGCCAGGCGCCAAAGAGTAGATGACAAACTTCCCCTGCTTGCGCGTTTGCACCACCTGCGCCGCGCGGAGTACCCCGAGATGATGCGAAACCTTGTCCATGGGCGTACCCAATTCGTCGACCAGGGCGCTCACGCTTTTGTCGCCACGAAACAGCAAATTGACGATCTTCAGGCGGTCGGGATCGGCGAGCGCCTTGAGCCGAGCCGCGCATGCCTCGTAGTCGCTGTCGGTTTGCATGGCCAAGGGAAGAGGCGGCCCGGCCGATTGGGAACGTGGAGGATTCATGGGGACATGACGCTGGGAGATGGATGGACGTAAACCCCCAACCATTATGCCGATAGGCGCGGGCTTGTGAAGCGGGCCGGGCGTATTCCACCCGCCCGCGGCCCCGATCAAAGTCCCCACGTTCAAGGGGGCCTGAAATTGGAGTAATTTTCCGGCCCGCGCGGTCCTTTAGCCGTAGAATCGAGCCTGCGTTCTTCTTACAATCGGGACGTTTCCCCTCTGCAAATCTCTTGTAATCGCACGGGCCTAATGCTAAAAGAGTGACATTCTTACGATCGTCCGATTGTCTTAACGACAGGCGATCCGTGGAATCACTGCCCGAATCTGCGTCTCTCCCTCCCCCTGGTACGCAACCCCGGCGCGTGAGGTCTTTGGTCGAGCTCACGTGCTTTCGTTACCTGCTTTGTACTTGCACCCCTGACATAACACGAGGTCCAAACAACCATGTCTGTTTATTTTTTGCGTCGCGGAATGCTGGCCCTACTGCTGGCCGCATTGGGACTCGCCGGACCGGCTCCTCTGGTCAGCGCGGCCGAGATCCTGGTAGCCGATCGCACGACCCATAGCGTTTATCGAATTGACGCTACGACCGGCCTGGCGCTGGGCACGCTGATTTCCGACGAGACCAACGAGTATCTGAATCAGCCCACGGGCATCGCGGTTTCGAACGACTACACCAAGCTGTACGTATCCAGCTTTCAAACGAATAGCGTGATCCAGTACGAATACGACTACGCGGCGGGAACGGCAACGAACCCCTCGGTTTTCGCCAACACGGGCCTCGCCAATCCCAATTCGATTCGGGTTGGAGGCGACGGTACCGTGTATGTCTCGAATCTCGGTGGCACGGGTGTAGCCCGGTTCAATCCGGATGGTTCGAGCGCGGGAGCGCCGCTGGCAGGTGGCGATGACGTATCGCTGTCCGGACTGGCTTTTCATTCGAGCGGGAATCTGCTGGCTGCCGGGTTCAGCGCCGGTTCGGTCGCCAAGACGAATGCCACCTTTTCCGCGCTCGATAGCCTGGTTGCTCCGAACGGAGCACTTGCGGGAGCCTCGGGGCTGTTGATTAACGGCGACGATTTGTATGTCGTGGGCATGTTCGCGGGCATGATCTTGAAATTCGATGCGACGACGGGCGACATCGACCCCCTGTTCGGCATTACCGACCTGTTTGGCGAGTTCCCGCAGGACATCATGGCGGCTCCGGACGGAAACGGTTTTCTGGTCGGCGTGTTGGGCTTTGATGAGGGTGAAGGACGCATTGCTCGCTACGGGTTCGACGGCGCTTCGCTGGGACTGTTTTCCAACCCTGCCCTTGGCGGCTTTGAAGAAGCGACTGCCTTCGCGTTCGTTCCGGAACCGGCCAGCATTGGCCTTTCGGCCGTTGCGATGGTTGCCTTGGTTCTGGTGGCTCGACGCCGCAAGAAGTTGAACTAACTGCTCCTGGCAAAACTTCTTCCATATCAACCTACTCATGGAGCGATGCTCATGGTGCTGACAAACTATCTGACTCGAAAAATTCTGTTGTCCGCGTTGACAGTCGCGACGTTGACTGCCACCGCGCAGGCTGCGCCCGTGCTGTATTTTGGCGGGCCCGATAATCTTGGAACGCCGCCGGATAAAAGCGTCCTAACATCTCCGACCTCGCAGGTGAAACCCGTGCGAGACGCCTTCTTGGCGAGCTTGAGCTCGTACGGCGTGGAAGACCTGGAGAGTGTTGTCCAACCGAGCGCGCCGGCCCCGCGGGTTCTGACGCTCACGTTTGGATCGACGGGAATCACGGGCACGACCTCGGATTTTGGCACAGGCACGGCGGGCCTGAACAACCTGAACCTGTTCTCCGTCAGCGGTTCGAAATTCATCTATGACGCCGGCTCGACCGCCAACCCGGTGAATGATTCGATCACGTTCTCCGAACCGGTTACGGCCTTCGGGTTGTACATCAGCCAGTCTGGTGACGGTGCCCTGAATGAGTTGACGCTGCGATTGGAAAACACCGTGGCGGGCACGAGCGTCGACGTCGTCCAGGACTTGGGCGGTGGCTGGCCCTACTACAATGTGATCTTCCTGGGAGTCACCGACACGAATCCCTTCGATCGCGTAACGTTCATCGAGTCGCTAGACACGGACGGCCTGCTGTGGGACGACCTGATCGCGGGGCACGTGGTTCCGGAGCCGGCCACTTGGGTCCTGCTGGCCCTGGGTCTGCCCGCCGGTTACTTTGCGCGCACTCGTAGCCGGAAACGGGCCGCTCGCGTACATTAAGTCTGTCGAGCGTTTCCATACACGGCCGTGCCGGGGGGAGGAAACCTCCCGGCATGCGCCGCTTGGAAATTTTCCTGGCGGTCGAAGCCTTCCGGCCCGGCGCGACTCCCGAGAAAGAGTCTGAGCACTCGGTAACCGTATGCGGCGAGCCTTTACGCTGATCGAGCTTCTCGTCGTCATTGCGATCGTCGGCATACTGGTGGCCCTCTTGCTACCGGCGGTTCAACAGGCGCGCGAAAGCGCTCGCCGAGTGCAGTGTCTGAATCGACTCAAGCAACTCGGTCTGGGGATGCAGAACTATGTTTCTGCCCGGCGGGTAATGCCGCCGGGCGCCGACTCCAAGTCCTATCCGCCCGTCCCCAGCCATCCCTATACCTTTTATCGCTGGTCGGCATTCGCGCATCTGCTTCCCTATCTGGAGAACCAGACGCTGCACGACCTGCTGGATCTTTCGCTTCCGATGTACATGCCGGGATCGGGCTACCCCATCTCGCAACCCAATCGGCTCGGCGTTTCACAAATGCTGCCGGAGTTCCTTTGCCCCAGCGATGTGGGCGAACGCATCCGTGACGGGCTGGGGCCGACCAACTATGTGGTCTGCGGAGGCTCCGGATCCCGAGGCGGCAGTCCGTTCGACGCCAACGGCGTTTTTTACACCAACTCGGCCACGAGCATCGCCAACATTACCGATGGCACCTCGCACACCGTCGCGGCCTCGGAGAGCCTGTTGGGGCAAGAAACCTCGGTCACGGCTGGCGTGTATTCGGGCTATGGCGTTGAGCGTCATTACAAATTCATCTTGAGCTTCACGGGCGGTCCCGAGGTGACGGACGCGCAGTGCGACGGAACGCAGTATTTCAATTCCACGCAAGCGACCGGAAACTCGCCGCGCGGGTTTTCGTGGGCAAGCGGGGAGTACCGCTGTGCGCTGTACAACCATTATTACCCACCGAATGCCAGACAATTCGACTGCATTAAGTCTGCCTCGAACGACCCCACGCCTGGCCCCGGCAACCCCATCTTGTATTCCGCGTGGGGCTGGCGCGCCGCGCGAAGCATGCACCCCGGCGGGGTGAATATCTTGATGGCCGACGGAAGCGGACGATTTCTCAGCGACGAGGTTGAACCGACGGTGTGGATCGCTCTCGCGACGCGCGACGGCGATGAAGTGCAGGGAGAATACTGAACCGCCCTCGGAACGTGTCTTCAAATTACAATTTCGGCTTCAATCGCGAATTCGGCGGCCATGAAAGCTAATTTGAAAACACGTTCTCAGTCGAAGGGCCACTTCGGTCGAAAAGTACGCGCTACTTTTTATGCCCTAGAATCGCCGATTCCTCAAAAACCGCGCGATTCACGACCTGTCGTTCCTGCGATGTGTACACCACATGGATCTTGCCGTCGCGTGTCTGAATGGCGACGGGATACGCCGCCGTGTCGCCGGGAATGTTCACAATGTCGCGCCGGTGCGGATAGCTTTTGTCGCCATCGGTCGAGATCGCCACGGTGAGCGGCATCCGATCCTCGACATTCGTGTCGTTGTAGATGAGCATCAGATGGCCGTTCTGAAGCTTGATGAAGTCGACCGCGGAGTTTGGATTAGGAAACTTGGTATCCTGGCCATCGCTCCAAGTCCGCCCGCCATCGCGCGACTCGCTGCGCAGCACGAACCGCCGGGGGTTCGGCTCGAAATCTCCCCCGGGACGCAAATACGCCACCAGATAGTCGTCGGTAATTTGTACCTGTGCGGGCTGCAAGTTGCCGTTGGGCGAGCGGATCCGCGTCGATTCGCTCCAGGTCTTTGTCCGGGGGTTATAACGCAAGAAGTAGCTGACGGTGTCAGACGCCGTTCGTTCGCGGTCCTCACCCGTCTCGTAGTAGACGCCCAGCAGGTAATCGCCATCGCTGAGCACGATCGGCCGACCGCGGACCATCGAACCGAGCTCGAACGCCAGGATATCCGAATCGGTCCAGGTCTCCCCGCGATCGTGCGAAAACTTGTATTTGATGCGCGAGGTGGACCAGGTCGGTCCATAGTTCGTCACATAGAACAGCCACACAAGCCCATCGGGAGCTTGCCAGATCACCGCATTTCCTTCGCTGCGCCCGGGCGTGTCGGCAATGATCGCCGGGCGCGTCCACTGCCGGCTCCCGTGAGGCAACCGCGAACCATACACGGCCGTGTCCCCCTCGTACTCTCCCTCGCCTCCGTAGTAGACGACGTACAGGTCGCCATTGTCGAACTCGGCGATGGATGGCGGATGCTTGTATCGGCCAGGTATTTCTGGACCGAACAGGCGTTCGATCTGAATCGCGTCGGCGGCAATCGCCGAGGTGGCGGCCATCCCTAAAACGGCCAGCATAATCAAAAATCGATTTACCATCGTGACACCGCCGGGCTAGCAGAGAAAAGAGAATTAGAATTTCTGTCGCACAAGCGACTTCACACAAGTCTAGCGTCACCGGTGGCTCGATTTCCACTACGGAAACCGCGAGAAACAACGCGCGAGGCCTAGCAGCCTGTTGAAAAATGCCTTCGTGACCATCGTGACATTTTTCCACCTCGCCAAGTGTGGAGCAAAGCTCCGCACGGCTCGCAAAATAACGACTTATGTCGCTATTTTGCCATCGCATCCCTGCGATGTCGCAGCCCGTTGAATTCTTCAACGGCTGCTAAAGCCCCTGCGAGCGGCGGCCCCTCAAGCACGAAGGGGACGAGACGAGCGGGATCACGCGGACGGCGTCGCACGCTCGCTTACGATGCCAGGCGTTGCTCTTGTTGGCGTGACTTGTGCCGTTCCGCACGAGAGAGTCGCTTACTGCCGGCCGCACTCTGCCGCGAGGCGGAGCTCGCCGGCGCCTTGTCCGAGGCGCCAAGAACCAGTTTCGACCCGTCGGGCGATGTATCATCGTCCGCCGCGGGCTCGATCGGATCGAGGTCGGTTCGCAGCTTGAGCTTCGTTTTGGGCGTCGGGCGCTCCGCCGCAGAATCGTCGGCACTGGGCGCGGCTTTCTTGCGTTTGGCGCGTGCCGGCAGAACGCCCAGCCCCGCGACATCGAATTGCACGCGCCGGCTATAGAGCAACAAGCTGACGAGCAGCAGGGCATAGCCCAACAGCCAGCTACCGCGTTCCCACAGCGGGAGCGTCAGGGCGCTCCGCTCGATCGGCCAACCAAAGTGCGACGCCACGGCGCCCGAGAAGCCCACGGCGGAAAGCAGCAACGTCGCGAGGGCTCCGCGTGCGCGACGTACTTCGATCGCCAGGCGCAGCAGAACCCCAGAGACCGCGCCGGCGATTCCGGCCGGCCAAACGACTTCGGCGCGAACGCCAGCGGCCGCACATCCTTGGTCGCAAAGCGATTTGGCGAGCGACGCGAGCGAAGTTCCTTCGAACAGATTTGCCACGGCGCAGGCCAATGCCACGAGAAGCCAGCACCTGTAGCGGCCATGATAATCGTCGATGCGGTGGCGGCGAAGCGAATAGATGAATAGGGCCAACCCCGTCGCGGCCGCAAGCATCGCGGCCGACAGCCAGGCCGATAGCGCTCCCGGTGCATCTAGTCGCAAACTGTGGACGGCTCCCTTGCCGAGCATCGGCTCGACGCGTTCGGCCAGGAAGTGCAGGCCGAGTAAGCCGCCGACGCCGCCCAGCAGGCAAAGGCCCCACAGGAGCAGGACCCAACCGCGAAGCGGAACCAACGCGTGCAGGCCGCGTCCGCGCGCCGCGCGGGCGGCATCGGAATAGAGTTGCTTGCGGTTGGCGGCGTCCGAGACGCGCACGACGGGCGCGGCCGCCGAAACGGCGGTATCCTCGGAAAGCAAACGTCTGCGGCGATCGCGCATAGGGGCAGGCGGAAATCCGCGGCGCGCAGCAACTGCTTACGTCGACGGCAAAAAGAACCGTGGGAAATTCATGCAACGGGGAGACGCGGCACGCAAGCAGATGCTTGCTGGCGCGTGCGGCAGGGCAGGGCCTCCTTGAGAGATTCGGCATTTCACGCCCGCCCGCTCCACCAGCAGCTCGCGCAAGATCGCGGAACGGCATTTCCGCCGGCATGGTCACGGAGGCCCCCTCCAATCGGTACGAAGGTCCCAACCGTTACGGTTTGGCCCATTGAAAAGGGCCGTTTTGACGGTCTGCACGTCGTGGTCTAAGTTTCATTCGATGCTCTGGATGTTTGCCGCAACCCCATCGCCCCGGAATGGGCAATCGATGGGGTTGGATTGCCGGCACAGGACGCGGATGCCCCGCCACCGTGCATCCGCGCCAGGAGCAGCCCTTCGCCCTCGCACAGGCTTTGATTTCCGGGAGGGCGCGTCGTTCGAGCAGCCGGAGCAGCGCGTTGAGCACCCTGGAGCACGATTCTGGAGCGACGAAGCCGACGCCTCAACCGGCGGTCGCTTCTTACGAAAACCGGCTAATCGAGGTACGACTGGGCATCGCCAGCAGCCTCGTGGCCGCGCTGCGTCAGAAGCATGCCCCGGCGGCCTCGCATTCGTTGCGCGTGGCACTGGGATGCTCGTCCTGGGCGACTGCCGTGGGATTGCCCCACCGCGAACGCGACGAGCTCGAAGTCGCGGCCTTGCTCCACGATCTGGGAAAGATCGGCGCGCCCGACCGCCTGCTGCTCAAACCCGGTCCGCTCGACCTGGACGAGGGGCTGCTCATGGATCAATACCGGCTCGGCGGCCTCGAGATCCTGGCGCACTGCTGCCCGCAACCGGGGATCGTCAACATTATTCGCCATTCCGCGACCTGGTTCGATGGTTCGCGGGCCGGCTATCCGCTGGCGGGAAAACAGATTCCCGGCGGCGCGCGGATGCTGGCGATCGTGGACGCCTTCGACTCGATGACCACGGACCAGGTTTACCGGCCGGCGTTGTCGCGCGAGCGGGCACTGCACGAGTTGTTCGAACACGCCGGATCTCAGTTCGACCCGGACCTGGTAACGTCCTTTAGCGAACTGAACCAGGGAGCCCATCTGCACCAGCAGGCCATCAGCCATTGGTTGAAGACGCTCGATCCGCGCAAGGCGAACCAGTTCTGGAACTACACGCCGCAGCCGCTCGTGCCGGCGAGCGTTCCGAACCTCGACGCGTTGTTTCAGCAAAAGTTGTTCGACAATATGTTCGACGCGGTGATTTTCATCGACTCTAACCTGAAGATCACGCGTTGGAATCGCGGCGCCGAACGCTTGACGGGCCTCTCCGGCGAAAGCGTGCTGCATCGCAACTGGGAGCCGACGCTGCTCGGAATGCGTGGAGCCAACGACGAGCGTTTGGTGGGCAACGATTGCCCGGTGAACTACTGCATTTCGAGCGGCGTGCAATCGCTGCGGCGTCTGCAAGTGCGTAGCGGGAACAAAACCGTCACGGTCGACGTGCATACGGTGCCCGTCAGCGGCCCCGACGGGGTGACGCACGGGGCGGCGATGTTGCTGCACGACGCCTCGCCGCAGGCCACGCTCGAAGAACAGTGCAACAACCTGCACGAGCGTGCCACGAAGGATCCTTTGACGCAGGTAGCCAATCGGTCGGAATTCGACCGTCTGCACCACCTGTTCGTGAGCGCTCACCTCGAATGCCAGGTGCCGTGCAGCCTGATTATTTGCGACGTCGATCATTTCAAATCGATCAACGACAATCATGGCCATCCGGCGGGCGACGAGGCGTTGAAATCATTCGCTCAAGTGCTTAAGAGCGAGTGCCGAAGCGGCGATGTGGTGGCGCGCTACGGGGGCGAGGAATTCGTCATTCTGTGCGCGAACTGTAACAATGCGAGCGCCACGCAACGCGCCGAGCATTTGCGCCGTTTGATCAGCGAGCGTCCGCAGCCGGCCCTGGACGGCAACGCGATCACCGCCAGCTTCGGCGTCACGGAAGTCCAGCCGGGCGATACCGCCGAGTCGATGTTGCGGCGGGCGGATCGCGCCCTGCTGGAAGCAAAACGCGTGGGACGAAACACCGTGATTCAGTTCGGCGACGGCTTGCTGAAACCGGACACCACGTGCGAGGATGGCGCGCCGGCCGCGCAACCCGCCGGCGAATTGATGCTCGAGCGCGTGCTGATCTCCTCGGTGCCGCTGACGATGGCGGTGGAGAAGCTACGCGGTTTCGTGCTCGACCATCACGCCGAGATTCTCGGCATCAAGGCGGACCGCATCGATTTGCTGATCGACGCCGCGCAGCAACAGCCGATGCGGCGGCGCTCGGACAGGCCGGTTCCGTTGCTCGTCCAGATGCAGTTCGCGGAAGAACGCGTCACGATTCGCAACGCCGCGGGGCAGCCGGCGGCCAATACCTTGCGAACGCGAGTGCTGGTGTCGATCCGGTTGAACCGGACTCGCGACCGGCGGAACGCCGAGGTCATGCTCCAAGCCAGCGCCATCCTGGCCGCGATCCAGTCGTATCTGATGGCCACCCCCGAGACGGCGTCCGAGGAAGAAGGCTCCTCGCGGCGAGCGGTGAACATGCTCGCACCGTGGCTGAAACTACGCAGCTAACGGCACGGTAATCTCGCGGCCCTGAAAAGGGCCTTCAGCAAGGCGCGCGCTGCGCGTCGGCGATTGTCAGCTTGCGGGGAATCAGGTATGCTGCGCGAGCGCTGAAGCGTCCCCGCCCTGAGGTGATCCTTGCCCGACACGCCGGCGGCGGCCGCACGCAATTCGCGGCGCACGCACGCGATTCGCGGCGCACGCACCAGGCAATCGCAACCCGAAATAACGGAGGAGATATCGAGATGCCATACCAATTGCCACCCTTGCCGTATCCGAATAACGCCCTCGAGCCGCACATCGACGCGCGGACGATGGAGATCCACCACGACAAGCACCATCAGGCCTATGTGACGAATGTCAATAAGGCGATCGAAGGTACCGAGTGGGACAACAAGCCGATCGAAGAGCTGTGCCGCGACATCGACAAAGTGCCCGAGAAGATTCGCGCCGCGGTGCGCAACAACGGCGGCGGACATTACAACCACTCGCTGTTCTGGACGATCATGGGGCCGGGCAAAGGTGGCAAGCCGACGGGCAAGCTGGCCGATGCGATCGAGAACGAGCTGGGCGGATTCGACAAGTTCAAGACCGACTTCGCCAATGCCGCGGCCACGCGATTTGGCAGCGGTTGGGCCTGGCTCACCGTCGACAAGAATAAAAAGCTCGTCGTCGAAAGCACGCCGAACCAGGACAACCCGTTGATGAGCGGCGGCACGCCAGTGTTGGGGATCGACGTCTGGGAGCACGCCTACTACCTGCACTATCAGAATCGCCGCCCGGATTACGTCGCCGCGTTCTGGAACGTGATCGACTGGGACGCCGTCGGCAAGCGGTATGAAGACGCCGTGAAGTAAGCCGTGAAATCCACGCGCGAATGAATCGGGTTGACGCGCTACTAGCGACATTTCGCTAGCATGACAAGATACAGGCCCATAATGCCCGCGATACCTTTGCCCTGGTATCGCGGGCTTTTTGTTTACAACGGCCGGAATAACGCGCGACGGAGGCGGTATCGTTCGCCGATTGGTGTTGACCGCGAAAGGCGGTTCCCTATAATCCCCGCCCTGCGTGGGGCTGGACCAACGTCACCGCGTGCGCTCGCCGTCGTGAAATTTCTCGCGGCATTTGGCGTGGAGCCCGCAAACGTCAAACTCCGATGCCTTATAGAGAGGCCCGTGTGGCCCTGTCGCGTCGGAGGTCCATGGCGGAGAATCGTCCGGTCGCGCGTTCAAATCAGTTGTCCTCAGGGAAGAGGACCGCACGTGCCGCGCGGCAAGGAAGCCGCAACGCGGTACGGTTGCGTTCCCTTCTCGCGCTCATCGAGATAAGGGAATCCTCCGCCATGCGTGCGAAGTGTTGGCTCGCGATCGTTGCCGTTGCCACGCTTGCTCTCACCGGCTGCCGTAGCGGCAGCTCTGGTTGGAGCTGGAATCGCAAATCGAACGCGGAGTTCGCCAAGAGCGAACCGGCGTTGCCCTCGGCGGGCGCGAATGCCGACGCGGCCCCCGCTTTCGCGGGCACGGCGACGCCGCCTGGCGTGGCCAGCCCTTCGGCGTTCTCGGCTCCCAACGCCTACGCGGGCGCTCCGTATCCGGACACCACGGCCTCGCACACGGCAGCGGCCAGCGGGCCCGAAAGCGGCGCGGTGGCGGACGCCTCGTCGCTTCAGCAACAAGGCTCTTATGCGGACGCCTACGGCGCGACGCCTACGGCTTATCCCTCGACAGGCGCGCCGCCGGCTTATCCGCAAGCGGAACCGCCAGCCCAAACAGCGATGAATCCATACAACGCGGCCGATCCCTATGGCGGCGTGGCCGCAGGGGCCGCACCGCCGGCAGATCAATACGGAGCCTACGGCGCCGCTGCCGGAGCCGCGACGAGCCCCTACGACATGGCGCAAGGTCAGGCGGCCGATCCTGCCGCGTCGTATGCCGTGAACCATTATTCGCAAGCCGGACCGTCGCCCGGCGGGACGCAGCCCGAGCAAAGCGCCGCGCAGCACTATGGCGTTCAGCAGTCAGTCGACCCGTACGGCACGGGCGTTCCGGCCACATCGCCGATGATGGCCGACGCCGCGCAAACTCCGGTCGCTCCCAGCGGCTATCAGCCCGGCAGCACCTCCTATGCGCCGGGAGACACCGGCTATCAACCGCCGGGAGTCCCCCGGTATGAAATGCCGGCCGAGCCCAATGTCGTGGCGAATCGTCCCGACCCGCACTATCGTCCAGGCGGAACGGGAGACTACATCTCGCCGGCGCAACAGCCGGCAGCCACGGTGGCGGATCGTTACAGCAATCCCACGAGCCAATACTCGCACGAGACGCAGTACCTGAAACGAGACGGCAGCGACTCGCCCTCCAAAGGCTACGTGCAGTAAGCCATTTTGGGGCCGGTAATCGCGTGCTCAGGCAAGCACGTCTTCGATCACTCGGCCGTGGACGAACGTGAGCCGCTGCTCGGCGCCGTTGTGAAAAAAGCTGAGCCGCTGGTGATCGAGCCCCAGCAGGTGCAGGATCGTGGCGTGCAATTCATACACGCTGCTCGGATTCTCGACGGCCTGGTAGCCGAACTCGTCGGTAGCGCCGTAGCTCGTGGCACGTTTGACGCCGGCCCCGGCAAGCCACACGGTGAAGCCCTTGGGGTTATGATCCCGGCCTTTCGCGCCTTCTTGAAAGGTCGGCATGCGGCCAAATTCCGTCGTCCAAACGACGAGCGTATCGTCGAGCATCCCCCGAGCCTTGAGATCCTTGAGCAGCGCGGCCGCGGGCTGATCGAGAATCGGGGCGTGGACGCTGTATTGATCGTAGAGCGCTTTATGACCATCCCAATTGCCGATGCCTTCGCCCATGGCATACGCTCCGTTGAATAATTGCACGAAGCGCACTCCGCGTTCCAGCAACCGCCGGGCAAGGAGGCAGTTTCTCGCAAAGCCGGCCTTGATCGGGTTGGCGTCTTCGGTGCCATAGGCGGTGTGCGTGGCGGCCGACTCGCGGGATAGATCGGAAGCTTCCGGGGCACTAAGTTGCAGCTTCGCCGCCAGTTCATAACTGGCAATCCGGGCCGAGAGCTCGGTGTCGCCGGGGTTTCGTTCCCGATGCTTGTCATTCAGCAGCTTGAGAAACTCGCGCGTCGCCGCCTGCGCCTCGGGACGCACCGAAACCGGCGTGGTGAGGTTCGAGATCGGCTGTTGCGCGTTGAACGAAGTGCCCTGAAACACGGCCGGCAGGAAGCCGCTCGACCAGTTGTTCGGCCCGACTTGCGGGATGCCGCGCGGATCGGGAATCGCCACGAACGCGGGCAAGTTGTCGCACTCGCTGCCCAGGGCGTAGGTCACCCAGGCCCCGGCGCTTGGATAGCCTTCGAGCGTGAAGCCGGTGCTCATGAAGTTCTCGCCCGGACCATGCGTGTTGGTCTTCGAGGTCATCGAATGGATGAAGCACATCTCGTCGGCCAACTCGGCCAGGTTGGGCAACAGATCCGAAATGTACTTGCCCGACTCGCCGCGCGGACGAAACGCCCAGGGGCTTTTTTGCAGGTTACCGTTCTTCCCTTGAAAGGTAACCAGCTCTCCGCCGGGCAGCGGCATGTCGTGCCGCTTGATCAACTCGGGCTTGTAGTCCCAGGTGTCGAGATGACTGCACGCGCCGCTACAGAAGATCATCAGCACGCGTTTTGCTTTCGCCGGAAAGTGCGGCTGCCGAGCGGCCAGCGGGGCGTCGGCAAGGATGTTTGGCCGCGCCGGCAGGGCTTCATTGCCAAGCAGCCCTTCCTGAGAAAGCAAGCTCGCGAGCGCAATACCGCTCAGGCCGTGCACGGCGTGCGTCAGAAAGCTACGGCGATCCAAAAGCCGCAAGCCCCCCGGTGAAAGACGCATCTCATTATCGCTTCGCATCATGAATCAGTTCACGTACAGAAACTCGTTGGTGTTGAACAGAGCGCGGCAAAAGATCGCAAGGCCCTGGCTTTGAACGAGCGCCGTGGCGGCGGAAAGCTCCTCGGCGTCTGGTTCGCGGCCCAAGGCCAGCCAGAACGCGCGGCGAACCCATTCGCTCGGGCCATCCGCCTCGCGTTCGAGCCGCTCGGCCAACAACTGCGACTGCTCGACCATGAACGCGGCGTTGAGCAGATTCAATGCCTGGAGCGCGGTAGTCGAGACGTTTCGCCGGCCGACGACCTGCGTCGCGTCCGGGCAATCGAACTCTCCAAAGACGCCGTCCTGACGCGAGCGGGTCTTTTCTTGATAGATCATTCGACGCCACTGGGCAGGGGTGAATTTGTCCAGCGGCTCGTACACGCGCACGTAGTTGTTGTTGAGCTTGAACGGGCTGTAACCGGGGCCGCCCATGGTCAAGTCGAGCACGCCGCTCGTGGCGAGAATGCCGTCGTGAATCGCCTCGGCCTCGAGACGCCGCGGCGGAAATCGCCACAGCAAGCGGCAATTCGCGTCGATGGCCGCGGCCGCCGGGTTGAAACGGCTCGCTTGCCGATACGTCGCCGAGAGCAAGATCAGCCGATGGATATGCTTTGAGCTCCAACCATGATCCATGAATTCGCGAGCGAGAGCGTCGAGCAACTCCGGATGCGATGGCTGCCCGCCGTTGAACCCGAAATCGCTCGGTGTCGTCACCAGCCCCTGACCGAAGTGGTGGTGCCAGATGCGATTGACCATCACGCGCGCCGTCAGCGGATTGGAAACGTCGCCGATCCAACGCGCCAGCGCCAGACGACGCTCGGCCTCGGGCGTCTCGGCCGACAGCGTGAGGGACGTGCCTACCGCGGCGATGGCGCCGGGGACAACTTCATCGCGCTGCTGCATCGGATCGCCCCGGTGATAGACCCGGGTTGGACCGGGTTGCTTGAAGGATCCCAGGTACGCCACGGTCGGCGCTACGGCGGCCAGCTCCGTGCGCAAGCGGGCCACTTCGGCTTGCAGTTGTTCGTGCTTTTCGGCGATCTCGGCCGGCAAGTCAAAGGCCTGACCGCGCGGCTCGCCTTGTTGGCCGTAGGGAACGCGGTCATCGCTGGTCGCGACCGTCTGCCAGGACTGCGGATCGTCACCCCCGGCGCTGACCTCGATGCGGTATTTGGTCGCCAGGCGGTCGGTGTATCGCCCCTCGCGATCGCGGGCCCAGGCGATGCGGTCGATGAGCGCCGGCTCGGTCAACTCGATTTGCACCCAACCGCCGCCGGTCTCGGCCGAGATCCAACTGCGGCTGTTGCCGTAACGAGCGTCGTTGACGTGATCCAGGCGATGTATTCTGCTCGTGCCGTTGGCGTACACGCTGGAAGCCGTCGCCTTGCCGCCTGCGCTGGCGAGCGCGATATTCCGAGACGCTTCGTCCGCGGTGAAAATCTCCAATTCGTCGAGGCACGGTTCGATGCCGGTCGTTTCGAGAATCGTGAACCGCACGAGACGGGCCGTGACAGGAGCAAAGCGGTCGAAGTTCAAGAGCGGGTTGACCGGCACGCGCAGCGGTCCTGCGGGCGGCGGAGCAACCTGCGCCAGCGGCTGGTTGCGCGCGACCAACTCGTGGGCTTCGCGCTCGATCCGCTCGATTGTTGCCCGAAGCTCGGCGGCAGCGCGCTCACGCTCGGCCGAATCGGGAGTGCGAAGCTCTCGGACATCATGCTGCACGCCGGCAAATATGGCTTGCAGGGCGTAATAGTCACGCTGACTGATGGCATCGAACTTGTGGTCGTGGCACTTGGCGCAGCCTGACGTCAGGGCCAGGAACGCCGTGCTGGTGGTCGAGACCATGTCGTCCAGATCGTTGGCCCGCTGGTTGAGCGTGAGCTCGAGGTCGGGACTGCTCACCTCGTCGTGCGCGCCGCCGACGAGGAAGCCCGTGGCCGCGTCGACGCCGGTTTGATCGCCGGCCAGTTGATGCAACACGAACTCGGGGTAGGGGAGATCGCGATTGAACGCGTCGATCACCCAATCGCGATAGGGCCAGGCGTTCGCCCGCGGCAGATTCTTTTCATAGCCGTCGCTTTCGCCGAAGCGGACCACGTCGAGCCAGTGCCGCGCCCAACGCTCACCATAACGCGGCGAGGCGAGTAGCCGATCGACGAGTCGCTCGTAAGCCTCGGGCGACGTGTCGGCCAGGAATGCCGCAATCTCGCCGGGCGCCGGCGGCAGGCCGTGTACGTCCAGCGTGGCGCGGCGGATGAACGTGGCTCGGTCAGCCTCGGGCGAGGGCGCGAGATTGGCCTGTTCGAGCTTCGCGAGGATGAATGCGTCGAGTGGCGTGCGAATCCAAGCGGATTTTACGGGGCTGGGAAGTTGCGGCCGGAGCGGCGGCCGAAGCGACCACCAATCGCGACCGCCGCGCAGCTCGGTCGTCTGGTCGAACGCGCTGAGCACGCGGCCGGCAGGCCACGCCAGGCCGCTAGCGATCCAAGCTTCGAGCCGCAGCCGATCGGCTTCCGGCACCGGATGGCCCTTGCCCTCAGGAGGCATGTCGCCGGTCCGTAGCCGGTCGACAAGATAACTGGCATCGACGTCTCCCCGCGAAATGGCCGGAGCGCCGCTTTCTCCGCCAGCGGCGATCGTCTCCCAAGACGAGAGATCCAAACCGCCCGCGAGCGCGCTGGAGTTGTGACAGTCGAGGCAATGCCGAATCAGTAGCGGTGCGACATTGCGTTCGAAGTCCAAAGGCGAGTCTTCGCCCCGAGCAAAGGAGACCGTCGCCAGCAGACACAGCAGTAGGACGCCGCGCATGCGCACAGGCATGACCCTCGCGTCGGGGCTTAAAGGCAGGCTAGGACAGCCCTTACGATACGTTGCGGACAGGCGAAATGTCAATTCTTCAAAAGGGTTTCGCGAGGGCGTGAGGTCGGCGCGCAGCGGCGCGCGTGAGCACGCAAAGGGTTTTGGCGCCGCAGCCTCCGACA
>CAZRCI010000044.1:0-39913 GCA_964598535.1 uncultured Planctomycetaceae bacterium | reverse complement strand
CAAGGCAAGTTCCGGAAAGAGCACTGCTGGGCAAGCCAGCAGTGGCACCCAGCGGCTTCGCCCCCACGCCGCAGGTGTGGGACACGTCAGCCCGCCGCCGTCAAAAAAAATCCCCGCGCATGCGAGCCACAATCGCCCCCCCGGCGCGGCACCCGCGGTTTTGTTGGGGTGCCACTGCTGGCTTGTCCAGCAGTGCCCGTATTTTGATCTTGCCTTGCCGCCTCCTCTTCAGAAAAGAGCTTGCTTCAAGTCGGCACGGCCAATCTGAACGGCAAGCGGTGGAAGGCCTCACGAGGCAAGCTCGTTTCGATCCGCGACGTGCAAGGCAAGCTCCGGAAAGAGCCCTGCTGGACAAGCCAGCAGTGGCACCCAGCATAGTTCACTTCGCCCTGGCACCGCAGGTCGTCCAACGCGACATCCCCACGCCGCAGGCGTAGCAGATGTCAGCCCTGCGCCATCGCCCAGGGAACCCTTGACGCCGTCCATGGAAAACGGCTCCATTCCTTCGCCTTGCGCCGTCCAAGACACGGGGCAGTAGCCCCCAACGCGTGCTCCATTACAATGGCCGGTGTCTCGCTTCCCCGGCTTTTGGAACCGTATCCCATGTGGCAATCGCTACTACGAAACTATCTGATGGGGCAAGCGCAGCAGAAAATGCGCGAAGCGGCGATGCAGGCGGCCGACCAGGCGATGCACGATGCGACCGATTCGCAGCCCGAAGAGCCTCACCCGCCTGAGATCTGCCACGTCGGGCTCGTGTTCGCGCTCTCGATCGAGGCCGGCGGTTTCGTCGATCGGCTCTCCGGGCTGATCAAGACCGAGGGCGCCGGTTTCGTGGCTCGCGAAGGTGGGCTTGGCGGTCGGCGAATGATCGTTGTCGAGAGCGGCGCCGGTCGCGAGAACGCCGCGCGGGCGACCCAGGCCCTCATTGACGGGCATCAGCCTCGCTGGATCATCTCGGCCGGTTTCGCCGGCGGGCTCGACGAGCGGCTCAAGCGGAACGATATCCTGATGGCGGACAGCCTCGTCGACCTTCAAGGGCAAATGCTCACGCTCGATTTCAAGATGCCCCCTGCCCCGCGTCTACACGTCGGGCGTCTGCTCACCGTCGACCGCGTGATCGACGACCCCGTGGAAAAACGCGCCCTGGGCCAGCGGCATGGTGCGCTCGCGGTCGACATGGAGACGATGGCCGTGGCCGAAGTGTGCCGTCGCGAGAAGATCCGGTTGCTTTCGATTCGCGTGATCATCGACGAGGTCGGCCGCCAACTGCCACGCGACATCGACCTGTTGGTGAAAAAGAAATCCACGGCTGGCCGCATTGGCGCCGCGGCCGGCGCGATCCTCCGCCGCCCGGGCAGCATCAAAGACATGTGGCAGCTCAAGGAAGACTCGCTCGAAGCCTCGGAATGCCTGGCCAGATTCGTGGCCGACATCGTCGCACAGTTGCCGAAGGAAGGGTAAGCTGCCGCGAGGCAAAGATCCTGCCGCGGAGCGCGGCGCGTGACTTATGCCGGTCCGCCTCCCGATCCGCGTTCCTCGTGCTCGTTCATCCTTCCGGCGTTAACGCTTGTGCGCGTCGCCCGACGTAACGTCATGGAGCGCGGCCTTCTCGCTCGAGTGCTGTCCATAATGCCCTGCATTTGCTTGAAATCGGGCCAGCCGTTCGGTTAGCGTACGTTCGATGAATTCTCTACCGCGAGCAGCACGAGGTGAGCGATGACGAGCGGTGAAAAACGCGCGCGGCAAACGGGGCGATCTGCATGCGATCGACACCCCCCTGTAGAGATCAATTGTGGCTGTGAAGCGATGCGCGTGCGCGCTCATGGCCACCCACAACATGCCGGGCGGCGCGTCGCTGGCCCTGTTTTGCGATTTTTGAAAATAGGCCATTTTTTCGGGAAGCGAAGGCTGCGTTCGCCGTCCTTCCGAATGTCCCCCCCCTTCGCCATAATGGGCGGTTCGTTTACTGACTCGAGACTTCGCTAAACCAGGATTGATGTTGCTCATGGTTCGCACTCGTTTCGCTCCCAGTCCGACCGGCTACTTGCACATTGGCGGCGTGCGCACGGCGCTGTTCAACTGGCTGTTCGCCCGGCGGCATGGCGGACAGTTCCTGTTGCGGATCGACGACACCGACGCCGAGCGAAACATCGAGTCGGCCCTGGCGCCCATCCTGCACGGTTTCCAATGGCTGGGCATCACCTGGGACGAGGGGCCCGAGGTCGGCGGTCCCTATGAGCCGTATTATCAGTCGCAGCGGCTCGGGCAGTATCAAGCGGCCGTCGAGAAGCTGCTGGCCGCGGGCCTGGCTTATCGCGACTTTGCCACGACCGAGGAGATCCAGGCCGAGCGCGAAGCGGCCCAGGCCGAGAAGCGACCGTTCCTCTATAGCCGCCGCTGGATGGCCGAGACGCCTGAGCAGAGGGGTAAGTTCGAGTCCGAAGGCCGGACTTCGGTCGTGCGGCTGAAGATGCCCCGCGAGGGCTCGCTCGTGCTCGACGATCTGGTGCGCGGGCGGGTCGAGTTCGAATGGGCCCGCGAGCAGGACCATGTGATTCAGCGTGCGGACGGCACGTGCCTGTACCATCTGGCGAGCGTCGTGGACGATTACGACTTCAAGATCACGCACGTGATTCGCGCCGAGGAGCATCTTTCGAACACGCCGCGGCAGGTGTTCATCGCCCAGTCGCTGGGCTACGAGCTGCCGCAATACGCGCATCTGCCGTACGTGGCCGAGCCGGGCAGCAAGAACAAGCTCAGCAAGCGAAAGCTCGACAAGTATCTGAAGAATCGCGACTTCGCGCTGGTGAACGAGCACGGTCTGGCGATCGCCCAGCGATTGGGGCTGGCCACCAGCGCCGACACGTTCAACCCGGTGATCGTGGATTTCTACGAGCAGGTCGGCTACCTGCCGCAGGCGATCATCAATTACCTGGTGCTATTGGGCTGGTCGCTCGATGACAAAACGGAATTCATGAGCCTGGAAACGTTGATCGAGAACTTCTCGCTCCAGCGCGTGACTAAGGCCCCGGCCAGCTTCGACCCGAAGAAGCTCTGGGCCTTCCAGGACCACTACATGCAAGAGCTGCCGCTCAAGCAGAAGGTGGCCACGATGCTCGGCTATTTGCAGCGGGCCGGCCTGGTGCCAACACCCACGCCGTGCGAGATTGGCCCCAAGTTGACGAGGATCGTCGAAGCCGCCGGCGACCGGCTCAAGGTCTTTGGCGACATTCTGGCCTATGCCGACTTCTTCTTCCAGGATGAGATTGCTTACGACGAGAAGGCGTTTGAAAAGAACCTCGGCAAACCGGAATCGCGCGCACTGCTGGCCAGGTTCCGCGATGCGCTGGCCCAGGTCGAGCCGTACGACGTCGCGAACCTGGAAAAGTTGTTGCACGAGTTCGTCGCTTCCGAAGGGATCAAAAACGGCGACATCATTCACGCGGTGCGTGTGGCCACGACCGGCAAACCGGTCGGCCCTGGTTTGTACGACTGTCTAGAGATATTGGGCAAGGAGGTGTGCCTCAAGCGAATCGACGCGGCGCTGCGGCGTGTAGGCTGACAAAGGCGCCTGCAAGGGAAGTCAGACAGATCGGAGTGATAATCGTGAACGGTAAGGCAGCCATGATCTTTGAAAATGCTTCATCCGGGCTTAAGGCCGACTGTTGTAAACAGAGCGTTACGCGACGGGCCCTGGGTTTTCCCCGTTGCGAGGCCATGCTGGTACGATGGGGGCTGGCGAGCTACTTTCATTTTTTTGTTCGCGGAGGTCGATAGTCATGTCCCTTGAAATGCATAGCCTGAATCGTCGCTACTTTCTGGGCACATTGGCTGCAAGTTCAATGGCTTGGGCGGTTCCCGGCGCGTTTGCCCAAGAACTCGCCCGCACGCCGCACCAAACCGAGGGCCCGTTTTATCCGGACCGGCTGCCGCTGGATACGGACAACGACTTGATCGTGGTGAACGATCATCTCACATCGGCCGTCGGTGAAATTACGCATTTGACCGGCCGCATCCTGAGCGGCAGTGGAGAGCCGCTCCGCAATGCTGTCGTCGAGATTTGGCAGTGCGATTCCGGCGGCGCCTATCTGCACAGCCGCACGGGCAATGCCGACAAGCGGGATGGCAACTTCCAAGGCTTTGGCCGTTTCCTGACCGACTCGAAGGGTAACTATTACTTCCGCACGATTAAGCCCGTGCCGTACCCGGGGCGGACTCCACACATTCACTTCATGGTGAAATATCCCGGTCAGGAAGAATTTACCACGCAGTGTTACATCAAGGGTCACCCGCAAAACGAGCGAGACTTTGTCTTCCGCGGTGCTGGCGACGAGGCGCGTAGAAACTTGCTCTGCGCCGATTTTGCGCCGTTGGAAGGTTCGCGCGTTGGAGAGTTGCAAGCCAATTTCGACATTGTCTTGGGATACACGCCCCAGCAAGGGTGATGCGTATCGCCGGGCCGCGGTTGATGGGGCGATGGTAGTGCAATCACGCTCGCCCGCGAGCCTGGCATTTGCTAGGCTGAAGGACTGAATTCCAGTTGCCTTTGGGAGCTTGAACCTTGGACCTGCCACGGAATCCAACTCGGCCCGTTCGCATTGGCTCGGTAACGCTTGGCGACGGCAATCCGATTGCCGTGCAGAGCATGACGGCCACGCATACGCGCAATGTCGACGCTACCACGGACCAGGTAAACGCGCTAGTCGCGGCCGGCGCGGATGTGGTGCGCATTGCGGTGGACAACTCCAAGGACGCCGAGGCGCTGGCCGAGATTCGCCGCCGCACGCGGGCCAATCTCTCCGTCGATTTGCAGGAAAATTACCGGCTTGCGAAAGCTGTCGCTCCTCATGTGGATAAGATCCGCTACAACCCGGGACATCTCTATCACCACGAGCGCGAGAAGCCCTGGCAAGACAAGGTGCGGTTTCTGGTCGACATCGCCGGCGCCAACGACTGCGCCCTTCGGGTCGGCGTCAATTGCGGTTCGGTCGATCCGGCCAAGGCGGAAAAATATCCGCACGACGATTCGATCACGCCGATGCTCGAAAGCGCCTGGGAGCATTGCGAGCTTTTGGATTCGCTCGGGTTCACCCGCTACTGCGTCTCGCTAAAGGACTCGGATCCGGCGAAGGTGATCGAGGTGAATCGCCGCTTCGCCGAGCAGCGCCCCGATGTGCCCGTGCATCTGGGGGTGACGGAAGCCGGCATGCCGCCCGAAGGGATCATCAAGACACGGATCGCGTTCGAGCAGCTTATCAGCCGGGGGATCGGCGATACTATTCGCGTTTCGCTCACGGTTCCCAATCCCCGCAAGCCGGAAGAAATCGCCGCGGGCCGGCAGATCCTTGCGGATATTGCCGCGGGCCGCGTTCGCAGCGTGGTGGACTATGGGTTGGGGACGCTCAACATTATTAGCTGCCCGAGTTGTTCTCGCGTGGAAAATGAGGCCTTTATCGAGCTTGCACAAGATGTGAAAGAGCTCACTCGTTATGCCAGCGATCATGCTATCACGATTGCCGTGATGGGATGCCGCGTCAACGGCCCCGGCGAGACGGACGACGCCGATCTGGGCTTGTGGTGCGGCCCGAATTTCGTCAACCTCAAGCGGGGTAGCTTGGAGTTGGGCGCCTATCCGTATGATGCGATCTTGCCCCGCTTGAAAGCGGAGTTGGATCAGTTAATTGCCGAACGGACCTCGGCCACGGCAAGTTAGAGTTGTAGGACCGTATGCGGTCGCTACTTCCCCAGTGACGTTCTCTCTAGGATTTGGCGACGATCGGCAATCAGCCTAATAACTAGCCCGCGAGTCATGGATGTCTCGTCGTGTGTTCATCGCGAGTGCGTTTTATGCCAGCCTGGTGATTGGCTGCGCGACGCTGCGGTCCGCGCCGCAATTGCCAGTTGGCAATACGATGGTGCTCGACCAATTGGTCATATTTAGCGATACGCCGCTTCCGCGTCACCACCGTCTGCTGGAGGAGCTAAGAACGTTACGAACGACGGTCAGCACCAAGCTGCGGTTGCCGATTTCTGATGAGCCAATTCACGTCTATTTGTTTTCGACGGCTGACAAGTTCGAGGCGTTCTTTAGTACGTATCATCCGACGCTGCCACGCCGCAGGGCTTTCTTCGTCGAGACGGACACTCGGCTCAGCGTTTATGCATACTGGGGTGACCGCGTGGCCGAGGACTTGCGTCATGAAGTCGTTCACGGCTATTTGCATGCGGTCGTGCCGAACTTGCCGTTGTGGCTCGACGAGGGGTTGGCCGAGTACTTCGAGGTTCCGCGAGGGATGGACGGCGTCAATCGCCCACATGTTCAGCAGTTGGTGGCCCAGGGCGTCGATTGGCGCCCCGACATCGTGCGGCTGGAGCAACTTAAGGCAACGAATGAGATGAACCAGTTGGACTATGCTGAGAGTTGGGCATGGGTCCATTTAATGCTGGAGAGTTCACCGCAGCATCGCGCCGCATTGCAGGACTATCTCCAGGCACTCATTCAATCCACACCGCCACCGCCGCTGTCGTTGTTGCTGCGGCAAGTAGATCCACAGTGCCAGCAGCGGCTAGCGAATCACGTTCGCACGTTGCATCAGGGCTTGCAGTAGAGCGTCGAGGCGTCGACCTGCTGGAACCCAAGATTCGTGAACACGCCTTGCGCCGCGGTGTTGCTCTCTGGCACGTGGACTTCCACCAGGGATACTCCCTGAGACTGAAGCTGGCGAAATGTTTCGCCGAGCAAATTTGTAGCCAGACCGCGTCGGCGTTGCTCATCTGGAACGACCAGGTCGACCACGCCCGCCGCGCGCACCCCCCACGTCTCCACCATCGTTTCGAGAGCCCAGACATAGACACTTGCCAAGCTGGGGCCGCCCTCGCGCTCGGCAAGAGACCAGCGTGTTCGTTCAAAAGGCTCAAACATGACGGCATCCCACCAGGATGGGCTTGGCGGATCGACCATCGTTAAGAGCCGTGTCGTGCGACGAATCTGCATTTGTTGGCGATCGACGACAGGGCGAAATCCCGATAGATCCCGTTGTAAGACAACGGATCTAGCTGCGGTTTGGTAGCCCGCCGCGATAAAAAGATCCCGCTGGAGAGTATCTGAATCCAGCACGCCAGAGAACTCGCTGCCGCCGTAGAGGCCATAGTAAAACGGCGACATTGGGTATCCTCCGCCCCCATACAGCGTCGTGGTACCATGGGATCTCAGGTATTCTTCAGTGCGCCGTAGCAACTCTCGTGCGATCTGCGGATCTGCGTCCGGCCGCGTCAACACGAGACTCGTCACGCCATGCTCGCGATGCAGGCTTGTGCCTCGTGAGTCGGGGCCGAAGCCGGCATGCGCAAAACCCAACAGCTTGCTGCCGTCGACGGCCACAATCAGGCCTGCGCGATCGAACGTCGGCTTTGACAGCACGTACCGTTCGAGCAGGGTAACCGACATCGGTTGCATCAGCCCGCGACTGGCGTGCTGGCTGCGCCAAACTTCGGCCAATTGCGGTGGATCGGTGTTACGAAACGTACGGTACTCGATCAAAGTAGGAATCTCGTGGGACACTTGATTTATCCCAAGTCTACCAAGATCCAATCGGCTTCAACACGGAGCGGGAAAGAATGCTGCGTACATTGCGTGTTGAACTGGTGCCGCCCGGTGCGAACGTCGAACTGCCATCCATGCCAAGGGCAAGTCACGATGCAACCCTCTAACTCGCCGCGCCCCAACGGCCCACCTTGGTGCGGACAAACGCCATCCAAAGCATAAAACGTGCCGTCGATGTTGAACAGCGCGATCACGTAACCATCGACGACGAACTCCTGGGCTGCTGCCAGCGGTATGTTACCCACCTTCGTAAGCTTGGTCCAATTGGCCATCGAACGGTCTAGTAATCACTGGGGAAATTGGCCTGCGGCGACCGTGCGCCCGCCAAATATCGGGAGAAATATCAGGCGGCCTTTGATTGGCTGGACGATGCTCGCCGCTGTTTGGAGCGTGGTTTGTAGTCTCGCCACCGGCGATGGATCCACCAATATTGCTCGGGCGCTTCGCGAATCGTGACTTCGAGCAGTCGAGTATACCACTCGGTGATTGCCGTGACACTCCGCATTTCGGAGTCCATTGTCAAAGGATCGATGATCGAAGTAGTTCCCATGATTTGGGAGAGCGCGTGGCCCGCACGGCGGGCGAAGCAGAAAATCGTGGGGGCATCGCTGGCCAAGGTAAAGAGAGCAATACCTTTGTGGCTTGAGGCAGGACGTCCGAAGAATTCGACCCAACACCCTTTTCGCCCGGCGTTTTGATCTCCCAGGAGCGCAAGAATACCGCCTTTCTGGAGTACTTGCTCGACGGCCCCGGCGCTTCCTTCTTTGGGCAAAATGTATTGCCCTGTCATGCCACGAAACTCATTGACATATTGGTCAAGATACGGATTGTCGAGCGTGCGCGCAATCGTGAAGGAAGGGAACCCCAGGATCCCCAGGGCAAATCCTGAGAGTTCAAAGTTGCCATAGTGCCCACAGATGATCACCGTTGGCCGGTCGTCAAAAAATGTGCGAATGATCTGATCGGCATTCACCAGGGTGACGTATTCGCGCCAGTTGGTGTGGTGGATCTTACGCGGTGCATGGATCACTTCGACCACCAGAAGAAACAGGTGTACCCACATTTTCCATGCGAGTTCTTTACGCTCACTGGCTGTCATATTTGGAAAGGCGTGCTTCAGGTTCTCTTCCACCAAGCGGCGCCGAATTTTCAGTACGCTGGCGCACAGTGTGGCCAAGAGCCGGGCAACGGCCGCACACGATTCGACGGGCATGGCTTGCACCATGCACACGAACATTCGCACGACCAGATAGGCCGCATAGTCAACGATGTTTCTCATTCGCGGCAGTCGCACGGGTAAGTTGATCCAGTGGTAAGTGGAAGACGAGATTCTTGCTAGCACGCAAACGACGACAATTTTGCCACGCCTCGCCGATTCGTCCAAGACCGGTTCCAAGGCCAGTTGAGGTTGACATGGATTGCCGAATTCACGACCTTTTGCCGCCCGAAACCGCTCCATCATCCAAGGTGCGAGGAGATTCATCGTTATGACCCGTCCCAGTAGCGAGTGTTGTGTTCTCGGATTGAAATCTTCTCTTCAGGCAATGTTGCTTGGCTTGGCCTGCACAGCGTTGGGCGCTGCGATGGCCTCGCTTTGCTGGTCATCCCTGGAATTGGAGGTGGCGGCCTCACCGCGCCTCGTCGAGTCACCGCGGCAGGTTTCCGCGGAGAGTTCCGTCGTACGAACTCCCCAGAATCACGAACACCCTTCGCTACACTGTGACGACTGCGCCTTTTGCCGTGCGCGGGCGAAGAAGCAAGCCGAGCAGGCCACGGCCTCATTTGTTCCCATTCACAAGAGGCGCGACTACACGGTCCAGCCGCCCGACATTTTGTCCATTAACGCCACACAAGCAGCCGGTACAGCCAATCGAGACGAGCAGCCAATTCAGGGCGAATATCTTGTCCAGTACGACGGCAATGTTGAGCTTGGGTCCTGGGGGAAGCTTCATGTGGCCGGTAAGACGGTCACCGAAATCAAGTCTTCGATTGAAAAACTGGCCGAGGCCGCGAACATGGCCTGCACAGTTCGTGTCTCGGTACATACGCAGAATAGCCGCGTGTACTATATCGTCCGAGATGGATTCGGCACCGGAGATACGATTCACCGAAACCCCTACGTTGGTAATGAAACGGTGCTCGATGCCATCACGTCGGCAGGCCCATTGAACGAAATGGGACGTCACCGCATCTGGATCTCACGTCCCACGCCTGGTAGCGACACGGATGCGGTGATCCCAATCAAATGGCAATGGCCATCGCCGACCACGGTTGTCGTTACTAATCCCGCATTGCAGCCAGGCGACCGTGTGTTTATCTCGAGACCGCCATCTTGGGTGGCGTTCGTGGAACACGCAGCCAAGTTCAACCAGGCAAGGCAAGCAAAAAATGTTTTGCCCGCGGCCACGGTCGAGAAAAGATAGCCGGCCCTGGTTGCTGCACGATTGGCCTCACGGGCTCGTGGAACAATCCGTCCGGATATATTCGGATGACCCGCTACTTTTTCACCTTTTTCGCGCGGACTTGTAGCACAGGATCGCTGGCGAGTGGCAACTTGACGGCTTTGCCGGTCTCGGCCGCTTTGTAGATTCCAAGAATGATCTCGACCGAACGGCGTCCTTCGATGCCGTCGACGACAGGTTGCCGGTTCTCGCGAACGGCGTCGAGCAGGTCGCGAAACTGCTCCGTATGGCCATGATGCCCGATGGCACTGGGGTCACTCGCTCCACCGGCAGTGCTGATCGATTCGGCCATGCGTTTCTTGATCGCCGCGTCGCCGCGTCCCTTCTTGGCGAAGTCCCACGTCACTACATCCTCTTCTTCCATCGCGGCGCTGCCCTCCGAGCCATGGATCTCGATGCGCTTGAGGTAACCGGGATAGGCCGCCGTGGTGGCTTCAATGACGCCAAGCGCGCCGTTGGCGAATTTGAGTGTGGCGACGACCGTATCTTCGACGGCAATTCGTTCGTGGGCGAGTAGCCCTGCCTGGGCTGTGATTTCCACCACGGGGCCCATTAGCCACGTGAGCAGATCCACGCTATGGATCGCTTGGTTCATCAGGGCGCCGCCGCCGTCGAGTTCCCAGGTGCCGCGCCAAGCGCCGCTGTCGTAGTAGGCTTGCGAGCGATACCACTTTACGTAAGCCTCGCCTAATGTGAGCCGGCCGAAGCGTCCTTCGGTCATCGCCCGCTTGAGCTCGTTGCTTGACCGGTGGAACCGCGAGGGAAAAATTGCCGAGAGCTTGACCTTGTTCTTCTCGCATTCGCGAATGATCTGGTCGCATCGCTTGAGCGTGATTTCCAAGGGCTTTTCCACAATCACGTGCTTGCCGGCCCGGGCCGCGGCCACTGCCGGTTCCATGTGCGCGCCGCTCGGGGTGCCAATGGTAATCACGTCCACTTCCGGATCGGCCAGCATTTCGTCCAGCTTGTGATAGGCACGGCAGCCTTGAGCCGCAGCCAAGCGGTCGGCCGAGGCGGCCACGGCGTCATAACAGGCGACGAGTTTTGCGCCGCGAATATCCGCAATCGCTTTGGCGTGAAAATTGGCGATCATTCCGCAGCCGACAATTCCAAAACCAAACGTCCGCGATTTTGCCACCGTGCCGATCTCCCCAGGAAGTACGAGTTAGTAAAGGCATGCCAGAAAGCTGCGATTCTAAGAGCGGCGGCAGGCAAATGAAAGGGTTTGCCGCGCGCCCAGCTAGGATGCCGCGAGGTATAGGATCCATAAATTGAGCATCGTCCAGCCGTTGATTCCCGCATGAATCACGAGCGACGGCAGAATGCGGTGGGTCTGGCGATAGGCATATCCCAGGAATAACGCGAGTACAAAAATGGCCACCGGATCAGGGCCTGCCGAAAAGTGCATGCCGGCGAAAACAAGCGAGGCAATCACCACCGGGGCGTAGCCAGGTTGGTTGTCAGCCTCGTGTTCCCGCTCTTTTCGCAGTCGTACCTGCTCCGCTTCAAGCCACCCCTGCAGCACAACTCGAAAGACGAACTCCTCGAACCAGGGAGCTATTCCGAAGGCCGCGATGGTGGCCCAGATCATGAGCGAAACCGAAGGTTGCTCCTGCGTGAGTTGGAGCAAAGGATGTTCGGATTGAATCTGAAGGTATTGAGTAAAGAACGATTGCACGATGAACACCGGCACGATGGCTGCTAGAAACAGCCAGCAACCCGTTCGTAGGTCGCTGGCAAGGTGCCGTGGGTTCCAGCCGAGATCCGTCAACTCGGCGCCACGAAGCATCAAGTATGCCACGGCAAATGCAAACCATGCGATGCGGACTACGGATTGACAAAGAAGTAGCCACAAGAGTGTTGTGCGATCGTCCCCGTTAGCGAGTGCGCGTGCACCGCCAGCGGCCAATATTTCGAACCCGAGAAACGTGACGGACAACAGAAAGACGTCCGTGCCTTTCCAGGGTACCGGTTGTCGCTGCGCGTAGTGGATGATCGGACGTCGTTCGCGCAGGGCTTGCCCAATCATGAGCCAAGCCCACAGGCTTCCCAGTAACACGGAACCGACGAGCATGCCGACAATCGGCGAAACGGGTTCGTTCATGCTCGCTCGTCTTCAGCTCGCCAATCCGTTGTAGTGCGCGCCTCCTCTCTAGCGGGCGGCACGTAGCAACTGAATTGCCCGCTGGATGTAGATAAGTCCCGAATACAAGGTAAGGAGAACTGCGGCCCAGACAGAGACGGCCACGGTCCAGCGGAGCCAGTCAGGACGTTCCCCCTCCTGGAAGCTAAGGGCATACAGTACCGCGACCGCTGCAATACATTGCAGCAGCATTTTGAGCTTTCCAGCCATATTCGCTGAAAAGTCGGCTCCTTCACCCTCAAGATAGCTGCGCAGGGCCGTCACGAGCAACTCGCGTCCGACGACGACCGTTGCCATCCAGGCGGTGACTCCCGAGTCCGGGATTGCTACGAGGTAGATGAACGTGCCACAAATGATGATCTTGTCGACAAAGGGGTCGAGAATGCGTCCCAGGCTGGTCACCTGGTTGTATTTGCGAGCCCAATAGCCGTCCAGCCAGTCGGTGCTTGCCGCAATGATGAACAATATAAGGCTTATTCGGTAATACTCGAACCCAATGAGTGCGAAAAGCGCAATCGACAGGACCAGCCGTAGCGAGGTGAGTTGATTGGGGACATTGAACAGCGGCCGCTCGGCGGCTGGTTTTTCGGTAACGAGCGACATGAATCGAATGCCTCCCGGGAGACGTGATCGTGGCAAAAATGTTGACCGATCCTAACGCGGCTTACCGATCGCAACGCCAACTAGATCATAGTCGCTGGTGGCCACAATTTCACATTTTACAAGCTGGCCAGGGCGAAGTTTCCTGCCTGAAACATAGACCACGGCGTCTACATCCGGAGCATCTGCCATCGAGCGGCCGATCCAAGCTTCCTCGCCAGGAACCTGGCTGTCGATCAACACGTCCATCTGCCGGCCAACCTGGCGATGGTTCCAGGCGAACGCCACGTTTTGCTGAACAGCCATTAATCTGTTGCGACGATCTTCTTTTATGCTTTCCGGAACGTGGTCGGGTAAGCGGGCGGCCGGGGTATCTGGTTCGAAGGAATAGCTAAAGACGCCCAACCGTTCAAACTTCTGAGCTTCGACGAATTCAACCAGCTCTTCGAACTGCTCGTCTGTTTCTCCAGGAAAGCCCGTGATGAATGTCGTACGAAGCACGAGGTTCTTGATTCGAGTACGCAGCTTTTTTAGAAGAGTTTCGGTCGACGCACGATCGACGCGGCGTTGCATGCGCCGGAGCATCGTGTCGTTGATATGCTGGAGTGGCAGATCAAGATAAGGGATGATCTTTTTGCTGTTGGCAATGCGGTCGATCAAGTCGTCGCCAAAGTACATCGGGTAGAGGTACATCAGCCGGATCCAGTCGAGGCCGTCAACCTTCTCCAGCTCCCCGAGCAACGCTGTAAGCCTCGGCTCGCCATACAAGTCCAGGCCGTAATACGTTGTATCCTGGGCGACGATTACCAACTCTCGCACGCCATCGGCCGCTAATTCACGGGCTTCAGCCACGACCTCGTCGATCGGCTTGGTTGCATGCTTACCACGCATTTTCGGAATGGCGCAGAACGTACATAGCCGATCGCAGCCTTCGGATATTTTCAGAAAGGCGAAGTGCCGGGGGGTGATTCGCAGACGTCCCCGATCGACGAGCGGAACGGACGGCGCTGGATTGAATACCGCGCGTTGTTCATCTAGGCCACCAATAAGCCGATCGGCGACTTTGGTGACCTCTTCGCGTCCGAAAACGCCGACCAAATGATCGATTTCCGGCATCGTTTCCAGCAGGGCCTCTTTTTCTCGCTCGGCCAGGCAGCCCGAGACGATAACCCCCCGGATCTTGCCCTCGCGCTTGAGTCCGAGCATTTCTTCGATGGCCGAAAAAGACTCCGTGCGGGCTCGTTCGATAAATCCGCACGTATTCACCACGACAAAATCGGCGCCCACGGGCTCTTGCACAAGCTTGTATCCGTCGAGCTGCAAGAGTCCGAGCATCCGCTCGCTGTCGACCAGATTTTTAGGACACCCAAGGCTTACGAACGCATAGGTGCCCTTGGGGGCGGCGCCGCTCGTGGAGAGCGTGATCTGAATGGGTGAAGAGGTGGACAAGGCGGCTCTATTCCGTCGGCGAGAAATGGCCCAAAGGCAATTGATTTAAGAACTTGTCTCAATCCTATCCGATTCGCGGATGCCTGGCGAGAGTGGCAGCTTGCACGATTCGTGGCAGCGGCTAATATAGTGATCGTATGTTCACTATTAACTGACGGTGAGGCGATGATTCATATGTTGCCCGAGCTCACACAAGAGGAGTATTTCGCGGCGCTCGACGGTGTGGCCGCCGATGTTTTGGCGCAATCCCCAGCGGCCGTGCCGCCGGTCGATGCGTTAGTTCTGGCTCGACGATTGGGGCTTGATGTCGCTTGGGATGAGACGCAACGAGGTCGAGGGCGGATTGCCAAGCTCGCCGGGCGTCCCGGAACCGGCTGTCGTGGCTCGATCTTGCTGCGGCCAGACCCGCGGCGAGAGCGGTTGCACTGGGCCATCGCACACGAAATTGGGGAATGGTGCGCGCACCAGGTGTTTTCCAGCTTGGCGGTGGAGCCATCGGAAGCCCCGCCGGCGGCTCGCGAAGCGGTAGCGAATCAACTGGCGGCCCGGATCCTGCTTCCCAGGGGGGAATTTAGCTGCGATGCTCGCGATTGTGGTTGGGACCTGCTGACGCTCAAAGAACGCTATGCGACGGCGAGTCACGAGTTGATTGCCAGGCGAATGTTGGATTTTTCGCCATCGATTATTATCACGGTCATGGATCAAGGACGGCGTACCTTTCGGCGTGGCAATTTGCCTTTTCGAGCGCCGCCGATGGCGTATCTCGAACAACTCGCCTGGAGGTGTTGTCGTGAGGAAAGCACCACGGTCGAGCAAGCCGATGGCGGCGTGCGCGTACAAGCCTGGGCAATTCATGAGCCGGACTGGAAACGGGAAATTCTGCGAACGGAGTGGCTTTCCGACGAGTTGTAGATCACTAGCTGTGCATCCGCGCGAGAACATCGCCGTCGGCAATGATTTCCGCTTCGGCTACGGCGAGTTCGTCCAGCCGGCGGCGGATCGTCACCTCGTCGGCGAAATTCCGAGCCATCCGCACATAGATGCTGTGGTGTCTTGCCTCGGACTCGAAGAGGCTGCCGTAGAACGCGGCGAGTTCAGAGTCCTCGACGCATTCTCGTAAGAGCGAAAATCGCTCGCAGCTTCGTGCCTCGATCAGGCTCGCCACCAAGAGGCGGTCGATTGCGCGGTAGGGCTCCCCGGGACGTACCAGGTCGTTTAACTTTCGGCCGTAGCAACTGGGCTTCATCGAGCGATAGGCGATGCCTCGTTGCTCGAGGATTGCCAGAACCTGCTTGAAGTGATCGAGCTCTTCGGTGACGATTTCCGACAACTCACCGCATAAAGACGGTACCTGCGTGCCGTAGGCGAAGAGCAGGTTCAGGGCGGTTCCAGCGGCCTTTTTTTCGCAATGAGCATGGTCCACCAGAATGCTTTCGAGATCCGCCTGGACCTGCGAAAGCCAACGTTCGCTTGTGTCGCTCTTCAGTCCCAGCATGGGCGGTCCCACTCTCAAGAAACGGGGATTCTAAGGGTTGGCAACCACCCCAGGTTAACGCCTTTGGGACGCCCTGATAAGTCGTGGCGATTCTGCCCACTCGTACAGTTGTGCGAGCGTCTCCCCTGCTGGAAAACCGGATTCGCCCTGCAACGGCTCGCCTCCTATACTGAGGTAGATGCGTTTGGCGTCGCGATCATCGAGCGAGTTCCAGGGAAGTGGAGATGCAAATGTGTACCCGGAGGTTTTTGGGGGGCTTGCTTGTGCTCGGTTTCTTGGGAGTTGGGGCACCCCATGCAACTTCCTTGGCCGACTCTCCAAGCCCTGCCAAGTCAAGTGAATTGCACCAGGATTACCCCCGGGCTACGCTTCCCGATGCGATCTCCAGCGAAGAGCGTTGTCTCAGCGCACTACGCGGTGAAGCAGCTACCGTCATATTGTGCTTGGCCACGGACTGTCCGATTTCGAGTGAGTTTGTGCCCACGATTCTCGAACTGGCGAAGGGCTACGCATCGCAAGGAGTCGCGTTTGTCGGCATTGCCCCCAATGGAGCCGACACGCTGGAGGCGATGGCCGCTTATGCCCAGGAGCACGGCATCACGTTCGCCTTCCTCAAGGACGCGGGCGGCAAGGTATCCCGGCGACTTCACTTCAGCGTGACGCCGGAAGCCCGTGTTTTCAATCGAAGCGGCCGGCTCGTGTATAGCGGCCGGATTGATGACCGCTACCGTCGCGGCGGCACCGCGGACCCGGACGTGAAACGCGACTTGGCGGACGCGCTCGACGAAGTTTTGAGCGACAGGCCCGTCAGTGCCGCGCGCACAAAAGCGATGGGATGCCCCATCCAAGTCGCGGCTCCCGCGGCAAATTAGCCGCGCCGCCCTGGCCACGAAGGCGAGCTGTTAACTCGATCCCGTGCCTTGTTACGCCATGGGAATCAACGACAGCACTGCAAAGTAGTGGCACGCGCTGCCGGCGATTACTAGAACGTGCCATGCCGCGTGAAAATAGGGCACACGGTCGTCCTTCAGCAGGAATAACGTGCCCACGGTGTAGAATATGCCGCCGAGAGCAATCCAGCCTAGGATGTGTGATGGAACGACCTCAACGATGGGCTTGATCGCAAGAATCGGCAACCAGCCCATCACCACGTAGGCGCCGATCGAGACGTTATGTAGCCGTGTGTAGAATAGTTTGCAGCAGATTCCCGCAAGGGCGCAAGCCCAGATCGAGATGAATAGAGCCCACCACCAGCCTTCACGAAAATACGTGAGGGCAAGCGGCGTAAAGGTTCCGGCGATCAACAGGAAAATGCAAACCTGATCGACGGTTCGGAAGAAGTGTCGCCAGCGCGGTTCGGCAAAGCTATGTGACAATGTCGAGGCCGCGTACAGGGCCACCAGCGTCACGCCATACACGCTGACGCCGATCACTTGCAACGAATCGCCATACGCGAACCCTCGATTCAAGAGCAGTACGGACCCCACGATTGACAGTGCCAATCCAAGGCCATGCGTGATCGAGTTGGCAAGCTCTTCTGGCTTCGACAGCGGGGCCGGTAGATCTTCGGCCAAATCAAAAACGGAGGTGCTCATAGGTGGGTGGCCGGGTTTGCTGATGTTTTATCAAGCCGCACGAACTCACTGAGTTCGAGACGGCTGCAAATCGCCAGGCTATGGGGGAGGCCGGATGTGATCGTCGCAAATGACGAGGTGCCCCCCGCGACCAGCCTTGGCGCGGATAACCTATCCAACCATATTATCGTTATCGACCGCTCGACAGGGAAGCGCCAGCGGTGCCTCACGACCAATTTTCGTGTACGCCGTCAAAATCCGCCCAGGCTGCCGTTTTCACCGCGGTTGCGGCACTTCTAGGCGGTTTTCCGTTCCGCTCAAGCGATAGTGAGCAAGCCCCGCGGGTGGGGCGAGCCAGTTCCTGACGAGCAACACGCTACCCGCCAGACATAAAGAAAACTTGAACGAAAATGCACGCTGCCGAAAACGATTCTCCTTGGATCATCGACGCCGACGACGCGACATTTCAGGAACGCGTGGTGCAACGCTCGCGCGAACTGCCCGTGGTGGTCGACTTTTGGGCCACTTGGTGCCAGCCCTGTAGAATGCTCGGACCGATGCTCGAAAACCTGGCCCGTGAGTATGACGGGAAGTTTTTACTGGCGAAGGTGGAGACCGAAAAAGCACCCGGCATTGCCGCCGCGTTCGGCGTACAGTCCATTCCGGCCGTGTATGGATTGCGGGACGGCCAGCTTCTTGATTTCTTCGTGGGCCTGCTGCCCGAGCCGCAAATTCGCAGTTGGTTGGAGCGGCTGCTTCCGAGTCGGGCGGAACAGTTGGTGGCCGAAGGCAAGACGCTCGTTTCGCAATCGCCTGAAACGGCCGAAGCCAAGTTTCGAGAAGCGGCCGAGTTGGATGCCAATCTTGCGTCGGCGCGGATCGCGCTTGCGGAGTTATTACTCGACCAGCAAAGAGCCGACGAGGCCGCGGGCGTGCTCGCTGAGTTGGACAAACGCGGCTATCTCGAGCCCGAGGCCGAGAAGCTGAAGGCGCAGTTACACCTCGCGGCGCAGGCCACCGTGCCACGCGACCTCGAAGCCTTGCGCAAGGCCGTGCTGACTTCCCCCGAGAACATGCAAGCCAAACTCGATTTGGCTGCCGCGCTCGCGGCCCAACGCCAGTACGCCGATGCCTTGGAAACGGCGCTGGCCGTGGTTTGTTCGGGCAAGAAGGAGTTTGTCGAACCAGCGCGCGAATTCATGGTGGACTTATTCCGCCTGTTGGATGATCAGCCGGAACTGGTAACGGAGTATCGCCGCCGCCTCTCGACGGCATTGTATTAATGGGGGCTATTCTTCGGAGCGATTAGTCTCCGTGTTTCTGACGCAGCCGCGCGCTGGTTCGTAGAATGAGCTGTGCTCGTTCAAAGATGTCCAGCCAGTCCTGGACAACCGCCGCGGTCAGTTCGGTCGGGGGAACGCCGATGCCCGTGGGGCACGAGGGACCCAACTGGCTTGCCGCCACCTGGCGATACTTTGCCAGGGTGCGATCTCCAAAGCGTGTGATTTCTTGATCGTCTTCGCTCAAAATTACGATCACCGGTACCCGAGCGCCGCCGCAAATTTTGAGTTCATTCGCCAATTCAGGGTGTGCATCGCGATCGAAGAATCGCAGCGTGATGCGTGGCGTCGCCTTGGAGAAATGTTCGAGAATGGGACACTGATTCACGCAATCGCCGCACCACGCGCCTGCTAGACAGAGGACTTTCATATCGCGCTGGAAGCCGGCCAATAAGGCTTGTTGAGCTTCGGTTAGCCGCACACTCGCATGAAAGTCACTCCAGCGTCGGCGATGTTCTTCGGTACCATGTTTTGCCAGAAACGCATCGTACGTATCTCCCTGAGCAAACGTAGCTCCAAAGTCAGGCATCGGAGTTCTCCTCTTGGGTTGCGGCTGTATGGCGGTAACGTCGCTCAGGTGACTCGGCGTGGCATGTAGAATTGTCGCACGTCGATGTGCGACATTCCTGCTCGCCGCGCGGCCTCGAGTCCTGGATCTGTGTCCTCGTAGACGAGGCAGTGCTCTGGGGACACCCCCAGTCTGCGTGCCGCCTCAAGGAAAACATCGGGGTTAGGCTTGTGGCGTTCAACCTGGTCGGCGCTGACGATGGCGTCGAACCAGTCGTGGATTTCGAGTTGGTTCAGAATTCGCTGGCAAATGTCGTCGGTCGCGCCTGTGGCCACCGCTAGTGGAATGGTCCCTCGATGTCGCCGGGCAACCGATGTTGTGTGCTCAATGGGGCGGACCAAATGCAGGGTTTCGGCGAATAGGGATTCTTTTTCGATTGAAATTTGGAACGCATCGAGTGCTTGGCCCGACTCGCCGATCAGCAAGTCTGCCACGCGTTGCGTGGGCCAGCCTCCAAGAGCATAGAACCGATCTTCGCTCATCTCGAGCCCATAGCGATCGAGGATGACGCTCCAGGCTTCGTAGTGTGACGGCATGGTGTCGGCCAACGTGCCATCCAGGTCAAAAATAATCCCACGTACCGTGTTCCAATCGACGCTCAAGATACCGGCTCCTTAACTCCGCCCGTGCCACTCATCGTCAAATTGCTTGAGAAACTGCTCCATGAATTTGTGCCGTGCTACCGCCAGCCGCCGCCCCGCGTCTGTATTCATCCGGTCCATGAGTAACAGAAGTTTCTCATGAAAGTGATTGATCGTCGTGGTGCGCTTGGTCTTGTAGTCAGCGAAGGTTGCGTGTGCCTCGGGCGACATGTCCGGATCGTGCATGGGTTGGCCGGCATGGCCACCGTAAGCGAACGTGCGCGCAATTCCAACGGCGCCGATTGCGTCCAGCCGATCGGCATCCTGAACGACCCGTCCCTCGAGCGAACGCATGGGCGTCGCTACCTTGGCTCCTTTGAAGGAAAGCGTGGCGATAATATCGCATACGTGATCGATCGTCTCTGCAGCGACGGCCAAAGACTCTAGCCATTGACGAGCGGCCCGCGGCCCGGCGGTATCGTCGCCTCCATGAAATTTCCAGTCGGCAATATCGTGGAGCAAAGCCGCCAATTCAACGATGTATAGATCCGCCTGCTCGGCACGCCCGATGGTCAGCGCCGAGGCGCGGACACGGGCGATGTGCCACCAATCGTGTCCCGAGCTGTCGTGGGCATGTTGTTCGCGAATGAAATGTTCCGTACGCCGTAAAACCTCTTCGCAACTCGGCGTTGCACCAGTAGGTTGCATGTTCGCTCTTTCGTTAACGCCGCGAAAGTTGTGGTGGGGGAGAGGGAAACTTGAGCGGAGCAACCATAATGCCAGCTTGTCTCAAGATTTCATACAGGCGTTCGACGTGGTCGCGATTGGCGGTTTCCACCGTGCAAAGCACGTTTGCCGCGCCCACGTCGGGGCCGGAAAACGCCCGATCGTGGGTTATTTCTTGAATGCTTGCGCCGCTTTCGGCGATGACCTGAGTTAGTCGCGCGAGCCCGCCAGGCCGATCGGCAACCACCGCGGTAAACCGGCACAGCCGGCCGTCGGCCACCAGTGCTTTTTCAATAATTCGTGTCAGAATCAGCGGGTCGATGTTACCACCCGAGAGGACCAGGACGGTCCGCTTGCCAGCCGTTTGCGGCAGCTTGTCCGCCATGAGCGCCGCGAGCGGTGCTGCGCCCGCGCCCTCGACCACGCTCTTTTCCAACTCGACCAGCCGTAGCATTGCTAACGACAACTCGTCTTCTCCGACGGTCGCCACGTCGTCAACGCGGGGGCGGGCGATCTCAAATGCCAAGCTACCGATGCGACTTACGGCTAGGCCGTCTGCCACCGTGGGGCGGACTTCGACCGTCTCGACGTGCCCTGCTCGCAACGAAGATACGAACCCCGGGGCGCGTTTGGGTTCGACACCAAGAACCTTTACTTGCGGGGCAAGGCTTTTCATCGCCAGTGCGATGCCGGCGATCAAGCCGCCGCCTCCAATCGGGACAACGACCGCCTCGACATCGGGCACTTGATCAAGAATTTCAAGGCCGATCGTTCCCTGGCCAGCGATAATCTCCGGATCGTCGAACCCATGTATGTAGGTCAATTGCGAGTCGGCGGCGAGTTGCTGGGCGTATTCGTACGCCTCTTGAAAGGATTCGCCATGCAACTCGACGCGAGCGCCTAGCGCCTGGCATGTCGTGCGTTTAATCAATGGGGCAAACCTTGGCATGACGACCGTCACGGGAATACCGAGCAATTTGCCGTGGTAGGCCACGCCAAGTGCATGGTTGCCCGCCGAAGCCGAGATGACGCCACGCCGCCGCTTCTCATCATGTAGCATGAGTAGCGCGTTTCGGGCGCCGCGTTCCTTGAAGCTGCCCGTGCGCTGAAGATAGTCCAACTTGCAATATACGCGACAGCCGGCAATCTCGCTAAGCGGGATCGATTCAGGGCATGGCGAATGGTAAATGCCCGAGGCGATGCGCACCCTCGCGGCATGAATATCGGCAAGCGATAGCGTCATCATGGATTCAGGCTAGCGGCAAAAGAGGAGACAAGCTCCGGCAACGGAGGGGGACTTGCAGGCAATGGTTTGGCGAGATTGCGAATGGCGCAATTCGGCGTTCGGAGAATCGACTCAATCGGACGGAAACGGAACCGTCTCGCCGTTGAGTTCGGCCAGAGCATTGCGGGCGGCACGTTGTTCGGCCTCCTTTTTGTTGCGCCCCCAGGCCGCTTGGAACTGAGTACGCCCGATCTGGGCCGAAACTTTGAAGCACTTGCTGTGGTCCGGCCCTTTCTCGTCGAGCAACTGGTAGGTTGGCGTCGAACCGTTTTCGCGTTGTGCCAATTGCTGTAGCAGGGATTTGTAGTTGCCGCCGAGCTCGCCGGCGGCCGCGAGTTCGATTTCAGGGCCTATGAATCGGGAAATAAAATCGCGGACCGCAGCGTCACCGCCATCGAGATAAATAGCCGCCGCCAGCGACTCAAAAACGTCTGCTAGCAACGACGGCGGAATGCTCGGGTGCGTCGTCATGCCCTTGCCCAGGATCAGAAACTCCTGAAGACCAAGGGCTTCGCTAATCTTGGCACAAGTTTGCCGGCTAACCACCACCGATTTTATCTTCGTCAAATCGCCTTCCAGATAGTCGGGATATTGCACGAAGAGAAGCTCGCAGACGATTGCCCCCAGGATTGCATCGCCCAAAAACTCGAGCCGTTCGTTGCTAGCCAGCCGGTGGTGGGCTCCGGAGGCGTGAGTCAGCGCCGAACTCAGCAGGTTCTTGTCGCGGAAGGCATAGCCAATCCGCCGTTCGCAGCGTTCCAATTCGCTTAACTGTTGGTCGCTGATCGTGGCTTGAACCGGATCTGCCATCGCGGGAAATCAGCCTTTACCCAGGCCCCTGGAAATTGCTAGAGTCGCTACGTAACCCTATCGGCCACACTGGCTTTTGTCAATCCGGATGCGGCTTAGATGGCTCCTTCCAGAGGACAATTGAAACGCGAGGCAACCCGGCTAGGACGCACCGATTTGGGGCCGGGGCAATGCTCGGACCCCGTCGCGCACGAACGGCGTTCCGAACCGGCGGCGACCTGCATGCGTAGGGGACAGGAGAGCCGTACGTTGGCGGTTCTACCGACTTTAACGCAATACATATCCTGCATCCCGCTTCGTCCACATCAAGGAGGACATACATGTCCAACCCAAGTTTTCGCGGCTATCGCTTGGTGGCTGCACTCGCACTTATTGCGGCCGTTGGCCTGGGCGTCGCGATTGAACGCTCGGGCGCCATCAGCAATGCTCCCAAAGAGGTGAACCCCACGACACTGCGTCACGCGGAGCAACTCTCGGCAGCCTTTCACGATGCGGCTGCCGTCGCGCTTCCAAGCGTGGTCACGATCCGCAGCAAGGTCAAAGCCCAGGCGGTTTCCAGCCGTAGTCGGATGCCTCGCGGCGAAAATCCTTTCAAGGGAACTCCGTTTGAAGATTTCTTCAATCAGGAGGGGTTTGAGTTTCATGGTCAACGACCAAACATGCCCTCTCGCCAGGGTACTGGGTCGGGCGTCATCATCGATTCGGCCGGTCTCGTATTGACCAACAATCACGTGGTTGATGGCGCCGACGAAGTTATTGTCTCGTTGGCCGATGGCCGTGAATTCAAGGCCGATGATATCAAGACGGATCCCGAAACGGATCTTGCGATCATTCGGATTCAGGGGGCAGGCTCGTTGCCTGCCGCCAAGTTGGGCGATTCGGACCAACTTCAAATCGGTGACTGGGTGATTGCCATTGGCAGCCCGTTTGAGCTCGATCAGACGGTGAGCGCCGGCATTATCAGCGGACAGGGCCGCGAGCTCAGCTCGATTCGACGCGCCAAATTCTTACAGACCGACGCGGCAATTAACCCCGGCAACTCGGGAGGTCCGTTGGTGAACCTTAAGGGGGAAGTGGTCGGTATCAATACCGCCATCGCCACCAACAGTGGGACCTTCAATGGCATTGGGTTCGCCGTGCCGTCGAATTTGGCAAAGTGGGTGACTGGCCACTTGATTGCCAAAGGAAGCGTGCAGCGAGCCTACCTTGGCGTAGGTATCAGCGAACTCACCAGCGATTTGGCTGAGAAACTCAATGCCGAAGGTAAGGGCGTGCTCATCACGCAAGTGCACCCTGGCACGCCGGCCGCCGAGGCCGGTTTTAAGCCGGGCGATGTCATTACGGGCTTTGCGGGAACGAAGGTCAGCGACCCTCGCCACCTGCAAGAGTTGGTTGAGCGAGTCACAATCGACAGTAAGCAATCTGTTGAAGTGGTGCGCGAAGGCAAGCCGTTGACGCTAACGGTCACCGCCAAGGCATTGCCGTCCGACCCTGAGCAGACGCTTGGTCAGGGACCTACGACGCAACGCAAGCCGTCCGAACCAGGAACTCACCGCTCGGACGAGCTGGGGCTGGCCGTGTCGAACTTGACCGATGAACAGGCCGCGGCAATGAGTGTGACTTCGGGTGGCGTAATGATCACGGAAGTCGATTCTGATGGTCCGGCATTCGAGGCCGGCTTGCGACGCGGAATGGTAATCCTCACGGTCGGACAAGCCGAGGTGAAAGACCTCGACTCGTTCAAGACCGCAATGGACGGGCAGTCGGTGAAAGACAAGGTTTTGCTATATGTGCAGGTTCGCCCAGGGCAAAACGCGTTTGTAGTCGTGAAGTAATCGCGAGCGCCGTTTCCACGCGTCGTCGTTTCCAACAGATGGGGTGTCTTTCTTTCGGGGAAGGCACCCCTTTTCTGTTTTGCCACTTTCGAGAAGGGCGCGGTGTGAACCGCCTGATAACGCTCAAAAGGGGGCAAGTTGGTCGAGAGGCTACGATTAGGCATCAGGGAAGAACGCATGCCTGGCTCCATCAGGTTTGCCTTTGACAGCCCTACGTAGCAGGACGATACTCACGAATTCGATTCGTCGCGGAGTTGATAGGGCGCCACTGTCATGGTCAATACACTCTACCTGCCCGAGCTTCGCGAAATGCTGGCCGAAGACAATACGGCTGAATTACGCGAATTCTGCACCGCGTTGCACGCGGCCCGCACGGCGGAATTTATGGAAGGCCTCTCGCCCGCCGAGGCCTGGGCCGTGCTCGCTCATGCCGATCCCGAGACTCGGGCCGAGATTTTCGGCTATTTCGACCGCGATAAACAGATCGAGATCGTCGAGACCAGCGATCGGGCCGATATTGCCCAACTCATCACCAATCTGCCAAATGATGACCGCGTCGACGTTCTACGAGATGTGACTCCTGAGATTGTTCAGGATCTGTTGCCGTACCTGCCGCTTTCCGACCGTCGCGACATTCTTCGCCTGCAGGCCTATCCGGAGGGAACTGCCGGGTCGGTCATGACGACCGCCTATGCCAGAATTCCCGAGGGATACACCGTTCGTCAGGCATTGGAGGAGATTGGTCGACAAGCGGAGAACATTGAAACGATCTACTATGTGTTCGTTGTGGACGATCGCGAACATTTGCGTGGTTTGGTCACTGCGCGACAACTGGTCTCGGCGATTGGCAAACCGCAGACCCGGATCGACGACATTATGGAACGCGATCTGGTGACGGTCCGGGCCGATGAAGACCGCGAAAAGGTGGCGCAAGAGGTTGCCCGGTTCGATTTGCATGCGATTCCAGTAGTGGACGACGATTATCGCATGGTGGGAATTATCACGCACGACGACGTCATTGACGTGCTCCGCGAGGAAGCCAGCGAAGACGTTTACCGTATGGCGGCCATGGAGCCATTGGTCGAAAATTATCTTGAAACGGCCTTTCGCTCGATTTGGTGGAAACGTGCGTTTTGGCTCTCGTGGCTATTCCTTGCCGAAATGCTCACGCTGTTCGTGATGAAAGGCTTTGTCCATTCGATCGACCAGGTCGTGGCATTGGCGTTTTTCGTGCCCCTGTGTATTGCCACCGGAGGAATGTCTGGAACACAAGCGGCCACGTTGATCACGCGAGCATTGGCCTTGGGGCATATCCAGCTTTCCGACTGGTTGCGCGTCATTCGACATGAACTTGCGATTGGCTTGGCGTTGGGCTTGAGCCTGGGGGCGATGGGGTTCATTGGCGCATACGTCACCGCGGATAGTGATAGCTTAGGCGGGGCCGAGACTTGGCGGTTCTCGCTCGTTATTGCCCAGGCGGTCATGGCCATTTGCTTGTGGGGAACGCTTGTTGGTTCGATGTTGCCGTTGGCGTTCCGCCGATTTGGAGTGGATCCGGCGTACGCTTCGAGCCCATTCGTTGCCACCTTTGTTGACGTAACGGGCATATTGATCCTGTTTTCTCTGGCCCAGGTATACTTGTTCTGAAACGTTCGTCCATTGGCCACCGGCCGAGTGGAATTACTCAATAAGCCCCGGGAAGGTTCCCTCGGGGCGATTTGCGAACCGTCTTTGTCACCAGGCAAGGCATCAATATGGCTGATCTCGGCGTCAATATCGACCATGTGGCTACCGTTCGCCAGGCTCGCAGAACGAACGAACCGGATCCTGTTTGGGCCGCCACGCTAGCAGAATTAGGTGGTGCCGACGGTATTACGCTGCATCTGCGAGAAGACCGTCGCCATATTCAGGATCGAGATCTGCGCGTACTACGCGAAACGGTCACAGTGAAGCTGAATCTGGAACTCGCGGCCGAGCCGTCCATCGTTGAACTTGCTTGCAAAAACAAACCGGATCAAGCGACGCTTGTTCCCGAAAAGCGCGAAGAAGTGACGACCGAGGGAGGGCTCGACCTCTTAGTGCATCGCAAACGCGTGGCCGATGCCATTGCTAAGCTACGCGACGCGGGAATCAGCGTCAGCTTGTTTCTCGACCCCGATCTCAAGCAACTCGACGCCGCTTCTGAACTGAACGCCGATGCTGTCGAGTTACACACGGGAGAATACGCTTTGGCAGCGCCAGGCAAAGAGCAAGCTGCGGAATTGGCTCGCCTTGTTGCCGCCAGTGAGCATATTCGCAAGCTCGGTATGACCCTGCACGCTGGCCATGGCCTGACGTATCGCAATGTCAAGCCAATCGCTGCTATTGAAGGCATGGTCGAGCTCAACATTGGTCATAGCATCGTGGCCCGGGCGCTGATGGTCGGATTCGAACAAGCTGTCCGTGAAATGAAGAGGCTTGTATCGGGCTAACGACCTCGGGGTAGTGGGCGGCTCCAGCTATGTGATGGTAGGGGAAGCAAATTGGAGGAGTTTCTTCGCTTTGCCAATTTTGGTTGCCGAGCGTTGGCAATAGGTCCGCGAATGCCAGCTATTGGCTTCGGAATCCCCCGGACCTGCAAGACGCAACCGTGTCCCGGCGATTTATGGGCACAGGAGCATGAATTGGCGGAGATCGGGCCTTGCCGGATACACTGATGGCGGGTCTTGCAAAATTGATATTCCTGCCATAGGCAGCTAATTCTATGCCCAATCGTTCGGCGGCGGCCGTTCCCGAAGCTACAGGTGCTCCCGAATGGGCCAATCGTCAGAACGGCCGGCAGTTCGTGTTGCTCGGCTTGACGCTCCTGTTTGTCGCGACAAGCGCTTTGCTCGTTTGGCCATTTCTTTCGGCGCTGACTTGGGCCGTGACCGTGGCGGTTGTCACGCAACGACCATGGAAGTGGTTTTGTAGCAAGTTGCCTCGGCGCAGTATTGCTGCCGGAGTCGCCGTGGCGGCGGTTGCCCTGACGGTGCTATTGCCGGTCATCTTCCTGGTTTATCTTGCCGCGACGGAAATCGTCGAAACGGTGCAGGCCTGGCAACAGCACTCCGTCACCACGTGGTTTAGTGAAAAGTTGGCCGGCTCGCCTCGCTTGGAGAACCTTTGGAAGCGACTCGAAGCGAACATCGACTTTGCGGCGGTGGTGCAGCAGTTCGGCCAGCAAGTCCAAGCGATCGGCACGATCGCCGTCTCGGGGGTTGCATACACCGTGTTTCAGGCTGCCCTGATGATATTCGTATTGTATTACCTGTATCGCGACGAGAGTCTGGCTACCGCAGCGCTACGGCGCTGTTCTCCGTTGAGCGACGATGAAACGGAGAGGTTGCTCACGCGGCTTCGTGACACCATACATGCGACGGTTTACGGGTCGATGGTGGTTGCTATCGTGCAAGGCTCACTCGGCAGTTTGATCTTTTGGATTCTTGGCGTACCTGGGGCCGCTGTGTGGGGAGTAGCAATGGGGCTCCTGGCAATGGTGCCGTATTTGGGGACTTTTGTAATCTGGGCACCAACCGCGTTGTTCTTAGCTCTTAGCGGCGATTGGACGCGCGCGGTAATTCTCGTCGGCTGGGGGATGCTTGTGATCGGCTTGATCGATAATTTGCTATATCCCACGCTGGTTGGTAGCCGGCTACGGCAGCACACCGTGACTTCATTTTTCGCAATTATTGGTGGCGTGGCTCTATTTGGCGCAAGCGGAATTGTGCTGGGCCCGGTCGTGGTCAACACGTCGCTGGCGTTGCTCCAGTTCTGGCAAGAACGGCCGTGTGCCGTGGTTGTCGCCAAATGACCCAGGGAGCGGTGGGATGTCGGGCCTTACAAGGTCGGGGCACCGCTTGCTACATTATCGGCGTCATGCCACACGGTCAGGGACCGGACGAACCTGCCCGCATTCTGGCGTGTCTTCAATTAGCACTCACGCGGAAAGACGAGAGCCATGAGCACAAAGGGTGAAGCATTTGCTGGACTTAGCGTAGCCTTGACGACCCCCTTCAACGATAGCGGGATTGATTACGAGGTTCTGCGCGAGCAAGTCGAGTTTCAGATCGCCGCCGGCACGAACTGCCTATGTCCAGTCGGCACGACAGGTGAATCTCCCACGCTGAGCCATGACGAACACGAACGCGTGATCGCGTCGATCGTTGAATTTGCCGCCGGCCGTGTCAAAGTCATGGCCGGCACGGGCTCGAATAGCACGCGCGAGGCGTTGCGGCTTACGAAGTTTGCCGAGGCTCATGGCGCGGATGCCGCGCTCGTTGTGGCTCCCTACTACAATAAGCCCACTCAGCAAGGGATGTTCGAACACTATAAGGCGCTCGCCGAAGAAGTCGGCATCCCGATCTGCGTCTACAATATTCCCGGCCGCACCGGCAAAAACATCGAACCGGAAACAATTGCTCGGATGGGAGAGCTGCAAAATATCACTATGGTCAAGGAGGCCAGCGGCTCGATGGACCAGGCTTCTCAGGTGATGGCCTTGTCGAATCTCACCGTGCTTAGTGGCGATGACAGTTTGACCCTGCCACTGATGGCGATAGGCGGCCGAGGCGTGATCTCTGTGGTCGGCAACATTGTGCCAGGGGACATGCTCGCGCTTGTTCAAGCGTTCGATCGTGGAGACATGGCGGAAGCACTTCGATGGCATCGCAAGCTCTTTCCACTTTGTCGCGACATGCTAGGACTTGCGACGAATCCCATTCCGGTAAAGTCCGCCATGCGGCTGTTGGGCCGCGACAATGGCCAATTGCGGATGCCGATGCTCTCTCTGGATCCGGCAAGTGAGGCCAAACTTTGCGCCACGCTGTCGAACTATGGATTGCTTTAAACGAATGCCCACGTTGGCCAGCGTGGACGTTCACTCACCAGCTTCACAATAAAAGCGGGCATCTGCCCTCGTTACGTCCCGGGCGGTCCGGGGTACGCCTGCTCGCGGCCCCTGCCCTGTGCCTGCGATAGAGGTAATCTCCGGTGGGAGCCGGAGAACCTGCGTATTCGATAGGGTCCCACCGCGGCCCCTCCCGCGGGCGAGATGATAGCCGGTTGAATGGCCATCTCCTGCGTAATTCTCGCAAGCCCCTCCCCGCGAGTGATTGTCAATGAACTATGGTTTCAATGGCTCGCAGTTTCATGGATGGTTCATCTGGGAGGCGAGCGATGCCTGATTCGATCATGAGGGATGCTCAGCGATGCTATTGGCAGAAGTTAATGTGTCGCTTTCGGCCGCGATGCTCTTTGCCGCGATGGCCACGCTCGGCTATGTGCTCGGGCGCAGGCGTACCGCCCCGCAAACGAGAAGCCGCAGCCAGACACGTCACGAGATCGAGCGAGCGATGGCCGTGGCGCGAGAGCTTGAAGCCATTGCTTACCGGTTGCGTAAGAGCATGGCATTTCATGTGCCGTCGATTGTGAAGTTCAATAGTCAATTGAAGCATTGGGAACGCAAAAGCGACGTGACCTGGCATCAATTGTGCGATCGCGCCGACGACCTGCTTAAGCCGGCCATGCGGCTGAGCACTGAGATCTCGCATGCGTACTCGGACCTTTTACAGCAAATGACCTACCTGAGCACGTTTGCCGAGCTTCGAACCGATCCCCTCACCGGAGTCGCGAACCGCCGGGCCTTCGATGATCAGCTTGAACGGCTTCTCAATGTCCATCAAGATCCGCAGGAGCCTCCGTTGGGAATTGCAATGTTCGATCTTGATCACTTCAAGCAGATCAACGACGAGCAGGGACATCTTGCCGGTGATCGAATTCTTCAAGAGCTTACGCAGCTATTCCGACCGGCACTTCGTGAGGGGGACCTACTGGCACGCTTTGGCGGTGAAGAGTTTGTGATCCTCATGCCTCGCACGCCGTTGCGGTCTGCCTGGAGCATGGCAGAGAGGCTTCGACAACGAGTTGAAGAAAAACTGGGCACCACGATCAGTGTTGGTATTGCCGCCAATCTGCCGGGAGAGACCGCGACCGAGTTGCTTTCGCGGGCCGATGCCGCGCTCTATACCGCCAAGCAAGAGGGACGCAATTGCATCGCGATACACGAGGGAGCCGAAAGGCGGATTGAGACGATTCGCACCGTACCGAAATGTGCCGCGGAGGCGCCAGCGAATGAACCGAACGGTCCCCTGTTGTTCGACGATCCAATGACGATTCCGCTGGTTCGTAACGAGGTCTGTTAAGCAAGCGGCAGTTTTTTGTTGGACGGAATCTCCATTTCGCATCTAGGGCAGCGCGAATCGTGATTGCTCTCGGCGTGATCGGTGCAGGCATCGTGTTTCCTGGCCACGATCCAATGCCACGATTGCGGTTGTCCGGGAGCCATTTTCTATTGTCCTGAGACGGCTTGCTGCAGCCAGTGTCATGGCGATTGCCCTTCGACGCCGCACTCGGTAGCGTTGTGGAGCTGTAACTCTAGTCCTGATGGTGTGCCTAAGAATTCGGGCACCACCATTTTGCTGCGAGGGTGCGACACCGGCAGAACTTCAGGTTCAGAAGGCCAGAGAGCCGGCGTTCTGAAGGAACTCCGTTGAACGGCCAAGCCCACGTGGAGGCCGCGGTTGCGGTAACGCCACGCGCGATTGGCTCGCATTGGCCGTCTGCGCCGGTTAGACTCATAGCGAATCATGGGTACGACACAAGCTTGGCTTTCCAGAGGGAGTTCGAATTCGCATGCACGCTGCTCGGGTGATCGCGATGTTACTGGTTGTGCTTGCCTCCTCGGTCACGCCTGCGCAATCGCAGGACGCTGCTCGCCCTACCGATACTCCCGCGTTGCTTGGCCATTGGCCGCTCGCCGGTGATGCTCGGGATATTTCTCCATACCAACGCCATGGAAAGGTGCTGGGAGATGTACGCTGGGATGGTTCTCAATCGACGCCGGCCGCCATATTCGATGGCCGTACCGGTATGATCGAAATCCCGGCAGAGTTGGCGCCTCAACTTGGCGCTGACGACTTTACTGTCGCGGTTTGGGTCAATTCGCCCGAGACGCTCGATGACATTCCGGGCGATATTGTGAGTCATTACGACTCGGAGTCGCGTCGGGGATTTCAGTTGTCGATCAAAACAAACGCAGGCGTGACCACTACTCAGGCGAATTATCGCCAACTCCAGTTTGGCATCGACAATGACCGACAGTCTGAATGGAGCGATGCCGGACGACCGGGAAATGCCACTCTTGCCTTTGCTCTCGCGACGTACCAGGGGCAATTATTTGCCGGTATTTGCGATCATTCCGACAAAGCAACCGGTCGCGTCTTCCGATTTAAGACGCCGGCGACATGGATTGACTGTGGAGCTCCGGACGCATCCAACGCGGTAACGGCACTCGCTGAGTTCGACGGCCAGCTTTACGCCGCTACCGGAAAGTATCGCTTTGGCGGGTCATCGCTGCCCGAGTCGACCAATACCAATCTTGGTGGAGGCATCTATCGTTATGCGGCTGACGGCCATTGGATTCCTTGTGGAAAGCTCGATGGGGTCGAGGCGGTTGGTGGGTTAGTGGTCTTTCAAGGAAAGCTGTACGCTTCGAGCCTTTATCAACCTGCTGGGTTCTTTCGCTATGCAGGGGGAACCGACTGGGCGGTATTGCCCACGCCGGGCGCGCGCGTCGAGGCGCTGGGCGTCTACAATGGCCATCTCTATGCGACCAGTTATGACGGCGGGCGTGTCTATCGATTCGATGGGCAGAGCTGGATGGATTGCGGTCTGCTTGGCCACGCTGACGAAAATTCGCAGACTTATTCCTTCGCGGTCTATCAAGGCCGCTTGTACGTCGGTACGTGGCCTAGCGGAAAAGTATATCGGTTCGAAGAACCTGGACGTTGGACCGACATCGGCAGGCTGGGAGACGAGTTGGAAGTCATGGGAATGCTCGTCCATAACGGCCGGCTGACGGCCGGAACCTTACCGTTAGCAGAAGTCTACCAATATGAAGGGGCCCGCGAATGGAGACGCCTCGCACGCCTCGACCACACGCCCGATGTTGTTTATCGCCGGGCCTGGACGATGGCCGAGCATGATGGTCGACTCTATTGCAGCACGCTTCCCTCTGGCCGAGTTTATAGCTATCAAGCAGGAATCAGCGCCATGCAGGGGCAGGTATTCCCGCCAGGATGGCACTACGTTGTCGCTGTCCGAAAAGGTACGCAATTGCGGCTCTATGTGGATGCCAAGCGAGTGGCGACGTCCGCAGAGTTGAGCCCCGTGGACTACGACCTTACTTCGAACTGCTCGTTGAAAGTCGGTTTTGGAGAAAATGATTGGTTTTGCGGAAGCCTGGCGGATCTTCGGATCTATCGTGGCGCCGTGCCAGAGACCAAGGAGTTCTTATTGCCTGATAGGCGATAAGCAAAGGCGGAACCGGAAGCTGCCTACGGACAATGTGGCGATTGGCTTGTGCTTCTGGAGAGTAGGCAGAGGCCCGGGTATTGAGCACCGCGGTCATCCGCGATTCGAGTACGATTGCGACCGTGTGTAATATTCATATTCACCAGCTAACAAAGAGCGAGTGTACCCAGGCACGCGCAGCAATGGGGCTGGCGTTTGGCGAATACAACTTGATGGCTTATGCCAAGCCGTCCGAGAGGTTGACCGCGGTTACGTCGTTGTATGGCGCGATCCTCAAAGATTGTTTATCGCATGGCGAGGTATACGCGTCCGAACACTGCACAGGTGTTGCTGGTTGGCTCTCGCCAAGGTGCGAGGCGCCGACGCTTCTGCGGCAAATTCGCGCCGGCATGATCGCGGTTCCTTGGCATTTTGGACTGCGAGGATTTCGCATTTTGGAAGCGTACGACAAAGTTGCTCGGCGGCTGCATCACGATCATGCTCCCATGCCGCACTGGTTTCTGGCGGCTATTGGCGTGGTGCCTGAGCATCAAGGCAAGGGCATTGGCAGCGCGCTTATGCGTCCGATGCTTGAGCGAGCCGATCGAGACGGTATTCCCTGTTGGTTGGATACGCATCAGAAAACCAACGTTCGGCTTTACGGGCGGCATGGTTTTGCCGTGGTTGAATGCGCCGCGATTCCTGGCCACCCTATTCCGATTTATGGCATGCTGCGGCGGCCACGGTCCCCGGGCTCTTCGTAGGTTCAGTGCGTCGCTTGGGGAGCCAATATCGCAGACGCCAGGTACTCCGCCGTGATGAATGAGCCTGGATAGGGCTATTCAATCGATGCCGGGGGGATATTAGAATCGTCATGGACCGAGCCTCGTTTCCGCTCGGTCGCCCGATCTCACCTCTGCGTTGGGCGATGCGATGGAATTGTTCGGGATCTTCATTCTGGTTTTCTTGGCCGGGGTGATTCTTGTCGGCTTGCTATTCGTTCATTTCCGCGCCAAGCGGCGCCGCGAAGCGCTCGCGGCCTTGGCCAATGGCTGGGGATGGACCTATCGCGCCGGCAACGATCGTGCGTTGCCCACGCAATTCGCAGGGCTCAAGTGCCTTGAGCGAGGTTCCAACCGCTATGCCTACAACGTGCTGACAGGCTCATTCCGAGGGTATCCTGCTTGTGCGTTTGATTATCACTATCAAACTACTTCGAGGGATTCCAAAGGCCGTCGAAGGACGCAGCATCATCACTCGTCGATCGTCGTGCTCGACACCGGTCTGCCGCTTAAGCCGCTCGTTATTCGGCCCGAGAACATTTTTGACCGCATGGGGGAGTTCTTTGGCTTTGACGACATCGACTTTGAATCGACGGAGTTCAGTCGCGCGTTCCACGTCTGGAGCCCCGACCGGGCTTGGGCTTTCGACGTGATTCATCAAGAAACGATGGAGTTCTTGTTGGCTGCGCCACGGTATCATTTTGAGTTGCTGGGTTCTCGAACGTTCGTGTATCGTGCGAAGCACTTCTCGCCGGTGGAATTCCAAGGCGCCTTGGAACTTGCCGCGGGAGTTATCGATAGGCTCCCCAAGTATTTGTTGCGCGAGTGGAAAGGAACATTCTGATGGGCAATTCATTGGTCTTGCTGGCTGTCGTGGTTTTCGGGGCGATCCTCGTGCTCGGCTGGGGGGCCGGTGCGTACAACGCGCTTGTTCGTTCGCGCAATGCCGTTAGCGAGTCCTGGGCCGACATTGATACGGAATTGCACCGCCGCCACGATTTGATTCCAAACCTGGTCGAAACCGTCAAAGGTTATGCCGCTCATGAACGCGATACGTTTGAACGGGTGATTCAGGCCCGCAATGCTGCCGCGTCTGCTCATTCTTCCAAGGCCGAGCAGGCCAAGGATGAGAACGCGCTCGCCGGCAGCGTGCGGCAACTGTTTGCGCTGGCCGAATCCTACCCGGAGCTGAAGGCGAATCAGAACTTCATCCAACTTCAAGAGGAACTGGCCAACACCGAAGACCGGTTGCAACGCGCTCGCCGTTTTTATCATGCGAACGTTCGCGACCTCGACAACCGCATCGAGACGTTCCCCTCGAACATCGTGGCATCCTTGTTTTCTTTCAAACCGGCCGAGTATTTCGAGGTCGATGATCCGGCGATTCGCCAGGCTCCGGCGGTCAAGTTCTAGCTGTTAGGACATTGCCGGACGCCGCATTTCGCGGCCGCATAGACTGCCTCCGCCGCACGATCGGCAAATTTGCGATTCCTCTCGCGGTAAGCATCGGGCATTTCTGATGTAGACTTGCAGGGGCGCCGCCAGGCTGGTGGTCGTCGCGCGTTCATGCCTTGATGTATGAAGGGAGTGGCTACATGCGAAGGTGCTCATGTCATTGCCTGATGATCGTCGCCGCGGTGGCGTCGATGTGCCTGGAACAATGGGCGGTCGCCGGTCAACTTCCGCCCACGTTCGTGAGCGTCTATCGTCCGGCGGTCGAACGCCTTCGGGCTGCCTATACCAGGGTTTCCGTCAAAGGGACGCTGAACGTCGAAATTCCCGCCGAGAGTAAATCGAGCGAGCAATCGTTTGTGTTTCGCGCGGGCGGCAACCAGCGGCGGTTGGACCTTACCACCACCGCCCAACAAGGCATGGGGCTTGAAGTCGGGGCCAGCGAGATGAGCATGGCCACGCCGATCGGATCGCTCAACACGTATACGCGAGCCGGTTCGCAGGTTTTTAGCGACGCTCAGCAACGTAAATACGGGAGCGTCGTGGAAAGCATCGACCGCCGTGCGCTGTTAAACCTGCCGTATTCGTTCGATTCGTCAGGCACCATTCTTGACATGCTCCTCCGTTCGAACGTGAAAGTTCTAGGAGTGCGGTGGATTCGCCAGCAAGGCGAACCACTGGTCGAGGTGTCCTACCAGGAGAACGCCCGTCACGCTGAACAGACGGGGGTCTGGAATTCCACGCTCATGCTTGCTCCGCAAGACGGTTGGGCGCTCCGCAGTTTTAACCGTACCCTGACGGCCAATGCTCGGCCGGTGACCATGCGAGGCGAGCTTCAGTATGTCAGCGGACCCGAGGAACTGCCGAGCATTCAGGCGATTCGCATCGAGACTACGGAAGGCTCACGCGTCATGCGTCGCGAGTTGATCTCGATCAATGAGCTTCGCTTCGGTGAGCCGGGCCGCGAGTGGTTCGATTCGTTTACGTTTTGAAGCTACCGTGCCGGCCGCCCACGATTCTGGAAGCATCGGGCTTGCGGATGCCCCTCTTGGTATGCGGCGTGATGCGCCTTTCGAGAATGGAACCGATGGCGCATGAAAAGGCCTGCGTACGAAGACGCAGGCCTTTCAGGAAATAGCGGGGACAGGATTCGAACCTGTGACCTCGAGGTTATGAGCCTCGCGAGCTACCGGGCTGCTCCACCCCGCGATATTTAAAGGGTTCGGCGGGCGATTACCCATCCGAGCGATGTATTCTACTGGCAGTTGAGATATCGGTCGAGGGGGGAGGCATTCTTTTTCTTCGGACCTGGCGTGCCGGCTTCCGTTAAAACCTGCACGATCACTTCTTCGCTTGGCCGCCGAATTCACGGTCTCGGGACGTGAAAGCACGTGATGCCCGGTACCGCAGCTATGGGACAGGCGGCCGAGCGGAACGCCGCGAATGCGGCCTTCCCTGGCGATCGCTTCCCCTCGAGCCGTTAAACAAATTGTCAAGGAACGTTGCTTTGTAGTTCCCGCGGGGCGTTATAGTTCCCGCGGGCCGCTGCGCTTGGTTGGCGCCGTGGGCCTGGTTGGAAGCCGGTCGTCTGGCTGCGCGTCGGCTGGTTTGGGGAGTGCCTGAGGCACCCGGCGCGGGACCGCGCTAGAACCGTGATCGACCGGCGGTGCTTGTGCCGCCGGCGCGGGCAGAAACTCAGGCCCGTCGGTCGGTATTTGCTCGGGCAAGCCATGTTCGGGCGGCCCCAGTTCCGGATAGATGGGCCGATAGATCCACTGGTTGGGGCCGACTTGCCGCGACTCGTGGCCAATCGGCTGATCGACCGGCGGATTGGCCGGATCGAAGCCGAACCCCCACATCATGCGATATTTGAGCTCGAGCTGCCGGGCAATCGCGTTCTGCCGGCGGGCTTCGTTGATCCGAAAGCTATCGGCGGCCGGATCGAAGCCGTCCGTGTTCGACTCTTGGTCGATGCCGGCGCGAGCTACCGGTGCGGAGAGTAAAGCCATGCTACAGGCGAGCGACAGGAGGCGAGCTTTCACGTTGCGTCTCATTCAGCGAAATACCGGGAATCAACGGTTTGCTTAGGCCGCTAGTGCTGTCGCGAAACGCGCATCCAAAAAACCAAGTGTTGCCCGAAAACCAAGTGTTGATAGAGCACTAGCATTATTCAGCCCCATCGGCAGTTGGGCCAGCGTCAGTTGTGGGCCAGGCGAGTCGACACTGTATTACTCATAACCCGCAGCCCGAATTCGCTACAACCGGCGTCACCGGTACGAGCGACGCGCGATTCATTGCGGCGTCAGTCCTCCTTGGCTTCGGCCAGAATCTTGGTGTATGCCCGCCGGGCGACGTCGAATGCCTCGGCCGCGGCAGGCTGTTCTTCCGGACGGATCCGTTTCACTTTCTGATTCCAGCAGACGTCGACCGCGTCGAGGCACCACTGGGCGCTTTTCTTGCTTGCTCGAATCGGCTGGCCGTCGAGTTCGACGAACACCGGATTGGTGTGCGAAGAGGGGAAGATCCGCACGGCCACCCAGCTCGAGCGGTCGGGCGTGAATTGGAATTTCAAATCGTGGATTTGGCCATCGGCCGCGATTTCTTGCCGCTCGACGGCGTGGCCGTTGACGATCAACTCAACCGGCACATGGTTCGAGTCGCCGATTCGTGCGCGTTCGACGTGCCAATAGGGCTTCTGATCGAGCGGCGCCTTGCGGATCGCGTCGTCGGGCTCCTCTCCCAGCAGGGCCGCGGCCTTCACGGTGATTTCCAGCGGCTGGCCGCTGCGGGCCGCCAGCACGCTGGCGCGACCCGCGGCGCCTTTCTCGCCCACGCCGAGACCGTTGACCGTGAAATCGATCAGATGGCTGAGTCCGTCGCCGCAATAGCTTGCACCGTCCTTGAGTCGCATGACCCAGCGGTCGTAGTCGAGCGGTTCGCCCGGTGGCAGCTTGACGTAGGCCCGGCCGAGGCCGACCTTGTCGCCGTAGATGCAGGGGAAATCGGTCTCGCCGCTAATGCGGCAGGTGTAGCCGCAGTTGAGCGTGTGGTACCAGATGTTGAGTTCCCAGACGATCGGGGTGTCGACCGACGAGATGAAGTCGCAGGCGTCGTGGACCACGTCGACGATGTACTCGTTCGCGCCGATGCCATCGAACTTTGGCATGTCGTAGGTCGGCAAGCTGGTGGCGGGTACTTCGAGTCCCCAGCCGCTATGCGAGAAGCCGACGATGCCCCCCTGCTCTTTCCCCCATTTGAGGATCGGCAGATTCCAGCTTGGCCACTCTTCGATGCGGGTGGTGCCGGGGTAGTCGTCTTCCGTAAGCCGCAGCAGGCACAGGTGGCCGCAGTGCTGGCTGGGGAAGCCGGACACCTCGACGTCGTAACGCATCAGATTGCCGGGCCGCGAAAGCTCGTGGACCTTACCCTCGAAATACTGCTTTTGAAAGTACCAGCACGGCCCCCAGGAAAGCACGCAGCCCACGTTCAGGTCTTCGCCCAGGATGTGGCGCATCATGTCGGCCGGCTGCACGCCCTCGGTCGGCGATTCGTAGTGCGAACAGCCCGCGGCGTGAATGTGATGGTCGCCCGAGTACCAGCCAAGATCGGCGAGCTTGATCCAACGCTGAAGGCGGAAAATCTCTTTGTGCGAGACCGCGTCGGGCACCGTGATTTCGCGCATGAGCACGTGGTACTCGGGGCCGCGGCCGTACTTGACGGTGTACTTGCCGGGCGGCAGCAGCACGCTTTCGCCGCTGTGGCGATAGATCTGCTCGTGGAAGAAGAAGTCGGGCGCGAGCCGCCGCGAGAGCGCGGGATACACGCGGTTCTTCTCGTCGCGAATGACGAAGTGCCCGGTGGTGGGCTGGCCGTCCATGTCCAGAATCTCGAGCGTGACTTCGACGGCCGGTTCGCAATGGAAGAGGATGTTGACCTCGTTGCGGAAGCCCAGGTCCTGGGTGCCCTGCCCCACGTCGAACAACAGCTTGGCTTCGCGGCGGCCCACGTCGCGACTATAAAGCTCGATCAGCCGATACTCGAGCGGCAAGCCTGAGAGTGCCTTATTCAGGGGTTGGCCGTCGAGCATCGCCACGTCGAGCCAACGCTCGCCGGCCTGATGCGGCTTGATCGTAAGCTCGGGTTCGGGGCTGCTGGTCGAACGCTTCACGAGCGGTTCGGAGTTGGGGCTGGAAACGCGCAACGGCGCGGTCACGCCGGCTTCGTTATGTATCTTGACCAGGAACACGCGGCGGCCCTGTTGTAGTAACTTGGGAGGAGCCTCGCCGGGCGCGACCTTCACGCGGCTTTCGGGATTGACGTTCACGCCGGCCAGGCACAGCGGATCGAGTACGGCTTGCACGGCGGCGATGGCCTTGGCCTCGTCGGGCTCTTCGAACGCTTTGTCGAGAGCGGCCTGCTGCGCGGGCTGGAGCGGCGAGCCGACCAGCTCCAACGCTTGAACCACGCGGCGAACTTGCGCGGCGAGCGGTTGCCATTCAACCTCGGTGACGAGCGGTAGCGGCTCGGCGGCGGTTACGAGCGTTGTCAGGAGACTGGCGGTGAGAACGGCGGTGAGGCGTATTGCGAGGTTGCGAAGCATGGTTGTGAAGGTTGGTCGAGAGGAAGGAACGGCGCCAAGGGCTGCTTGGCCGATCGCCCGAAACGAGATAGTTGGCCACGAGTAACGGTAACCGACGTGGCATGGCGGTTTCAAGAAAATTGGCCACCCCGGTGGCCATTTTTCAGAAGTTGAAAATAGTGCCACGGGCGCGGGTTGTTGCTTGTTGTGGATGTCCAGGAGCGCGCACACACATCGCTTCGCAGCCACAATTGAT
>CAZRCI010000043.1:31809-40490 GCA_964598535.1 uncultured Planctomycetaceae bacterium | reverse complement strand
TTCTTTGCCCCGCCGCGCTCGACGCCAATCCCTACACCTTTCAAGGTCTCGGCGAGCTACCTGGCGGTAGCTTTAACAACCAAGCCTATGATCTTTCCGAGGACGGCTCCGTCGTCGTCGGCATGAGCAATTGGGGTTCCAGCGGTGAAAAAGCGTTTCGCTGGACGGCGTCAGGCGGGATGGTCGAGCTGGGCGATGGCTTTGGCAGCGGAGCCCTGGACATCTCCGCGGACGGCTCCGTCGTCGTCGGGCGGAGTCGCCCGGCCTCCGATTATGAAGCGTTTCGCTGGACGGCGTCTGGCGGCATGGTCGGCCTGGGCGTCCTCCCCGGCGGTAGATTTTATAGCGAAGCCTGGGGCGTCTCGGCGGACGGTTCCGTCATCGTCGGGGTTAGCTATTCGGCCTCCGGCGAGGAAGCGTTTCTCTGGACGGAGTCGGGCGGCATGGCCGGTCTGGGCTATCTCCCCGGCGGTGGCTTTCGAAGCGACGCCTATGACGTCTCCGCCGATGGTTCCGTCATCGTCGGGGTTAGCTATTCGGCCTCCGGCGTGGAAGCGTTTCGCTGGACGGAGTCGGGCGGCATGATCGGTCTCGGCGATCTTCCTGGCGGTGAATTTTACAGCGTTGCCAGTGGCATCTCCGCGGACGGGTCCGTCGTCGTCGGGCGGGGCACTTCGGCCTCCGGCCAGGAAGCGTTTCTGTGGAACGCCGCCGAGGGCATGCAAAATCTGCGCGACCTGCTCGTTGCCGCCGGCGTTAGCGGCCTCGAAGATTGGACGCTCAACTCTGCCACCGCGATCTCGGCCGACGGCCGGACGATCGTCGGCTACGGCACCAATCCGCTCGGTCAACAGGAAGCTTGGATCGCCACGGTGCCCGAGCCCAGCGCCTGGCTGCTCGCCGCTTGCGGCGCAATGGCGCTGCCCTTCGTCCGACGGCGCACTCGTCACGGCGAATGCGACACGAACCCGACGTGCCAGCGACAGAGAACCGATCCGGCAACGAACCTCGCATTGTAAGCACGCCTTGATTTTCACCTTCGCACACCATGTTCCAACGCAACTAGGAGTCCACGAATGCCTCGAAATTTTCTATTCGCCGCCTGTCTCGCCGTGGTGGCGATGCTCAGCCCCGCCGCGCTCGACGCCAATCCTTACACGTTTCAAGGCCTCGGCGACCTCCCCGGCGGTAGCATTTGGAGCTCGGCCCAAGCCGTCTCCGCGGATGGTTCCATCGTCGTCGGGGTTAGCACTTCGGCTTCCGGCCAAGAAGCCTTTGCCTGGACGGAGGAGAGCGGCATGATGGGGCTGGGGGATCTCCCCGGCGGCACCTTTGGTAGCTCTGCCCTTGGCGTCACCGGCGACGGTCCCGTCATCGTCGGGTATGGCAATCCGGTCTCCTACTACAGTGAAGCCTTTCGCTGGACTCCGTGGGACGGCATGGTCAGTCTGGGCAGCTTTGGTATCGGTCTTGGTTGCTTTGCCAGGGGCGTCTCCGCGGACGGTTCTGTCGTCGTCGGGTGGGGGTATTCGGCTCCTGGCACGCAAGCATTTCGCTGGACGGAGTCTGGCGGATTGGTCGGCCTGGGCTATCTCCCCGGCGGCAGCGTTAACAGCTACGCCTATGGTGTTTCCGCGGACGGCTCCGTCATCGTCGGGCAGGGTAATTCGGCCTCCGGCAACGAGGCGTTTCGCTGGACGGAGTCCGGTGGGATGGTTGGTCTCGGTGACCTCCCCGGCGGCAGCTTCGGCAGCACTGCCCGGAGCATCTCCGCAGGCGGTTCTGTCGTCGTGGGGAGTAGCGATTCAGCCTCGGGCTGGGAAGCATTTCGCTGGACGGAGTCTGGCGGGATGGTTGGCCTCGGCGATCTCCCCGGTGGCAGCTTCGACAGTCTTGCCCTTGGCGTCTCGGCGGACGGTTCCGTCATCGTCGGGATTGGCAATTCGGCCTCCGGCGAGGAAGCGTTTCTCTGGACAGATGCGAACGGAATGCAAAACCTCCGCGAGGTGCTTGTTGCCGCGGGCGTCAGTGGCCTGGATGGCTGGATTTTAAGTTCGGCCACTGCGATCTCGGCCGACGGCCGGACGATTGTCGGCAATGGCTTCAATCCATTCGGTCAACTAGAGGCCTGGATCGTCACGGTCCCTGAGCCGGGCACGCTGCTGCTAGGAGGCATGGGCGCCGTTTCGCTGCTGCTAGTGGCTGCCCGACGCCGCGCTCGGCGGAACGGGTTCGACAACGAGTCGCACCTTGTACGCGCCCGTTGAACTTCGCCCTCGCACGCTACGTTCCAACGCAACTAGGAGCCTATGAATGCCTCGAAGTTTTCTGCTTTCCACGAGCATCGCCGTCGCGATGGCAATGCTCAGGCCCGCCGCGCTCGACGCCAATCCTTACACCTTTCAAAGCCTGGGCGAGCTACCCGGCGGTAGCTTTTACAGCATTGCTACGGGCGTCTCGGCGGATGGTTCCGTCGTCGTGGGGAGTAGCGATTCAGCCTTGGGCAGCGAAGCGTTTCGCTGGTCGGCGTCGGGCGGGATGGTCGGCCTGGGCGACCTCCCTGGGGGGGCTTTTCGAAGCGGTGCTCAGGGCGTCTCGGCGGACGGTTCTGTCGTCGTGGGGAGTAGCGATTCAGCCTCGGGCACCGAAGCCTTTCGCTGGACGGCGTCGGGTGGGATGGTCGGTCTCGGCGACCTCCCCGGCGGGAGCTTTCATAGCTATGCCGATGGCGTTTCGGCGGACGGTTCTGTTGCCGTGGGGAGTAGCAGTTCGGCCTCGGGTACGGAAGCGTTTCGTTGGACGGAGTTTGGCGGGATGGTTGGCCTTGGTGATCTTCCTGGCGTTTTTTTTCAAAGCCAAGTCAAAGGCGTCTCGGCGGACGGTTCCGTCATCGTCGGGCTGGGCAGTTCGGCCTTCGGCCAGGAAGCGTTTCGTTGGACGGAAGCGGACGGGATGGTTGGGCTCGGCGACCTTCCCGGCAGCAACTTTTCTAGCTTTGCCTCGGATGTCTCGGCGGATGGCTCCGTCATCGTCGGGCGGAGCAATTCGGCCTCGGGCAGCGAGGCATTCCGCTGGACGGAGTCTGGCGGGATGGTTGGTCTCGGCGATCTCCCCGGCGGCAACTTTTCCAGCTACGCCTATGGGGTTTCCGGGGACGGTTCCACGGTCGTCGGGGTTGGCAATTCGGCCTCCGGCCAGGAAGCGTTTCTCTGGACGGAAGCGGACGGAATGCAAAACCTCCGCGAGGTGCTCGTTACCGCGGGCGTCAGCGGCTTGGATGGCTGGATTTTACGTCGGGCCAATGCGATCTCGGCCGACGGCCGCACGATCGTCGGCTACGGCACGAACCCGCTCGGTCAAACCGAAGCTTGGATCGCCACCGTGCCCGAGCCCGGCACTTGGCTGCTCGCCGCGTGCGGCGCGGTGGCGTTGCCCTTCGTCCGTCGCCGCCGCGCTCGGCGGAACGGGTTCGGCAACGAACCTCGCATTGTAAGCGCACCTTGAACTTCACCTTCGCACACCATGTTCCAACGCAACTAGGAGTCCACGAATGCCTCGAAATTTTCTATTCGCCGCCTGTCTCGCCGTGGTGGCGATTCTTTGCCCCGCCGCGCTCGACGCCAATCCTTACACGTTTCAAGGCCTGGGCGACCTCCCCGGCGGGAGCTTCGACAGCTCAGCCACGGGCGTTTCCGCGGACGGTTCCACCGTCGTGGGGTATAGCACTTCGGCCTCCGGCCGCGAAGCGTTTCGCTGGACGGCATCGGGCGGGATGGTTGGCCTGGGCGATCTCCCCGGCCGCTCTCAAAGCGACGCCTGGGGCGTTTCCGCAAACGGTTCTGTTGCCGTGGGGGGGAGCAGTTCGCTCTCCGGCGTGGAAGCGTTTCGCTGGACGGCGTCTGGCGGGATGGTTGGCCTGGGTAACCTCGGCAGCCACTCTAGCCAAGCCCTTGGCGTCTCCGGGGACGGTTCCACCGTCGTTGGGTATGGCCATTCGGCTTCGGGCTGGCAAGCGTTTCTCTGGACGGAGTCCGGCGGGATGGTTGGCCTGGGCGATCTCTCCGGTAACAGCTTCTTTGACAGCAAAGCCCTTGGCGTCTCCGGGGACGGTTCCACCGTCGTGGGGTGGGGCCGCAATTCGGCCAATGACCAAGAAGCCTTCCGCTGGACGGAGTCCGGCGGGATGGTTGGTTTGGGCGACCTTGGCGGTGGCTATAGTATTGCCAATGCCGTCTCCGCGGACGGGGCCGTCGTCGTGGGGAATAGCTATTCCACCTCTGGCCATGAAGCGTTTCTTTGGACGGAGTCTGGCGGAATGATTGGCCTGGGTGATTTCCCCGGCGGCAGCTTTTACAGCTATGCCCTTGGCGTCTCCGGGGACGGTTCCGTCGTTGTCGGAGGGGGTGATTCGGCCTCCGTCGGTGAAGCCTTTCTCTGGAACGCCGCGGACGGAATGCAAAACCTGCGCGAGGTGCTTGTCGCCGCAGGTGTCAGCGGTCTGGATGGCTGGATCTTAAGTCAGGCCACCGCGATCTCGGCCGATGGCCGCACGATTGTCGGTTGGGGCTGGAATCCGCTCGGCCGATCGGAAGCTTGGATCGCCACGGTGCCCGAGCCCGGCACTTGGCTGCTCGCCGCGTGCGGCGCGGTGGCGCTGCCCTTCGTCCGCCGCCGTATTCGGCGCAGCAGGTCCGACAACTGAACTCACCTTGATTTTCACCTCCACGCGACACGTTCCAACGTAACTAGGAGTCCACGAATGCCTCGAAGTTTTCTGCTTGCCACGAGCCTCGCCGCCGCGATCGCGCTGCTCGGCCCCACCGCGCTCGACGCCAATCCTTTCTCCTTCCAAGGCCTGGGCCATCTCTCCCCTAACGGCGTCATTAATAGCCAAGCCAGGGGCGTTTCCGCAGATGGTTCCATCGTCGTCGGATATAGCGCTTTGCCCTACGGTCGGGGAGCTTTTGCCTGGATCGAGTCGAACGGCATGATGGGACTGGGCGATCTTCCCGGCAGCGAATTTGTAAGCGAAGCCTATGGTATTTCCGCGAATGGTCCCGTCATCGTCGGGCAGGCCAATTCGTTCTCCGGCCCCGAAGCGTTTCGCTGGACTCCGTGGGACGGCATGGTCAGTTTGGGCGGCGGCTTTGGTAGCTTAGCCAGTGGCGTCTCCGCAGACGCTTCCACTATCGTCGGGCGGAGACGGTCGGCCTCCGGCTCCGGCAATGAAGCGTTTCTCTGGACGGAGGACGGCGGGCTGGTTGGTCTCGGCGATCTGCCCGGGGGGAGCTTCGAAAGCGAGGCCCTGAGTGTTTCTGGAACCGGTTCCGTCATCGTCGGGCGGAGCACTTCGGCCTCCGGCCAGGAAGCGTTTCGTTGGACGGAATCGGATGGGATGGTCGGCCTGGGCGATCTCCCCGGCGGCAGCTTTGGAAGCGGTGCCAATGGCGTTTCCTCGGACGGTTCGGTCATCGTCGGATACAGTTATTCGGCCTTTGGCACCGAAGCGTTTCGCTGGACGGAGTCCGGCGGAATGGTCGGCCTCGGTGACCTCCCCGGCGGCAGCTTTTTCAGCTCTGCCCGTGGCGTCTCCGCGGACGGTTCCGTCGTCGTCGGGGGGAGTAGCGGTTCGGTCTCCGGCGGTGAAGCCTTTCTCTGGAACGCCACCGAGGGCATGCAAAACCTCAACGACGTGCTCATTGCCGCCGGCGTCAGTGGCCTGGATGGCTGGATCTTGCGTGAGGCCACCGCCGTCTCAGCCGATGGCCGGACGATTGTCGGTTGGGGCACCAACCCGGTTGGTGGATACGAAGCTTGGATCGCCACGGTGCCCGAGCCTGGCACGCTGCTGCTGGGAGGCATGGGCGCCGTTTCGCTGCTGCTAGTGGCCGTTCGCCGGCGCGCTCGGCGAAACGGGTTCGACAACGAGTCGCACTTGTAAGCGCACCTTGAACGTTACCCTCGCACGCCACGTTCCAACGCAACTAGGAGCCAATGCCTCAAAGCTTTCTGCTTTCCACGAGCGTTGCCGCCGCGGTGGCGCTGCTCAGTTCCGCCGCGGCCGAAGCGTTTTCAGCGCGATGGTCCAAGAATTCTTTTTGCGCCGCGTCCGGTTTTGGGAACCTTTGCCGACTGAAGGATTAGAGGCCAGCATGCGGTGCGCGCCCGGCGATTGCCACGTTTTTGGCAAGATCGTTTACGGCGAGTCCGCTTTTGAAAATTTTGTCGCCTTAAAGAACCCGCTCGCGCGTGCGGATCGCGGAAGACCGACAAGCAACACGCCAAGAATTTGCGTGAAACGTCACCTCCCTGAAAACAACACCAAGGAAAAAACTCATGACCTTGTCGATCTGTGAGAGAATTCGCGCGCGTGCCGCTTCGGCCGCGCTCTTCACGCTGCTGATCGCGCTGGCCGTGCCGGCACACGCCAACTCGTATTCGTTTCAAGGTCTGGGCCATCTCTCCGGCGGCTTTTACAGTGAGGCCCTTGGCATCTCCGCGGACGGTTCCATCGTCGTCGGAAACGGCCTTTCGGACGGCATCGAAGCCTTTGGCTGGATGGAGGAGAGCGGCATGATCGGTTTGGGCTTTTTCCCCGGCAGCTATCAAAGCGAAGCCTGGGGCGTTTCCGCAAACGGTCCTGTCATTATCGGAGTTGCTGATTCGTCCTCCGGCTGGCAAGCGTTTCGCTGGACTCCCTGGGACGGCATGGTCGGTCTGGGCGATCTCCTCGAAGGTGGCTCTAGCTCAGCCCGTGGCGTTTCTTCAGACGGTTCCGTCATCGTCGGCTGGGGCACTTCGGCCTCCGGCTACGAAGCGTTTCGTTGGACCGAGTCGAGTGGGATGGTCGGTCTGGGCGACCTCCCCGGCGGCGGCTTTGGCAGCTTTGCCCTTGGCGTTTCCGCGGACGGTTCGGTCATCGTCGGACGAGGCACTGGGGTCTCCGGCGACGAAGCGTTTCGCTGGACCGAGTCTGGCGGGATGGTCAGTCTCGGGGATCTTCCTGGCGGCAGCTTTGGAAGCGTTGCCAATGGCGTTTCCTCGGACGGTTCCGTCGTCGTCGGGGCGAGCAATTCGGCTTCCGGCTATGAAGCGTTTCGCTGGACGGAAGCAGGCGGGATGATCGGCCTGGGGGATCTCCCCGGCGGCAGCTTCTACAGCCACGCATATGGCGTCTCCGCGGACGGTTCCACTGTCGTGGGATACAGCACTTCGGCCTCCGGCAATGAAGCGTTTCTCTGGAACGCCGCGGACGGGATGCAAAACCTGCGCGAGGTGCTCGTTGCCGCCGGCGTCAGTGGCCTGGATGGCTGGATTTTAAGTTCGGCCACCGCGATCTCGGCCGATGGCCGCACGATCGTCGGTTCGGGCACCAATCCGCTCGGCCGATCGGAAGCTTGGATTGCAACGGTGCCCGAGCCGGGCACGCTGCTGCTGGGAGGCATGGGCGCCGTTTCGCTGCTGCTAGTGGGCGTTCGCCGACGCCGCCGTTTCGCGTGATCGCCGCACCTTTGCCCGCGCGTGGTCTTTTGCATGCGAAGACCGCGGAGCCGAAATGCCAACCCTGGAAACCAACACAAGGAAAATGCTAATGACCTTATCAACCTTCGAGAGAATTCGCGCGCGTGCCGCTTCGGCCGTGCTCTTTGCGCTGCTGATCGCGCTGGCCGCGCCGGCACTGGCTAGCACGATTACGATTCCGACCGTGCCGGTCGGTAACGCCGGCAATGCGCCGGACAACACCGGCTTCGGCGCGGTGGATTACGACTACCGCATCGGCACGACCGAGGTGACCAACGCCCAGTACGTGGCATTCTTGAACGCGGTCGCCGCCACCGATACCTACGGGCTCTACAGCACGTCGATGGGCTCAAGCACTGTTGGCGGAATCACGCGCACGGGCACGTCGGGTAGCTACGTCTATGCGGTGAAGGCCGACGCTGGCTCGTACGCGTATGCTAACAAGCCGGTGAACTTTGTGAGTTGGGGGGACGCCGCCCGATTCTCCAACTGGCTTCACAACGGCCAGCCGATCGGTTTACAAGACGCCAACACGACCGAGGACGGAGCGTATACGCTCAACGGTGCCACGACGGGCGGCACATTGAACGTGGTGACGCGCAACACGGACGCCACGTGGTTCATTCCTTCGGAAAACGAGTGGTACAAGGCCGCCTACTACGACGGCGATACGAGTACCTACTACGACTACCCGACCGGGACCGATTCCGTGCCGGATAACAATCTCCCTTCGTTGGACACCGGCAACTCGGCCAACTTTGTTCGCATTGGATATGGTTACACGACGGGCGACAGTATTTATCCCCTGACGGACGCCGGGGCGTATGTGCTCTCGGCCAGCCCTTACGGTACCTACGATCAAGGAGGTAACGTGAAGGAGTGGAACGAAGACTTATTGGGGTCGTTCCGGGGCGCGCGGGGTGGTTCTTGGAACGACAACGCGAGCCGCTTCCGGGCTTCGTTCCGGGGCGGCGACAGCCACACGCTCGAGGTCGACTACCTCGGATTCCGTGTGGCAACCGTGCCCGAGCCAGGCACGCTGCTGATGGGGGCGCTGGGGATTGTCGCGCTGTTGTGGTGTCGCAAGCGGCGCAAGTAGCCGTTGGTGCTCTTTCCGGATTTTCACCTTGCACGTCGCGGATCGAAATGAGCTTGTCTCG
>CAZRCI010000043.1:30673-31709 GCA_964598535.1 uncultured Planctomycetaceae bacterium | reverse complement strand
AAGATCAAAAAACGGGCACTGCTGGACAAGCCAGCAGTGGCACCCAAACAAGGAAGCCCAACGGCCGCCGATGCGCGCGATTGCCGGTTGCAAACGACGCGTTGCAAGGGCAGAACGAGCGCAGGGAAGCGCGTCGGGTGCCACTGGCTGGCTTGGCCAGCAGTGCTCTTTCCGGATTTTCACCTTGCACGTCGCGGATCGAAATGAGCTTGTCTCGCATCGCCTACTGCCGCTCGTTGTTCAGGTTGGCCGAGCCGACTCGAAGGAAGCTCTCACCCAAGAAGGACACAGCAAGGCAAGATCAAAAAACGGGCACTGCTGGACAAGCCAGCAGTGGCACCCAAACAAGGAACAGGAGAAACGGGTCCATGACGGCTGATCGGCTGCAAGCCCGCCCGCGACGCGCGGCGAGTGTGTCATTCGTCGTCCGTCGCGGCGAAGGTTTGCTCCCGCCGCGTGGTTCGTTCGGCCTCCGGCGCAAATAGCCCTCTTGGCCTTTCGAGCCGGCGCGGGCCCTACAGAACATGTCTTCAAATTACAATTTCGGCTTCAATCGCGAATTCGGCGGCCACTTTTTGTCGGGCTTCATCGACGAATCACTGGGGATTCGCCTGCTTCGCCCTCGATTGGCCGGCGAATTCGCAATCTCGGGCCATGAAAGCTCATTTGAAGACACGTTCTACAGATGGCAGCTCGACTGGCCGCGTTTTTCGAGGTACTGCTGGTGGTACTCCTCGGCGCGGTAGAACTCGGGCGCGGGCTCGATCAGCGTCACGATCGGATGACGCAGCTTGCCGCTGTCGGCCAACGCCTGTTTCGAGGCTTCGGCCGCGGCTCGCTGCTCGGGCGTGTGATAGAAAATGACCGAACGGTATTGCGAGCCGACGTCGGGGCCTTGGCGATTGAGCTGCGTCGGATCGTGGTTGGCCCAGAAGACCTCGAGCAGGCGGCCGTAGCCGACTTGCTGGGGATCGTACTCGACCTCGACGGCTTCGGCATGGCCGGTGCGGTCGGAGCAGACCTGTTCGTAGGTCGG
>CAZRCI010000043.1:0-30663 GCA_964598535.1 uncultured Planctomycetaceae bacterium | reverse complement strand
CTTGGTGTGCCCGCCGAGGTAGCCGACGGCGGTATTTTTTACGCCGGCGAGTTGGCGAAAGGCGGCTTCGACCCCCCAGAAACATCCTGCCGCGAACGTTGCCTTTTCCATTGCCGGTGACTCCTTCTATTTGGATTTCGTTTTGCGGCGGCCGACCGTGGCCGGCGCGCGGCGGACTTCCTTGAGCTTGGAGACGACGCGGACCAACTCGTGGAGCTCGCGCTGGCCGGCCTGCTTGACGCGTGCGGCTCGCGATTTGAGCCAGCCGAGCGAGTCGGCGGCGACCGCTTTGGCCGGGTCCGCCCGCTGTATTATTTTACCGAGCCCGGCAAACACGTCACGCCGCCAGCCGTTGACCGTGGCGAGATAGCTGGTGGCCGCCGCGGAGGAGGCGTTGCGGCGATTGCGGGTGGATTTGGCCGTCGTGTTCTTGGCCGTCGTGTTCTTGGTTGATGCTGGCTTGGCTTTTGCGATTCCGGCGGACGACTCCTTCGGTTTGCGTTTCGAGGCGGCCGGCTGGGAACGCTTCGCGGCTGCTTTCTTGATCGGCTTTTTCGCTGCCGGCTTCTTGGTCGGGGCTGGCTGCTTGGCGGCGGCGGATTTCTTTTTAGGAGCGGATTTCTTCGCCATGTTCAGGGTTCCTTCTTACACGGGTGCGCGTCGCGGCCGCGACGCGCAGGCGGGAGGCCGCAAAAATTCGGCTAGGAAAATGTAGCTTTTCGCCAACGCGGAGGGGCAGGACGCATGACGCCGATTGTGAGGGTCGTGCGGACGAGCCGCGGTCGTCGGCAGGCGTGCAAAAAAGAAGCCCCGGGGATGGTCGTCCCCCCGGGGCTTCGGCGATGAGCATGGGCTCAAGTTGTTCCCGCCGGTGAAGTTACCGCACGGCTTCGTTCAGCATCTTGGTGTTGGGGATGCTGCGGCGATTCAGCAGACCGTCTTCGTTGGTCTCGATGATCGTGGCCACGGGGCCAACCTCGCGAACCGTGCCTTCCATGGGGCCGACCGTGACGTGGTCGCCCGAGTGCAGCCGCTGGCGAACATAGTAACCGGCGAGGATGCCGGCCATCACGTCGCGACCGCCGAGTCCGAAGGCCAGGCCGAAGCCCACGGCGACCGCGCCCGCGGCGATCAGGATGAGCTGGTTCAGCAGCTCGAATTGCACGCCGACCTGGTTGAAGGCCGCGATGAACGTCAGCATGGCGAAGGCGTAGTAGCAGCCGTTGGCCAGATGCTCGGCATAGCTGATTCCCACGCGGTCGGCGCTGGTGGCGACGACGCCGCGGAGGAACGTGGCGACCAAGAGGCCCACGACCACGACGACCGTGGCCAGGAGCAGCTTGGGAATGTAGGCCACGATGCTTTCCATCGGCTTGGTGAGCGACTCGGCGCCGAGGATGTTGAAGCCGGCCATCAAGAAGACCAGCATCAACAACCAGAAGACGATCGTGCCGACGATGGCCGACACATTGCGCTGAATACCCACGCGGTGCATCGACTCGGCGAGGCCGCTTTGCTCGGCCGCGGTTTGCAGGCCGAGCTTTTCGGCCAGCGTGGTGGCGAACTTGCCGACGACGCGGGCGATTACGTAGCCCATGACCACGACGATGACCATCGCCACAACTTGCGGCGCGACGGCGATCGTGTTGTGCCAGGCGTTCGTGAAGCTTTCCGCGACCGCGTCCCACGAAGTGTTAAACGTCTTGGCGACCGTGTCGGTCGTTTGTTCGGCGACGCTCGCGGCGTCGGCATAAGCTAGCAGGTTCATGTTCCGGGCTCCTTGTACAGAAGGGTGTTTGCGGGAGAGGGGCGTTCCTCTTAGTTGTTTCCAGTCAGGCCGCGGGCGTCACAAACGCGCGGCAAATTATCTAGTTTGTCAGCTTGTCCCGTTGATTAGCGGCGGCGACGTTTGGGTTTCTCGTAGCGTCCGGTGAGCGTGAATAACGCGGCGCCGAATAAGGCTCGCGACATTTCGACCACGGCCCAGGGGACCGCGCCGAAGAACAGGTCCATCAGTTGGCCAAGCACGAGCGAGCGGTTCACACGCTCGTGAAGTTGGGTGTCGAACTGTGCCGGCGGCGGCGGCACGTCCAAGTCGGCCAGGCGTTCAAACAGGTCGGTAGCCATCGCTAGGGTTCCGTCAGGGCTCGCCCATCTCGGGGGCAGATTTTCAAGGTGTTTGGTCCGGGAAGCGGGTTTGCAGTTTCTCGCGGGCACGGCTGAGCCGCATCTTGCAAGCGCTGACCGAGAGCCCGAAGATCTCGGACAATTCTTCGTAGTCGTAGTTCTCGGCGTATTTGAGGATTAGCATGGCGCGGTCCTCTTCGTCGAGGATTTCGAGCATGCGCATCAGGTCGAGCGCCAGGGCCGGTTGGCCGGGCTGCTGTTGGGGTTGCTGGCTGTCCCATTGCTCGTCGGTGGTGGTGTCTTCGTGCTTGCGGCGGCGCCCCCGTCCGCGGCGAATCGTGAGGCAGGTGCGCACCGCGATCGCATGGACCCAGGTGGCGTATTTCGAGCGGCCTTCGAACTTCGCGCGGTGGGTGAACAACCGCACGAAGACTTCTTGAGCCGCGTCGTTGGCGTCTTGTTCATTGCCAAGCAAGCGGAAGCAGATTCGCCAGACGCGCTGGCGAAACCGCTCCACGAGCGCGACAAACGCCACGCCGTCGGAGCCCTCACGGGCGGCTTCGGCCGCCAATTGCTCGTCGGATCGTTCGATGACTTCCAAAACTTCGAAACCCCGTCACAAGCATGGCATTCGCCAGGGGGGCCGACGCGTCCGTGTCCGCCGTTTCATTCGTTTTGTTGCCGCACAGCCCCGGGACGTCACACGGGCTGTAAGGAACAAGCGGGCCACGGCCGCGGGCGAATATGCCGAGAAAACGGATTGTACGGAGCGATTTTGCGGCATCGGACCCGAAAAGGGCGGGGCGGGTCAAGAGCAGGATGGGCTCGGCGGGCGCCCCCCCCGAATAAATCGGCTGCCCCCGCTTAGCGTGTCGAAGATGCGCCATACAGCTCTTCGATGCCACGTTTGGTCTCAGCGATGCGCGTCCGCAGCGAGGCCTCGTCGCTTACGCGCCAACCCTCATGAAGCACGCGTTCACCGATTGCTTGATCAACCTTGGAATCAGAACGCATATAGTCGAATGCTTCGGACCAAAAGGTCTTGGCCATTTCTGGATTGGCTTTCGTCCATTCGAGGAGTTGGTCGTCATTGCGCACGAGGGTGTCGTACCAGACGCCGTAACCGTCTTTCCACGCATCGTTCCAATGAAAGACGTAGTCCCAGCGATCTCGGTTCGTTGTCGGAGCAATGAATTCCCGTTGGATCAACTCTCGTACCAAGGGTCGCTCGTGATCGTCGAACGCCGAGCGATAGACTGGAATTGCACCAAACCAAATCGTGAATTCGCGTTGCGTTCGGTATTGAAGCGTGTGCGGATTGAAGAGACCAAGGCCACCTCGGCCACCCGTCAGGAAGGCCGCGAGAACAATGATGCTTAGGAGGAGATAGAGCGGCCAGAGGCGGCGGAGCGGGCGGCGTGAGCCAACCTTGGAAGCGTTTGGTTCGGAGGCCATGCGTTAAGCTCCGGAGAGACGTCTACTTAATATAGCAGGTTCAGTGTACGTAAGCGGGGCTGCAAGGTTGCGTCGCGAGCCCTGGGGTCATTGCCGTACGCTCTTTGCTGGCGGATTTGCATCGCGCCCTATTCGCCGCCATACTGCTGGCGCTGGATCTGAAATTTCCATTGTCCTGGCCCCCTCGTGGAGTGCTCTTGCCATGCCGCGCCCCCGTTGTTCGCTACTTGCGCTGACCGTATTGCTTTTGGGAGTTCAGGGGACGTATGCCGCGGATTGGGCGAAGGTGACCGACGATGGCCGCGCGATCAAGATCGAGACCGACAAGCTCGAGGCCGTGATCCCCAAGAACCATCCCAAGCACTGGATGACAGGGATCGAGAAGGGGTCGTTTCTGGACAAGCAGACCGGCTTTCGCGAGGTGGGCGACGGCCTGATGGTCGTCGACTGGTTGATGGAAGCCGGCAGCGACGCCGAGTGGAGCGAGCAGGTGATCGCCCCCGATGGAAATGGCGTGGGACGTTACCGCTGGTATGAGAATTTTACGGACGAGGCCGCGCGAACAGACGCCAAGATGTCGCACGGCTCGAGCCATCGCAAGCGGATGGTCGAAGGGCCGCAGCTTTGCCATCGAATGAAGCCTGTCGAGCCGGAGGTGATTCGCGGCGACGACTTCGTGGCGGTGAAAACGATTTATAAGTTCGAGTACGCCGCGCCGGGGCGAAAGCCAGGGTCGCAGTGGACGCAACTTATCGTGTTTCCCAAGGGGGCACGTTACTTCGTGCTGATGGACAAGATCGACAGCGTGAACGACTCGGAAGAGATGTTTTTGCGGAACGATACGCCGGGCTGCGTGCGGCACGATCAGGGGGATACGTTCAGCGAGATGTACCTGAGTTACCTCAGCGGACCGCAGGGGCTCGTGATTCCGGCGAAGGAGTTCTTCGAGCCGTTTCCACCCGACCTGAAGTACGGCTATCGCCGCGACACGCACAAGCTGCCGCAGTCGTTCATTCGCGCCTATCATCTGCGCGACCCGAAGACGGGAGCCGATGGGCCGTGGCTGGCTGGCTTGACGCTCGATCCGGACGTGGTCTACGAGGCCTGGGCCAGTATGCGGCCGGGCGGCATCATCGTGATGATCGAGGAAGTCCATGGGAAGCCGGTCCGCGCCGGTGAGTCGTTCAGCGCGGCGCACATCGTGGGCTATTTCGATGACATTCCGGCGATGCACAAACTATACGAGGAGAATCGAGGACACGCGAAGCTCGTGGTGGATGGCCAGGGCTGGCGATTGGAGTGAGCGTGGGCTTGGCAAGCCGGGACGTCCTTCCGCGATCTCGTGGAGATGGGGGCCTTGCGCTGTCTGCTACCCGCGTGTCGTTTCTCTAAGGGGCGCCGCCGACTGACGCCCGGTTGCGAGGGGCTCAAGTGCAAGCCTATAATGCCCGGTCAGTCGACCAGGAACCGCTCCCCCTTTTGGTCCGTTCCGGTATTGCCTGCTTTCGATTAAGGAGATCGCACACGTGGCCTCGGGAAAGTATTTGTTTACCAGTGAATCCGTCAGCATGGGCCATCCCGACAAGTTGGCCGACCAAATCTCCGATGGGATTCTCGACGCCCTGTTGGCCCAGGATCCTGCCAGCCGCGTGGCCTGCGAAACGCTCGTGACTACGGGCGTGGCTGTGATCGCCGGTGAGATCAGCACCAAGGCGGTGATCGATTATCCGACCGTTGTCCGGCAAGTCATTCGCGAGGTTGGCTACACCGACGACGAGGCTGGCATCAATGCCGACACTTGCGCGGTGATGGTCAGTATCGACAAGCAGAGTCCCGACATCGCCCAGGGGGTGAACGAAGACGCCACGAATGGCAAGGACATCGGCGCCGGCGACCAGGGCTTGATGTTTGGTTATGCGTGCACCGATACGCCGGAGCTCATGCCGCTGCCGATCGCGCTGTCGCACCGTATCCTGAACCGATTGACCGAGGCCCGGCAGAAGGGGGAGGTCAACTGGCTTCGCCCGGATAGCAAAAGCCAGGTGACGATTGAATATGACGGATACAGCCCGGTGCGGATCGACACGGTGGTGGTGTCGACTCAGCATAGTCCCGAGGTCTCGAACGAAGAGATTCGGAAGTTCGTCATCGAGAAGGTGGTCAAACCGTCGCTGCCGGCCGAGTTGGTAACGGGCGAGATCAAGTATCATATCAATCCGACGGGCCGCTTCGTGGTCGGCGGGCCTCACGGCGACTGCGGTTTGACGGGCCGCAAGATCATTGTCGATACGTACGGTGGTTGGGGCCGGCACGGCGGCGGCGCATTCAGCGGCAAGGATCCCACCAAGGTCGACCGCAGCGCGGCTTACATGGCCCGTCATGTGGCGAAGAACATCGTGGCCGCGAAGCTTGCCGAGCATTGCGAAGTTCAATTGGCCTATGCGATTGGCGTGAGCGATCCGGTAAGCGTGCATGTCGACACGTTCGGCACGGGCACGGTCGATGACCAGCGCATTTGCGAAGTGGTTCGCGAGTTGTTTCCGCTGTCGCCCTCGGGCATCATCAAGTACCTCGAGTTGCGGCGGCCAATCTTCCGTAAGACCGCCGCTGGCGGTCACTTCGGCCGCGATGACAAGGACTTTACTTGGGAAAGCACCCATCGCGCCAGTGAGCTGGCCCAAGCGGCTGGCGCCGCGCTGGCCGGCCGATAGCAAGTGCTGAGGCCGCGCCTTCGTGCCTTAACCCGCGGATAATCGGAGCGGCTGTGCGCATGGACGCGGTCGGAGCAAGCGGTTGGAGCGGCAACACTCGGAACGGCAGCGCCGGGGGGATTGCGCCCGCGAAGCTGCCTCGCATCGCGATTGTATCGAGCTTGGCGCTACTGGCGGCGGCTGGCTTGATGTTGGTTGGCCGGCGGCTTTCTGGAGCGTTGGAGACGCCGCCGCCGGTTGGCTTTCTGGCGATTATCGGTTTGGGGCTTGCGCTTGCGGCGGCGAGCTTTCGATGGGCGTGTCGGGACGTGACGAGCGGCCCGGCGTGGCGTTTCCTGCTGGCGGCCGCGCCTAGCGTGGTGATCGGCTTGTGGTTCGCGGCGTTAGGCTTTGGTGAAACCAGCGGTTGGGGAGCGTGGGTGCTCTTGGCGCCGGTTTTCCTCGAAGAAGGTTGGGGCTGGGGGCGTTGGAGGCGCCATGAGGCGTCCGTCTGGCTGGGTCGCGAGGAAGACCTCGTAGAGCCGCCTATGGTCACCGAAGAAGTTTGGGCCGCCGCCGTGTCCAAAGCTCCTGGGCCACTTGCGGAAGAGGCCACCGACGAGGTTTCTGACCACGTATCGCGGAACGTTGTGCAGCACCAGGCGCGTCGTCGCGACGACCGGCAAGGCGAGGTGCTCGAAGGTTGGACGCGGGTTGCATTTGCCGCGGGCCAGCGACACGCCGCGGCCCACATCGCGATCTGCCCGCCGCTGGGGGCGGTTCCAACCTGCTATGCCGAGGTCGGCGACGGACCCGAGGCTAGCGTCAAGGTGACCGGGGCGATGCCCTTTGGCGTGCGACTCGAGGTCAAGCTTGAGACGCCAGCCGACGAGCCGGCCGACATCGTCGTGGAGTATGCGATTGTCGAGCGCGTCGATAAGGGCGAGGCATGAACCAAGACGCCGGGCATGCGGCCCCGCGCGTGGTCGGGGAAATGGCACAAGGGGTCGAGAGCCGAAGTCCGACTCCCGACCCCTTTGTGGCGATACCTGCCGAGGTACTACGCTGCGGAGGCCCCCCTCCAGCCGCACTTCGGCTCACATCGCCGCACAAAGTCCGCGTGATTGCGTTCGCTTAGAACGTATCCAGAATGAAGTGGTGGCCCGAGTGGTAGAGCCGTCCTTCTGGATAGAAGTTCATCCATTTGCGATTATAGACCGGGATCCGCATTTCTTGCGGATAGCGGTAGTACAGGTCGTTCGAGCTTTGGTAATACTCGCTCGACCAGAAGTTTTGCGGGTAATAGACATACGGGTAGTGGTACAAGCGGTTCCAGTCTTGGGTGCTGTAGCTACCGCCCCACTGCCGGCCAAAAGCTTGTTGCGCCTGGGCCTCATCGGCCGCGAGCACGCTCAATCCTGCCGCGCAGCACAGCGCGAGAAGCATTCGGCGGATCATCACTCATTCCCCCTGTGTGATTCCGTTCCTCGCCGCAACTGCCGCGCGTGTTACGGGACGCTGGCGAGCAGGCAGCCTGGGTCTACCTACAACCATCGGCAGCCGCTACAGCCCGCATTGAGGGAATGTCCGCTAGAACCGGCAAGGTTTCGCAGGTTGGGGGGCGGATGCAGGTTACCGCGGCACGCGCCAGCGAGCCGCGCCGTCCGAATTTTCAAACAGCGTTTTTGCTAGCTATTCCGGCAGCTTGCCGCTGGCGAGCTCTTCGTCCCATTCGTCCATGAGCGGCCAATCGGCCGCGCAGGTGCCGAAGTCGGCCATGTGCAAGTAGCCTTCCAGTCGCGTGATCGCCTTGTCGAGCACGGCGTTATCCTTGCGGAAGATTGGCCCGTGGCTGGGCAACAGCCACTCGACATCGCTTTCGCGGATTCGCTTGAGCGAGTTGACGAACGCCTGAATGTCGCTGCCGTGGTGAGCGTCGATCGCGCCCACGCAGCCGTCGCGATAGATATTGTCGCCGCTGAACAGCAGGTTTCCCATTCGGAACGAGAGTTGGCTATCGGTATGGCCCGGCGTATGCCAAACCTCCAGCTCCAAGTTGCCGAGCTTGATCTTGTCTCCCTCGCCGAGCAGTTCGTCGAGCTTCACCGGGGGCATCTCGAGGTGAATGCCTTGAGCCGCGATCTCGGCAAACGTCACGATCCGGTCGCCGGTGGCCAGCGGCTCGGCGGCGAGCTTATGGCCCACGACCTTGGTCTTGAGCAGGCCGTTGAGCTTGGCGAGCCCCTGAATGTGGTCGACATCGGCGTGCGTGGCGATCAGCATTTTGCATTGGGAGAGCGGGAAGTCGAGCTGGCGAATCAGCTCTACGATCTCGTCGACGGTTTCTTCATAGCCGATGTCGATTAGCAGCCATTCGGCGCCGTCGAACACCAGATAGACGTTGCAGCCCAGCCGCTCGCCAGCCTGATAGTTGATCTCGATCACGTGGGGGAAGACGGGTTTCCGTTGCAACATCGTTCCGCAAGTCCTTAGGTAGTCTTTCCTTGGGCCGGCTGGCGTGGTCGCACAGCCGGGGGCTATTGAGAGAGCATCGAATTCTAAAGTGCCCTTCGCCGGGCGACAAGCGGCCCAAGCAGGCTCGTGGAGCGTCCATTCGATCCATTCGGAAGGCGCGCAACACCTTTTGCCCGACTTTCTCGGTTTTTGACGGCCATCCACAATCGGGCGGCTATTTTCGTTGCGATCGTCGGTGGGGTGTTGTGGATGAATTTGCGCGCACGAGGCAATTTCCTATAGGGATCCACAACAAGCCCTCGCGCGTGGGTCCTTAATTTGCGCCCGCTCTCCAGTTTGAAATTACAGGTCGTCATTTTTATCGTCCCAGAACAATCCGTCAGGCATACGCTACCAGGAGTGCTGGCCCGATTTCAAACGTTTTGTCGTGGTGTGGATGGTGCTTCGCGAGGCGCGGTTGGCAGTCATGGGTTACGACGCGGCACGCGCACAACGTGCGCCTGATGGATGAGCACGCGCTTGTGGAGACGGGCGGCGATGGGGACTCGCATCGACGGCCGCTCGCTGTTTTGCGTCGGGGCCGTTTGATGTCCATAATATTTCCGTCCCGCGGCAGCCCCGTCTCCGCGGCTTTTACCCCCTCCGTGGCATTGCGTTGCGGTTGCTCCGCCTTCGGACTCCATTCATTCTCAAGGGCCTGCCATGCGTCGATCCAGTGCCTCTCTTACCCGTCGCCGTTTTCTGGGCACTGCCGCGGCGGCCGGCGCCACCACGTTCGCGGCGCCGGCTCTGCTGCGCGGGAGAAACCTGAACGAGAAGCTCAACATCGCGATCGTCGGCGCCGGCGGACGCGGCGCGAGCAACATGGCCGACGTGGCAAGCGAGAACATCGTCGCGCTGTGCGACGTGAACGCCGACAATCTGGCCAGGGCCGCCGCCGCGCATCCCAAGGCTCGCCAGGCCGTTGACTTTCGCAAACTGTTCGACCATCCGGGCGAGTTCGACGCCGTGGTGGTCAGCACCTGCGAACACACGCACGCCTTTGCCACGTTGCCGGCCTTGCAACTCGGCAAGCACGTGTATTGCGAGAAGCCGCTGACGCACAACGTTTGGGAAGCCCGGCGGATTCGCGAGGCGGCCGCGCGGGCCAACGTTGCCACGCAGATGGGCACGCAAATTCACGCGGGCGACAACTACCGCCGCGTCGTCGAGTTGGTGCGGACCGGCGCGATCGGGCCGGTCCGCGAGGTGCATGTCTGGGTCGGCCGGGCTTGGGGCTTGCAGAGCGAGACCGACGCCAAGGCGGCGGGCGACATCGTGTTCGTACAACACCGACCGGCCGCGGGCGAGCCAATCCCCTCGGGCTTGAACTGGGACTTGTGGCTGGGACCCGCGCCCGAGCGGCCGTTTCATAGCGTGTACTTTCCAGGGCCGAAGTGGTATCGCTGGTGGGATTTCGGCAACGGCACGATGAGCGACCTTGGAAGTCACTGGATTGATCTGCCTTTCTGGGCGCTCGAGCTGAAGTCTCCGTTGACGATCGAGGCCCAGGGGCCGCCAGCACATCCGGAACTGGCGCCGGCGTCGATGCAGGTCAGTTATCAATATGGCCCGCGCGGCGCGGCGCCCGCGCTCGAACTCACCTGGTATCAGGGGCATAACAAGCCGGCGCTATGGCAGTCAAAACGCATTCCGCAATGGGATAGCGGCGTGCTGTTCGTCGGCGACCAGGGCATGCTGCTCAGCGACTACGGCAAGCATGTGTTGTTGCCCGAGGAGAAGTTCGCGAGCTTTGCGCCGCCGGAGGCGTTCATCGCGAAGTCGCTGGGGCATCACGCCGAGTGGCTGCATGCCTGCAAGACCGGCGCGCCGACGACGTGCAACTTCGAGTATGCGGGCTGGCTGACCGAAGCGAACCATCTGGGGAACGTGGCTTATCGCGCCGGCCAGCGGTTGGAGTGGGACGCGGCGAGCCTGCGCGCGACGAACTGCGCGGACGCCGAGCGGTTCATCAAGCGGGAGTATCGCCAGGGCTGGACGTTGGGGTGAGGAGCGGCGCCGCGCGAAGTCGCGTCGGAGGCAACCGAAAACCAGGATGGCCTGATATTTTTTGTTGCTTCGGCCCTTGTTGGCCGCCGGTGTGAAGGCGGCCCTCGAAAGGAGATTGCCATGAAGATTGTCGTCATCGGCGGTACCGGGTTAATCGGGTCGAAGCTCGTCCAGAAACTTCGTGACCGGGGACACGACGCGCTGGCCGCATCGCCCCGGACGGGCGTCAATGCTCTGACTGGCGAAGGGCTGAACGAAGCGCTGGCTGGCGCTGGAGTGGTGGTCGACGTCTCGAACTCGCCGTCGTTCGAGGACCATGCGGTTCTGGAGTTCTTTGAGACATCGGGACGCAACCTGTTGGCCGCGGAAAAGGCCGCGGAAGTCGGGCATCACGTGGCACTGTCGGTCGTGGGCGCGGATCGCCTGCCGAATAGCGGTTACATGCGGGCGAAGGTGGCGCAGGAGAAGCTGATCAAGGCTTCGGAGACGGCTTACACGATCGTGCGGGCCACGCAGTTCTTCGAGTTCCTGGGCGCGATCGGCGAGTCGGGTGGCAAGGATGGAGCGATTCACCTGCCGGCGGCGCTGATGCAGCCGATCGCCGCGGAGGACGTGGCGACGGCGCTAACCGATGTCGCCCTGGCGTCAGCGGTGAACGGAGTTGTGGAAATCGCCGGCCCCGAGGCGATCTCGATGCACGAAGCGGTACGCCGATTCTTGTCTGCCAAAGGCGACCCGCGTGAAGTGGTCTTCGACCCGCAGGCTCAGTACTTCGGGACAGAGCTGGACGATCGTTCGCTCATGCCCGGGACGCATCCACGGTTGGGCACGACGAGTTTGGAACAATGGCTGGGCAGGGCCGGGTGAGGCCGCGGAGAGGAGAGCCTCTTGGGTCCGACCAGTTCCCGGCACTTGGCGCGGAACATTTTCGCTCGAACTCGAATCGATCGGTCTGAAGTGCCTGGAGAAATCGCTGGCCGATCGCTATGCGACGGTCGGTCAGTTTGCGGATGATTTGCGCCGGTACCGGACGGGACTGCCGATCCCAGCGAGTCCGCCCCACTTTCCCAAGCGGGTCGGCAAATGGATTCGCCGGAGTCGTGAGCAGATGTCTTGAAACGAAATAAGGGGAGCATCACCACGGCGGCGATGCTCCCCTTTTTGTTTTTAACGCGCTGCGTTCTAGCGGCGACGCAGCAGCCGCTTGGCCACGAGCAAGCCGATGCCGAACGCGAACAACGTGTAGGCGCTGGGTTCGGGGACGACCGCCGTGACGACTCGGAAGCTGTCCAGGTGGGCCGTGTTGCGGAAGTTAAAGGTGATGGTCCGGCGATCCTCGCTGAGCGTGAGCAGGTCGTTGGCGTCGAGGCCCGCCCCGCCGGCGACGATCTCCAGCGAGGGGTCGCTGGGATACAACGTGCCGGGCGCGCCCAGCAGGCCGTTGGAGATGTTCAGCAGGTTCGGCCCGAGGATTATTCCCAGGACATCGTGATCGAAAGAGAGCGACCCGTCGACGACCACCGGCGTTGGCGAATCGCCGATCGAGTCGAAATGCACATAGTAGCTGTTGACGCGCGTTCCCGAGAGAATCACGCCCGTGCTGAAATTCATGGAGTCCGGCGTGGGCGACGTGCCGGGAAGCGTGATGTGGACTTGCAGGTCCTGCGGCAAGGTAAAGTTCGAACGCTCGGCGAAAGCAAACGCCTGGGTATCGCTCTCGAAGGCATTGAGCTGCACGTTGGCCGGCGCTGAAATAACGGTGGTCGCGCCGCTGCTGGCGACAATCGCCGCGAGCGAGACATTCGAGGCAAGACCGAGCATGAGGGTGGCGGCAACGGTAAAGCAACGATTCATGGATATCTCCAGATAGATGATAAGCTCGCGGAAACGTCCGCGCGTCAGCGGGCCGTGTCGCCGTCGGCGCGCGGATTCGCCGCGAAATGATCTGAGAAGTAAATCAAGGTTGAGCGTGCGCGGGCCGTACATCGAAATGTTGGATGCCCGTCGGCCGAGAACACGGCGCGCGGCAATTGCCCGCTATCAAAATCGCCGGCTACCCGATGACGGAAGCGCGGACGACGCAATTGGTGGACTTCACTAGCGGCAGCTATGGAGAAAGGGGATGCAACGGCGCCAAACGACGCCCAGCGCCAGGGGCATCAAAACAGGTGTCCGACGACGTCGCGTCGGCGGGGGATCCTACAACATCCGAATTGGTGGACCTATAGCGGAATCCGTGGAGAAATCGACGAGGTACGAAAAATTCGCGGTGTCAGGGCGCGGCTGGAGCAACGTAGTGACACCGCCAGTACGGCTAGCACGTTTACGGGGCATGGCGCCCGAAAGGCACGCGATTAGCGCAGCGCGCCGACGGGCTGCCCGGATAGGTAGAGATACCGAACTTCGGCGTCGGTGAGCGGGCGATCGAAAACGGCCAGATCGTCGAGGTAACCGACATAAGCTGCGCCGAGCACGAGCCGCACGGCGGCCGGATCCCAGCCGAAGGTGAGCTCCCAGTTCTCGATCGTGCCTTGCAGCTTGCCGTCGAGATACAGCCGGGCGGTTTGCGGGCCGCTGTTGTCGTTCACGCCGTCGAGGGTGAAGACCGCATGGGTCCAACGCTCGCGCGAAAAGGGGGCCCGCTCGACCTGAACCATCGGCCGCTTGCCGGCGGGAATCGCGTCCCAGGCCAGATCGTCGGGATTCCAAATGTGGAACAAGGGCCGCACCGCATAGCGGAAGTGGCGTGGCAGGTCGTCCTTCGACCATTCAAGGAAGATGAACCCTCGCTTGGTGTCGTCGCCGATGATCTGCACGGGATCGCAATAGCCAGGCTCCAGATCCTCGTCTGGGTTCAGACGCAGCCAGACGGAGACCGTGCCGCTCCAACGTTGGTCGTTGTAGCCGAGGTTGCCGCCATCGGTGAACAACGGCCGATCGTCGCTCTTGCGGGTGAAATGGAGCGCGCCGCCGAAGCGGCCGGCCGCCGCATCGAGGCGGACGTTTTCTGTTTGCTCGGCTGGTCGTAAGTCCGCGCCTTGAGCGTAGTAGCAGGTCTTGTCCCCGCGGGCGAAATCGGCCGTGAGGTCGCGATCGAAGGAGGCATGGAACGTAAGCGCGTCGGCGAGCGCGCGACGTGTGACGGCGGCGTCCGGTTCGACGGCGAAGCCGCTGAGACCAACCGCCAGGGTTGCGAGAGCCAGGATCGCCGCCAGGTTAAAACGCGCTCGTTCTGTCATGTTTCGCTCCACCGTAAGCGGTTCCATTGAGAGGCCTATTTGAATTGCTGCTCGGGGCCGGGAAATTTGCCGGCCCGGACATCGTCGCGGAACTCGGTTACGGCGTTAGTCACAACCGACCCGATATCGGCGTAGGTCTTGACGAAGCGTGGCACGTAGCCGCTGGTGAGACCGAGCAGGTCGTGCGTCACTAGAATCTGACCGTCGCAGCCGGCGCCCGCGCCGATGCCGATCGTGGGAATGGAAAGCTCGGCGGTAAGTTTGGTGGCCATCGCGGCCGGAATGCATTCGAGCACGACGGCGAACGCGCCGGCCGCTTCGACGGCCTTGGCGTCTTCGAGCAGTTGTTCCTCGTCGCGCTGGACGCGGTAGCCGCCAAGCTGATGAACGCTTTGCGGCCTGAGCCCGCAGTGCGCCATGACGGGAATGCCGGCCGAGACGAGCCCCGCGATGACTTCGGCCTGATCGACGCCGCCTTCGAGCTTGACGGCCTGGCAGCGGGTCTCTTTAAGGATGCGGCCGGCGTTTTCGATGGCCTTGTAGACGCCCAGATGGAAGCTGGGAAAGGGCATGTCCACGACCACCAATGCGTGCGTGGCGGCGCGGCCGACCATTTCGGCGTGATAGATCATCTCGTCGAGCGTGACGGGCAGCGTGTTACCGTGCCCCTGGACGACCATCGACATGGTGTCGCCGACCAAGAGCCCCTCGACCAAGGGATCGAGCAAGCGGGCCATGGGAAAGTCGTACGCGGTGAGCATGGTGATCTTCTCACCGGTGCCCTTCATGGCGCGAAACTGGGGGATCGTGATTTGGCCGGACGGCTTGGGCATGGCGATTGCAACTCGTGGGAAGCTGGGGGTTGGAAGGAGTCTCAAAGCCGGCGGGGAGTTTTCACGCGGACTTTGCAACGACTCGTAAGGTATTCTACACTCAGGGTTAATGTAGCTGCGAGTCGGGTTTGTTCGTGTGGGAGGGGGGCTCGGCAGCCGTTGTGGCGTAGGTCGTTCATGATACGGGGGACAGCCGTGTCGAGGATCGCGAGGCGGACGGGGGAGGTTCACCGATGTTCACGAAGGCTTCGAAAGGGATATTCGCCGCGACGCTTGGCGCGGCTAGTTGGTTGAGCGGCGAGGTCGCCCGGGGACAGACGGATTCGCCAGCGTTTCAAGCGCCGGTCAATTCCGTGATGTTCGACGACACGGGCAAGCTCGAAGGGATGCAGGGCAGCTTGATCCAGTTTCGCGACTCGAAAGACGCCATCTGGCTGTTGCAAGTAAACCAACAGACCGAGGTTCATATTGTCGGCGAGGCCAAGTTCAATTATCTGCGCCCGGGAATGCTGGTCGAGCTTACGGGCAAGATCCGGGAAGACGGCGCATTTGAAGAGCCGATTGCCGAGTTCGAAGTGATCAATCCCAAGGGGCGGCCGACGCTGGGGTTGTTCGAAGTCGGCGACAAGGCACCAGATGCCAAGCCCGTGCGCGAGCCCGTGCCTGGCGAGTATCGCGTGCGAGCCCGCGTGGTGGGCGTCAAGGCGGATGCTTTGAATCTGGTGGCGGGGCGTTTGAAGCTTACGGGCACGCCGTCCGATGACGCGAAGGTGATTCTGGCGGTGGACGATCCGCGGCTTGCGCAGGTGGGCGACGAGATGCGCGTCAAGGCGTGGTACTACGAGGTGGCCAAGCCGACCATGCAGCGGCCGGGGCAGGCCCTGGCCGAGACCGTGGACATTACGCTGGCGAATCCGCCGGTGGCCACCAACAAGCGCGGGCGGTAGTTCCGCCGCTAGATACCGATCTGGGCGAGGGCGTCGATGACGCTCCGAATGTTGCCGGCGAGCGTCGGGTGCGAAGCCTCATAGTTGCGAAGCGCTTCGCCAAATTGGTCGGCCACGCCCTGGTGTTCTTCGACCGGGGCGGCTTCTCTACCTAATACGGAGTTGGCCTCGGCGATCGTCGTTTCGAGATGCTCGGCCACAGCGGGATCGATGGTGCGCAGCTCGGCAAGTTGGGTTTGTAGTTCGCGGAGCGCTTGTCGCAGTTTTTCGTGGCCGCCGTTCATGGTTGCGAGCCCCCGGAGGAGGTTGCCGGAAGTTGGGTGGCGCCGCGGGCGAAGCTTTCGTGCGTCGTCCCGGCTGAGCGCATTCTAGCACGCTTGCGATGGCTTCCTCTAGCCGCATATCGCGCTGGCCCGCGTTTCTCGCGCGCGGTGAGGGTTGCGGTGCGTTTCGAGCGAGGGAGTTAAAAAGTTAGCGGCGCCGGCGACAATTTCACAATGCGGCCGCCAGCTTTCGACGATGAACGCATCAAGGAGCAGCCGCCGAGCGGGGCGGATGCTTGCGGCGCCGCGACCGGGGCGCATGCCGACGAGGCATTTTCCTGGCTGCTCGCCGCGAGATTTCTGGCGGTGCAAAATCGCCGGAATCGGCGGCCAATTGTCGATTTTTCGGGCGGCCTGTATAATCGGCCGTTTCGCTTAAATGAGCTAGGCGGTGTTCTGCGGTCTTTCCGGCGTGGAAGGCCGCATCCAATTGTTTGAAGGAGAGTGTCGTGGCAATTCGCGTTGCTATTAATGGGTTCGGCCGCATCGGCCGATTGGTGTTTCGCAATCTGATGGCCCGCAAGGGCGAGTTCGAAGTCGTTGCGATCAACGACCTGACGGACAATGAGACCCTGGCCACGTTGCTGAAGTACGACAGCACGCACCGCCGCTACCCGGGCAAAGTTACGTACAACGACAAGTTCATCACGGTCGACGGGCACGAGATCGAAGCCCTTGCCGTGCGCGACCCGGCCGAGCTCCCCTGGGGCAAGCTGAATGTCGACGTGGTGGTCGAGAGCACGGGCATCTTCACGGCTCGCGAGAGCGTGAAGGACGGCAAGACCAAGCCGGGCTACGACACGCACCTGAAGGCCGGCGCGAAGCGCGTCGTGCTGAGCGCTCCGGCCAAGGACGGGGCGGACCTGACCTGTGTGCTGGGGGTGAATGACGACCAGCTCAATAAGGATCAGAAGTGCATCTCGAACGCGAGCTGCACGACGAACTGTCTGGCGCCGATGGCCAAGGTGCTGAACGACAACTTCGGCATCGAAAAGGCCCTGATGACCACGGTGCACGCCTACACGAACGACCAGCGCTTGCAGGATCTGCCGCACGACAACCTGTACCGGGCGCGGGCCGCGGCGCAGAACATCATTCCGACCAGCACCGGCGCGGCGAGCGCCATCGGTTTGGTGATTCCGGAGCTCAAGGGCAAGATGACCGGCATCGCACTGCGGGTTCCGGTGCCGACTGGCAGCCTGGTGGATCTGACCAGCACGATGAAGAAGAGCGTCACCAAGGAAGAAGTGAACGCCGCGATGAAGAAGGCCGCCGAGGGCCCGATGAAGGGCATTCTGGCGTATGTCGAAGATCCGATCGTGTCGACCGACATCATCGGCGATCCGCACAGCTCGATCTTCGTGCCCGATTGGACGCAGGTGCTGGACGGCAACCTGCTGAAGACGCTTTCCTGGTACGACAACGAGTGGGGCTATAGCTGCCGCACGGTCGACCTGATCGCCAAGATCGCGAAGTTGATCTAGTGCTCTGGCACAGCTAAATTTTGGAGTTGAAACTGATCGGCAGAGCACTGGGTATTTGATTGCCGCCGAACCACTTACGTGTTCGGCGGTCGTGCTCTGCCAACCCTAATGCTTAGTGTTGACAGAGCACTAGTCGCGGCGTGCGAGTGCTTCCGGCGCTTGTCACGTCGGGCCAGTTAGCAGACCAAACCGTGCGGGCTGAAGAGTGCTTCGGCCCGCGCGGTTTTTTTGTTGCGCGAGCTTGGGCAACGAGATAAGATTGCCGGCACGATTGAGATCATTGCGGCGTATCCACGTTGCCACGGGGAGAATACATGCCATGAAAGACCGCCTATTGACGATCGCGTTGTCAGTTGCCGCCACGATGGGGCTCATGAAAGCCGAGCCGGAGAAGCTTCGAGAATTGGAGGTCGACCGGCTGATCGTGCGCGATGAGCTGATCGTGTCGGACACGGGCCAGGTTTGGGAGGAGGGATTCGAGGAACAACAGATTCCGCGCGGTATTTACGCGAAATCGCTCGCCCGAGGCCCGGGCGGCTTGTGGGTGCGGAGCCGGTTGATCAAGGCCGAAATGGACGACCCGTTCGACGATCGGTTTCACGCCCTCGAACGCGACGGAACGCTTCGGCAAGCACCTGGTCATATTTCATGGAACGTGTGGCTGGATGACGCCTGGCGGCAGATGGCCATCGTGCAGGGCGAAGGCGTCGAATTCTCCGAAGTGCCGCGCGACCAGTGGAACGGCGGCACGCATCCGGGGCGGATTCGTTTTCAAACCTTCCGGCCGGGACACGGCGAGCCGCTGACCGATGCCTTGATCGGACAGGGACGCATGTCGCTCGGCGGGGGCGGCTTTGGGGGCGGTGGCTTGCCGCTACCGAAGCGGGTGCTCGAACTGTGGGGCGGGGGGATTGAAAATCACGGGCTCCGCTCGCCGGCCGCTCCCCGAGTCGAGAACGACGACGGCACCGGCCCGCACGAGTATGCGATCATCGCCGTGGACGCGGAAGGGAACCGCGCCGAGCAATCGCCGAGCGTGAAGGCCCGGGGGCTGGCCAAGCTGGCCTGGGAGAGCGTGGCAGGCGCGGACGCCTATGTCGTCGTGCGAGACGGCAGAGAACTGGGCAGTCCGATGCGGATCGAGGGGGCGGAAAAGATCTGGCAGGACGACGGCAAGTGATCGAGCTTGGAGCTTTCAACGCCCCCAGAGCTGGTCGCGGTGCGTCTCGTGCAGCCGTTCGTAATGGTGTGCGATGGGCGGCAGGATTTCAAGCTCGCTATAGAAGACCGCGCTGGGGTCGATGCCTTGGCTTTCTTGGAGTTCAATATGGCGCTGGACCGGGGTTGTCGTGGCGAGCCAAGGAAGCGCCACCAGCCATACGGCGGCCACCGCGAATGAAGCCGCCAGCAGCTTGAGCCAGCCGGCTCGCGGCGCCGCGGTTGCAAGCGATAAGGGATGCGTGCGCGAGGTGTGGTTCATGGCGGACTACTCGCCCAAGGCGGTGGCGGCTTGCGGGAAAACCTTGATGAACATGATCCAGGCCATGATCAGCGTCAGCAGGAGGTTCAGCCCCTGGCCGCAAACGTAGAGCACGAGCGGTTTGCCGCCTTTCATGTAGTGTGCCAGCTCGCGGAAATTGGTTTCGAGGCCGATGCTGACAAACGCCAGGCAGAAGAACCAGCCGCGCAAGATTTCGCTGGCCCCGGAGATGGCCGACTCGGTGAGCGCCTGGCCGCTGCCGGTCGAGTAGATTGACGAGAACACGAGCGATGCGCCGACGAAGCCGATCACGAATTTGGGAAAGCGAAGCCAGATCTCGCTGAGGCGCGGGCGCGGACCGCCATTGCCATTTTCGCCGCGTTCGACGTACATCACCCAGTAAACGGCCACGCCGAACGCGACGGCGCCGATCAGAATGTTTTGGATCATCTTTACGGTGGCGGCCACCGCGAGCGCCGTGGGGCCGATCATGCCTCCAGCGGCCGCGACGGCGCCGGTCGAGTCGATGGTGCCTCCCAGCCAGGCGCCGGCCAGAACTTCGCTCATGCCGATCGCCCGAATGATCATCGGCATGAGGACCATCATGATCACGGTGAAGGAGAGCGAGAGGCCGATCGCGAGCGAGAGCTCTTCTTTCTTGGCGCGGCAGGCCGCGGCCGTGGCGATGGCCGCCGAGACGCCGCAGACGGACATGTCGGCCGAGATGACCATGTTCAACGAGCGCGAGGGGACGCGGAGCACGTACTGGCCGAACAGATACGTGGTGATGAGCACGACGGGCGTGACCACCCAGGAGACGAAGATGCCGGGCAGCCCGAGCACGACGAGGCGGCTGAGCAGGATTTCGGCCCCCAGCAGGACGAGCCCCGTCTTGATGTAGAGCTCGGTTTGCATCGCCGGATGCAGCGCGCGCGGCGTGCCGATCGTGTTGCTGATGAGCATGCCGATCAGCAGGGCCCAGAGCGCGTACTCCAGGTTGTAATTCTTGATGACCGTCTGTCCGGCGAGCACGTAGGAGAGGGTGGCCAGCACGAAGACGATGATGAACGCCGGGGCAAAGGCATGAACCTTTTGTCCGCTGAGGGCCGCTCCCAGCCCGAACACAAGCAGGCAGGCGGCCAGTGTCGTAAGCAAGCCGGGGAGGATGAGCTTTTCTTTATTATAAAAGGCGTCGGCGGGGTTCGCGGTCCAAGAGCCGACCTTGGCCAGCAGGGGCTTGAGCGGGTTGAGATAGAGTTGCTTGGAGAGCGTTTCAAGCTTTTCTTCGCTGGCTTGCACGGCTTCGCGCTCGCTGGGCGTGAGCGGCGTTTCGCCAGATTTGAGCTCTCGAAGGTCGGCTTCTACGCCGGCGATTTGCGTTTGAAGCTCGGCATAACCGTCGGACTTGCCGTACCAGGTTGCGGCGAGCGCGATGACCAGAATAAGCGCGCCAAGCACGACGGCGAGCCAGTCTTCGGATTGGATCCAACCGCGATTCGGCGGCGGAGTGAGTTCAACGGTTCCGTCAGGGTCGGGAGCATCGGTCAAGGTGGAAGCCTCCAAAAAATGGTTTTGGGGCAGCGAGCAGGAAGGACCGTGGGAAGCCGCTCAGAATCGGCGCGCGGGGAGAGGCAATCCCCCCCGCGCGATGTCCTGGAAAAGAACGACGCGTTGAAGAGCGCCCGCCCCAGCGATTCTGGAACGACTTCTGGTGATATAGCTAGTTATATCCAGATATCGTTCGCGCGGAACCCGAAAAAAGCAGGCTCGCGCGAGCGCCACTCCGTTTTAGGAAGAACGCTCGCGCGAGCCTGTGAGTTGAGGTCGCGGCTCGAACGGGGCAGGGGCGCCCAAACGAGCCTGGCGACAGAAACTTATGGGACGCAGTTCCGGAATTGCCCGGTGAACGCGCCACGGGCGGCTGCCAGGGGGTTGTTAGACCTCGCCCGGGGCGCGTGCGCCCAGTTCGCGGTCGAGATCCAGAATCGCGGCGGGATTGTCCTTGGTGAGCTGGAACTTGGCGACGATCTCGCGGGCAGTTTTTTCCTCTTCAACCTGCTCGGTGATGAACCATTGCATTTCGACGAGCACGGCGAAGGCTTTCTCCTGATGCGCGAGCTCGTAGATCTGGTCGATCTCGGCCGTGGTGTTTTGTTCCTGCTCGAGCGCGGTCTCGAAGACGTGCGTGAGCGACTTGAATTTGACGTTCGGCTCGGAAATCGTACGGAGCGAGATCTTGCCGTCGCGCGCGAGCAGGAAATCGAACAGGCGCATGGCGTGGCCGTATTCTTCCTGGCTTTGCAGGCGGAGCCATTTGGCACAGCCGGTGAAGTTCTGGTGATCGCAGTAAGCGCTCATCGCCAAGTACGTGTACGAGGCGCTGAGTTCGTTGTTGATTTGCGTGTTGATGGCGTCTTGAACGAGTGGACTGAGCATGAACGTGATCTCCCGAGTTCTGTTGCACGAGCGCGAACGCAACGCGTGCGCCGTGCCGTTAATCCGCCGGGGCGTCGCGTAGAAATACGTTCAACGGACTGCGCGGGCGGTGGACAGTTGCTGTTGCGCTGAGATTGTACGATGTTCGCGTAAAAAAAAGAGGGCCAGCCGCGGCATGCGCTTCGTGCATGACCGGCGGCTGGCCGTATGACTCGTTGGCGATTGTCGACGAGTAGAGACTCTGTCTCAATTGTTGTGCGTTGCAGGTGAATTGCACCTGACATGCGTTACGTTTGCGGGCTTGCCGCTCACGCTCATGGCGGCGAAGCAAACCGCAAATTGGCGAGACTCAATCTCAGGTTGAAGGGCATTTCCGTCGTGGGCGCGAAATCGGCGACGTTGACATTTACGCACGCTCGAAATCGCGACCGTTGGGAGCCCGCCGAGCAACCTCAGTGGGCTGTTCGGAAGCGTTCGTTACGGTCCGATGCTGCGCGGGTTCTTGGCCAGGAAATCGCGCGGGCCACGGTTGGTGTAGTACGGATAGGTGACGCCTCCGGTCGGCGGACCGGCCGCGAATTCGTATTGCCCACCGGCATTGCGGCGCTGATGGACGAGCGGATGGCCACCGGCAGGATGGTGCTTGCCGCCGGCCGGCCGCTGGGCGTACGAGCCGGGACCGAGTTGTTCTTCGATGTAGCCACCTTCGGCATAACCATCTCCGTAGCCACCGCCACCGCGGCCGCCGGCGAACGAGGGATTGGTTACCGAGCCGCCGGCCAGTCCGCAGTCGCTGCAGCCGCTGCCGCCGCACCCGGTGCCACAGCCGGCCTGGCAGGGCCCTTCGTGACCGTAGGCGCCGCAGTCTCCGCAGCCCCAGCAGAACATGCGCTCGAAACAGCAGCAGCCGCTGCTGGTGGCGACAAGTGTGAGTGCCGCGATGGCAAAGATCGCGCGTTTCATGATTGCTTGCATCCTTTCTCGCTGAATGACCGTTCGGCGTTCGCCACTCCGCGTGAAAAGCGGCGGTAGCGAGCGCCCTTATCTCAGCTCGAATCCCCCCTGGATCGAAGCTTGATGGCGAAACTCAACCGAGCTGCGCGGCACACGTCGCGTGGGCAGGGGCAGCCGGGCAAAGCCCCTTTGACGGGGCGTGCTAGAGGGACTATCGGCCGTCAAAACCGGCAGAGTTGAAAGAATCGATACAACGCGCAAGAGTGCGGGAATCGGTTGTGCTAGCAAGGCTAGCGTACTGCCGCCGTACAGCCATGTACCGGCTGGCGATCAGAGGCTGCGGAAAAAGTCAGTAGCCCGATCGGATTCGCAGAAATTGCGGTGCGGAGTTCAGCGCCGCACTTCGCGAGGCTGAAAAAGTTCACGACGGACTTTTTCAGCAGCCTGCTAGATCGCGGAGGCTACTCTTGGCCGCTCGGGCCTGATCTGTTACAAGTGCGCGACGCAAAATCCCTGGGCCGACTGGCTCGTGGGCCGCCTAGAGCCGGCAGGATACGGTTCGCGGTCCGACCGAACACACGCCAGCGGCCCACCACTCTCGCGCAGGAAAGCAATCAAGGATGGGCAATTTCGGGCGCGTCGTGCGCGTGGCATTACGCTATTACTGGACCGTCGCGGCGTCGTTTGTTTGCGCGCTGATCGTGGCGGTGTTGTGGGGAGCCAACATCGGCTTTCTGTACCCCATTGTCGAGGTCGTCGGAAATCAACAAAGCCTGAGCCAATGGGTCGACAGGTCGATCGTCTCGGCCGAGACGACGATCGCCGAACAGCGCGCGGCCGCGGCCGCGGTGGAAACGCAACTGGCGACGGCCGGCGCTGAGGACAAGAAACCGCTCGCGCGCGAGTTGCGCGCCGTGCAGGGGCGCGTGAAAGCCGCGGAAGACGACTTGGCGCGTAGCCGGTGGCTCAAGCCTTGGATCGACGCCTATCTGCCGGACGATCCATTCCAGACGTTGCTCGTGATTGTGCTGGCGCTGCTCGTGGCCACGGTGGTCAAAGACGCGTTCATGGTGGTGGGTTCGACGTTGGCCGACAGGATTGCGCAGCTCGCGGTTTTTGATATTCGCAAGGAGTTTTTTCGCCGCACGTTGCGGATGGAGCTCGGCGCGTTCAGCGAGAGCGGCACGAGCGATCTGATGTCGCGGTTCACGCACGACGTGGAAAGCCTGGCCGGCGGGTTGCAAACGCTCTTCGGCCGCGCGATTCGCGAACCGCTGAAGATGATCTCCTGCTTCGTGCTGGCGGCGTATATCTGTTGGCAGTTGTTGGTTCTGTCGCTGGTCGTGGTGCCGGTGGCCGGCTTTTTAATTGGCATGTTGTCGAAGACGCTCAAACGCGCCAACCGCAAGGCGCTCGAAGAGATGTCTTCGTTGTTCACGATCCTGAACGAAACGTTTCTGGGGATCAAGGTGGTGAAAGCGTTCACCATGGAACGCTACGAGCGGCGGCGCTTTCATCAGACCAGCAAGAAGGTTTATAAGAAGTCGATGCGGATCGCCGTGGTCGACGCGATGGTCAATCCCGTGACGGAAGTAATGGGGATGACGACGATCTGCCTGGCGATTCTGTTCGGGGCCTATTTGGTGATCAGCGGAGAGACGCACCTGCTGGGGATCAAAATGTGCAGCGAGCCGCTCTCGCTGAGCGCGCTGATGGCGTTCTACGGAGCGCTGGCCGGCGTGAGTGACCCCGCCCGGCGGCTCTCGGAAGTGTTCAGCAAATTGCAGCGGGCTTCGGCCGCCTCCGATCGGATCTATGAGAAGCTGGATCGCAACCCGCGGGTGAGCGATCCGATGCGGCCCCGCCAGATCGGCCGGCACCATCGCGAGCTGGCATTCGAGGGCGTGACGTTTCGCTATTCGCTGAATCAACCAGTGCTCGAAGGCATCGATCTGCGGATTCCGTTCGGCGAGACGGTGGCGATCGTGGGGCCGAACGGGTGCGGCAAGAGCACGCTGGCCAATCTAATTCCGCGATTCTATGACCCGGTGTCGGGCTCGATTCGCCTGGACGGAGTCGACCTGCGCGACTTGCGGTTGCGCGACCTGCGGGGCCAGATCGGGTTGGTGAACCAAGAGACACTGCTGTTCGACGACACGGTGCTCGACAATATTCGTTACGGCTCGCCGCAGGCGACGCGCGAGGAGGCAATCGAGGCGGCCAAGCAGGCGCACGCCCACCGGTTCATCGAACAAAAACTGGAGCACGGCTACGATACCGTGGTGGGGCAGGGCGGCGGCCGGCTGTCCGGCGGGCAGCGGCAACGCATTGCGCTGGCCCGAGCCATTCTGCGCGATCCGGCGATTCTGATCCTGGATGAAGCCACGAGCCAGATCGACATCGAAAGCGAGCAGCTTATTCACAAAGTGCTCGAACAGTTTATCCGCCATCGGACCGCGGTGATTATCACGCACCGGCTGGCCACACTAGCCCTGGCCGATCGGGTGATCGTGATGAATGCGGGCCGGATTGTGGATTTGGGTTCTCACGACCAGCTTCTCGGCCGCTGCGACATCTATCGCCGGCTGCATCAGATGCAGTTCAAAGAGACGGCGTAAGCCGGCCTCCCGATGTTCGCTCCCAAGGGGGGCGATGCGTCTATGTCCTTGCCATGAGAGAGGCTCGAGGTTGCGCGGGTGCGGAAATGCGCTGTTCGGACGACCGATTTAAGCGGAGCCAAAGAGTTGGCACGTGGATTGCTATTAAAGGTATCGGAACGAAGAGGAGAGGCACTTGTTCCGAGGGGAAGGGGCCGAAGCAGAGAAGAGCAAGAGGTTTCGGGGCCGGTCTTCGGAAGAGGTGTTGCAACTGAAGCGGAAACGCAAGTTAACTAACGACTTAGGGCTGTGTGGAACAGCGAGGCAAGAGTCCTAAGTCGGCAGTGAAGAGGCAGCGTTTCCGTCCAATCGAGGCGAGTCGGAGCCCTGAATGCAGTCTAAGGGCTTCGACTCGCCTGTTGCATTTTGGTACAGCGAAATGATACATATGTTGCAAAATGAAGCATCCCCTTGAGGATGTTTCGGTGGTGAAAAAGGGCGGCAAAATAAAAAAATTCCAGGAATAAACCAGGAATAAAAACGACCGGCGACTACGATCTGTAGTTCGATTTCGGGGCTTTGTGTCGCCCACGAGCCAAGACGGCCGAGCGGCACATTTGAAATCCATTGGCTCGGACCGGCGGAGTAAAGCCGCCTTTGCTGGTCGATTGGGCCACCCACCGTACAAGCTGGCCTTCCGAGGGCATTCGCGCAGGGATCATTTGCGTTGTTTGCAGGGCGCTCCACTTGCCGCATGTTTGGGCCGGCGCGGGCCGCGGTTGTCATTTGTCTGGCGACCGCGGTGCTGCCGCGCCTGAGCATGGCCGCCGATGCGAAAGCGTCGAGCGGTACCCCCCGTCCCCAGGCGGCGCTCGTCAATCCGTCAACGCTTATCAATCGCCATGTGCGTGCGTCTTGGGAGGCCAGCGATCTTATTCCTTCGCCCGAGGCGACCGATGGCGAGTGGTGCCGTCGGGTATATCTCGACATTCTGGGCCGGGTGCCCACGGTCGCAGAGCTCGATAAGTTTTTGAGCGTGCCGTCGGCTCAGCGGAAGGCGAAACTGGTCGCGCGTCTGCTGGGCGACGAGTACATCGAGGACTACGCCGCGAACTGGACGACCCAGTGGATGAACGTGCTGGTTGGACGCTCGGGCGGCAACGATCCGCAGTCGCCCGTGAATCGGGACGGCTTGGCGCAGTCGTTGCGCCGGGCGTTGCAGCGTAATATGCCGTACGACCGGCTGGTGGGCGCATTGATTTCCGCCAAGGGGGTGAACACGCCGGGCGAGCCGGGCTTCAACGGCTTCGTGAATTACCTGGTCGGCAGCCTGGATGATAACGCCGTGCAGGCGACCGCCAAGACGGCGCAGATCTTTCTGGGGCTGCAGATCCAATGCACGCAGTGCCACAACCATCCGTTCAACGACTGGAAGCAAAATCAGTTCTGGGAGATGAACGCGTTCTTTCGCCAGACGCGCGCCGAGCGGCAGCGCGAGGGCGGGCGCCGCTCGCGGCTGGTCGAGCTGGTGAACCGAGACTTTGCCGGCGAGAACAATGAGCCGAGCGAGGCGGTGTTGTTCTACGAGCTGCGAAACGGGCTGTCGAAAGCTGCCTACCCGGTGTTTGTCGACGGACAAAAATTAGCGACCGACAGCGGCAAGGTCGAAGAAGTCGATCGGCGCGCGGAGCTTGCGAAGCTGATCGTCGAGAGCAAGTACCTGGCGCCGGCGGCGGTCAACCGGGTCTGGGCTCACTTTCTGGGTTACGGATTCACGAAACCCGTCGATGACATGGGCCCGCACAATCCGCCGAGCCATCCGGAGCTGCTGGCGGAGCTGGCCGAGGCCTTCCAGGCGCACGGCTATGACCTCAAGCGGCTGATGGCGTGGATCGTATTGAGCGAGCCGTACGGGCTGTCGAGCAAGATCGCGCCGCGCAACAAGCAGGACGATCCGGCGCTGGGGGTGAAGCCTGCGTTCAGCCACTTTTATTTGCGCCAGATGCGCGCCGAGGAATTGTACGAATCGTTGCTCACGGCGACCGAGGCCGATCGCGCGGCCACGAGCTACGAGGCTCGCGAGGCGCAGAAGCGCGAGTGGTTGAATCAGTTTACCGTGGCGTTTGGCACGGACGACAATGCCGAGGCGACGACCTTCAACGGCACGATTCCGCAGGCGCTGATGATGATGAACGGCGATTTGATCGAGCGGGCCACGAGCGTCGAGAAAGGAAGTTTTCTCCAGCGCGTGGCCACGAACAATAAGCTGTCGAATCCGGCAAAAATTCAGCGGCTGTACCTGGCGGCGCTCGCCCGGCGGCCGACGGGGCAGGAGATCGCGCAGGCAAACGAACTGTTGCGATTGCGCGAGGGAGACGCCGTGGCGGCGCTCCAGGACGTATGGTGGGTGCTGCTCAACAGCAACGAATTTATTTTCAATCATTAGAAGTCAGCGCCATGAAATCGCACACACCGCGCGGCATGACCCGCCGCCATTTTATCGAGCATCTCGCGGCGGCTTCGACGTTGGCGCTGCCGGCGATCTCGCTGACTAGTGCGCTGCGGGCGAACGCCGCCGACCTGAAGCGGCGGCACAAGGCGGCGATCCTGCTGTGGATGAACGGCGGTCCTTCGACGATCGACATCTGGGATCTCAAGCCCGAGGCGCCGACCGGCGGCGAATTCAAGCCGATCAGCACGGCCGGCGACGTGCAAATCTGCGAGCATTTGCCGTTGATGGCCCAGCAGATGCGGCACCTTTCGATTGTCCGTTCGATGAGCACGCGCGAAGCGGATCACGATCGCGGGCGCTACTACATGCACACCGGCTACGTGCCGAATCCGAGCGTCGAGCATCCGGGTTATGGTTCGGTGATCAGCCATATGCTGGCCGAACAGACCGCCGCGCGCAAGCTTGAAATCCCGCCGTTCGTGGCCGTGGGTGGGGGCAGCGTGGGGCCGGGCTTTTTGGGCATGACGCACGCGCCGTTCGTGGTGAATTCCAATGGCCGCGTGCGCAATTTGCAGATGAAGGTCGAAAACGAGCGCCTGCACGAGCGGCTGCAAATGCTCGCCTCGCTGGAAAAGAATTTTATCAAACAGGGGCGCGGGCAGCTTGCGCAGGATCATGCCGAGGTGCTCGACAAAACCGTGAGCTTGCTGACCAGCCAGCAGATGGACGCGTTCAAGGTCGAGCGGGAACCCGAGTCGATGCGTGAGCGGTATGGCGATTCGCAATTTGGGCGCGGATGCCTGATGGCGCGGCGGTTGGTCGAGCAGGGCGTGGCGTTTGTCGAGGTGGACTTCGGCGGCTGGGACACGCATCAGAACAATTTCACCCAATTGCGGAACAACAAGCTGCCCGAAATGGACAAAGCGATGAGCGCGCTGGTGAGCGACCTGGCCGAGCGGGGGATCTTGCAAGACACGGTAATCTTGTGGATGGGCGAGTTTGGCCGCACGCCGCGCGTCAACGCCACCGCGGGGCGCGATCACTGGGCACGGAGCTGGAGCGTCGTGTTGGGCGGCGGCGGGATCAAAGGCGGCCTGGCGGTCGGCCAGACGACGGCCGATGGCACGGATCTCGACAGCGAACCCTATAGCTCGCAGGACGTGATGGCCACGATTTGCCGAGCGCTGGGCATCTCGCTCGATACCACATTCACCAGCAAGAACGGCCGGCCGATGAAGATCGCCAATAGCGGCCAGGTGATCGGCGAGCTCGTGGGCTAGCCCTCTCTGGGTGCCACTGCTGGCTTGTCCAGCAGTGCTCTTCCCGGATCTTGCCTGGTACTCAAATTCCTCAGAATAGACACCGTTCTTGTGACGGACGCAGCAAGGCAAGAATCGAAGAACGGACACTGCTGGACAAGCCAGCAGTGGCACCCGGCGGCGTCACTTCTCTCGAAATGGGCGGCAAATTTGGGCGCGAAATGCCGCAATTCCGGTCGCTGCTGCAACCGGCCCTGGATTCTGGCGGTATTGCCTTTCATACTACGCCTTTGCCTTTTCCAATCCGCCAGGTTCCTGCCCAGGTTTGCCAACTATGCTTCGTATCGCTTCGCGTCTTGCGCTCTTGGTTGCCGTTAGTTTTGCCCCACAATTTTGTCCCGCCGAGGTGACCGTCGGGTACGGCCAGCAGGACGTGACGCCTGACCCGGCCAAGGCGCCGGTGTGGATCGCCGGCTACGGCCAGAATCGCAAGGCCGAGGGCGTGCACGATCCGCTCTATGCCCGGGCGATTGTGGTATCGGACGGCACGAAGAAGGTGGCGATTGCCGCGGTGGACGTTGTCGGCTTGCAGTATCCGACGGTGCAGGAGATCCGCAAGCGGCTCGAAGCCGATCGGTTCGATTATGTGCTCGTGGCCAGCACGCACAATCACGAAGGCCCCGACACGGTTGGCATTTGGGGGCCCGTGCCGTTCAAGAGCGGGATCGATTATGCCTGGCTCGATGAGTTGGTGGAGAAAACCGTCGAAGCGATTCGCACGGCGGACAAGCGCCGCGTGCCGGTCACGGCCAGCTACGGCACGGCGGCCGACGAGAAATTGATGCGCGACAGCCGCGAGCCGTACATCAAGGACGACGTGTTGCGCGTGGTGCGGTTCGACGGGGCGGACAAGAAACCTCACTGCTTGCTGGTGAACTGGACGTGCCATCCGGAAGCGCTGGCGAGCCAGAACAAGCTGATCACCGCGGACTTTCCGCACTACACGATTCGCGATCTGGAGAAGAAGTACGGCTGTCCGGTGATTTACGTTTCGGGCGCCGTGGGCGGATTGATGGCTCCGCCGCGGGGTGTCTATCAGAACGCTGACGGTTCGCCGCTCGAAGATGGTAACTTTGAATATTGCGAACGGTTGGGGAGCGACGTGGCCAAGCTAGCCGAAAAAGCCGTCGGCGCCGCCCAGGCGGTGAAGCTGGAGCCGATCGTGGTCTCGGCCAAGCCGATCACCGTGCCGCTGGAAAACCGGCTGTATCGGGCCGCCCAGTTGATGGGGGTGCTCAAGCGCGAGGGGCTGCTCTGGACGGGCAATAGCGAGGAGTTCGGTCGTCCTTATGAAAAGGACGACATCAAGAAGAAGCTGCTGCCGGCGGGCATTACCGAGGTCGGTTACGTCGGTTTGGGCGATGTGCACGTGGCGGGCATTCCCGGCGAGATCTATCCCGAGTTGGTCTACGGCAAGGTGCAAGATCCGGCCGATCCGGGGGCGGATTTTCCGGACGCGCCGATCGAGCCCGCGGTGCTTGAAATCTTGCCGGGCAAGAACATGATTCTGGCCGGGCTGGCAAACGACGAGTTGGGCTACATCATTCCCAAGCGGCAATGGGACGAGAAGGCTCCGTTCTGCTACGGTCGCACAAGCAGCCAGTACGGCGAGGAGAATAGCTGCGGGCCGCTGATGGCGCCGATCCTGATGGACGCCCTGCAAAAGCGGGTGAAGGAAGCGACTGGGAAGTAAACCGCTAGTGCTCTGTCAAAGCCAAAAGTTGGAGTTGCGATTCATGGGCAGAGCACTAGAGCGCTTTCTACTTTGGTGACACGGGGTAGCCGCAGTGTCGGAAGTAGTTT
>CAZRCI010000042.1:0-41474 GCA_964598535.1 uncultured Planctomycetaceae bacterium | reverse complement strand
ACGTCCCTGAGGAACGAAGGGCGTGCTCGATGTACACCACAAAGTTGCATGAAGAAGGAGTGAGGCTCGATCAAGCGATCTCTAGGGTCCAGCACGCCCACACTGCGCTCTGGGCGTGCCACCCTCCGCCGATGCGTTGCGCGTGATGCCTCGATTAACCATGCAGCTCGAGGCTGGGTAGGAAATAATCCGTAATGGCCCCATTTTCTAGAGCGGGCGGAGCTCGAGTTTGCGGACGAACATTTCCGCGCCTTCGGTTTGCAGCAGGATCTTGCCCTGGCGGGGAAGCACTTCGGTGGCCTGGTTGACCACGACGCCGTTGACGCGATAGGTGAGCGTGTCGCCCTTCACGATACACTCCAGCGTGGTCCACTGCTGGCCGGGACTGTCAACGTCGCGAGCGCCGCGGTAGCCGAGAACGTCTTGCCAATCGGGATCGCGGCCATACCAGTTGATGCGGCCCTTGGTGAAACGCTGCTTCTCGCCGCCCGCGGTCCAGACGGGCTCGCCGTCGCGATCGCGCGAGACTTCGCAAGTGGCGGCGGCTTCCATGAGATTGTCTTGCTCGTCCTTGCCTTGCAGCACCAGGATGTCGCCCACGCCGCCCTCGATGATCTGGCATTCGACCGACGTCATCCACGGGCCCGGCTTATCTTTCGTCCCGCCGAAGTTGCCGTCCGGCCCCTGGCAATGCAAGAGCAGACCGCCGTCGCGAGCCCGGTCTGCGCGATCGCGCCAGGTGGCCGTTCCCCAGCGATATTCCATCACCAGGTGGTAATTCGCATATTCGTCGCGCGTGATGAGCCCACCATATCCGTCGCCGGAGATGCGAAGCGTGCCGTCGGGCAGGATCGTGAACACGCCGCGGGGATCTTCGTGGCCATCGTCGGTAAGCCAGGTGTACCAGTGTTGCTTCAGATCCTTAGAGAGTAGCGAGATCGGTTGCCGGGGGACGACGGCCGCTGGCTGGCCATCGGCGGCCAACGCCGCGGACGAGTTGGAGACCGAAAGCGCGACAAGCAGCAAGAGCGAGCACGGCAGGCGAAGCATCTTGGCGGTATTCCTTTGGGGGTTAAGCGTTCAAGTTCCCAGGGATATGGGTTCATGGGGGCACGGCGCTGTCGGACAAGCCGACGCTTTCCGAAAATGGTTCGGAACCCATCTTAACTCGAAGCGCGGGCAAGGGGACATTTCGCTCGAGGTCTCTCAAGGTTCGATTCGCCTTCGTTTTGAACGCGCGAGCCGCTGTGTCCGAAATGTTGCATACCACGGCAGGCTGCTAGAATGCGACTGGCCGGCCAAACAGGCTACTTTGCGCGGGGACTTCTTTTTCGGACCAACCGGGCCGGCAACGGAAGCGAGGACATGGGTGGTGAGCGCTGGGGGAAGGATTCAGGCGATTCAGGTGGGGTTGCCGCGGCAGCTTGGCATCGAGGGGGCGGCGGATCCGCTGGATCGCCCGTGGACGACCGGCTATTACAAGCAAGCCGTCGAGGGGCCGGTGCGGCTGGGGCTCACGAACCTGGAAGGTGACGGGCAAGCCGATCTGGTTCATCACGGTGGGATCGACAAGGCGGTGCTGGCCTACTCGGCCGAGCATTACGACGGTTGGCGTCAGGCGCTCAACCTCTCGGCGTTTGCGTTCGGAGCGTTCGGCGAGAATTTCACGGTGGCAGGCCTGACGGAAGCCGACGTGTGCATCGGCGACATCTGGCGAGTGGGCGACGAGGTAACGCTGCAAGTATCGCAGCCGCGCCAGCCCTGCTGGAAATTGGCCCGCCGCTGGCGGATCAAGACGCTGGCCTTGCAGGTGCAAGAGACGGGGCGCACCGGTTGGTACCTGCGCGTTTTGCGGGAAGGCGTGGTGGCGGCGGGAATGCCGCTGGAATTGCTCGAACGTTCGTATCCGCGTTGGACGGTCGAGCGGGCCAACCACGTTATGCACCGCGACAAGCACGACCTGCACGCGGCGGAGCTGGCGGCGATTCCAGTCCTGGCCGAGAGTTGGAAGACGACTTTGCGGCGTCGCGTCGAGCAGCAGGTTCGGCCGGATGTCGCCAAGCGGGTCGTCGGGCCAAACGAAGCCTGAATCTCGGGGATTCACCCGGCAGGGGGCCGGCGATTGTTGGAAGAAGCGTTTTTCAACGGGAAATTTCGATCGATCCCGAGCCGTGGCGCAGACGGATTTGACGCACCCAAATCGGCGCACGCATAATAGCGTGGCAGACCGTTGCCGCCGAGCCACCATCGAGGAGAAGCCCCCCATGACACGTCGCGAATTGTTTTCGGTTGCCATCTGCGGTTTGTTGCTCGCGAGCGTCGCGGCGCCAGCGGCGCGCGCCATTCCGCCGTTCATGAAAGAATTCCAGGCCAAGTACGCCAAGCCGGACTCGGAGAACGAGCAGGAGAAGGCGTTTGCGGGGATCATCATCGAGACGGCCAAGTGCAATGTCTGCCACGTGCAGGGCGAGCCGAAGAAAGCCCGTAATGCGTATGGTTCGGCGCTGGCGAAGCGGCTCAAGAAGGGCGACTTTGGCGCGGAGCGTTTGAAAGCCGAGCCCGAGCAGACGACCGCCGAGATCGTGGCAGCGTTCGATGCCGTGGCGGCCGAGACGTCGGCTGGCGAGGGCTCGCCGACGTTTGGCGAGCTGCTCGCGCAGTTCAAATTGCCGGGCGACGTGCCGGCCGCGGAAGTGGCCACGACCGAGCCGATGCCCGAGCCGGCGCCAACACCGACACCAGCACCAGAATCGCCAGCCCCCCCGGCCGAAGCCGCGCCGGCTGGTGATTCGGCGGCCGAGATCGGCAAGCTCGGAGGCACGGTGATGCAGCTCGCGCAGAACGACGACTCGCTGGTGGTCGATTTCCACCTGGGAGGCACGGCGCTGGCCAACGACGGACTGGCGCATGTGAAGGCGCTGCCGAAGGTTGTGGAGTTGAATCTGAAGGATACGCAAATTACCGACGACGGGCTGGCGCACCTGGCCGGGCTGGGGACGCTCGTCCGGCTGCACCTGGAGCAAACCAAGGTGACGGACGCTGGGCTGGCCCATTTGAAGGATTTGGGGAACCTCGAGTATCTGAACCTGTATGGCACGGCGGTAACCGATGCGGGGCTCGAACATCTCAAGCCGCTGGCCAAGTTGAAGAAGCTCTACGTCTGGCAAACGCAGGTGACGGACGAAGGGATCGCCAAGCTCCGGGAAGCCTTGCCGGAAGTGACGGTCGTAAAGTAGCTGTAAGTCTGAGCTACAAAACGACCTGCGATCCATAGAAAAGCGTTGATTGAAGGCCACGCATCGCGTACATTGAAGGCTGCCTGAGGGGCTTATATTCCTGCCAGCCTTCCCGCCTTTTTGCGTCGACCTCGCCAATGCTTCGCGCCTGCCGAGAATACGCGCTACCCTGGATAATCGCGCTCGCGGTGTTTGCGGGACTCGGTTTGCGTCCGCAACGTACCGCGGCCAACACGCCGGAGGTCGAACTGCCGCCCGCGCCGGCGCCGATCATCGTCGCGGGCGAGCCGAATTTCGAGCTCGATGTGATGCCTGTGCTGACGGCCACGGGCTGCAACACGGGCGCTTGTCACGGCAAGGCTCGCGGGCAGAACGGCTTTGCACTGTCGCTGTTGGGCTTCGACGCGGCGTTCGACTATTCGTCGATCGTGGAGCAGGCGCATGGCCGGCGGGTGTTTCCGGCGGCGCCGGACAACAGCCTGCTATTGCGAAAGGCCACGCTACGCTTGCCGCATGGCGGCGGCGAGCGCATCAAGCCAGGCTCGGCTCAGTATGAAATCATTCGCCGTTGGATCGCGACGGGGATGCCACGCGCCGGGGCGAGCGCGCCGACGCTCGAGCGGATCGCGGTCGAGCCCGCGCCGCGCGTGATGCCGGCTGGCTCGGTCGAGCAGCTCAAGGTGCTCGCGCACTATTCCGATGGTTCGGTGCGCGACGTGACGCGGCTGACGGACTTCACTTCGAGCGAGCCGGGCGTCGTGTCGGTCGAAGGCGGACTTGTCCGAGCCGGAGACTTGCCGGGCGAAGCGACGCTGTCGATTCGCTACATGAACCATATCGTGCCCTGGAACACAGCGATTCCGATCGAAGGCACGGTCGACGCCGAACTGTACGCCGGGTTGCCGCGGCGCAACTTTATCGACGGCCTGGTGTGGGACAAGCTCCAGACGGTGGGGATCGTGCCCAGCGAGAGGGCCACGGACCCCACGTTCCTGCGGCGGGCCTATCTGGATGCGATCGGCAAGTTACCCACGGTCGACGAAGCCCGCGCGTTTTTGGAAAGCACGTCGCCAACGAAGCGTGAGGAGCTGATCGACGCGCTGCTGGCGCGGCCGGAGTACGCCGACTATTGGGCGAACAAGTGGGTCGACCTGCTGCGGCCGAATCCGTATCGCGTGGGAATCAAGCCGACGATGGCGTTCGACGCTTGGATTCGGCAGGCCTTCCGCGAGAACCGGCCCTACGACCAGTTCGTGTACGAGTTGCTCACGGCGCAGGGCAGCGCCTGGCGCAACGGCGCGGCCACGCTGTTTCGCGATCGCCGCACGCCGGATGAGATTACGACCGTGGTGAGCCAACTGTTTCTGGGCATTCGGTTGGAATGCGCCAAGTGCCATCATCACCCGTTCGAGGTTTGGGGACAGGACGATTTCTATAGTCTAGCGGCTTACTTCGCGCGCGTGACGCACAAGGGGCAGGGCATCTCGCCGCCGATCTCCGGAGGCGAGGAAATCGTGTACGTGGCCGAGGCCGGCTCGGTCAAGCATCCGATCACGGGCGAAGTGCTCGAACCGCGGCCACTGTTCGGCGAGGCCCGGCCCATCGCAGCGGGCGAAGATCCGCGAGCGGCGCTCGCCGAGTGGATCACCTCGCCGGAGAACCAGTTCTTCGCGCAGGTCGCCGCCAACCGCGTGTGGGCGGACCTGATGGGCCGAGGAATCGTCGATCCGGTGGATGATCTGCGAGCGACCAATCCGCCGAGCAATCCGAGGTTGCTGGAGGCATTGGCGAATGATTTTCGCGAGCAGAGTTATGACCTGAAGAAGCTGATCCGGCGGATCATGACGTCCGAGGTTTATGGCCTGTCGTCGACGCCCAACAATCGAAACATCTCGGACACGCGCAACTACTCGCGACACTATCGCGCGCGGTTGCGGGCCGAGGTGTTGCTCGACGCGGTGTGCGACGTGACCGGCATCGAGGAAGAATTTCGCGGGATGCCTGCCGGATCGCGGAGCATGGAAATCTGGACACACCGCGTCGAGTCGCTGTTTTTGGACGCGTTCGGCCGGCCGGACGCCAACCAAGATCCGCCGTATGAGCGGCAGCCCGACTCGACGATCGTGCAGGCGTTGCACCTGATGAACGCGCCCGCGCTGCACAAAAAGATCAGCGCTGACAACGGCACGGCGGCGAAGCTGGCGGCCGGCGACAAGGCGCCGGAAGCGATCGTCGATGAACTGTACCTGCTGCTCTATAGCCGACCGCCGAGCGACGTTGAGCGAACGGAAGTCGGCGCCGCGTTTGCCGCGATGCCCGACCGCCGGCAAGCTACGGAAGATTTGATGTGGGCCCTGATGAACACACCCGAATTCATGTTCAAGGATTAGCGAGCATGGCTTTTCATACCAACTGCCAGGGGATGACCCGCCGCGACTGCCTGCAATTGGGCGTCCGTTTTTTGGCCGGGGGCAGCTTTTTGAACCTGCTCCAGTTGCGAGCGCTCGCTTCGACGACTGCGACGCCGGGTAGCGCGGCGCCGGGAAAGAAGCCGTCGAGCTGCATCCTGATCTGGATGGACGGGGGCCCCACGCATTTCGAGACGTTCGATCCTAAGCCGGAAGCGCCGGCCGAGATTCGCGGCGAATTCACGCCGATCCGGACGAAGATTCCGGGCGTGTACTTCTCGCAGCACATGACGCGGCTGGCGAGCATCGCCGACAAGCTGGCGATCGTTCGCTCGGTGTGCCACAACCAGGGGAACCACGGCGCGGGCAATCATTACATGATGACCGGCTCTCCGCCGCGGATTCCGGTGGGGTGCGGCGCTTTCGTGAGCTTTCATCCGAGCATGGGCTCGGTGGCGGCCTACGAGCGCGGCGCGCCGGAAGGTCTGCCGGCTTATTTCTCGATGCCGAGCATGTCGCGCTCGGGCGGCCCCAACTTCCTCGGCGCAAAGTACGCCCCGTTCGTCGTCTCGGACGATCCGAATCGCGACAAGTTTCGGGTGCGCGACGTGGCGCTGCCCGAGGGGCTGACGGACGACCGCTTTCACACGCGGCGCGATTTGCGAACGCTGGTCGATCGCTTTCAACGCGTGACCGACCAGGTCGCGGCCGATCCGGTCGAGGCGATGGACGACTACTATCGTCAGGGCTACAACCTGATGACGAGCCCCGCGGCACAGAAGGCCTTCGACATTCACTCCGAGCCGGACAAGATTCGCGACGCCTATGGCCGCAACGCGTTTGGCCAGCGGGCGCTGCTCGCGCGGCGCCTGGTCGAGGCCGGCGTGCCGTTCGTCACGCTGTACGATGGCGGCTGGGATCATCACTCGGAAATCTTCAGCGGGCTGCCCAAGAAGCTACCACCGTTCGAAAACGCGATCGCCACGCTGATCGAGGACCTCGAAGCGCGCGGCATGCTCGAAACGACGATGGTCGTGGCGCTGGGCGAGTTCGGCCGCACGCCCAAGATCTCGCAACTGTCGGACCGCAACAGCCCGGGCCGCGATCACTGGGCCAACGCAATGTCGATTCTATTCGCCGGCGGCGGCACCCCGGGCGGACAAGTCATCGGCGCCACCGACCGCAATGGCCACTCGGCCTGCGAACGGATTCTCTCGCCCGAGAATTTCGTCTCGACCGTTTATCGCAAGCTCGGCATCGATCCGGGCAAGATCTATCAGACGCCGCTCGGCCGGCCGGCCCATTTGGTGAGCAACAGCGAGCCGATCGCCGAGCTGATGGGATAAGCCTATGGCGGCGTGGCGACGAAATTTGTGGACGGGCTCGTGGCTGGGCATCGCGCTGGCGGCATGTGCCTCGGTCGAGGCCGCGGCGCCGGAAGTGCGCACGCTATTTCCCGCGGGCGGTCAACGCGGCACGACCGTCGAGGTGACGTTGGCCGGCAAGCAGGAACCTTGGCCCGTGAACGCCTGGACCAGCACGCCGGGCCTTGCGATCACGGCCGGCGACAAGGGCAAGCTACAGATCGCGATTGCCGCGGACGCCGAGCCGGGCCTGCACTGGATTCGGGTGTACAACGCCGAGGGAACGAGCCCGCCGCGACCGTTCGTCGTGGGCACGCTGGGCGAGCGCAGCGAGACCGAAGGAAATAACGCGCCCGCAACGGCCGAGGCGGTCGGTTCGGCAAGCCTCGTCGTGAACGGTCGGCTGGCGGCCAATGGCGACGTCGACGTGTTTCGCGTGCCGCTGGCGGCGGGCCAGACGCTCGTCGCTTCGCTCGTCGCGCACGAAACGCTTGGCTCGCCCGTCGACGCCGTGCTGCACGTGGTTTCGCCCGCGGGACAACAGCTTGCATATAACCACGACGGCCGCGGGCTCGATCCCGAATTGGCATACGTAGCGCCCGAGGCGGGCGATTACCTGATTCGCGTGCTTGGCTTTCCCTCGGATCCGAACTCGACGATCGGTTTCTCGGGCGGCGAAACGCATCTCTATCGACTGACGCTCACCACGGGGGGCTTTGTCGACTACGCGTGGCCGCTGGCCGTGACGCGCGACGCGCCGGCTTCGCTCGCGCTAGTCGGTTGGAACTTGCCTACGGAGCTCGCGAGCCTGACGCGCGACGTCTCGGGCAACGCGGAGGAGCTCGTGATCTCCGACGCGCAACTGGCGAACGTGGCCCCGGTGCGCGTCGAAGCGCATCCGACGCTGATCGAGACGGAACCGAACGGTGTCGATGCGCCACAGGCGATTACCTTGCCCGTTACGATCACGGGGCGAATTGCCGAGCGGGCCGATGTCGACGCATTCAGCTTCGAAGCGGCCGCGGAACAGCAGATCGAAGTACAGCTCGAAAGCCGCGCGCTGGGCTATCCGCTGGATGGCGTGCTCGAAATCACGAGCGCCGATGGCAAGCGGCTGGCCCGAGTCGACGACGTTGGCGCGGGCCGCGATCCGAGCACGGTGTTCAAAGCGCCGGCGGCCGGGGTGTATCACGTGCGCGTGAGCGACTTGAACACAGCGGGCAGCGAGCGGCACGTGTACCGTTTGCGCGTGTTGCCGGTAGCAGCGAGCTACGAGGTGACGGCGAGCGCCGAAAGCTTCAACATCGAGCCGGAGAAACCGGCGCAGGTAACGCTCACGATCGAGCGTAAGCACGGGTTTGCCGAGGAGATCGAGTTCACCGTCAGCGGACTTCCGGAGTTTGTCACGGCTTCGCCGGCCAAGAGCGCGGCCGAGGGCGATTCGGCCAAGACCGTGCAGCTTACTCTGACGAGCAGCGGCGGCGCGTTCAGCGGTCCGGTTCAAATCCACGCGAAGTCGACCGGCGACGCCGGACTGGCACGTACGGCAACCGCGGCGATTCCCTCCCATACGGCCCGGCTGGCCGATCTTTGGCTAACCGTCGTGGCGCCGAAGCCGTAGAGATTTCATCCAGGCGGTGGTTGCTTCCCGCCTCCCGGCCCCCCCTGTCTTCAAAAAAACGAAGTTTCGGGACATTTTGAACCTGGGAGCGTTCCCGGCCTCCGGTCTTTTGCATTTTCCTGCCGGCATGGGCTACGCTTGAGATAGGCCGAGGTCTGGTCTCGGTCGATCCCAAGATACCATCGACCAAACGAGGTGGGCCATGTTGCGCTGGGCGGTGATTTTCCTATTGATCGCACTCGTGGCGGGGGCGTTCGGCGCGTTCGGCGTCGAAGGACTGGCGATGCAGATCGCCTGGGTACTGTTTGTCGTCTTTCTGGTGCTGTTCGTGATCGCGCTGATCACGGGCCGGCGGGTGCGGCTGTAAGGAGGCTGGCGGCGCGCGTGCGGCGCCAACGTTCAAACTCGTTTGAGAGCGGGGCCGCTTTGTTGCGCGGTTGCGCTGGCGGCGAACGTCTGCGCTTGCCCGCGCCCGTTGGCTGCCGGCGGGGGAACTCGGTAAATTAAAGAATGCCGAGGGCGTGCGGTTGCGTCGATCGGTTTTAGAGTGTGTCATTCCCGCGAGGAGAGCATCTTCAGCCATGTCGCTACCAATCGCCGAACATCGGACGCTTGAATTTCACGGAGGGCAGGCTGTCGGCGCCACCTATCAGTGGAACGGCGGGCAATACTGCGCCATTCACACCGTGAACGGTCTCGTTGGTTGCGGGATCTACGACATTCGCTCGGCCGACGAATTCAACCTGGTGGTGGCGATCGCCCGTGGCACGCCGGCCAAGCCGCTGCGTGAGCCGGAGGATTTGTTCGAGGCCTCGATTCGCGAGGTGAGCCAGGCGGCCGCGAAGCTTGGCGTGACACCCGGCATGACGGGGCGCGAGGCCGTCGAAAAGCTGCTGGCCGCCGAGCCGCGCAAGTAGCGCCGCAATGGCGCCCGGCTACGTCGCGAGTTAGCCGCGTTTAGCGCGGGAGCGGAGCGGAAGGCGAGACCGCACTCTGCGGCGGAAGGCTGGGAACGGCTGCCGCGGGCGGCTGTCCCGGCACTGTCTGTCCTGGCGCTGCCTGTCCTGGTTTGGGGGCTTGCTTCGGCGGGGGCAGCGGAAAGCCGACCGACTGCGCGCCGTCGATCTTCACACGGCGGTCTTTCAGCCAATATTGCAGCATGTCCGCGCGTACCTCGCGGCGCTGCCCGTTGCGCTCGTCGTCCATGAAGAGTTCCGCGGGCTCGCCGCGGAGGGCGAACTGGTCGTTCTGCTCGGCGTAGGTGATGCGCGTGCCGTGGGCGGTGAACTTCTGGCCCTCGGCGGCAACGCTGCCGGTGGCGTCGAGTTCGAAGAACCCCCGCTTGGAACCACCGGTGCGACCGCCCATTTCGCGCACTTCGAGTCCGTCGGCCATCAGGACCATGCCCGAGGCGCCGAGGCTGTCGAGATCCTTGTCGTTGAGCTGTTGGCTCCAATCGGTGACGGGGCCGTAGAGCGTTTTGGTTTGATCGAAAAACCGGACCTGCCGGTTGTTGAGATTGCCTGCCAAGCCGCGCCGGAACGTGACGTACAGGTAAGTAAGCTGGTCCTCGTTGGGGGGCGTCGCGGATGCTTCCGTGGGTTTGCGGCCAGCCGCGGCCGCGGGATCGAGCGCGGCGGGGGCCCCCCGGGTCAGATGTCGCACCCAGCCCGGCCCGTTGCCGGCGATCTCTCCGCTGCCGCGGTCGATCGAGAGGTCGCTCACGCCCATCTGGCTGAAAGAAGTTTGCGCGCCGGTCTCGTCGAGTTGGCGTCCTTCGAGAAATGTCCAGCCGCGCGTGCGCAGGGCGGCCAGGTCGATGCTCTGATCGGGACGCCGTTCGGCGAGTTCCGGCTTGGCAAAGTCGACCGCGCGATTCAGCTTCGCTTCGAGCGTCTCGGTGTTCACGACCTGTTGCGAGCTGCGCGCGACGACGGTGCCCGAGAAGACGGCGGTGTCGCCTTGAAAGTTCATGCCGGTCTTCCAGTTGACGGTGAGCGATTGTGGCCGGACGAGGCGTTTACCGTCGAAGTCCTGGCTTACCGGAAGCATGAGCTGGCCGGGCCCCGTGATCCACAGGCGGCTGGCCGCCTTGTCGACGTCGATCGTGGGACCCCAGAGCGACATGCCTTCGGCCTCGACGAAGCTCGGCTGACCGGTGATGGTGATTCGCGTGGCTGGCGATTGGGCGTCGACGACGTGGATTCGGTCGCCGCGCACGAGGAGCAAGCGCTTTTCGATTCCGCCGAGATACTGCATCTGCTTGAGCTCGGCGGCTTGTTCGACCGTGGCGGCGGCAATCGACAGTTGCTCGCCTTGCGGAGTGAGCTGGATCTTTACCGCGCGGCCGCTGAGAAAGAACCGTTCGCTCGGATCGGCTGGAGCCTGCCGTGGCTTATTCGGCTCGGCGGCGGGTGTCGCGCCCGTGCCGGCTCCGGCCGCGGCCTGGGGACGAACAACGACGGCTTCGAGCAGGCCGACCGTGGCATGCATCTGGGGCGAATTGATCTTCACGTCGCCGCCGCTCTGCCCGCGGGAGGCGTCTTGGTACTGGCGGGCGAGCAGGCGTTCGATTTGCCACTGATCGCTGCCGGGGATGGCGGTTTGCGGCGCCGACGCCGCCGGAGGCGGCTGGTCGGCCTGATGGAAGTATGCCACGTGGGCCACGGCCTGCGTGGGCGGGGCCGGCTTCTTGCTCAGCCAGGCGAACAGTTCATCGGCCGTGATCTCGCCCAGCGTGCCGATGTTGATGACCGCGCCACCATGCAGCGCGGCGCGGTACAGCGGACCATCGGGCTCGAATCGCAGCTCGCGCGCCCAACTGGCGGAGAACGTGCCAGGGGGCTGCCCTTGATCGTCGACGGGCATTTGTCCCTGCAACACACCGGGGCCAAAGGCGACCATGCTACCAGGGTCGCCGGGCGGACCGGGCAGATAATCGAGGCCATTGCAGCGGGCATACATGCCGCGGCTGGGAGAACGCATGGTGACGGGATTTCCGCGCGCCTCGAGCAATCGGACCTGCGACGCCGCGCCGTTGCGCTGCGACGGTTGCGGGGTATCGGACGCGGCCGCTTCGCCCGGACGCATGAAGTACACCGTCAGAAGCTGGCAGTTCAACTGATCGCTTTCGCCCTGGGCGACGACGCGAAAAACGTCGACCTGGTCGGCGAATGAAGCGGCGTACTTGGGCATGTCGAAGACGAACGAGCCCGCGCATTTGATCTCGATGGTTTCGTTGGCGGCGGGTTGTCGAGACGCGGCGAGCGTTTCGTTTTGCGTGCCGGCGAGCGGGCCGTCGCCCATTTCGAGCCGCATGTGGACGTCGCGTTTGAGTTCGATGGTGCTGATGCTCATGCCGCGGAGCGCGGTGCCGCGCGCGCCGCTTTCGCTCGAGGCCAGGGCGATTTCCAAGTCGCGGCCGAATCCGCGGCTGCGTCCCATGCGAAACTGCACGGCCTCGGGCGTGTAAATGCGCTGGGCGTCCATCTTGACGCCGCTGGTGGTGATCTCCAGATCGTCGCCCTTGCGGGGCGCGCTCTCGCGCTGCACGATGCGAACGGCGCCGGTGATTTCGCCGCCGAGAAATTTGAGATTCTTGAAGTCGACATTGCGCATGTCGACCGGTTGATCGAACTGGAGCGTGGCCTTGGCCGTGCGCATGATGACCGGTTCGCCCGGATCGGGAGCGTTCTCTCGAGGGAAGAACATCAGCGTGCAGGGTTCGAGCTCGACGGTTCCGTCGCGCCGCGTCGTGAGTGTGTCGAACAGCACGCGCATCTGTCCGCTATTGAAGAACTTGGGCCCCTTGGCTTCCCAATCTTCAGGATTGAAGTATTTCGCCAGCTCGCGCTGGCGAAGAGTAACATCGTTGCGCGCGCGTTCGATCCGTTCATCGCTCACCGCCTGGGCCGCGCGATCTTCGACGTTGGGCTCGATAAGCGGAACGGCCAGGAACCAGTAGCACCAGTAACAGGCCAGCACGGCGGCGAAGCCGACGAAGGCCTGGCGGAACATGGCCCAGCGGGTGGGTCGCCCGGTCGGCGTCGTGCTTTTGGGGGCCGCGGCCTGGGACATTGCGCTTAGCGTCAGGTGGTGTACTTTTGAATGAGGTCGTCCCAGCGGCGCTGCGCTTTGAGAATCATCTCGATGGCTTCGCGCACGGCGCCTTTTCCGCCGGGGAGCAGGGTCGTGTGATGTGCGGCCGCCCGGGCCTCGGCACAGGCGTCGGCCACCGCGATCCCAAGCCCCACGTGGCGAATCACCGGCACGTCAGGCAAGTCGTCGCCGATGTAGCAGACCTGCTCGGGCTGCAGATTGAGCTGGGCGAGAATCTCTTGCGCGACGGGCAGCTTGTCTTCGGCCGTCTGACGCACGATCTCGATGCCGAGTTCGGCGGCGCGAATCTTCACGACGTGTGAGCTGCGGCCGGTGATGAGCCCAAAGCGGTAGCCCGCACGCTGCCAGAGGCGAATGCCGAGCCCATCGCGAATGTGAAACTGCTTGGTTTCGATTCCCTGGTTATTGAAGATGATCTCTCCGGCCGTGAGCACGCCGTCCACGTCGGCCAAAATCAATTCGATGTTCTGGCATCGCTGTTCGGTCTTCATGCGCACTTCCGCGAACGGCCTCCGCGTGAATTCGGCTTTCCGCCCGTCGCCTTGCGGGCGGGCACCTCGATCGGAAGCTGCGCCAACCGCGGCGGCTCGGGCGCGAGCGCCGAGCGGGCCTCGGGGTAAAGCGCCACGACATCGGTAATGTCAAGGAGGCCGGCCGGCCGGCCCTGGCGGTCGACGACCGGCAGTTCGCTGATCTTGCGCTCGGCCATGATGGCCACGGCGTCCAGCATCCTCGAGCCGGAGGGCACCGTCGCCGGGCGCGGGGTCATGACTTCGCGGATCGGGCGGTCGAGCGCCGCGTCACGATTGTGTTCGAACAGTCGGGCCAAATCGCTATCGGTAAAAATACCCGCCAGCTTACCGGCCCGGGTGACCAGCATCATGGCGCCCGTGCGGCGGCCGGTTTGAGCATGTTCGACGAACACCTTGCGCACGTCGAGCCACTGGCCGGCCACGCGGCAATCCGCGAGCGGCCGCATGAACTCATCGACCTTGCTGAGTTGGCGCCCCAGGCTGCCGGCCGGATGAAAGCGTGCGAAGTCTTCGCGGCCGAACTCGCGCATCCGGCTGGTGACCAGCGCCAGGGCATCGCCGCAGGCGAGCATCGCCGTGGTGCTGGTGCTGGGGGCGAGCCCATGCTCGCAAGCTTCTTGCAGGGGGCCGAGCTCGATTACAACCTGGGCCGCACGGCCCAGCGTGCTGGTGCGGCGGGCGGTGATGGCGATCATGTGCACGCCAAACGCGGAGAGCGAAGGCAGCAGGCGAACGACTTCTTCGGTCTCGCCGCTTTGCGAGAACAGCAGCACGACGTCTTCGGCCCGAATGCGTCCCAAGTCGCCGTGGACCGCTTCGGCCGGGTGCAACCAGTGACTACGAGTGCCGGTGGATGCCAGCGTGGCGGCGATCTTCTGAGCGATCATGCCCGCCTTGCCCATGCCGGTGGTGATGACGCTGCCGCGGCACTGGTAGAGCCCGCGGACGGCGTCGCAAAACGACGCATCGAGCCGTTCGGCCAGTTGACCCAGGGCGCGCGCTTCGAGATGGATAATCTCGCGGGCATAACGCAACTGGGTGGGGCGATCGAGAGGGCGTTTGCGGACGCGGCGCGCGGTGCTCATTCGAGGGCCTCACAAGGGCTGGTCGCTAGGCGGCAAAGCGGAAATATGGGGAGGCGGATTGTAGTCCTCGGTCTCTACCGGAGCAACGCGGATCGGCAGGACGGACGCCCGGCCGCCGGCGGCATTGTAGCCGGAAGGCCGCCGTAGCCGACAGCACTTGGGAACACGCGGCTCGCGGGAAGCTGCCAAACTCGTAGGCTAAGATTTGTCTGGGCGCCCGTGTTCCGGGGCTTGGGTGTGCGGCTGCTGGTGAGGCTGCTACGAAATGCGTATAATGCCTGCGTTTGAGCAACTTATTGCCCCGATTTGTACGTGGCCGACGGGCGCAGTGCCGGCCGCTAGCACTTTAGCCCGATTTTGGAGACCGGAAAGATGATCGTCACGACCAGCGAACTGTTCCAGCAGGCTTATGGCAAGTACGCCATCGGCGCATATAACATCAATAATCTCGAACAGACGGTCGGACTGTTTCGCGGTAACGTGGGGCTGGTAAAGAGCAACGAAGGGCCGATCGACGCGGCGGTTAGCGCTCCGTTCATCATTCAGCTTTCGCGTGGAGCCCGCGGCTATACGGACAAGCGTTTTCTGGAGGCCATGATTCGGGCGGCGGAAGAAGTGTTCGACAAGGCGATTTTCGCCGTACATCTCGATCATGGAACCGAAGAGGTCTGCTATGACTGCATCGACAGCGGCTTCTATTCGTCGGTAATGATCGACGCCTCGCATGAGACGTTTGACGAGAACATCGCCATCACGCGGCGCGTGGTCGAGCGGGCCCACGACAAGGGCATCAGCGTCGAGGCCGAGCTGGGCATGCTGGGCGGCGTGGAAGAAGACATCGAAGTGGACGCCGACAACGCCTGCCTGACCGACCCGGACCAGGCGGTCGAGTTCGTCGAGCGGAGCGGCTGCGACTCGCTGGCCGTGGCCATCGGCACCTCGCACGGGGCTTACAAGTTTACCGGCGGCCAGGGCCTGCACTTCGACCGGATCGAAGCGATTCAAAAGCGGTTGCCCGGCTTTCCCCTAGTGATGCACGGGTCGAGCAGCGTGCCCCGGGAATGGGTCGACCGCATCAACAAGTCCGGCGGCAAGCTGGGCGATGCCAGCGGCGTGCCCGAGGACCAGTATCTGCCGGCGGCCAAGCTGGGCGTCACCAAGGTGAACATCGACACGGACGGACGGCTGGTGTGGTGCGCGGTCTATCGCGAGAACTTCCGCGACAAGCCGGAAGACTTCGATCCACGCACGCCCGGCAAGCCGTTCATGGCGGCTTATGCCGAGTACATCATCCACAAGAACAAGAAGCTCGGCTCGGCCGGCCAGCTCGAGGCCGTTCGCGCGGCGTTGACCGGGCAGCCTGTGTAGCTTTCGGAGCGGTGGGGGGGAGCCGTGGCTCCGTGTACTTGGCGCTGAAAACAGGCCAGGCCGCGTATTTCAACAGGCCGTGGGTGGGGAACGCTTCGCCGGGGGGCGCGCGGAGCGACTATTCTTCGATATCGTTGGAGACGGCCGAAAGGCCGTCGTCAGCCGGCTTTTCAAAAAACGCGGTGTCGTGGGTGCCGCGCGCCACGCGGACAACCCAGAGCATGGTGATGGGCCGGTCGCCCCGCGTATCGTGGAAGAAATGGTAGCCGGCGCTGGCGGGGCGGCTTGCTTGGCCGGCCAGCACGAGCATCTGGCCCGGCGCCAGTCGCGGTTCCATTTTCAAGTCTTCAAACACGCGTTTGGGCCGCTCCTGCGTGAACATCATCATGCCGTCGTTGCCGCGCACGCGGCTTTGAAACGTGCCGTGATGCACCTCGGGAACGATTTCGATCCGCACGCGGCCGTCGGATTCGTAGTCCGTGCGCAAGGCCAGGCGGCATTCAGCCTGATTGTATGTCTTGCCGCCCAGGCCGCCGTGGGCGATCTCCAGAAGTTGCATCCGCTCGCGCACCTCGGGAATGGCCACTTCGGTGCGTTTGCCGGTCTTGGCATGCACGACACGCAGGTTTACCCCCTCTTCGGGATTCAGCGCGAACTTGAACGGATCGTCGTCTGTCGCCTGGTGTTCGGTGATCTTGAGGATCTCGGCGAGCTCGGCCGGCACGTTCGGTCCGATCAGCCCGGCGCGGAAGCCGTTCTTCTCCATGCGCTGCCGCAAATCGGCCGGTAGCGTCTGCTCATCGACGAGCTTCCAGAGCGCGGCGAGCTGTTCCTCCCCGCGCGGCACGGGCGCCGAAAACACTTCGAGCGTGATGGCATCGGAAGAAACCGCCAGCGGCGCGAGCGGCGACATTTTGCTGGCTCCCGGCTCGACGACGCGGCAACCCACCAGCAGGAGCGCAAATGAGCTCAACAAGATGGCGCGCACGCCGACATGCATGCGAAAGTTCCGCGGTCGAAAGGAAGTGTCGAAGGAGCCTTGGCCGACAACCGGCGAATGAAATGCGGCGGAAGAGTAGCCTGCGAGGGGCCTACGAGTCAATGCAAGCCGCGCGGCGGACACGAATGGAACTCCAGCCAGCCTGCTAGCACGCCCGCCGGTAGCGCATCGAGGTGGCAAATGGCCGCGGCCAAGGAGCGATCGTGCACAGCCCGTTGAACTATTCGCCGGAGGAAAGGGCTGTTAGCCGGCCCTCAAAAGCCGCGGCGTGCGGATCTTCTGGCCGTACACGCGGCCGTAACACGCTTCGAGGGCGCGGAAGTCGTGGCGCAGAAAATCGTAGGTCTCCGGCGACGGTTCGAGCGCGAGCCACTTACGGGCCAACTCGTCCATCCGGGCGTCGTACTCACGCTGGGAATGCGTGTGAGCATAGCAGCGGCCGGGATGCCGCCGCAAATCGCCGTCGAACGCGGGGCCAATGTGCCAAAGCTCGTGCACGACGGTCGATAGCTTGTGCGGAAGCGGCCGCTCCATGAACCGGGGAAGATAGAAGCTGAGCAGGTACAGCATCTCGCGCCCGGCGTCATCGAACAGCCGTTCCACGGTCCACGTTCGTCCGCGACGGCGGGTGAGCAGCTCGCCGCCCTCGAAACGGAGCGGTGTCAGCGAGGCATAAATGCCATGGCGCGAGCGAACGCGGGCCTGGCAAAACCGAATGGCGACGCGGCCCATATCGATATGCGCAAGGTCTGGCAAGCGCGCGGTAAGATCGCAGCAGAGGGACCGCATGTGCTGCGTAAAATTGAAACCGGGCCGCGCGGTACTTCCCGCCAGGGCGGGAGAGGAAAGATCGGCAACGTTCCGTTGCTTGGCCATGTGCCCCCCCGTCCGTGCCGGGCAAGTCGCCAAGGAAGTCGAATCAAATTTTTGAGGCAAGCGCGGTCTTTTTTTGCGCGCGAGCGGAGCGGCTAGCTGCTGGCCGGAGCTTCAAAAGCCGGCTTGGAAGACTTGGCACGCACACGGTCGCGAACGCCAACGAACTCCAGGATGGCCCGATCACCGGCATCGCCCAGCCGCGGCTTGGCGAGCTTCAGGATGCGCGTGTAGCCACCGGGCCGATCCAGGAAGCGGGGCGCGACCTCGGCGAAGAGGATCCGCACGGCCTGCTTGTCGCCCAACAGACGCAGGGCACGGCGCCGAGCGTTGACGACCGGGGAAATGGCCTGATTCCACTTTTGGTAGTTCTCGCTCTTGCGCCAATCCTTCCAGGCCTGGCTATTGCGATCGGCCGTGGTGCCGAACTTGGCGGCTTCTTCGAGCTGCGGAAGCACGCGTTTGGCGATCGTGACGCAGCGTTCGACAACGGGGCGCACTTCCTTGGCTTTGGGCAGGGTGGTAATGATACGGCCCTTCACCTTGGGCGCGTTTTCCTCGCCCTCGGCGTCACGTTCCGTCAGAAATAGCGCGCTCGCCAGGTTGCGAAGCAATGCTCGCTGGTGCGCCGGATTGCGGCCGAGGACGCGGCCTTTACGTCGATGTCGCATGATGATTACTCGTTGACTTCGGTCGGTGATTTTCGGTCGGCGGCGGGTCAGCGAACAACGGCCTCGGGAGGAAGCCTGCCGCTGGGGGGCCGCTGTGAATGTGGATTTCGATTAGACGCCTGCCGCGGTTGCTACTCGCATTCCCAACCGCAGGCCCAGTTCGGCAAGCTTTTCGCGAACCTCGTGCAGCGTGGTTTCGCCGAAGTTACGCACTTCGAGCAGCTGATCCTCGTTGCGGCGCACCAGGTCGCGAACCGTTTGAATGTTCTCGGACTCGAGGCAATTGGTCGCTCGAACCGAGAGCTTCAGATCGGCCAGGGTCATATTGAGCTTGGCGTCGAGATTCGCGTCGGTGCCGCCCGAGGTGCTGCGCGGGCCGCTGTGAACACGGGCGCCCAACTCGCTGTATTGCACGAACGGGCTCAAGTGCTTGCGGAGAATCTTGGCCGATTCGACCAGGGCCATTTCCGGGTGGATGGAGCCGTTGGTCCAGATTTCCAGCGTCAGCTTGTCGTAGTTCGTCTTTTGGCCGACGCGGGTCTCTTCGATCTCGTAGCGGACGCGAACCACGGGGCTGTAAACGGCGTCGATCGGAATGATGCCGATCTCCTGCACGTTGGCGCTGTGCTCGGTGGCCGGTACATAGCCGCGGCCGTTTTCGACGACCATCTCGACGCTAAACGGCACGTCGTCCGACAGCGTGGCGATGACGTGATCTTTGTTGATGACCTCGACCGAGTCGTCGGTGATGATATCCGCGCCAGTGACCACGCCCCGCGTGTTCTTCTCGATGCGAACGACCTTCGTCGTCTCGGTGAAGTTCTTGATCACCAGCGACTTGATGTTCAGCACGACGTCGGTCATGTCTTCGACGACGCCGGGAATCGTGGTGAACTCGTGCTGGGCGCCCTGCACCTTGATCTGAGTGATCGCGCTGCCCTCGAGGCTTGAAAGCAGAATGCGGCGCAGACCATTGCCGATCGTGACGCCGAACCCGCGCTCGAACGGCTCGGCCGTGAATTTGCCGTACGTGCTCGTGAGGGTTTTCGTGTCACAGGTCACCAGACTGGGCAGTTCCAGCCCTCGCCATCGAATATGCATTTCAAATCTCCGTAGGGGCCAACAGAGCCGACCGCTGGACAGCACGCGGGCCAACAGGCGCTAAGATTGCTTTCGTACTTGCGGGCCTCGAACCGTGGCGAGCGAAGGGCCTTCGCCCGGGCTGCCACCGAGACTCTTGTCAATCAACTTCTTTGGCACGGCGGAAGGCAAATCGGGAGACTTACTTCCGCCGCAACCGCAATCGCGAGAACTACACTCTGTAACGAGAACTACTCTGTAACTCGTGTCGAGCAAGCTCGGCGACTACTTCGAGCAAAGCTCGATAATCAACTGGGTTTGGACCGGAATCGAGATATCCTCCGCCTCTGGGAGTCGCATCACGCGGCCTTCGGGAATGCCACCCTCGACGAGCGACAAGAAGTCGGGAATTTCACGCCGACTCTCGGCCAGATTGCTCTGGACGAATTGCAGGCTCTTGGCGCGATTCTTGACGCGGATCACGTCGCCCACCCGAACCAGGTAGCTGGGCACGTCAACGCGGCCGCCATTGACCGTCACGTGGCCGTGGGCCACGAGCTGTCGGGCCTGAGCGCGGCTGGCGCCGAAGCCCAACCGATGCACGATGTTGTCCAGCCTGCGTTCCAGCAGGCTCATGAGCGTGCTGCCCGTATTGCCCTTAGATCGGGAAGCGCGGTCGTAATAGCCGCGGAACTGGCGCTCGAGCACCCCGTAGTAGTGCTTGACCTTCTGCTTTTCGCGAAGGTGCGTGGCATAGTCGGTTTGCTTGCCACGACGGAACTGATGCATGCCCGGCGCGGTGTCACGGCGCTCGATCGCACATTTCGGCGTATCGCACCGAGTGCCTTTGAGAAACAGTTTCAGGCCGTCGCGGCGGCAAAGCCGACAAACGGGTCCGGTGATGCGAGCCATAGATCTCTCTTACGAAGAATATATACGTCTGATAGTTGATTTTCTGGAGGCCGGCATCCGGCCACAGCTTTCGGGGGGAGACGGTCCTGGGAGCGACCCGCCGCCTCGTGCGAGACAACGTGGATCGCTCGGGAAAGTCCCCTCATTACACGCGGCGTTTTTTGGGCGGGCGACAGCCGTTGTGCGGCAGCGGCGTCACGTCCTCGATACTCTTGATCGTCATTCCGGCGGCCTGCAAGGCGGTGATCGCGCTTTCGCGGCCGCTACCGGGCCCCTTGACGCGAACGTCCAACTCTTTGACGCCGTACTTCGACGCCTTTTCGGCGCACTGCTGAGCCGCCATCTGGCCGGCGAACGGCGTGCTCTTGCGGCTGCCTTTGAAGCCGCTGGTGCCGGCGCTGGCCCAGCACAGAGCGTCGCCCTTGGTGTCGGTAATGGTGACGGTCGTGTTGTTGAACGTCGCCTTGATGTGCGCGACGCCCACGGTGACGTTGCGACGAATTTTCCGTCTTTTGCTCTTGGCCACTGCCGATGAACTCCTGGCTGATTGCTAATTTCACGACGAAGCGGAACGGGCGGCTCAGCGGCGTCACCCCTGTGCGCCGCAAGCACGAATCCCGACGGCTTACCTCAAGTCCTTCACGCCCTTCTTGCCGGCCACGGTCTTCTTGGGACCCTTGCGAGTACGGGCATTGGTTCGCGTGCGCTGGCCCCGCACCGGAAGCCCACGGCGGTGCCGCAGCCCGCGGTAGCAGGCGATGTCGCGAAGCCGGGTGATGTTTTGCGTCACCTGCCGGCGAAGCTGCCCCTCGACGACATAGTCTTTGTCGAGCAGCGCGGCGAGCCGCGCGACTTCGTCCTCATGCAGATCACGGGCCTTGGCCAACGGGTCGATGCCCGCCTTGTGGCACAGCTCGCGCGCGATGTGCGGCCCAACACCGTACAAGTAGGTCAACGAAATGACCGTCGCCCGATCGTTCGGAATATCAACGCCCAACAAACGCGGCATAAAATGTTCTCACTATCTAATTCGGCGGCCCGACGCGTTAGACGCTGGCCACGACACTATCGAAGCACCCACTGCAACCGCCACGAGCATCGCCTTTCCCAATTTGCAAGGGTAAGGTCAAAGCCCTTATCGCCAACAACACGTTACCGACGGGGGGATGCCAAACGCGAAAATGACTTCCGGTCCCGACGCCCTTCCGCTGCGCCGACTTCAAAATCAACGCTACAAAATCAACGTCAGGGATCCAGGCAATGCCATCTGACGCCAATGAATTCGGCGTTGATTATCCCTGACGCTGGATTATCCCTGACGCTGCTTATGGCGGGGGTTGCTGCAAACCACAAACACCACGCCTCGGCGGCGAACAATCTTGCAATTTTCACAAACTCGCTTAACGCTAGCGCGGACTTTCATGACTGGCAGCTTTCAACATACCCCTTGAGCAGGGCGGCTAATGGTCCAAAGCACTTGAATATATCGCGGGACGCCCTCCAGGTACAAGGCCCCTCGGGCGAAGAAAATCTCGGTCTGGCACGCTGTTTGGCCCCGATTTTGGGGTCGTGGCCGCGGCGGCTATCAATTTTGACGATTTTAGCTGGGGATCTCCTCACCTTCACGCGGCGGTCCGGTAAGCACCCAGGGGCCGTTCTCGGTGATGGCGATCGTGTGTTCAAAGTGGGCGCTGGGCTTCGCGTCTTGCGTGGCCTGGGTCCAGTAGTCTGGCAAGCTCTTGACGTGCTTGGAGCCCATGTTGACCATCGGCTCGACGGCAATCACGAGCCCTGGCTCCAGAGCAAAGTCGCCGTTGCGCCGCAACTGGGCGCTCACAAAGTTGGGGACCTGCGGATCCTCGTGCATTTCGCGGCCGATTCCATGCCCGACGAAGCTTTCCACGACGGAAAAGCCCGCATCGCGAACGTAGGTGCCCATTTCCGAGGCGACCTCGCTCCAACGATTGCGTTTGCCCATCAGGTCGATCGCCAGGTTCAGCACGCCCTGGGTGATATCGAGCAAACGCTGCACCTCGGGTTCAATCTCGCCCACCGGGCGGGTGATGGCCGAATCGCCGCACCAGCCGTCGTACTTGCAGCCGGTGTCGATGCTGACGACGTCGCCTTCGCGCAGCACACGCTTGCCCGGAATGCCGTGAACCACTTCGTCGTTGACGGAAATGCAGGTGACGGCTGGAAAGGGGACCTTACCGGGCACGCCCTTGAACAAGGGAATGGCATGATGGTCGACGAAGAATTTTTCGACCGCGGCGTCGATTTCACCGGTGGTAATGCCAGGCTTGACGTATTCCGCGGCGACCTGATGCGCCTTCCAGACGAGCAAGCCCGCCTTGCGCATTTGGCTGATTTCACGCTGGGAACGCAGGATATGCACGCTCTGATTTCCTTCCGAACAATGGCTGGTCTTGGCGGCGGCTGGTCTTGGCGGCGGCTGGTCTTGGCGGCGGCTTTCACCGCCGGGGGGGCCGGAGCGAACACCACGCAGGTTTTGCGTCGCGTTTCTCATCTACCCTGGTCGTTCTAAGTTATTTTGCCACGTTGCTGCGTTTATCCGCTTTACTGCGCGGCGTTTTTGATCGTGCGGCTTTCTCGATCGTTGTCGATCACGGCTTTAACGCGTTGGAACACTTCGTCCGGCGTACCGCGACCATCGACCGTGCGGAGCAGGTTCCGCCGGCTGTAGTATTCCGACAGCGGCGCCGTCTGACGCTCGTACTCTTCGAGCCGGCGGCGAACGATCTCGGGCTGGTCGTCCTTCCGGCCGCGGGCCGCAAGACGGCGAATCAGTTCGTCGGCGTCGGCCGTTAGTTCCAGGACCAGGTCGAGCGGCGTGCCGCGCGAGTCCAAGATGGTGTCGAGCGCTTTGGCCTGGCCGAGCGTCCGCGGAAATCCGTCAAGCAGGTAACCCTGCCGGCAGTCGTCGGCCGTCAGCCGCTCGCTGACCAGATCGAGCATCAGCTCGTCGGGCACCAACTCGCCGGAATCCATGTAGCGATCCGCTTGCTTGCCGAGCTCGGTTTGCTCGGCGCACGCGCTGCGCAGCATTTCGCCCGTGGAAAGATGAATGATGCCCAGATGGCGAACCAGCCGTTCGGACTGAGTGCCTTTACCGACGCCGGGCGGACCGATGAAAACTAACCGCATGGTGTCTCGTCTTTCCCGCCCAGTGCGCGACATGCTTCTCCTGCGCATGCCGCACGGAAGCAAACTCTAAGCTTCCAAGAGTCCTCGATAGTTCCGCATTACGAGGTGACTGTCTATTTTCTGCACGAGGTCAAAAGCCACGCTGACCGCGATCAGCAAGCTCGTGCCGCCAAAAAACTGCGCCACGCCATAGTCGACCGAAAAAATACTGGTAATGATCGTTGGAGCGATGGCCACAACCGCCAGGAAGCCGGCGCCCACGTAGGTAATGCGAACCATGACCTTCTCGAGATAGTCGGCCGTGCGCTTGCCGGGGCGATAGCCCGGGATAAACGTGCCGAAGCTCTTGAGGTTTTCGGCCATGTCCTTCGGATTGAAGGTGATCGCCGTCCAAAAGTAACAGAAGAAGTAGATCAGCACCACGTACAGGGTGTTATAGATGAATCCGCTGCCGCGGCGAAATGTATCGTCGAGGTTGGCCCAGATCGACTCGGGATAGGAGTTTGCCAGGCTGGTGAAAATGAGCGAGGGGAACATCAGCAAGCTGCTGGCGAAGATGATCGGCATCACGCCCGCCTGGTTGACCCGCAGGGGCAGGTACTGTTTGGTTCCGCCGTAGACCCGCCGGCCGCGGACATGCTTGGCGCTTTGCGTGGGAATGCGGCGTTGCCCGAGCGTGATGAACACGACGCCGGCCACCACGGCCACGAACAGCAGGACCAGCAGGAGGATGATTTCGATGCCGATTTGTCCGGAGGTGCTGCCCAGTTCGAGCGACGAGCTGTTAAGCAGGCTTACGATGGCGCCCGGCAAGCCGGCCAGAATGCCCGCCATGATCAAGAGGCTGATGCCGTTGCCGATGCCAAACTCGTCGATTTGCTCGCCGAGCCACATTAGGAAGATGGTGCCCGCGGTCATCATCGTAACGGCCACCAACTGCCAGCCGAACGGCAGCGAGCCATTGACCAGGTAGTCGTCGAGAATCAATCCCTGGCTGGCCAGAAAGCCAAGGTAGGCCCAGCTTTGGCCGATGCAGAGCACGACCGTCGCGTAGCGGGTGTATTCGTTGATCTTCTTGCGGCCGCTTTCGCCTTCTTTTTGCAGACGTTCGAGCGGCCCCCAGACGCTGCCGAGCAACTGGAAGATAATCGAGGCCGAAATGTAGGGCATGATGCCCAGGCCGAAGATCGTGATCTGGTTGAGCTGGGCGGCGCTGAATACGGCCACCTGTTGGAACAATTGACCCATGCCCGTGGTCGACTGAAAGAACGCCGACATCGAGCTTTGGTCAATGATCGGGAGCGGAATCTGCCAGCCAACGCGATAGACGGCGAGCAACCCCAGCGTGAAGAGGATTTTCTTCCGCAATTCGGGGATGGTGAAGATGACGCGAATCTTTTCCCACATGGCGAATGGTCCGTCCTTCGTGGAGCCATTGCGGCGCCGCCGGCGGCGCATGGCCGTTGGGTTTTAGGTTGCCCGTCCTTGGGACGACGAGGCGAGCTGCGACGCGAGAATTGAAAACCGATTCTTTTTAGGAGGACAACAACAAACTCGGTGCGGCTACTTGCCGGCAGCCTTGCGGCTCTTGGCGGGCTTGGGAGCCTGTTTGCCGGGCAGGACGTTGGCTTCGCCCCCGGCCTGCTTGATCTTTTCCAGCGCCGAGGCACTGAAGCGATGGGCCGAGATCTTGAGTTTCTTGGTCAGCTCGCCGCCGCCCAGGATCTTCAGCTCGTCGTAGCGCCCCTTGGCGAGGTCCTTGGCCTTCAGGCTTTCGATGGTGACTTCTTCCCCATCGGCAAAAGCCGCGCTGAGCGCGCCGACATTGACCGAAGCCACCGTCTTGGCGAAGGCGTTGTTGAAGCCGCGCTTGGGAATACGACGAATGAGCGGGCTGGCGCCACCTTCGAAGATCGACGGGGCGCTCCAACCGGCCAACTGGCCCTGGCCCTTGTGACCGCGGCCGCTGGTCTTGCCGTGGCCGCTACCGGTGCCACGACCGATGCGCTTGCGCTTTTTGTGCTTATGAATTCCGCGATTGACTTCCGCCAGGTTCATACGAGCGTCACTCCCCGCAGACGCTCGATATCCGAACGCGTGCGCAATTGCTTGAGCGCCTCGATCGAGGCTTTGACCAGATTGACCGGATTGTTGGAGCCAAAGCTCTTCGTGAGGATGTTGTGAATGCCGGCGGCTTCGCACACGGCACGCACGGCATCGCCGGCAATTACGCCGGTACCGGGCGAGGCGGGCACCAGCACCACGCGAGCGGCGCCGAAGCGGCCTTCCACCGGATGGGGAATCGTGCCGCCGTCGAGCGAGACCTCGAACATGCTGCGCGAGCCGTCCTTGACGGCCTTTTCCACGCTGGGCGGAACTTCGTTGGCCTTGCCGTAGCCCCAGCCGACCTTGCCGCGGCCGTTGCCGACCACGACCATCGCGGCGAAGCTGAAGCGGCGGCCGCCTTTGACCACCGCGGCGCAGCGCTTGATCTTGATCACCTTATCGATCAGTTCGCCGCGATTGCTGCCTTCAGACACGTGTCACTCCTCGAGCCCGCGCGGCTCGCGATTCTGCTTTGGACAATGCTGTTTCTTGGGAAGTCTGAATTCTACACGATGTTTTGCGCCGCGAAACGCCGGTTTGCGGACCGGACGGTCACAGCGGCATCCCGGGGGGGACACTCATCTGACTTTAAAACTCAAGGCCGGCCTCGCGCGCGGCATTCGCCAGCGCGGCCACTCGGCCATGATACTGGGCCGAACCGCGATCGAAGGCCACCTTGGTGACGCCCGCCGCCTTGGCCCGCTGGGCAATCGCCTTGCCGATGGCGGTGGCCGCGGCCACGTTGCCACCGTATTTCAAGTCGCCGCGGAGGTCCTTGTCGACCGTGCTGGCCGAGGCCAAGGTGCGACCGCTGGCGTCGTCGATCACCTGGGCATACACATGCTTGTGGCTGCGAAAGACCGACAGCCGCGGACGTTCGACCGTGCCGCGGACGCGCTTGCGAACCCGATATGCCCGACGTTGACGCTGTTGTAAAGTTGCTCGTTCGTGATTCACGGTTTGTTATCCCACCAACTGGGCTGAAAGGTCGCGGTGACGAAATTGGCCACCGTCTTGATGCATCCTTCAGCCGGCTGAACTTGTCTGCGTATTTCGCTGGTTACTTTGGTTATCGCGTTACGTCGGTCATCGCCTTACTTGGTCATCGCCTTACCGGCCTTGCGGCGAACGACCTCGCCATCGTAGCGGATTCCCTTGCCTTTGTAGGGCTCCGGCTTGCGGACGGAACGGACTTCGGCGGCAAACTGGCCGACAAGCTGCTTGTCGCTGCCCTTGATGACGATGTGCGTCTGATCGGGACAAGTAACGTTGAGGCCCGCCGGGATCGGCAAGTGAATTTCGTTGGCAAATCCGACGCGAAGCTGCAGTTGGCCGCTCTGGATCGCGGCCAGGTAGCCGACGCCCACGATTTCCAGCTTCTTTTCGTAGCCCTTGGTGACGCCCTCGACCATGTTGTTGATCACGGCGCGCGACAGTCCGTGCAAGGCGCGGGCCAGGCGGCTATCGTCTAGACGCGTGACGACGACCTGCTTGTTGTCGACGTCGTGCGTTACGCTCACTTCGGGACGAAGCGCCCAATCGAGCGTGCCGAGCGGACCCTCGATCGAGATCTTGCCGACCGTGATGTCGACCTTCACGTTCGACGGCACCGGAACGGGTTGTTTTCCAATTCGGGACATGGCTATATCACCTTTAGGCCGCGCTGCAAACTCGCGGCGAGCTTGTTTACCACAATTCGCAGAGCACTTCGCCACCCAGGTTGCGCTGGCGAGCTTCGCGGTCGCTGACCACGCCGCTACTCGTGCTGATAATTGAAATGCCGAGCCCGTTGAGCACCGGGCGCAGGCCCGTCGCGCGGCGGTAAACCCGCCGACCAGGCTTGCTGACGCGCTTGATGTGACGAATCACACGCTCGCCGTTCGGGCCGTATTTCAACTCGATGCGCAGCTCGGGTACAGGCTCTCCGGAGACTTCTTCGTAGCCCCAGATGTAGCCTTCCCGTTTCAGCACTTCGGCCAGCCCGCGCTTCACCTTCGACAGCGGCATCGTCACCGTGGGCTTTTCGACGCGCACCGCGTTGCGGATGCGGGTGAGCATATCGGCGATGGGGTCGGTCATCATGTTAGCTAAATTCCCCTATTACCAACTCGCCTTCTTGACGCCGGGAATCAGGCCTTCGTCGGCCAATTTCCGGAAGCAGATTCGGCAGATTCCAAATTTGCGATACACGGCCCGCGGACGCCCACAAATCTTGCACCGGCGCACAAGCCGGGTGCTGTACTTGGGAGGTTCTTTGGCCTTGGCAATCTTCGATTTACTTGCCATGCACTTTTCCTGCTGGACTGGAGTACGACATTGTTCCTTCGCCGGCAGCACGGTCGCTACCGATGGGAGTTGTTGTATTGGTTCCTAGGTCGCGCCCACGGGAGTACGTTTCTTGCTCGCCTCGTCGGCGTTTTCGTCGGTCTTGAACGGCATGCCAAAGCCCTTGAGCAGCTCGCGCGACTCGTCATCGCCGCGGGCGCCAGACACGACGAACGTGACGTTCAAGCCCTGCGGACGCAGGAACTTGTCCGGATTCAACTCCGGAAAAACGAGCTGTTCGGTCAGGCCCAGGCTGTAGTTGCCGTTGCCGTCAAACGCCTTAGGGTTCAGGCCGCGAAAGTCACGCACGCGGGGCAGCGCCAGCGAGATCAACCGGTCCATGAACTCATACATGCGCGGACCGCGGATCGTTACCTTGGCCCCAATGGGCAAGCCTTCGCGAAGCCGGAAGTTGGCGATCGCCTTGCGGCTCTTGGTGATCAACGCCTTCTGGCCGGTGATCTGCGAGAGCGCCGCGGCCGCCTCCTCGATATGCTTCTTTTCGGTAATGGCGCTGCCAACGCCCATGCTGACGACGATCTTCTCAAGCCGGGGCAGGGCATGCGGATTGGACCGACCGAGCTTCTTGGCCAGGACCGGCCGAATCTCGTTCTGATACCGCTCCCAAAGCCGCGGCGGCACCGCTTGAACCGGTTCGGAACCGGCATCGGCTGGTTTGGATTTCTTGGCCATGATTGCTATCGCTTAACTTGTCTGGCTTAACGTTTGTTCGTTGACCGTGCCGTTTGTTCGTTGACCGTGCGCGTCGTTTATTTGCTGGCGTGCGACTTGTGGGCCGGGGCGATCACACCGATGCCCGCGCCGCACTTCTTGCAGAACCGCTCCTTGCCGCCGTCGTCCTTGAACCGGGCGCCGGTACGCGTCGGCTGATTGCACGACGAACACACCAGCAGCACGTTCGACAGGCTGACCGGCATCTCCTTCGAGAGCCGGCCGCCCTGGGGGTTCTTTTGGCTGCGGCGAATGTGTCGATAGACGCGATTCACGCCCTCGACGATCACGCGATTCTCGTCACGCAGCACTTTCAGCACACGGCCGCGGACTTTGTCCTCGCCGGTGATGACCTGCACGATGTCGTCTACTCGGATATGCATTACACCACCTCGCTCGCGAGGCTCACGATTTTCATAAAGTTGCGATCACGCAATTCGCGGGCGACGGCACCGAAGATGCGCGTGCCGCGTGGATTGCGATCGTTGTCGATGATCACCACGGCGTTGTTGTCGAACCGCACGTAGCTGCCGTCTGGACGGCGGGTCGGCTTCTTGCAGCGGACGATCACCCCTTTTACGACGCTCTTCTTTTTCACGTCGCTGCCTGGAATCACCGATTTCACGCTGCAAATCACGACATCGCCCAGGCCGGCGGTCCGCCGGTGCGTGCCGCCGAGCACCTTGATACACATGACCTCTTTGGCCCCTGTGTTGTCGGCGACATTCAACCTGGTCTGCATCTGGATCATGGCTGGTCTTACCTGTCTTGACTATGCTCGCTTTGCTCTCTTCGCCGGGGCTCTTTTCGCCAGCCGCGTTGATTTGTCACATTCAAAAATCGCTACTCGCGACAACCGATCAAAGGTCCCTATCGGCCGAGTATTCCGTCGACCGAGTATTCCGTCGACCAACGGCATCCTGTTCCTGCTGCTAGGCGTTCTCTTGCTCCGCATCGCGCCGATGGGCCGCCTTCATCGCGGCGATATCCACCAGCCGACTCTTGCTGACCACGCGAACCAGCTCCCAACGCTTGGTCTTGCTGCGGGGACGAGACTCCTGGATCTCGACCGTATCGCCCACGTGGCATTCCTCGGCCTCGTCGTGCACGTGGCAGACCGTCTTGCGACGCATGATCTTGCCGTACTTCGGATGGCGAACCAGGCGGGGAATCTCCACGCGGCGGGTCTTCGCCATCTTGTCGCTCGTCACGACGCCAATCGAAACTCGTTTCGGCATGTCTGGTGCTCTCGCTCTTACTTGGCAGCCGCGGCCTGCTTGGCTCGCTGCGTTTGGATGGTCTTGCAACGGGCAATTACTTGACGCGACTTCCGCAGCTCGCTGGGGGCATCAAGCTTTTCCGTCTGTTGCTGAATTCGCATCTTGAACAAATGTTCCGTCGCTTCCTTGAGCGTGAGCTCCAACTGCTCGTCGCTCATTTCGCGTAGTTCGCTGGCCGTAGTCATGGCTTTCTAATCCGACTCGTCGATTCGTTGTTCACCGCTCGTTATTCACTAGTTCGCTGCTCACTGCCCACCAAAATACTCCGCCGGACGCCTAGACCGCCCGACGCCGTACAAAACGCACACGCACGGGCATCTTGTGGGCCAACCGCGAAAAGCACATTCTGGCCGCTTCTTCGCTTACGCCGCCGATCTCATACAGCACGGTTCCAGGGCGCACCACCGCGGCCCAAAACTCCGGCTCTCCCTTACCCTTACCCATGCGGGTTTCAAGTGGGATGCTGGTTACGGACTTATGCGGAAAGACGCGGATATAGAGCCGTCCTTCGCTCCGCAAATACTGCGAAGCAGCGATACGGCCGGCCTCGATCGTCTGAGCGCTGACCCAGCCACCTTGCGTGGCTTGCAGGCCAAAGTCGCCAAAGACGACACGGTTGCCCCGCGTGGCTTTACCTTTTATACGTCCTCTTTGGCTTTTTCGGTGCTTGACCCTCTTGGGCATCAACGCCATCGGTCTCGTCCTCTTGATACATGCCTTGGTTGACCCACACCTGGACACCGATGTGTCCCTGGGGTGTCATGGCTTCGGTGAATCCGTAATCGATCTTGGCCCGGAGCGTGGAAAGCGGCAACGAACCGGCGATCGCTTTTTCGCAGCGCGCCATTTCCGAACCGCCGAGCCGTCCTGAAAGCTGAATCTTGATTCCCTTGGCGCCCGCCTCCATCGTGGTCTCCATCGCCCGCTTCATGCAGCGGCGAAAGCTGGCCCGCTTGGCAAGCTGCTCGGCGATGTCCTCCGCGACGAGCTGAGCGTGAATTTCGGGGCGCGAAATCTCTTCGATCTTGATGTTGATCCGCCGACCGATGAGGTTTTGCAACTCCTCCTGCAGACGCTCCACTTCCTGACCCTTGCGACCGATGATGATGCCCGGCCGAGCGGTGTACAGGATGACCTTCACCTCGTCGCGGGTACGTTCGATTTCGATCTTCGGGATGCCGGCGAACCGGTACTTGTCCTTGACGAACTTGCGGAGCTTGCGGTCTTCGAGCAGCAGGTTCGAAAACTCCTGCTTCGAGGCATACCAGCGGCTTTTCCAGCCCACCATGATGCCCGTCCGAAAGCCGGTTGGATTGACTTTTTGACCCATTGCTGTGCTCTCGTTTCCGCGCTATTGGTCCGCGTCGTCCGCGAACTTGTTAGAAACTCGTATGCTTGCTTGACCAGCAGACGCTCTAGGCGACCGTGTCGACCGAAACCCTAATATGCGCCATCCGCCGCTTGATCATGAACGCCATGCCGCGGGCCCGGGGGCGAACTCGCTTGAACATCGGCCCGCCGTCGACACGAGCATCGACCACGACCAGATCGCTGACGCTCGGTGCCCGACGGTCCTCGGCGTTGCCCAGAGCGCTCTTCAAAACCTTCTCCAGCAGCCGAGCTCCTCGCTGCGGCTGGTACTTGAGCAGATCGAGCGCCTCATCGGCGTGCTTGCCGCGGATCAAATCGGCCAGCGGCCGCACCTTGCGGGCACTGATCCGAGCATATTTGTGTACGGCGGTGTAGGCCATGATATTCGTTCTCTCTCGGCTGATCCGAAGGCGCCGACGGCGGATCCGAACGTGCCGACGGGATTTGCCTTGGGATTGACCCCTTGCTTGGTTGATTGACTACTTCTTGCCGCCCTTGCCGCCGTGGCCGCGAAAGGTTCGCGTCGGAGCAAACTCACCCAACTTGTGGCCAACCATGTCTTCGGTGACGAACACTTTGATGTGCAGCTTGCCGTTGTGAACCATAAACGTGTGGCCGACGAATTCCGGCACGATCGTACAAGCGCGGGCCCAGGTCTTGATCGGTTCCTTACGGCCATCGCTGGTCATCCGCTCGACCTTCGCGAACAGCTTCGGAGTGACGAACGGACCTTTCTTTAACGATCTTCCCATTGCAACTGCCTGTGCTTGCGGAAATTTCTCTTAAGGAACCGACACGACGGCAAATCGCCGCCAACCGGGCCTCACCTGCCCGACCTCGATCGGTCCGGGTTACTGTACGTTTGGGTTTACTGTACCTTCAACTGTCCATAACGGCGCGAGCGACGTCGACGCACGATCGCGGCGTTCGACGGCTTGCGATGCTTCCGAGTGGCCCCGCCCTTGGCACTCTTACCCTGCGGACTCACCGGATTGCGGCCGCCCTTGGTGCGACCTTCACCACCACCGTGGGGATGGTCGGTCGGGTTCATGGCAGTGCCGCGAACGTGCGGCCGAATGCCCTTCCACCGATTGCGACCGGCCTTGCCGACGACGATCGACTCGTGTTCTGAATTGCCAATTGCACCGACCGTCGCCCGACAGGCCGCCGGGACACGGCGAATTTCACCACTCGGCAAATTGATTTGCGCCCAATCCGCTTCGCGGGCCGCGAGCGTCGCGCTGGTGCCGGCGGACCGGCACAACACACCGCCGCGACCTGGCTGCAACTCCACATTGTGGATCGTCATGCCCAGCGGAATACTCCTCAGCGGCAGGGCATTGCCCACCGTCGGCGGAGCATCCGGACCGCTCATCACCTCGTCGCCGCGACTCAGGCCGGCCGGAGCCAGGATATAACGCTTTTCGCCGTCGACATAGTGCAGCAGAGCGATGCGAGCACTACGATTCGGATCGTACTCGATGCTGAACACCTTGGCCGGCACACCGTCTTTATTGCGACGGAAGTCGATCAAGCGATAGCGCTGCTTGTGACCGCCCCCACGATGCCGAGACGTGATCTTGCCCTGGTTGTTGCGTCCGCCGGTCTTCTTCTTCGGAACGAGCAGGCTCTTCTCCGGCTTGACACCTTTGGTCAAGTCAGCGAAATCACTGACCGTCGCGCCACGGCGCCCCGGAGTTGTCGGTTTGTATCGTCGAATACCCATTGCTGATCCGTCTTTCCCTTCAAGCAGCCCTGGCGAGCACCGCTCGTTTGCCCAAATCGCCGGAGATACGCCACCGACTAAAAGAAGTCGATCCGATCCTCGCTATGCAGCTTCACGATCGCCTTTTTCCAATCGCGAGTCTGGCCCGAGCTAAACCGCGTCCGACGAGGCTTGCCCTTGCGGTTCTGCGTGTGCACGCGAAGGACCCGCACGTTAAACAGTTGCTCGACCGCACGCCGCACGTCGTCCTTGGTAGCCAAGCGGCTGACCTCGAACGCATAAGCGTTGTAGCGCGTCGAACGATGCATGCCTTTTTCAGTCACGAGCGGCCGCAGGATCACCTGGTGAGGCGCGAGCAGCGGCTCGATTGTCGTGGTCGTGGCTGTCGTGGTATCAGTGGCCATCGCCGCAAATTCCTTGTACTACTACTTCGCCGCCTTCTTTTCGCCGTTCGCCTTTTCGCTAGCCGCCGAACGAACCGCCTCGATCGCGGCCTTGGTCATCAAGACCCGGTTCGACTGCAACAACACGAGGGCATTCAATCCGCCAACCGGCGAAATCGAAACACGATCGATATTACGGGCGCTCTTATACACGTTCACATCATGCGCCGCGGTCGCCACCAACAAGCTTTCGCCCGAGAGCTGAAGCGACTTGATAATCGCGGCCATATCCTTGGTTTTGGGAGCGTCGAACTTGAGGTCGTCAATCAACGTGACCTCGCCATCCCGCAACCTGGAGGCAAGCGCCATTCGCGTCGCAAGCTGCAAGGCCTTGCGCGGCAGACGATAACCCCAGTCGCGCGGCCGCTTGGCAAAGATGTGACCGCCACCCACGCGAACACCACTGCGACGCGAGCCGGCACGGGCGTTGCCCGTCCCCTTCTGGCGATACATCTTCTTGGTTGAACCGGCAACTTCCGCACGACTTTTCGTCCGCGCGGTGCCGACCCGCAGATTCGACTGATACATGACCACGGCATCATGCAAAAGCTGCTTATTGATGCGCGGAGCGAGATCCGTGGGCTCGATTTCGTAGCTGCCCACCGACTTGCCGGTTCGGTCATAGACGGTCAAACTTGCCATCACTACTTTCCCTGATCGTCCTCGCGATCCGCCCACACAGGGCCAGCGGACCAGCAAAGCCCCTTACAACGTATTAGTTTCCCGAATCACCACATAGCCGCCGCGGGGGCCCGGAACAGCGCCGCGCACCAACAGCAGGTTCTGCTCGGCATCAACCCCCACCACGAGCACGTTCCGCATCGTCGACCGCTCATTGCCGTAACGCCCGGCCATCCGGCGTCCCTTGGGCACATGGCCAGGGAATTGGCTTTGGCCGATCGAGCCCGCGTGGCGATGCACCTTCTTTACGCCGTGCGTCGCCCGCTGACCCTTGAAGTTATGCCGCACCATGACGCCGGCAGTGCCACGCCCCTTGGTGGTGCCAACGATGTCGACTCGCTTGACCTCGGCGAATTGGGCGACATCGAGCTTTTGCCCGACCTCGACACCATCGACACTGCCGCGGAACTCGCGAACGAAACGCTGAGGCTCACACCCAGCCTTGGCAAGAAGTTCGACACCCGACTTTGCACGCGACTTGGATCGCTTGCCATCGAGCTTAGCAACATGACCACGAACACTACGCGAAGCGAGGCGACGAGGCATGTCACCAAAACCAACCTGAACAGCTTCGTAGCCGTCGCGGTCCTTCGTGCGAACCTGCAACACATGACAGGGACCGGCTTCAAGCACAGTCACCGGCACCACATTGCCAGCCTCGTCAAACAATTGCGTCATCCCGACCTTGCGGCCGAGCAATCCTATAGCCATCGCAGTGTATTCCTATGGTCTGTTGCCGGCAGGTAGTCAGAGCCCAAACCGAGCCAAGCTTTACCCACCAAGCTTCCAGGGCATAGAAGCCTTCTGAAAGTTGCCTGAGCGGCCTGAAAATCGAAGACCGCCAGTTTTACATACCCAGTACTTTATTGCTAGGGGAGCGACGAGCTTTTTGTCACCCTCTCCCCCAAATCACCCACGAATATATTCCAGCTTTCGCTACAACCGAACCAGCACCGACCCTGATTCGACGCCGAGCAGCGAGTTTAGTGCCGGCTCGATGCCTTGATCTTGATATCGACGCCCGCCGGCAGGCTCAGCTTGTTCAGGGCCTCGATCGTCTTGGCCGTGGCCTGGACGATATCAATTAGCCGCTTGTGCGTGCGAATTTCGAACTGCTGCCGGGCCTTGCGATCAATATGGGGACTGGAAAGCACCGTATAACGCTCGATCCGCGTGGGAAGCGGGATCGGGCCATGCACTTCACTGTTCGTGCGCTTGGCTGTATCGACAATCTCCGCGGCACTCTGATCGAGCACCGAGTGATCGTAGGCTTCCATTCGAATACGAATTATCTCTTGCGTATGACCCGCCACCAGACACACTCCCGTTCGTATAAAAAGGCCCTCGAAGCTGCCGAGGGCCTTGAAGCATTTCATCGCTCCCCAAGTATCGGCCTTTGGCCAACTGGGGAAACCTCGAATATTACGAATTGCAGAGAAGGGTGTCAACCGCTTTTACCATCGACCGAAGAAAGTCCCCAAATTTGGCGCGCGGCTCGTGTTAAGGCGGTCCGCCTGCGGAGGCTGTAAGGCCCAAAATTTGGGCGGCGGGGGCGGTTCTGGTGCGAGGGTTCGTTTTGGCCGTACCGGCGGGGGGGGGCGGGGTCTCGAAATTCACGGTTCGCGGCAGGCGGCGTTTGCGAGGCGGATTCCCGGTGTTTTGAAGGCCCAGAGCCGGACGCGGCCCGGACTTCCAGGATCCAACCGTTATTGAAAAAGTCCGTGAACTTTTTCAGCCTCGCGAAGTGCGGAGGTGAACTCCGCAGCCTGATAAACGCCGCAATATGGCAGGTGACGGTGGATATCCGCCCGAGAAGATGCGTGAGCGCGTTGGCAGGCTGGTGCTATACGAAGGTTTCGGCAACTTCGGCCGGAGCAGGACCGTAGGCGGCCGGTTCCATCGAGGCCGTGGCGCGGCCCTGGCTCAGGCCGCGCATGGCGCTCGAGTAGCCAAACAGGTTTGCCAGCGGAGCTTCGGCGTCGATCACAACGTTTTTGCCGCGGTGCTGCGTCTCGTTGATGATCGCCCGGCGCTGTTGCAAGTCGTTGATGAAGTCGCCCAGGTTTTCCTCGGGGGTCGTAATCTGCAGCTTCATGATCGGTTCGAGCAACACTGCGCCGGCAGCGCGCAGGGCCTTGTCGAAGGCGTCGGCCGCGGCGTAGCGGAAGGCGATCTCGTTCGAGTCGGTCTCGTGGACCTGGCCGCCCAGGACCGTGATTTTCACGCGCATCAGCGGGCAGCCCAGCAGGCCGGCGCCTTGGCCTTCGTCGCGGAGGGCGTCGAGCACGGTCGACAAATACGGCTCGGGCAACACTTCGCCCGGGGCCGGAATCACGACCGCGCCGCTGCCGCCCTGCGCGTAGGGCTCGATTCGGATCGTCACCTCGGCGCTCATGGATTGACCGGCCTGCTGGCGATGGCAAACCCCCGTGACCTCGGCCGCCTTCTCAATCGTCTCGCGGTAGCTGACCCGCGGCTTGTGAACCCGAACGTTGAGGTTGTAGTCGCGGAGCAGACGATGCTTGATCACCTCGAGGTGTAGCTCGCCCATGCCGCTGATCAATGTTTGGCCGGTTTCCTCGTTTTCGAGCGCGCGGAAGGTGGGGTCCTGGCGTTTCATCATCTCCAGCACTTCCCCGAGCTTCTTGCGTTCGGTCGACGACTCCGGCTCGATCGCCATAGCGATGACCGTTTCAGGAAACTGAATCGTTTCCAGCAAGATCGGATGATTGGGATCGCAGATCGTGTCGCCGGTGACCGAATGCCGGAGGCCGATAATGCCAATAATGTCGCCGGCCGAGACGGCGGGAACCTGTTCCTGGCGATCGGCCTGGATGTGCCAGAGCTGCGGCACGTTTTCTTTTTTGTCTTTGCCGGGGTTGAGCACGCGGCTGTTGGCTTTGAGCTGGCCGGAGTACACCCGGACATAGTGCAGGTCGCCCGTCTTGCGAGCGTCGATTTTGAAGACGAGCGCGGCGAACGGCTCGTCGGCCGAGGGTTTGCGGCCTTCTACCTGGTCGCGCTTCTTGGGATTAACGCCCTCGACCGGCGGCACGTCGGCCGGACTGGGAAGGTAATGCGCGACGGCGTCCAGCAGCGGCTGGACGCCCACGTGATCGAGCGCCGATCCGCAAAGCACGGGCACGATCAACCGCATCAGCGTCGCTTCGCGCAGCACGCGGCGGATCAGATCGGCGGGAATGGGAGACTTTTCCAGGAACCGCTCGGCGATTTCATTGCTGTACTCGAACAGCTTTTCGATCAGCTCGCTGCGCCACAATTCGGCCATGTCGATCAGATCTTCGGGAATGGGCTCGCGACGAAACTCGGCCCCCAGCTTTTCTTCGTCGAACGTGAGGTATTCCATCTCGACCAGGTCGATGATTCCGCGGAAGCGGTCGACCAGGTGCGGCGGACCCGAGCCGGCGGGATATTGAATCGCCACGGGGTTGGCTTCGAGCCGCTCGCGAATCTCGTTGAAGGTGCCGTCGAAATCGGCGCCTTCGCGGTCCATTTTGTTGATGAACGCGATTCGCGGCACGCGATACTTGTCGGCTTGCCGCCAGACGGTCTCGCTCTGGGCCTCGACGCCTTCGCGGGCGCTGAAGACCACGACGCCGCCGTCGAGCACGCGAAGGCTTCGCTCCACCTCGGCGGTGAAGTCGACGTGGCCCGGCGTGTCGATCAGGTTGACCGTGCAGTCGCGCCAAGGGAAAGTGACGGCCGCCGCGCGGATGGTGATGCCGCGCTGCTGCTCCTCGGGATCGAAGTCGGTGACGGTGGTCCCTTTGTCGACGTCGCCCATGCGGTGGCTCGCGCCGCTGTAGTAGAGCATTCGCTCGGTGACCGTGGTCTTGCCGGCGTCGATGTGGGCGATGATGCCGATGTTTCGAATCTTGTCGATGGCGGTTGGCATGCGGATGTCTTCCAGTGCGTCTTGCAACGCGACCAACCTAATGGAAGGTTCGCCGCGTGAATCGAGGGCAGGGCTTGATTGCCACGGGGGAGGACGATCGCCTTATTGTTCCCGAGCCGGGGGCGCAGAGCAACGCCGCGCGGCACCGGGAAACCGGCGCCGCGCGGCGTGCGTGAATCTGCGAAGAATAACTACCAGGCGAAATGCGCGAAGGCCTTGTTGGCGTCGGCCATGCGGTGCACGTTTTCGCGGCGGCTGATGGCGGTGCCTTCCTTCTTGTAGGCGGCAACCAGCTCTTCGGCCAGCTTCTCGTGCGTAGCCTTGCCTTTGCGTTCGCGAACAGCCATCAAGATCCAGCGGATGGCGAGCGACTGCTGACGCTGGCGGTTGACCTGCATCGGCACCTGATAGGCGGCGCCACCGACGCGCTTCGAACGAACCTCGATGGCGGGTTTCACGTTCTCGACCGCCTGGGTAAAGACGTCGATCGGTTCGGCGTCGCCGATTTTCGTCTTGACGATTTCCAACGCGTCGTAGAACACCTTCTGCGCGGTGGCCTTCTTGCCGTCGTGCATCAGGCAGTTGATGAACTTGCTGGCCAGCATCGAATCGTGCCGGGGATCCGGCGCTAGTTGCTTGCGGCTGGCAGTAATGCGACCCATGGCTTGTTTGCTTTCCGTCTAACGGGGGACTAAGTGAATGATGGTGATCGAGGCAGCGAGCAACGCGGTGGCCGGAAGGCGACTAAGACTTCTTGGCGCCGTACAAGCTACGCGACTGCTTGCGACCGTCGACGCCCAATGTATCCAGGGCGCCACGGACGATGTGATAACGCACGCCCGGCAAGTCGCGAACGCGGCCGCCGCGAACGAGCACAATCGAGTGCTCCTGGAGCGTGTGACCCTCGCCCGGGATGTAAACGGTCACTTCCTTGCCATTCGAGAGCCGCACGCGGGCGATCTTCCGCATCGCGGAGTTCGGCTTCTTGGGGGTCATCGTCTTGACCTGCAAGCACACGCCGCGACGCTGCGGACACTTGTCGAGCACGGGCGACTTGCTGAATTTACGCGGGGCCTTACGGCGCTTCCGCACAAGCTGATTGATTGTCGGCATTTAGTAACCGTCTATCTACTATGGGATCAGGACTTATAGCTGGTGAATCCTCCAATTTAGCGATTCACCCAAGGGTGTCAAGCGGGGCTTTTCTGTTCACCACCCCTCGTGCTAAACCACCAACCGAGACAGAACAAGCTACCCCCAATCAACGACTCGACACCCAATCCTTCAGGGGGTGGCATTCATCCGGGGCCGGAACGCATTAGCGCGAGTAGCTTTTCCGCCGCAGCGGTGGCAAATTCCGCCGCGTTGATATGGTAGGGAAGCTCCACCAGCTCGACGCTCCCCTTGTATCGGCGGATCGCCCCGAAAAGTTTCTGGCGGGCGGCCGGATCGTCGAACGGCTGCCCCGTACAGTCGAGGGCCGAAACCCCCTCGAGCGGCAGCATGATCGCCGTGGGACCCGTGGCTGCGGCGGCCTTGGTCGCCAGATCCTGACCAATGCGGTCGTTTTCTGTCGTCGTGGTGCGAACGAGCGTCACGTTTGGGTTGTGCTTATAGATCAGCCGCTCGCGGAACTCGACAGGCAGCGTCTCAAGGGCGTGAAAGTTGATCATGTCGGTCGCGCCGACCGAGATTACTTGGGGAACGCCCCGGCGGCCGGCGGCCGTCAGGCGATGGGGGCCGGCCGAAAGCACACCGCCACAGAGCTCGTCGGCCAGCTCGGTCGTGGTCATGTCGAGCACGCCGGCGATCGCACCATCGTCGATGAGCGATTCCATCGCCTCGCCCCCGCTGCCCGTTGCGTGAAACACCAGCACCTCGTAGCCGGCGGCTTCGAGCACCGCCCGGGCGCGCTCGACACAGGGCGTCGTGACGCCGAACATCGTGGCGGCCACGATCGGCTTGTCGTCTCGCGGCTTGGCATTCGCCGCGGCTCGGACCATGCCCACCGTCGCCCCGGCCGCGCTCATGAACACGGCCCGGCTGATTCGGTTCAGGCCCGAGATGTCGACGATCGAGTTGAACATAGCGATGTCTTTGTGACGGACGTATGCCCGCACGTTGCCCGAGGCCTGGGTGCTGATCATCACCTTGGGCACGCCCAGCGGGAGGGCGCGCATGGCCGAGGTACCGATCGTAGTCCCGGCCGAACCGCCAATCGCCAGCACCGCGGCCACGAGTCCGCGGGCATGATGCTCGCGCACCAGGTTGGCGGCGCCTTCGGCCGCGGCGGTAACCGCTTCGCCGCGGTCGGCCCGGCCGCGAATTTCGTCGAGCGAAATGCCCGCCTGGCGAAAAACTTCGGCCCGCGGGATGTCGGCTTCGATCGCCGGCACTCCGATGGCGCCGACGTCGACGACGCGTACGGGAACGCCGAGCACGCGGATCTGGTCGCGAAGAAACGCGGCCTCCGCGCCTTTCGTATCGAGCGTTGCCAGTAGATATACGGCGGGGGCGAGGTTGCTCATGAGCTTGCAGCGATAAGCTGGTGGGGCGATCGTGCGGCGTGAACACAAACGGGCGCGACGGCCCCCCAGGGTGTCGCGGGCGTCCTCAGAATACCCGCTGCGGGCGGGCAGCGTAATTCGGCCGTTCGGATGTTTTGCCGTCGAAGCAACAAACGCGGCCCGACTGAAATCAGCCGGGCCGCGTTTGCTTTACTTGCAACGGAAATTTTCCGGAGGTTTATTCGCCCGGATTCGGCTCGTTTTCTCCCAGCAGAGCCTCGAGCGAGCCCGCCGCGGGCTTGGGCGTGTCGCCATTATGCTGGCCGTCGCTCGGGGTAGCGCCATCGGCGCCGTCGAGCAGCGGGAAGCTGCGGGCGAGCACGTCTTCCTTCTGCGATTGGAGGGCTTCGAGCGCCTGGGGCCGGATGCGGACTTCGGAGTCTTGGAACATCTTGAAGCCCGTGCCCGCCGGGACAAGGTGGCCCAGGATGACGTTCTCCTTGAGGCCCACCAGGTTGTCGACCTTACCGGCCAGAGCCGCTTCGGTGAGTACCTTGGTGGTTTCCTGGAAGCTCGCGGCGGAGATGAAGCTGGAGCTTTGAACCGAGGCCTTGGTAATGCCCAGGAGTTGCGTGCTGGCGGTGGCCGGTTTGGGCTTCACGCCCTTGGCCGAGTCGCCGCCGAGGGCTTCGATCTGAGCGTTGACTTGCTCGAGCGCGTCCTTGGGCACGATTGTGCCTTCGGAGAAGTCGCTGTCGCCCTTGTGCGAAATCTTCACGCACTTGATCAGATCCTGGTTGGCCTGGCGGAACTCGAACTTGTCGAGCACGCTGCCGGGCAGCAGGCTGGTGTCGCCCGGCGTTTCGATTTTCACCTTACGCAACATCTGCGCGACGATGATCTCGATGTGCTTGTCGTCGATTTCCACCCGCTGGCTGCGATAGACGTTCTG
>CAZRCI010000041.1:0-42422 GCA_964598535.1 uncultured Planctomycetaceae bacterium | reverse complement strand
CCACTCAGGAGACGCGCACCCGGGAGGTAACTACCTGCCGAACCGTGCCCGAAGAACGCACGCGGACCTACACGGTGCAGGTGCCGCATACGGTAACCAAGGAGATTCAGGTTCCGGTGTGCCGCATGGTCCCCAAAACCGTGACCTATCAGGTTCCGGCGTGTGGGCCAGCCAAGAGCAAGTGCTGCTCGTAAGTGACGCTTTTGATTTGACGCGATTGAATTGTCGTCGGGGCCCGCGGGTGTGCTGCTCGCGGGCCCTGTTTTTGCGCGCCTGAGGAGGCGCGGCTCAGGTACGATCTGCCGGTGTCAAAGCCGTCCAGCGCGTGACGGCCTGCGACAGGATGACTATGGTGGAGCCGATGAGCAGCACGATGAGCCCCGCGTTGAGCACGCCCTGGACGAGGGTTCCGTTGAGGCCGCCCTGGTTCCATCCGTCGGCAATCTGGGTGGCAAAGCGTCCGGTGATCATCTGATAGCCGGCGGTCAGCGTGGTTCCGGTGACGAAAATGAGCGGGATAATCGTCAGCGGAGCGTATCGCCCACGGCCGGCATTGAACATGACCGTGGTAACGACAATCAGCGCGATCACGGCGAGCATCTGGTTGGCGATGCCGAACATGGGCCAGATGGTTTCGATCGAGCCGCTCCAGATCAGGCCTCCCCAGCCGGCAACGACGAGCGCCGTTGAAATCACGGCGCCTGGCATCCAGTCCGTGCGATCGAACTTGGGATAGACCTTGCCGAGCGTTTCTTGCAACAGGAAGCGTGCGATGCGCGTGCCCGTGTCGATGGTTGTCAGGATGAAAAGCGCCTCGAACATGATCGCGAAGTGATACCAGTACTTGATCACGCCATCGAGATTCACCGTTCCGCCGGCCACGCGATGCATGGCATCGCGGAAGATCTGCGCCATGCCGACCGCCAGCGTCACCGCTCCGCCGGTACGTCCACGAAGCGCCTCGCCGCCCACCTGCTGCTCGATCTCGGCCAGGTTATCGACCGTGGCGTTCATCGTCCGCAGATCCTCGGCATAGGCCGCTTGCTGTGAAAGATCGATGTTAATGGCCCAGTAGTCGCCCACGGGCAATGAGGCGGCCGCAATCAGCGCCATGACGGCCACGAGCCCTTCGATGAGCATGGCTCCGTATCCGATCATGCGCACATCGGATTCCTGGTTGACCATCTTGGGCGTCGTGCCCGACGAGACGAGCGCGTGAAACCCGGAAATCGCGCCGCACATGATGCAAATGAAGCAAAACGGGAAGATGGCGCCCTTGAAATACGGCCCGCCGCCACCGGCAAACAGCTCGTTATAAGTCGGGGCGTGGAGTTGCGGATTGGCCACCACCACGCCAACCACCAGGAGCGCGATCGTGCCGATCTTCAGAAAACTCGACAGGTAATCGCGCGGGCACAACAAGAGCCACACCGGCAATACCGACGCGATGAAGCCGTACGCGCAAATTGCGACGATCGTCTGATTGCGCGTGAGCTGAAAGTAGGGTTCCAGCACCGAACCGGGAATCCAGTTTCCCGCGACCGTCGCGGCCAACACGCCGATCGCGCCGAAAGCCGAAGCCTCGACGACGCGCCCCTTGCGAAGCACGTACATATACAGGCCGACCAGAAACGCGATCGGCACCGTGCAAGCGATCGTAAACGTTCCCCAGGAACTGCCGGGCACGGCCTGGGTCACCCCCTCGGGCAACTCGATCGCACCGTCTCGCGGCGCAAAAGGATTCGCTTCGGTCCCGGCAGCGGCGGCGATGGTGAACGCTTCGCTGCGCACCACGCTCGAGCCGTTGGTGTACTCGATACGGGTGCTTTCGGGCAGCGTCGCCAGGTGCCGGCCATCCGTCGTGCTGAGCGCGATCTCGCCCTCGGCCGGCAAGCGAAACACGGTGCCCGCGGCGAGCTTGATGTCCTCGCCGCCGAGTGCTTTGACGACAACCACGCCGAGCCCCGAGAGGGCAATGATCACGACGAACAAGATCGTGATCGAAGCGGTTCCGCCGGCAAGTGAACCGATCTCGGCTCGGGCAATCTCGGCCAACGAACGCCCTCCACGACGCACCGAAGCGGCCAGCACGAGCATGTCCTGAACCGCCCCGGCCAGGCACACGCCGACGACGATCCAGATCAGTCCGGGCATGTAACCATATTGAATGGCGAGCACGGGGCCGATGAGCGGTCCCGCGCCGCTGATGGCCGCGAAGTGATGGCCGAACAAAACCCACTTGTTCGTGGGATGATAGTTCTGCCCGTCCTCGAACTCGTGGGCCGGCGTGATCCGTGAATCATCGAGCGCGGCGACTTTGGCCGCCAGAAAGGCGCTGTAGAAGCGATAGGCGATTGCCAGGCAAGCCAAAACGCCCAAGATCAGCGGCATCGCGTGCATGGAAGGGAAATTCCTCGTGTCGGCAAGTTCGGATACGGCGGCAACCGGTGGAGACAATCAATGCGCGTGGCCATAAAAAACGGGCGACGAGCGAGACCAGCCCGGCCTCGTCTCGTCGCCCGAAATTGTAAACTCGTGGAACGTCAAACCCTAGTGGGCTTTCGTCGGCCTGGCCGCTAGTGAGCCGCGGCCTTGCCCTTCTTGTCCTGCGGAATTCGCATTCCGTAGAACGAGCGGTAAACGAAGAACAGCGCGACGGCGAGCAGCAGGACACCGATCGGCGCCGTGTAGTCCTTCAGCCCTTCGGTGTGCGATTTCTCCTTCATTTGAACCGCGATTTCGACTGCCAAGAGGCCGAACAGCGTGGAGAACTTGATGATCGGGTTCAAAGCGACCGAAGTCGTATCCTTGAACGGGTCGCCCACGGTGTCGCCCACGACGGTGGCGGCGTGCAGTGAGGTACCCTTCTCACGCAAGTCGACTTCCACGTACTTCTTGGCGTTATCCCAGGCTCCGCCCGTATTGGCGAGCGAGATGGCCTGGAACAAGCCAAACACGGCAATCGAAATCAGGTAAGCAACGAAGAAATTCGGATCGAAGAACGCAAACGCAAGCGTAATGGCCATCAGCGCGATGAAGATGTTCCACATACCGCCCTGGGCATACTGCGTACAGATGCGCACAACCGTCTTCGAGTCGTTGATATCCGCTTCTTTTTTCGAAAGGTCCATATTGCGCTTGATGAACTCGACGGCCCGGTAAGCACCGGTGGTGACCGCCTGCATCGAAGCTCCTGAGAACCAGAAGATCACGGTGCCACCGCAAATGAAGCCGAGCAGCACCGGAGCGTCGGTGAGGCTGATCCGCAGCAGGCCGGATTTCCCCAGCAACAAGATGATCGAGAAGATCATCGTCGTCGCGCCCACGACGGCGGTACCGATCAGCACGGGCTTGGCCGTGGCCTTAAACGTGTTGCCCGCCGAATCGTTGGCTTCCAGGTAATGCTTGCCGCCCTCGAAATCGGGATCGAAGCCGAACTTCGACTTGATCTGCTCGCGAATGCCGGGGATGTGCTCGATCTGCGAAAGCTCGAACACGCTCTGAGCGTTGTCGGTCACCGGACCGTAGCTATCCACGGCAATGGTCACGGGGCCCATGCACAAGAAGCCGAAGGCCACGAGGCCAAAGGCAAAGATCGAACCCACGCCGACCGCTTCGGCACCGGCGAACAGCTCGACCTGCATCAATTGATCGAGCCCCATGCCGGAGACAAAGTAGGCGCCGCCCATGAGCCCCGCGATCAACAGGCCCATCCAAAAAGCGCTGAAATAGCCGGCGACCATACCCGAGAGAATCGTAAGCGACGCGCCACCTTCGCGCGAGGCCGTGACAATTTCATGAACGTGCCGCGAGTGCGAGCTGGTAAAGACCTTGGTGAACTCGGGAATGAGCACCGCGGCCAGCGTTCCGCAGCTAATGATCGTGGCCAATTGCCACCAGAGCTGCGGCCAGGGCGTGCCATCCACTTCCAGGCTGCCGATCAGCAGCCAGCTCATGAAGAACGAGGTGCTAATGCAGAGCACCGAGGCGATCCAGATCAACCGGGTAAGCGGCTGCTCGAAGTCGAATTCCTTGGCGTTGCCATACTGCTTCTCGCTGATCGCCTGGTTGACGAAATACGCGATGCCGGACATGAAGTCCATGAGGAACCGCATCGCGAAGATCCACACGATCAGCTTGGCCTGCAAGTCGGCTTGCGACTCGGGAATCGCCAGCGTGATGAACGAGATCAACGCCACGCCGGTCACGCCGTACGTTTCGAAACCGTCGGCCGTGGGGCCGACCGAGTCGCCGGCATTGTCGCCGGTGCAGTCGGCGATTACGCCCGGGTTACGCGGATCGTCTTCCTTCACGTTGAAGACGATCTTCATGAGATCGGCGCCGATGTCGGCGATCTTCGTGAAGATACCGCCGGCGATACGAAGGGCCGAAGCGCCGAGCGACTCGCCGATGGCAAAACCCAGGAAGCAGAAGCCCACGATATCGCGCGGAACAAAGAGCAAGATGATGACCATCATCACCAGCTCGAGCGAAATCAAGAACAGGCCAATCGACATGCCGGCACGCAGCGGAATATTGACCACGTCCCAAGGGCGGCCGCGGAGCGAAGCAAACGCCGTGCGGGCATTGGCGTAGGTGTTGACGCGGATGCCGTACCAGGCGACCCAATAGGAACCGACGATGCCGACAACGGAAAACAGCAGCACGAGCAGGGTGTTCTTAAGCGACTCGCCTTGCAGCGAGAGGAAGTAGTAGCTCATCGCGATCGCAATCAGCGCGAACAGCATGGCCAAGAATTTTCCCTGCTGAATCAGGTACGTCTTGCAGGTTTGGAAAATGATCTCGGCGATTCCCAGCATCGACTCGTGAGCCGGCAGGTTCTTGATTTGATGACGCAGATAAAGGCTGATGCCGAGGGTTCCGAGGATGACCCAGGCGCCGCCGAACAGCAGGTTCCAGGCGGTGATCGTTTGTCCGGCGATCGTAAACTCGCCCTTGTGGAGATCAGGAATGGCAAGGTTGGCCTCGCTGGCCAGCGCGGCCGATCCTGCAACCAGCCAGGCGACGGCCGCGCAACCCATCAGCCGTGCGGCGACCTTCATGGTTCGAGAGTGGAAATTCACGAGTGTTCTCCGGTTCGTAAAATGGGCTCAGAATTCGCTAGTGGACGTGTATGTGAATTCGCGGTTGGGGAGCGACGTTTTGGTGGGGGTCGACCGCGACTTGCCACGCGGAAAAAACCGCCCTCTGCGGAAAGGCGGCCTTCAAGCAAGCAAAGCGGCCATCATGCGCCGCCATTCGATTGAGCGGCCGAGCAACAAGGCGCCGAAACAAGACGCCCTCTGTCGATCCACCCAGTGCCGGATCGCTCCGGCCGTGCTTTCTGGTTCGCCCGATGTCGATCTCGCCGGCGACCTCCGCTGCCGCGGGCGAGAATGATCTTGCGCTGCACTGCAAGCGTCCGATCGATTCGACGATGAATGTCCGTCCCAGGGAACTTCCGCCGCCGGCCCGAGCATGCTCTAAAGGCTGTGCAGCGAAAGACCTTGAGAAAGCGGAAAATGTAGTTGACTGCTTTGCTGGTGTCAATCGAACCAACCGCCAGGTAGTGTCCTAGGAGTGTGTTGCCCGAGGTGGCACGGCCCTGAGAAACGAAGGGCGTGCTCGAAGGACCAAGATTTTCCCAGTCAACTTCAGCACGCCCACGCTGCGCTCTGAGCGTGCCACGCAGGCATTCCCTTCCAGCAACACACGCTTAGGACACCACCAACCGCCAAACTGGGGGATGCCCCCGGTTGGCAGGGTGGAAATTCCCCGAGAATCGGCTCGCCGCGCGCGGGCACGTTTGCCCTGGGAGCATGAAGGCCTAGAATTTCGAGGTTCGGAAACCCCTACCCGCCCATTCTGTCTGCATTGGAAGGCCCCCGACGCGCGATGACGACTCGTTCTGAGCTCCCCGGCCCTGCCCAACCTCCCGCCGAAGAGCCTTATATTCTGGCCGAAATCGCTCCCACCGATCTGGCCGAGGTGGAGCGAACGCACCGGCTGCCGCTGCTGCCGATCGTGTTGTTTCTAGCCTGTTTTGTCACCACCTATGGCATCGCGGGTCCAATCTATGCCGTCGCGGTGATGGGCATTCTCGCGTGCCACGAAGCCGGCCACTACTTTCAGGCGCGGCGATATCGGGTACCGGCGAGCGTGCCGTACTTTATTCCGGTCCCCCCGCCGTATAGTCCGATTGGCACCATGGGCGCGGTCATCGCCATGCGCGGCCACATCGGCAACCGCAAGGCCCTGTACGACATCGGCATCTCCGGCCCGCTCGCGGGCCTGGTTCCCACGCTGATCTGCACGATCGTCGGGCTCTCCTGGTCGCACATCCAGGTGGTACCTGCCAACGCGAGCGGCATCTCCTACAACGAACCGCTCTTGTTTCAGTGGATCGTCGAAATGTACTTCGGACAGGTACCGGCCAATTCGGCCGTGATTGCCCATCCGCTCGCCTTGGCCGGCTGGGTGGGCATGTTGCTCACGGCGATTAACCTGTTTCCCGTCGGCCAATTGGACGGGGGGCATATCCTCTATGCCCTGTTACGTACCAAGGCCCACACGGTCGCCTGGCTGCTGATCGCGGCGGCCCTCGCCGGGATGCTCTACACGCGGCAGTTCATGTTGATGCCGATGCTGCTCCTGGTGATGCTGTTCGGCCCGGAACATCCGCCGACGGCGAACGACGAAGAACCGCTTGGCGCCGGCCGGATCATCCTCGGTTGGCTGACGTTGGCCTTCGTGGTCGTCGGGTTGACGCCCACGCCGTTTACTATTCAGTAGACGCTGGTCAGAACAACGGAACCGTCGCGGCATGTTCGCCCACGGCTGCCTCAAACTGGAATAACCGCCATCCGATCAGAACCGGCTGCTACGCGGCTTGGGTCTCGTCGCTTTCGGGCTCGTCGTCGCGCACGTTCAAGATTTCGCCCGTCTCGCTGACGTCCTCGAACCGCACGCTGACTCGCTTCGAGATGCCCGATTCCTGCATCGTGACGCCGTAGAGCGTGCTGGCGCAGGTCATGGTTTTCTTGGAATGCGTGACGACGATGAATTGCGACGTCGTGAGGAACTCTTGCAGGACGCCGATGAACCGTTCGATGTTCGCTTCGTCGAGCGCGGCATCGACCTCGTCGAGCACGCAAAACGGACTGGGGCGGCTACGAAAGATCGCCAAGAGCAGCGCCACGCAGGTAAGCGTCTTTTCGCCGCCGCTGAGCAACGAAATGCTGCGCGGCTCCTTGCCTGGCGGCCGGGCGACGATCTCAATACCGCTGTCGAGCACGTCGACGCCCTCTTCCAGCACGATGTCCGCCTGTCCGCCACCAAAGAGCTTACGAAACAGCCCTTGAAAGTGATCGCGAACAACTTCCAGCGTGTCGGCAAATAGCCGGCGGCTGTCGGCGTTGATTTTGTTGATGATCGATTCGAGCGACGCTTTGGCGCTCGACAGATCCTGGTGCTGGCCGGAGAGCGAAGCGAATCGGGCTTCGAGCTCCTCCAATTCTGACAGCGCGTCGAGGTTCACACCACCGATGCTGTTGAGCTTGCCCCGCAATTCGCCGATTTCTCGCTCGACCTCGGCCCGTTCGGCCAGTTCTTCGGCCGACGGCTCGTGTTCGAGTTCGGCCAGCTCGATGCCATAATCCTCGCGCAAGCGGTCCGCGAGCGTCGTACGTTCGTGGCGCACCTCGCCGGCCGCAAGATCTTGAGAATGCAGCATCGCTTCCAGCTTGCGGACTTTTGCCCGCACGCGCTGGGCTTCGGCCGAAAGCTCGGTCTTTCGCTGGCGCAGCCCGTCGCGCTCGGTAAACTGCCTGGCGGCTTCAGCGGCCAGCGCCTCCTTACTCAGATAAAGCTCGGCAAGCTGCGATTCCGCACGAAGAATGTTTCGCTCGGCGTCGCGAAGCCGCTCCCGGCATATGTCAAGCTGCGAGCGACTGTCGGCCAGCGCGCGGCCGCGTTCCTGATGATCGCGTTCGAGTTGCCCACGTTGCGTCCGCAAATGCGTGAGCCGCTGCTCGCTTTTGACAACCTCGATCTTCGTGGCGCCGGCCTCGCGATTGGCGCGCATACGTTGCTGCTCGAGCGAGGCCGCACGTTCGGCGTCCACTTGCATCTCCGCTTCAAGCTGGCTGGCCGTGGACTCGACGTCGCGCAGCATTGCGCGGGACTCTTCCAGGTTTGTCGTTGCACGCTCGAGCTCGGCGACCGCCGCGGCCAGTTCCGCGGCGCCCGCGATGTGTTGCTTGTCGATTTGCGAAAGCCGTTCCTGGGCAGCCCGCACGGCGGAACGAGCCTGAGCCTCTTGCTCACTCAAGGGTCGCAATTCGGCAAGCGACTGCTGAAGCTGGCGGTCTTGCGCCGTTACTTGCTCATCCAACATTTGGCAGCGAGCGAACTGCGTGGCGATTTGTTCCGCGAATTCGGCAATCTGCCGCTCCAGCACCCGCAATTCGCTGCGCCGCGAGATCAGCCCCGTGCTGGAGTTCCGCGGCCCGGCGTATAGCGTGCCATCCGGTTCGACAAGTTCGCCCCGCTCGGTCACAAACCGTAGCCCACGGCCGGGGCCCTCGGCCAGCGTCAGGGCGTCCGCCAGGGTGCGCACCACCCAGGTGCGGCCTAACAAGTGGCGGGCCAGCGGCTCGAATTCCGGCTCGCACTCGATAAGCTTGCCGGCCGTCCCGACGACTCCCGGCAGGGCAGCGATGTCCGCCGCGGGCAACCCCGCGGACGGCGCAAGCGCGTCGAGAGCGATTACGCCGACGCGTCCGGCCAGATCGGCGTTGCGCCCGAGAAACTCCACCCACGGCATGCGGTGAGTCAGCACCAGACATTGCGCCAGTTCGCCCAGCGCGATCTCCACCAGCGGCGCCGCCTCGAGCGAGACGTGCAGCAAATCGGCCACGAGCCCACGGATCTCTCGAAGCGGTCCGGCCGTCGCACCGTCGGCCGCGGCAAGCAACTGCTTGGCGCCGGCACTGACGCCGTCTAAACGCTGCTCGAGCTCAGTGAGCACGGCCGCCCGTTCGGTGGCGCCGGTCGAACGCTCGCGCAGAAGCGCGAGTTCCTGGTGAGCCCGGGTCGCGGCAGCGCGATCTTCGACGACCTGCGTCTGCAAGCGATCGACTTCCGCTTGCTTCGAGCGGCATTGTTCCGCGAGTTCGGCCGCCGTGGCTTGCAGCGTTTCAAGCTCGGCGGACAAAGCGGCGCGGGTCGAGACGAGCTCCGCCAGGCGGCGTTCGGTGCGAACGCGGATCGACTCGCCGGCGGCGGCCTTCGACTCGAGCGCGCTCGTTTGGCTGGCCAACGCGGAAGCCGCCCGCACCTGTTCCAGGTGCCGCACGCGGCGGCATTCGTTTTCAGCACGCAACCGATCGACTTGAGCCGTGAGATCGGTGAGCGTGCGTTCTTCTTCCGCGAGCCGACGCGTGATCTCACGGTGCTCGGTCTCGGCCTCGGCCAGATTGGCATCGATCTCGGCGATTTGCTGCTGCAAGTCGACGGCTCGGGTGCTCATCGAGGTGAGCTGCCGCCGATAGCGCGAGACTTCTTCGTCTAAATCGCGGCCGCGGCGCCGCTCGTGTTCGATGGACGACTCGTGAGCGGCGATTCGCTCGCGATTTTGCGCGATGCGGGCTTCGCAAGCGCGGATTTCGCCGTCGGCCTCGCTGACCGTGGTATCCAGGGCGAACGCTTCGGCTTCGAGCGTCTCGGCCTGTGCCGAGAGTCGAACGTTCTCCTCTCCCAGGTTGCGCAGCTCGCTCTCGAGCGTCTCGAGCCGGGCCGTAAGCTTGCGCCAATCGGCCGCGCCGATCTGCGTCCGCAGCGCTTGCAGCCGATTGGAATATTCTTTGAACTTGCGTGCTTTGCTGGCCTGCAGGCGCACCGCGCGCACCCGGCTGTCGACCTCGTCGACGATGTCCGAAAGCCGCAGCAAGTTTTGCTCAACGCGCTCGAGCCGGCGGAGCGCTTCGAGCTTCTTGCTCTTGAAGCGGCTGATGCCCGCCGCCTCTTCGAAAATCAATCTCCGGTCGCGTGGCGAGGACTGGAGCAGGACGTCGACCTTACCCTGCTCGATGACGCTATAGGCCTCGGTGGCAATGCCGGTGCCGGCGAACAGGTCGCGAATGTCGCGCAGCCGGCACGGCTGGCGATTGATCAGATACTCGCCCTCGCCGCTACGGTACACGCGACGGGTAATATGAACCTCGGGGGCGTCAACGGCCAGCAGGCGTTGTGAATTGTCGAACGTCAGCGTCGCTTCGGCCGAATTCAGCGGCTTGCGCGACGACGAGCCATTGAAGATGACATCGGCCATCTCCTTGCCGCGCAGACTCTTGACGCTCTGTTCGCCCAGGACCCACTTGATGGCGTCGACGATGTTGCTCTTGCCCGAGCCGTTGGGACCGACCACCACCGTGATGCCAGAAGGGAACTCAAGCCGAGTTTTGTCGGCGAAGCTCTTGAAGCCGACGAGTTCGAGCGCCTTCAGCATGGATGGTTGGGAAAATGGACTTGAAAACGAATCGGAGCAAACCGCGGCCGAGGCCATACAGGGCGTAACCGGGGCAAGACAAACGAAGCCCTGAGGGGAACGCCGCGGGACGTTTTATTCTACCAAGAAGGCGATCCGCCGGCTGGCCCGATTTAGCCCCCTTTTTCCGGAGGTTTTCCTTGCCAGACCGCTTCCCAAAGGGCTAGCGAGAAGACTTCCGCTTCTTGCCCGAGAAGAGTTCGGGAATCGGGTTGGCGGCCACGATTTGCGTATCCGACGTCTCATCGGCGGTGGCCAGCGTCTCCGCTTCGCCGCCATTGTCACGCTGCTGGTAGGTCCGGTCTTCTTCCGGCAAGGCGTCCACCTCGAAGCGTGCCGCGAGTGCGCCACACGTTTTTGCGTGCTGTAAGGCTTGGACCACGTCGGGATACGTTCCGCCAAGCTCGACAATTGCCCGAATCACTTCGTCGAGCTTTGTTCCAACGACGCGTTTTTGATCTGGTTTGCCCGGGGCAAAGCGGCTGACGGTCACCTTATTGGCGACGCCATTGACGAGAATCGCCTTTCCCGCTTCGAGCACGAAGGGCGCCCTGAGCGTTTGCTCGTGACCGAAAACAACAACCTCCGGACGGTAGCTGCGCGTGACATGGACCATCGGCGGTCCGCCGGTGGTCAAGACGTGGTAGCCGAATTGCCCGCCCAGGCTTTCGCCGCGAATGGCGGGATCGTTGGGGTTCATGGCCCACAATGCCCGGAAAGCCCCATAGCGGGTCTCGGAGCTGGGCACGTCCAAGAGGCCAAACAGAGCGTCGTGCGCCGACATGTCGGCCATCGAGCTAAGTGCCGCGAGCGCGAACGCCCGAAACGCGGGTTCCTCGCGGGCCGCTCTAGCCAACGGCGCCGCGGCGCGGTTGTCGTCCAAGTAGGCCAGCGCCTCGGCCGCGTAGAAGCGAACCTCTGGATCGTTGTTCTCAACGCCCTTGGCCAATGGCTCGACCGACTTGCGACCGATCGCTTCCAAGCGGAGCGCGGCCGTGGCCGCGGAGATCGGGTCGAGGAGTTGCCGTTCGAGCAATTCGATACGTAACTCTTGCTCGGCCGGCGTCTCTTTGAGCGGAATGGCCCGCACCACGCGAATGTAACGGGCGATGTTGTCTTTGTAGCGCGGATGAATCTTCAGGTCGATGCGTTCATCGCTTTTGGGAGTGGCCACCCCCTGCTTGATTCCGCGGTGAAACGTATGAAAGCGGGAATTGACGGCCTGACCAATCTGCGCGGCCAAACGCACGGACTTGTCTTCGGGGCCAATGAACAAGCCCAGGTCGCGCGAGCGCGTGGCGATGCCGCCGCCAAGCACCTTGCCGCGCAATAGCAACGCACGGTCTTTATCGCCGTTTGCCGAGGGATCGATCAGAATGGGGCCTTCGCCGACGGCCAGCGGATGGCCCTCGCGAATGGCGCCGCCGAGCACGGCCATCTCCGTGAGCCGGGTTTCCATCAACCAGCCACCCCGCAGACTGCTCGCCTCGCTGTGAGCCGGAACGGTGACTTCGAGATCGAACTTATCGCCCTTCTGCACGCCCGGCGGCAGAAAACCGCGCACCAGAATCAGCGCGGTCGAGGGCGATGCCAGCAATTGATTGGGATTCTGCACGCCGATCGTCTGCAACTCGTGCAGCAGCGCCGCACGCTGCGCCGACGGCGCGGGATCTTCGCCCGTATTGTCAAGGCAGGTCGCCAGCGCCACGGCTTCGACCTTGACGTAGCGGTGGCCAAAGGGCCGCGCCACCGAGCCGACCAGCTTGGTGTCGACCTCCAGGATATCGGCGATGCCTTCGGGACTCTGTGAGCGCAGATTCGCCCCAGCGCATCCGCTTAGCGCGAACAAACCAATCAACAGCCAGGCGTAGCAAGGCTTCATGCCGTGCACCGATTCTTTCCTTGGATTCCGAGACTGTCCGCGTCGCGCCTCCATGCACGCACTGGCCGCGGGCGTCCGGATCGTCCTTTCAGTTGCGCTCGAACGAGCCTCTTGGAAAAAGGACGACTTTGACGAGGGCAGGAGAATAGGAGCCGGAAGAATTACGGTCAAGGCCGATTTTTCAGCGCGGCGGCAAAAAAAGCTTCCGCAGGGCGCCGTGCGGGCCCCGGCTCGCCACCATCGCTCCGCTAGCAGGCGGTTGAAATTTCTCATCCTGGCCTATTTCAACCCAACGGCACAGCCAAACGCCGCATGGCCGGCAGCCCCCCTAGGGTGGATCGTATCCGCCTTTGCAAAATGGGTTGCAGCGGAGAATGCGGTAGAGGCCTCGCCAACCTCCGCGCCAAAACCCGTACTTCTCCACGGCGCCGATCATATAGTTGCTGCACGTCGGCTGAAATCGGCAACTGCGGCCAATGACCGGACTCAGCGTGAGCTGATACAAACGCACCAACGCGACGAGCAGTCGCGCGGGCAGTTTCGCAAGGGTCATCCAAAGGCGTTGCACGCCACTCGCCTCCTAACAACAGCCTGTTGAAATAAGGCCTTGTCGCCTATTCCAACCTCATTCTGGCATCGCGCCCTTGCGATCATGCAGTCCGTCGAATGCTTCCACGGGGTACTAGCCGCCGGGCCTACCATGTCCCGCGAGCCGCTTTGCCGCGAGCCGAACCAGCCGTACGAGCGACTCTTGAACGCTCGTCAGTTCAGGGGTTCCCAACCGCGGCACGATGACAATATCAACCGGTGGCAGCTCGGACTGCGCCAGGCGAAATGACTCGCGGAGCAAACGCTTCCAACGATTCCGCTGCACCGCCCCACCGTGCTTGCGCGACACGGACAATCCGAGTCGGGCATGCCCCTGCTCGTTGTCGCACACGAATACCAGCAGCCGCTCGTCCGAGGCAGACGCCTTGCGATTGTAGACGCGTTGAAACTCGACGGTGGTGCGAATGTGCTGCCGCGAACGAAAACGATATCGAGGTTGTTTTCCGTCGGCGGTCGGGCGTTCGTCCGTCATACGCATCAGGAATGGCCATCGCGCGATATGTCACCGTCGCGCGGCGCTAGCGGCTTGCGATACCAGCCGTCCTCATAACGCGGCGTGGGACCGTTCGCTCGGCGCACTTCGCGCAAGACATAACGGCCGGCCACAACCACCAAGGCCATCAAGGCGATACCAACCAACACGATCGCCACGAGCGCCAGGATGACGACCGCGCGATGCTGAGGCGAGAGTCGCATGATCAGGGGCTGCGTCTGAGAATCAGCCCAGGCCACGAGCGGCGTCCACCGGCATAGCGACTCCCAGGTCACCATTTCAAATCTCGCCGTGGATCTTGGGGGTGAGCGCTCGCGGCATGCTCATCGAGCTTCTTGAGCAGTTCCAGGCATTCGTCGTCAAGCGGCGTCGGAAGCACGATCTGAACCTCGGCGTACAGATCTCCCGCCATGCCATCGCGGCCCGTAACGCCATGCCCCTTGATGCGAAGCTTCTTGCCACTGGAGCTGCCGGCCGGAATGCGCAGCGCAATCGTTCCTCTGGGCGTGGGCACATCGACCTTGGCCCCCAGCGCGGCCTCGGACAGCGTGACCGGCACGCGTACTTCGAGATCATTGCCGCGCCGGGTAAACCACGGATGCGGGGCAACGTGAATCGTAATCAGAATGTCGCCTGGCGTACCGCCGGAAACGCTTTCGCCCTGGCCGCGTAGACGGATCTTCTTGCCTTCATCGATGCCGGCCGGAATCTTGACGTTGAGCGTCTCGACCTTGCCGCTGTCGCGCCGCACGGAGATCTGCGCCTGGCCGCCCACGACGGCCGTGTTAAAAGGCACCTCGAGTTCGGTCGCCAGATCGGCGCCACGCAACTCCTGCGACTGTGGACCGCGCCGCGCGCGGCCGCCGCGGCGAAACTGGCCGAAGATATCGCCGAAAGGATTCCCCTCGTACTCTCCCGCTCCCCCTGCTCCTGCGCCACCGCCGAACCGCCCGAAGAGCTCGCTAAAGTCGACCTCCTCGCCGCCGGGTCCCGTACTCCACGTAGCGCGTCCCCCGCGCCCTCCGGGGCCGGCCCCCGCCCCCATCTGCTCGAAGGCGCTGCCGTACTGGTCGTACAGTTTTCGCTTTTCGGGATCGTTCAGGACATCGAACGCCTGTTGCAGTTCCTGAAACTTGGCCTTGGCCGACTTATCGTCCGGATTGACGTCGGGGTGATACTTGCGCGCCAGCTTGCGGTAGGCCTTCTGAATGTCAGCGGCCGACGCGTTGCGTTCCACGCCCAGGATTTTGTAATAGTCTTCAGCCATTCCGTCGTCATTCGTCCCGAGGTGTATAAAGCAGCGACGCTGTCATTTTACGGCTGGGCGGTGCCCCCCATCAAGCCGGCCGGAAGGACCGCCCGCCGTGGGAAAAACCAGCCCAATCGGGCCGCGTGCTACCCTTGAAGCATACGCCGCGGAAGACCACGCTGGTTCACCGGAATTATCGCTATGATTCACACGTCGCGCGCGCTGCTCGCCGCTTGGCTGATCGCTTGCGGCTCGTCTGCCTGGGCCACGTCCGGCCCGGGCGGCGTGTTCGAAATCGAGGTCGTCGACCGCGAAACGCGGCAACTGCTGCCTTGCCGCATGCACCTGACCAACTCCAGCGGCAAAGTCCTCAAGGCGCCGCGCGTGCCCTTCTGGCAGGACCATTTTACGTTTGAGGGCCGCGTCTCGATCAAGCTGCCCAAGGGCGAATATGACTTTACGATCGAGCACGGCCTCGAATATGCGCCTCAGAATGGGCGATTCATCATGGACAATTTCTCGAAGGACAAGAAGACCTTCGAGCTCCAACGATTTGCGGACATGGCGGCCGAGGGTTGGTGGAGCGGAGAACTCGACGTCGCGCGTCCCGCCTTCGACCTGCCGCTGTTGATGCGAGCCGAAGATTTGCACGTCGCCACGCTGATCACCTGGCCCGGGCGCGAAGCTCTCTTGCCGGAAAACTATGACCCGCGGCGGACTCTGGTGACCTTTGACAAAAACCGATTCGTTCACGTCGGAGCGGGGATCGACGCGCGCGACGGGGGCACGCTGTTGTTGTTGAACCTCGCCGTTCCGCTCGACTTGGAAACCCTACCGACGCAACTCGAAGCATTGGAGCAGACCAGATCGAACGGCGGCTGGACAGATGCTCGTTCGACCGCAGATTGGGACCTGCCCCTTTGGGTCGCGGAGGGCAAGCTCGACTCGATCCAAGTGCTCAACCACGACCTTCGGCGAAGCGTGCCCAAAAACAAGCGAACCAGCAAAGCGCAAGGCAAGCCGCGCGATGAACTCGTCTACAACGGCATCGACGGCCAGGGACGTTGGGCCGAGGCGATCTACCACCATCTGCTGAACTGTGGGCTGCGAATTCCCCCCACCGCAGGCAGCGGTTCTGGCGAATTCGCCAATCCGCTCGGCTTCAACCGCATGTACGCGCATGTCGAGGGCGATCTGACGTACGATCGCTGGTGGGAAGCGGTACGAGCAGGCCGGGTGATGATCACCAACGGCCCGCTACTGCGGCCGATCGTCGAGGGCGAACTACCGGGACACGTGTTTCGCGCCGAAGCCGGGCAGCAGGTCGAGCTGGAAATAGCGCTGAACTTTGCCAGCCGCGACGGCGTGGCGGCGATCGAGGTGATTAAGAACGGCGCGATCGCACATTCCGTGCCTACGCCCAGTTTCATCGAGGCGGGCGGCAATCTACCATCGGTCGTCTTCGAGGAAAGCGGCTGGCTCTTGATTCGCGCCACCGCCAGCGCCCCCAATAGCTACCGGTTCGGCATGACCGCGCCCTACTATGTCGAAATCGGCGGTGAACCGCGAATCAGCAAAGCGTCCGCGGAATTCATGCTCGCGTGGGCCGAGGAACGGGCTACCGCGATGAAGCGATCTCCGCAGACCGCGGATTATGAAAAGGCCGTTGCCTTTTGGCGAAATCTAGCCGAGCGAGCGAACGCGCCATAAAACGCCGCCACCCAGCGCAAACGCTCACGATCGGCCCGGCAGCCACTTGCAGCGAAAGACCTGTCAGGTTCCCCAATCGCGCGGGTAACGAAAATCGCGATCCATCGTGCGGTTGGTCAGCTTAGCAATTACCGGTAGGCGACGTTTGTACTGGTTGCGGCGGACCATCCGCACTACGCGCTCGACGAACTCCTCGTCGAAGCCTGCGCGGACGGCCTGCGCCGGCTGCCAGCGGCGATCGACCAGCAGCACCAGCAGGCGATCGACCTGATCGTAGCTGAAGCCGAGCTCGCCTTCGTCCGTCTGGCCCACCCAGAGATCGCCACTGGGGGCTTTTTCGAGAATTGCCTGGGACACGCCGAGATGCCTGGCCAATTGCCGAAGCTGGGTCTTATACAAATCGCCGATCGGATTGATCGCCGATGCCAGGTCGCCAAACTGCGTGCCATAGCCCAGCAGAAGTTCGGTCTTGTTGCTCGTGCCAACGACAAGGCCCTCGAAAGCCGCGCTTTGATCGTAGAGCACGGTCATCCGCTCGCGAGCACATTTGTTCGCGAGCCGCATTCGCGAAATGCCGGGCATCGCCGCGACATAGGCGTCGATTTGCGCCGTGATTGGAACATCGAGCGTCTGAAGGCCCTGGTCGGCCACCACGGCCGCGCTGTCGCGGCGTGTTTCTTCGCTGGAAGTCTTGTACGGCATTGTCACGGCCAGCACATTCTCGGGCCCCAACGCGCGCGAGACCAGGTAAGCAACGACGCTGGAATCGATGCCGCCTGAAAGCCCGAATACGGCGCGTCGAAAGCCGGTGCGATAAATCTCGTTGCGAATAAATCGCGTGAGAATCTCCGTCACAAGGTCGGCGTTGATCTCCAGATCGTCGGCGCAGGGATCACGACTCATAGCGCCTCCGCTTGATTCGCCGGAGTTCTTCAATGGTCATCAGCAGTTGTTCGTCGCGCCCCAGCGGGGTGATCAGCCGCTCGCGGCGCAACTCGGCCAGATCGCAATCCACCACCGTCAGGGCTTCATCAAACTGCGGCGCGCGGGCGATAACGCGGCCATCGGGCCCGACCACCATGCTATTGCCAAAAAAGCACAGCCCGTCCTCGAATCCCACGCGATTTACCACGATGACCAGCGCGCCGAGCAATTGCGAGAAGGTGCGAGCGAGCAGTTCGTAGGTTTCGGCCGTGGCGATTCGCGGGCCGCTCACGCCGCGCGCCGGGGAGTTAATGACGCAGACCAGCACGTCGATCTCTTCGGCCTGCATGATCGTGGCGCTGGACACGTGCCAGAAGTCTTCGCAGAGGACGATGCCGACGCGGCCGAATCGAGCGGTCTGAAACGCCTGAAACCGTTTGCCCGGCGAAAAATAGCGTTGCTCCTCGAACAAGCCGTAGGTTGGCAAGTAAACCTTGCGATGGATGTGCAGGATGTCCTGATCCTCGGCATAGAATGCCGCATTGTAGAACTGGTGGCCGGCGCCTTCCTCGACAAAACCGGCCACGAGCGACGTCGGACCCGCGGCATGCAGCAGCCGCGCAATCTCGGGGCTGTCGCGATGAAACGCTACTTCGGGCACCATGTCGCGAAGGAAGTATCCTGTCAGCGACAATTCGGGGAAGATGACCAGATCGGCCGCTTGCTCGCGCGCCGCGGCAATCTGCTGCTCGTGCAGCGCAAGGTTGTGTTCGCGATCTCCCAAACGCGGCGCAATCTGCGCCAACGCGACGCGCAGCACACCGGGCTCCAATGAAGAATCCGCGGGGAGCCGTCCGGTGTTGGGTTGATCGGAATTCAAGGCAATGGCAGTCGGAAGAATGTGCGAAACAAGGGACTAAAACAAGCTTCGGTCCCCTAGCGACACGTGTCAAGGCAAGGTCCGTGAACTCGAATCCTGTCAGTCGGGCGTCACGGCCGGCGCGGTTACTGCCGGATTCGATTCGTAACGGGCCAAGTGCCAGTCACTCACCTGGCCGCCGCTGAACCGGAGCCGAATGCTGCCGTCTGCACGCGAAAGGCTCACGAGTGCTACCTCAAACTCCACCGCCCCCGGCGAAGCGATCTTGAGCGTCGCAAGCTGGGTGTGTTTATCCAACGAGCCAGACAATGGCAGGGCGGCGCCGGTCACGATGTCGTAATAGTTGCCCTCGATCTGCCCCGCTTTGCCGATCGCTAATTGCAGGAGTGCGCTAGGATCCTTGCCACCGGCTGGCGTCAACGCGAACACGCCCAGCGGCAGGTAGTCGCCCGCGGGCAAAACGGCGCTCGCCACCACCACAGGCTTCTCGATCGCGTCCGCCTGTTCGGCCGAGGCCTCGGCCGACGGAGGCTCGACGATGCCGACCCACGCAGCGGCCGTAGCAATGGAAGCAACCGCCCAGGCATCGGCCTGCGAGTCGGGAAATTTCCAAGCGTGCGGATGGGCGGCATACCAGGTCTGCGTGAAAGGTTCTTTCCCGGAGAACTGAGCTTGCAACTCGGCGCGCGAGGCTAAGTCCGCGGCCACGGTCTCCGAAAACTGCGGCGTCACCGTCGGAAGCTGAGGAACCGGAGATCCGGCCTGGCCCAGGATCGACTCGAGGGCTCCAGACTCTATCAGCTTGCCGCCAAGATTCTGCAATCCTTGGCGGAGTTGTCCATTCTCGCGAACCTCACCGCCGCTCTGCGGGCTTGGCTCCGGGGCATTCTGCCGGAGGCCGCCACCAAACAGCCGCCGCCCGCGCAGGCGGCTTCCTGGCTGCGCGAAGGCATCCACGGTAATCAGGCTGATTGCCAACGATGTTGCAATCAGAACGACGCTTCGCTTGCGCATGGAATTCCTCGCTGCTGGTCGCCGCGCGTGACAAGCCGGCCGATCTGCGACCGAGTTCGACGCCCGGGACGGGGGGGTATTGAAAGCGTAGCTCATCAGCAATTATGCCGCCGCAGACGAAAAATCCTGAGAATTTCGCAGGGAATGTCCGCTACGGACGACCGTCTCTTTACGACTATTCGCCCAATGTATGGCGAATCGCCACGGCCAAATCACGCCGGGTTGTGGGGGAATACTCGATGTCAAACCAGAGAACCTTGCCCGCTGGGTCGAGCAAATAGCTACGTGGAAGTTTTGCGGTGGCCACCCGGCCAAATGCCTTGCGTTCGGTGTCGTGGAGGACGGGATAGCCCGCTCCGGCGATCCTTGCCAACTCAGCGGCTTCGGGCACGGAATCGCCCGAGTTCACGGCCACCACGGTAAAGCCCTTGTCGCCGAAGCGCGGCAAGAAATACCGATTGAGATCCGAAAGCTCTTCTAAAGCGGTCGGTTGCGTTGCATTCCAGAAAACGATCAGCGTCAGCTTCTGGCCAGACAGTTCGGCGAGCGAGTGCTGCTTGCCGTCGCGGTCGGGTAGTTCCAAGCTGGGAAACGTATCGCCGACCCGGATCGTGCTCACCGCGGCGTGCTGTTCGCTCAGCACCACCCGCGGCATCCAGAGCTCGGCCAATGGCAAGCGATCCAAGGGCAAAGGCGCTTCGCTCGCCGGCAAGGGCGCAGGGGGGACAAAAACCGGAGCGGGCTTGAGCGGCTCCGGCGCGGTCGGAACATCGAGCGATGGCGCCTCGACATCCGTTGCATCGGCGACTTCGAGTTCTGGCCGAGACTTTGCCGCTTTGGGAGCGGCTTCAGAGGCCTCGGGCGTTTCGGCCGTGGGCGACGTCTGGGCCGTGGGTTCTGTCCGCGAGCATCCGACGAGGGCGATGCCCACCGCCAAACAACCGGCCGCGAATAAATCCGTCCGTTGTCCTCCGCGTCGCATCGGGCTCGCCTCCTATCAGCCGCTGTACGCGGACCACAACCACGGGTCGGCCCGCACAACTGCCCATTCTCGCGGGAAACGCACGAGCGTCAACGGTTGGCGGGGGCGAATACACCAGCGGCGGCGCGTCAGCGAGGGGCCGGATCGCGAATCTGAATGCCAAGTTCGCGCAACTGGCGGGCATCCACGCGGCCCGGAGCTTCGGTCATCAGGTCCGTCGCCTTCTGCGTCTTGGGGAAGGCGATGCAGTCGCGAATATTATCGAGTCCGGCAAAAATCATGACGAACCGGTCGAGCCCCAACGCAATGCCGCCATGCGGCGGCGCGCCAAAAGCCAGCGCGTCGAGCAAGAAACCGAATCGCTCGCGCTGCTGTTCGGGCGTAATCCCCAGCAGGTCGAAGACCTGTTGCTGAACGCCCGGATCGTGGATTCGAATGGTTCCGCCGCCGGCTTCAAAACCATTGATGACAAGGTCGTAGGCCTGGGTGCGGCACTTTCCCGGATCGGACTTGAGCAATTCGATGTCTTGCGGCCGCGGCGAGGTGAACGGATGGTGCATGGCGGCCCAGCCGCCGGTCTCCTCATCCTTGGCGAACATCGGAAATTCGACGATCCATGAGAAGTGTTTCGATTTTGGATCGTAGAGCTTCAGGTCGACGCCAAATCGCTTGCGCAAGCCGTACAGCGCCTTGCAGGAGACGTCGAAACTGTCGGCCACGAACACGAGCAAATCGCCCGGCTCGGCCTGCATGTGATCGGCAATCTGCTGGAGAATCTGGGGGCTGAAATTCTTGGCGATGGGCGAAGCGAGCGCGCCGCCCTCTTCGACCTTGAACCAGGCGAGCCCTTTGGCCCCAAAATCCTGAACGATGAAGTTGGTCAGCTCATCGATGCCCTTGCGCGAATAAGCGGCGGCGCCGCCTTTGGCATTGATGCCGCGCACGCGGCCGCCCTCGTCGGCCGTGCCTCGAAACACTCGAAAATCGCACGTCGCCGCGATGTCCGTCAGATCGACGATTTCGAGCCCGAACCGCAGGTCCGGCGCGTCGTGTCCGTAGCGTTCCATCGCCTCGTCATAAGTCATTCGCGGTAGTGGAAGCCGCACGTCGATATCGAGCACGTCTTTTGCCAGCCGCGCCACGAGCCCGTCGATCAGGCCGATGATGTCCTCGGCGTCAACGAACGACATTTCCAAGTCGAGCTGCGTGAACTCGGGCTGGCGATCGGCCCGTAAGTCTTCGTCGCGAAAACAGCGTGCGACCTGCACGTAGCGATCGTAGCCCGCGATCATGAGAATTTGCTTGTAGAGCTGGGGCGACTGCGGCAGCGCGTAAAAACTGCCGTTGTGAACCCGGCTCGGCACGAGATAGTCGCGAGCGCCTTCCGGCGTGCTGCGGCCAAGCATCGGGGTCTCGATGTCGAGGAAGCCATGCTCGTCGAAATATTTTCGCATGCCGATCGTCATGCGATGCCGCAATTGCATCGTAGCCTGCATGTCAGCGCGGCGCAAATCGAGATAGCGGTACTTGAGCCGCAAGTCCTCGTTCGGCAAATCCGCTCCGCCGGGTTGGAACGGCGGGGTCTGGCTCTTATTGAGCACGACGAGCTGACTGGGCCGTACTTCGATTTCACCCGTCGCGAGCTTGGCGTTGACGGTACCCTCGGGCCGGGCGGCAACTTTTCCGGTCACGCTGATCACAAACTCGCTGCGCAGCGACCGAGCCAGTTCGAGCGTCTCGCGGCCAACGTCGGGATCGAACACGATCTGGGTTTTTCCATAGCGATCTCGCAGATCGATGAAGATCCCGCCGCCATGATCGCGGTAACTGTCCACCCACCCACAAAGCGAGACCTGCTGGCCGATGTGCTGCGCCCCGAGTTCGCCGCACGTATGAGTCCGCAACAAAACCGCATCTCCCCCGGCTCGCGAGCCGGCCAATCATGTCGAATGCCTTCCGCCCAGAAATAAGTCGCTCATCTTACTCTAGACCCTTGAGGGGCGGAAAGGCGATCGGCCCGCAAACGAAAACCCGCGATTCGTGGAGCGTCCCTCCCCGATTCCGTCGGATCCAAACGTTGACAGAGCACTATCCGGCTGTTGAAAAAGGTCGCAACGGACCATTTTCAGCCGGGCTAGTTCCGCGAGATGCCCCTTCGAGGTCAAGTAAAAAAGCCGCCCCGAATGGTGATTCGGGGCGGCTTCGCGTTAATCCGTTGGGTCCGTCGGCAAATCGTGGGGGTTAGCTACGACGACGGCGCCAGCCGATGAAGCCCAGGCCGCAGACGCCCATGGCGCCCAAGACCACCGACGACGGCTCCGGAACGACCGTGAAATTGTAGATCACGGTTACGGTACCGACCGCGCTGGTCTCCTGCTGGTTCGAACCATTACCGCCACCACCGACGAAAGCCTGGAAGGTGGTCGTCGTGAAACCGAGGGTGAAGGAACCCGTGGTGTCGTACAATCCACTGTTCAACGAGGCAACGAGTCCGGAGTCCACCGCCGAATTGATATCAGGCGGAGCAAAGGTCTGGATTTCACCCGGCCCGTAGGTGAGATCTCCGGTGTCGATCAAATCGATGTCCCCAAGGGAGCCACCGTTGTTTTGGATCTGAAAATCAAGCCAGCTCTTGTCGGCATTCGGAGCGGTGCCCACGACGCCAATGTTGGAGTAGGACACGTAGCTGAACGTCTGAGAGTTGTTCTGATCGTTGTTCTTTACAGTAAGCAACGAAACCGTTTCCGCCACTTCAATGCGAAGCTCAACGCTATCCAGAACGGCGTCAACCGGGGCGCCCGCGCTCTGGAAGTAGTTGAAAGTGCCGGTCCCCAACGAACCCGAGATGTCGGTCGGGGTCGACAGCATGTTGAATGTCTGAACGATCTGCCCCGCATTCGCGTTGCTGCCGTAAACGGCCGGCAACAGGGCGAGCGCGGCAAGAATACCGATCCAGCGGGATCGGTAGGACGAAGTTGTTTTCATGAGCGATCTCCTAAAAAATTAGTGCAATCAAGAAAGTGGGATCATAGATGTGTGAGAGCCAATCGCGCAAACTGGTCGCGCAACTACCATTGGTGGCGAGTCTAACTGAAAGCCAAGGAGCGTCAATCCTTTTTCCATTAATAATTCCCTTGCTGTATATGCACGCTATTTCAATACTTAGGAAGGCCGCATGCGCGTTTATGCAAATCTCCCGTAGCTTTTAACCGCCCCTCGAAATACGTAGGCGAACTACCGGGAGCGTCCGGCCAAGAAAATCTTTTCAGCCGTCTCCCCAGGATCAAAGCCGCCGTCGACCATCCGGCACTCGGAGAGTGCCCGAAACCAGGTCATCTGGCGCTTGGCAAACTGCCGTGTCCGCAGCTTGATGAGCTCAATCGTCGCCGGCAAATCGCGGAGGCCCCGAAGGTGCTCCAGAACCTCCCGATAACCGACGGCCTGACTGGCGGTCCTGCTTAGTGGGACGCGAGCGTCCGCGAGACCCTCGACTTCCTGGAGCAAGCCCTCGGCGAACATGGCGTCGACTCGTTGATCGATGCGCTCATTGAGGGCATCTCGCGGCCAGATCAGGGTGAAGACGCGGCACTCGCAGGCAGGCCTGGACCGCTCGAACTGCTGCTGAAGCACGGAAATCGGCTGTCCGGTCTTCTCAAAGACTTCCAACGCACGAATCACGCGCCGCCGATCTTGGACGTGCAACCGCCGGGCGCTGACTGGGTCAATCGCCGACAGTCGCCGGTGGAGCGTTTCATTCCCTTGGCCGTCGGCCAGCGCTTCGAGTTCCCGTCGCAGGGCCCAATCAGCCGGTGGACCCTCGAAAATCCCGCGAAGCAGTGCTTTCAAATAGAGGGGCGTCCCCCCGACAAACAGCGGAACGCGTCCTCGCGCGACGATTTGGCGAACGGCCACTTCGGCGGCGGCCACGTACTGGGCCAGACTGAATTCCTGATGCGGATCGACGATGTCAATAAGGTGGTGCGGTACGCCTCCCTGCTCGGCAGGCGTGGGCTTGGCAGTTCCAATGTCCATTCCCCGGTAGATAGCCATCGAGTCGAGCGAGACAATCTCCGTGTCGAGCCGCTGGGCCAGGCGGACACCGGCCGCCGTTTTTCCGCTGGCCGTGGGCCCGGTAAGAAACCAGCAATCGGCGGGCGTAAGGGTTGCTTCAGTCACGGTTGAACGCGCGGGAGCGCGGCTTGTCAGCCCCGGTGCAAGGTTCTACGATGCCAGGAATCGTAGCCGGCCCTTTCCCCAACCGTAAGCCATCCTCGTTGATCATGCCCGCATCCGAACCCATTTTGAACCGGTTGATGGCGGTGATCGAGGATCGCAAGCGTACGATGCCCGAGAAATCGTACACGACTCGCCTGTTCGAGGGGGGGGTGCCCAAAATTGGGGCCAAAGTCGTTGAAGAAGCCGCCGAGGTGGTCGAGGCCGCCGGCGAACCTGGAGACGCCGGGCGGGATCATACGATTCGAGAAGCGGCAGATGTCGTTTACCATCTGTTCGTACTCTTGGCGCAGCGCGACATCTCGCTCGCAGCGGTCGAGAGCGAGTTGGCTCGCCGCTTTGGAATCTCGGGGCTGGAAGAAAAAGCCTCTCGTCCCTCCCCCGTTCCTCCTCCCGTCGGCGACACTCCCTCATGAGTAATTTGCGGATTGGAATTCCCAGCAAGGGCCGTCTGGCGGAAGTTGCCGGGGAACTGCTGAAAGAAGCCGGCCTGAGTTTTCGCCGGCAGGAGCGCAGTCTCTTCGCCCGGTGCAAGGAGATCCCGGTCGAAATTACCTTTCTCCGGACCGAAGATATTCCCGTGTTGTGCGCCGAGGGCGCCATCGACATGGGCATCACCGGCGGCGACCTCATCGCCGAGAGCGGGGTCGAGCTCGTTTCGCGGCTGGACCTTGGCGTGGGCGAATGTCGCTTGGCCGTGTGCGTGCCGGAAGATAGCCCGATCGAGTCGGCCGCGCAGCTCGACGGCACGCGCGTGGCGACCAGCTTCCCGCGCGTGACCGCACAATATCTGGCGGCGCATCAGGCCGAAGCTCATCTCGTGAACCTTTCCGGTTCGGTCGAAATCATGATCGCCCTGGGAGTAGCCGACGCCATCGTCGATCTGGTCGAGACCGGCAGCACGCTGGCCGCGAACCGACTGCGCATCCTGTCCGAAGTCGGACGGTACCAGACCGTGTTGGTGCAAAACCCTCAATGCCAGAGCACAGAGCTGGCCGATCGCGTCGTCCGCCGGCTCGAAGGCGTCGTCATCGCTCGCAGTTATTCGCTACTGGAATACAACGTGCCGCGAACGAAGCTGGCCGATGCGGAGCGGATCACCCCGGGGTTCAACTCCCCCACGGTGAGCGCCCTGGAAGACGACACCTGGTGCGCGGTCCGCGTCATGGTTCGCCGTCCCGAGGTGATCGAGATCATGGAGCGGCTCGAGGCGCTCGGGGCGTCGGCGATTCTAGAAACGCGGATCACGAACTGCCGGCTGTGAGTTCACGATCATGAACTGCGGCCGCCGGCCGCGTGGTGAGCTGTTATCCCGTCGGATAGTAGCGAGCGACGATATCCGGGTTCGCGTCCTCCGGTTTGGCATACCAGATGTTGAGAATGGTATTGCGGACGCCGGTATTGCCTTTCAGGGTCGTTCGACCGTGCCAGCTCTTGTGCCGGAGCGTGTTAAGAACGACGAAGGCGTAAGCCACGTTGGGCAAAAAGGGCGCCTGCTTCACAATCTCGAACCCGCGCGGCTCGCGCAGCATGGAAAGCGGACTGAGGCTGCGACGATAGAACTCGGTGCCCAGGTTCGGCTGGCTGTGGTCGGCGGGCAGCGAGATTTGCATCGTAACCAGCTTGCGGCGCGTATCGGGATGTGGCTTGATTCGATAGCCTTTCGTTTCGCGTAACAGCTCGGGAAGCGCGAAGGCCTGGGCTCGTGCCGCTTCCTCTTCCGGCTGCCCGGACCGGTAGGAAAGGCCGAGCGCCAAGCGGCGAAACACCGCCTGTTTGAATTCCGGGGCCCCTAGCGCATCGCGGACTCCCGACCACAGGGCCCGTTGGCGACGCGTAAGCTGGGCAATGCACTCCGAGGTGAAACTGAACTTCCCCCGATTGCTCACTCCGTTTTCGGCATGCTTTTCGTACGACACTGGAATGTACAAGGACGGGTCGGGCAGCAAGGCGAGCATCTCGCGGTACAGATCGTCGGGAAACAACCCTTCGACCAGAAAGTGCGGAAACGGATCTTCGTCGAACCAGGCGCGAGCGACGGCTTCGAGCATATGCGCCAGGGCCGCACGGCGAATCTCCTCGCTCCGGGGATCGACAGGCTGCAAAGCGGGGCGCAAGTCTCCAGCCGACATAGAAAACCCTTCTACCCAGAGAGGCGGGGGGGAGGCGCATTAGCAGAAGTCCGAATCGGCGAAAATGTACCGAGAAGCCTCGGTTCTCGGAAGATCAATCCACCATGCGCACGGAGGATAAGGCCCGACGGGAAGCCCTGGAAGGCTCGACGGTCGTCTGCTAACTTGGGGGTTTCTACCAAAGCGGCCCGTTTGCCCTAAAAAAGGATCTCGACCTTTGGCCACGCTAACCATGAAACAGCCGATTGCCGGCGTAACGCCGCCTGAAACGCGTGAAGTCACGGTGATGACGGTTTGGCCCACGCTGGGGGCCTATCCGAGCGGCCGGCTGATTGGTCGTCTCTGTAGCATCCAGATCGGCTTCGGGTTCTTCAGCTTGGGCAAACTGCTCGCCTTGTTACTGATTCCTTTTGCCCTTGGACTGTTCGCCTTTTCGCTCCTGCCCGGAATTCAGCGACGCTATAAGCTGACGAACCGGCGGGTTATCGTGCAAGTTGGTCTGCGTGGAGTCGACGAACGCTGGGTCGACTTCGACCGCTTCGATTCGATCGAGATTGAAGTGCTTCCGGGCCAAGAATGGTATCCGGCCGGCGACCTGGTATTCCGCAACGGTCAGGTAGAGACCTTCCGCTTGTCGGGCGTGTCTCGGCCGGACACGTTTCGCCATACCTGCCTGGGCGCCCGGCGCGGCTACCTGGGCGCGGCGGCCAGCCAGTAAAGTCAGATGCCCTGAGCCATCTCATTCAGGATCAGCCGCAGCCCCTGCGCCGAGACACTCACCGGCATCGAGGCCGACGGGTATTGCTGGGAGGCCGTTTGGCTGACGTCGAGCGGCACGTGCACGAAGGCACTCCGCGTCTTTAGCGCGAGTTGCTCAGCCAGATAGCACGAAAAGTAGAGCGTCGCGTTGCACAGATACGTGCCGGCGTGGTAGGAAACTCCGGCCGGAACTCCCGCATTGCGCAGCATGATTGCCCAATCTCCCAAGGGCAGCGGACTTTGATACGCCGCCGGCCCGCCAACGAGCAAAGGGCGATACTCTTCCGGCGTTTGCTGGGACGAGCCGCCTACATTGATGGCCAGCGATTCGAGTTGCAATCGCGTCGACCCGGGCGCCTGCCCCAGGTGCAGGGCATAGTCGAAATTACCGGATAGGTCCTTGGCCAGGCGTTCGCGAACCGCGACCAAATCGACGGGATAAAGCCGGGTGGTAATCGCCGGCTCCGCAGGCAAGTCGTAGGTCAACTGCACAAGCGACAGCCAACTGCTATTGGCCGACCAGCCGTTGTATGGCTCGAACGCCGTGATAAGCACGCTCGTCATGCGCTGGATCCCAACTTCAACCGCGGAGTCAACTGTCCGACGGAGAATCGTAGCTTGCCGCGGGGGGTGAGGACAACCATTCCCGGCCGTGGTCCCGTTTATTTACAGGGACCGGGTTGCCCCCGATAATCGATCGCTTCCCACCGCCTCGTTTTTTGGAAACGGCACTTTGATTATGAGCACGCAGGAAGCGCACCCACTGCCCCCTCGTTTGGTTTCCTTGGATGCCTATCGCGGTTTGACGATGCTGGCCATGGCCTCGGGCGGCCTGGGCCTATCTCGCGTGGCGGCTAAGATGCGCGAAGCGGGGCATGAGTCCCGGTTCTGGGAGGCGGTCGCCTACCAGTTCGAGCATGTCGAGTGGGTGGGCTGTGCGGCCTGGGATCTGATCCAACCCTCGTTCATGTTCATGGTCGGCGTGGCCATGGCCTACTCGTACGCCAGCCGTGCGGCGCACGGCCAAACGTGGGGCCAGATGCTGCGGCATGCGATCGTGCGCTCGCTAGTCTTGATTGCCCTGGGCATCTTCCTCCGTTCCAACGGGCGCGCGCAGACGTACTTCACGTTCGAGGACGTGCTGACGCAAATCGGCCTGGGATACACGTTCTTATTCCTGCTCTGGAACCGCCCCGCGTGGTTGCAATTGACCGCGGCCTTCGGCATCCTGGCCGCTTATTGGGCGCTGTTCTACTTTTATCCCTTGCCTCCCGAGGGCTTCGACTTTAGCTCGGTGGGCGTGCCGCCCGATTGGCCGCATCTGAGCGGAGTCGCGCAGCACTGGGACAAAAACACGAACGCGGCTCATTCCTTCGACGTGTGGTTCTTGAATCTCTTTCCTCGCGAAGAGCCGTTCATCTACAACCGTGGCGGCTACCTGACGCTAAGCTTCATCCCTTCGCTGAGCACGATGATCTTCGGGCTGCTGGCCGGTGAACTGTTGCGTGCGGGGCGAAGCAGCATCCACAAGCTGACCGTCCTCGTCGTGGCCGGGGCCGCCGGGCTGGCTGCCGGTTGGCTGCTCGATTACACCGGCTGGTGCCCGATCGTCAAACGCATCTGGACGCCAAGCTGGACCCTCTTCAGCACGGGCTGGACGCTGCTCATCCTGGCGGCTTTTTTTGTCGTCGTCGACATGCTCGGCTTCCGCAAATGGACCTTCCCGCTGGTCGTGGTCGGCATGAATTCGATCACGATCTACGTGCTCGCCGGATTGACGAAAGGATGGTTCGGGACATCGATCAAAACCCACTTCGGTGAATGGCCGTTTACATTCTTGGGGGAAACCTACCAGCCGTTTTTAATCCAACTGTGGATCCTGCTGGCGATGTGGCTTTTCTTATACTGGCTTTATCGCCAGCGTATTTTCATTCGGATCTGACGCATGTCGCTCGATCGTCCGCGGCTCCGCCGCTTGGAAAGCTTCCCCATCAGCCAGCCCCGGAACGAGGTGGTGTTTGCGCTGCGCGATCCCGAGGGCTTCGGAAATTCGGTGGTGCTTCCGCACCCTGCCGCCGTGTTGGCGTCGCTGATGGACGGTTCGCGCACCTTGAATGAATTGGCCCGCGCCTTCGAAGAGCGCACCGCTCAGCCAGTCGATCTCGAGGAGATCGAGCAGCTCGTCCAGGATCTCGACGATCGGCTGCTGCTCGATACGCCGCGATTCCGCACGCGCTGGAAGCAACAATTGGAGATCTTCCTCAACAGTAAGACCAGGCCGGCCGTTCACGCGGGCAAGGCGTACCCCGCCGATCCTCTAGCGCTTCGAGCCGAACTGACCGCGCTCTTCACAACCGGCCAGGGGCCGGGCGCGCCGGGCGATCCGCCAGAGGCCGGCGGCGCGGCCGCGAACCTGGTGGGAATCCTCAGCCCGGACATCGACCTGCATCGCGGAGGCCCAACGTTCGCCTGGTCGTACAAGCGCCTGCTCGAAGAGAGCGACGCCGAGCTGTTCGTGATCCTGGGCACCGCGCACTCGCCGCTGAGCCATTTATTCAGCGTCACGCGCAAGGACTTCGAAACACCGCTGGGCACCGTCGAAACGGATCGGCAACTAGCCGCTCGGCTCACGGCCAACCTGGCGGCAACGCCCGGCGGAGCCGAGATCAACCTGGCCGCGGATGAACCCGCGCATCGCTATGAGCATTCGATCGAGTTTCAAACCGTGTTTCTGCAATTTCTGCTCGGCGAGCGGCGGCCGTTTAAGATCCTGCCCGTGCTGGTGGGCTCGTTTCATGAGTTCATGCGTGGAGAACTCCAGCCACTCGACGCTCCGCCCGTGCGGGCATTCGTCACCGCCTTGCGAAAGTCCGTCGAGGCCCTGGGAAAACCGGTGTGCTATATCGTCAGCGGAGATTTGTCACACGTCGGTCAGCGGTTTGGCGATCGCTCGCGCTTGAACGCCATGCGTCTGGGGCGGCTGGCCGCTGACGACCGCGCCTATCTAGACGCGGCCTGCCGCGCGGATGCCAATGCCATGTTCGCGACCACGGCAACAGCAAACGCCGCCAATCGCGTGTCGGCCGTGGCGCCAACCTACATCATGCTCGAAACCGCGCGACCGGCGCGGGGGGAGCTTTTGAAGTACGATCAGGCGGTCGAGTTGGATCGAACGGCCTGTGTGAGCTTTGCCAGCATGGCATTCTACCGTAAGTAGCGGGGGACACGGTGGCGCTTGCCAGAGCTTTTCCTGATCTCGGCTATCCCTTAGAATCCGGGCTTTGGCACGCCACTTGACCCGAGGACGGTGCTTTGTGAGCGGAAACAAGATCCACATCATCGGCATCGGTGACGACGGTTTGGCGGGCGTGACGTCTCAGGCCGCGCAGCTCATTGCCGAAGCCCAAGTGCTCGTCGGCGCCGAGCATGCCTTGGGGCGCATTCCCGCTTCCAAGGCGGAACGAATCATCGTCGGCGGCAACCTCGATGAGACGGTCGATCGCATCGCGGCGGTCCGCGGCAAACGCGTCGTGGTTCTGGCCTCGGGCGATCCCCTGTTTTATGGCGTGGCCCGCTACTTGTGCGACAAGTTCGGCAAAGACCGGTTTGACGTTCTCCCGCATGTGAGCAGCATGCAGTTGGCCTTTGCCCGCGTGAAAGAAAGCTGGGACGAAGCCTACCTGACGGACCTTTCCAACCGTCCGCTAGACCAGGTGCTGGAAAAGATCCGCTCGGCCCAGAAGGTCGGTCTGTTCACGAGCGAGGCCGCGCCGCCGCGGGCGGTCGCCAAGGCGCTGCTCGAACGACGGATCGATTATTTTTCGGCCTATGTGTGCGAAAACCTCGGTTCGCCCGACGAGCGCGTGACGCAAGGTGAATTGGCGGAAATCGCGGATCAAGATTTCAGCCCGTTGAACGTGATGGTGCTCGTTCGTCGGCCGAACGTGCCGGATCGCCCGAGCGAAGCGATCGGCCGCCGGTTGTTCGGCAATCCGGACGAGGCATTTTTGCAATCGAAGCCAAAGCAGGGATTGCTTACGCCGTCGGAAGTTCGCTCGATAGCGCTGGCGGAACTCGACCTGGGGCCAACCAGCGTCGCGTGGGACATCGGCGCGGGCTCCGGTTCCGTGGCGGTCGAGGCCGCGCAGATCGCCGCGGGCGGCACGGTCTACGCCATTGAAATGGATCCCCAAGACCACGAGTTGATTATCACCAACGCCGAGCGGTTCGGCGTGACCAACCTGGTGCCGGTGTTGGGCCGTGCCCCCGACGCGTGGAAGGACTTACCCGAGCCGGACGCCATCTTTGTCGGCGGCAGCAGTCGCGAGATCAGCCATATCGTGGAGCTTGCTTACGAACGTCTACGGCCGGGCGGAAGGCTCGTGGCCAATGTCGGTAGCATCGAAAGCCTGTCCGCGGTGCACGGCACGCTCACGCGTCTGGCCAAGGACGCGAGCGTATGGATGATCAACGTCGCCCGGGGCACCTATCAACTCGAACGCGTTCGCTTCGAGGCATTGAATCCGACATTCCTCTTGGGCATCGTCAAGCCAAGCAAGGGACCGAAGTAGCCGTGAACGCAGCCGAATTTCCTCAGCTCGACGTCATCGCCGTCGGCGCGCATCCGGACGATGTCGAGATCGCCTGCGGCGGCACATTGGCCATGCTGGTCCGTCAGGGCTACAAGGTAGGCATTGTCGACCTCACGGATGGCGAACCGACCCCGGGTTCGCCCGGACCGGAAGTACGTCTGGCGGAAGCAAAGGCCGCCGCCGAGGTGCTGGGCATACACGTTCGCGTGCAGCTCGATCTTCCCAATCGGCGATTGTTCGATTCGTTCGAAGCCCGGGTGGCGTTGGCCAAGGAGTTTCGGCGCTATCGGCCGCGGCTGGTGCTCGGATTCGGCGAAAAGACTCCGTTGGCCTCGCCCGATCACTGGCAGGCGATGCAGATTACCGATGCGGCGATCTTCTACTCCCGGCTTACCAAGTGGGACGACTACTTCGACGGCTTGCCGGTCCACACGATCTCGGCCCACCTGTACTACACGCTGGGCTTCACCTCGCTGGAATTGCCACTGGCGGCGGGGCATCTGGTCGTCGATATCGGCGAGACGCTCGACGCCAAGATCAAGGCCGTCCGCTGCTACGCCACGCAATTTCCCAAGGCGAAGGAACTCATTTTCGATCGAATTCGCGCCAGCGCCATGCACGATGGCCTCTCCGCCGGATATGACGCGGGCGAGATATTCGCCGCCACGCGCACGCTGGGTACGCGCGACCTCGTTCATTTCCTGTTTGGCCAGTCGCCTGCCGATGAGCCTCGTAAACCGCCTGTGCGATAGGCACTCGACTACCGCGCGCGATGCTCGCGTAGCGCCGCCAGCACACCCTCCAAATCCGCTGGAAGCGGCGCGATGAACTCCAACCGCTGGCCCGTCTCGGGATGCGCAATGACCAGTCGCCGCGCGTGCAGGGCCTGGCGTTCGAGCAGCGTCGTTTCATCGCCGGCTTGCCCCAGCAGCTCGCCGCGCGTGAGCACCGCCCGACCGCCGTACAGACGATCGCACAGCACGGGCGTCCCGATATACCCCAAGTGCAGGCGAATCTGGTGCGTGCGGCCGCTCTTGGGCAACACGCGATAGCTCAAGAAGCCGCGAAATCGCTCCACCACTTCATAAAACGTCTGAGCGGGACGACCGATCGTCTCGTCGCGGCGGATCGCCATTTTCTCGCGCTGGTAGGGATGAGGACCAATCGGCTGGTCGATCGTGTCGCGATCGCGGTCGTTGCGTCCGACACAGATTGCAAAATACTCCTTTTCGAGCGTGCGCTGCTCGAATTGCTCGGCCAGCCGCATGTGCGCGCGGTCGGTCTTGGCGACCACGATGACCCCGCTCGTGTCGCGGTCCAATCGGTGGACGATCCCCGGTCGTGAAGGGCCGCCCGTGGTGCTCAAGTTGTCGAAGTGGTACTTGAGGGCGGCCGTGAGCGTGCCCTTCCAATGTCCCCGGCCGGGATGCACGACCATGCCCGGCGGCTTGTTGATGGCCGCCAGTTGATCGTCCTCGTAGAGGACTTCGAGGGGAATATCTTCGCCGGGAGGCGACTCGCGCGGCAAGTCGGGCAGAGAGATGACGATTTGCTCGCCCCCCTGCAACTTGTGGGCGGCTTTCACGCGGCGGCCGTTCACTTTGACTGCCGCCGCATTGATGACCTTGCGCAGCAGAACACGGCTGTAAGTGGGGAACTGCGCGACCAGAAATACGTCGAGCCGCGTGTCTGCGGCTTCGGCGGGAACGATCAATTCGCGCGGATCGCTGGTGAGTTCATCGCCGCTCATCGGACACAATCGCTTCTCGCGCGAGCGGCAAAACCTGCTACTGGGGCGTTTCGGTGGCCGAAGCAGGCTCCGCCGCTTCGCCGCTCTCGACCGGGGCCGGATCGGCCGCGGAATCCTGCGGCTCCGTGGCAGGAGCTTCCGCGGTGGCGTCGGCCGGCGCCTCGCCAAGACCGGGGAACGACTTAGCCGGATCGGTCAGCGACGAGGGCACATTCAACGTTCCCACGTCCGGCTCTTTCAGAAAGTCGGGACGAGCGCCAGGCGTACCGGGCTCACCCGACAACGGCGCTGGCGGCTGGTACTTGGCCAACCAGTCGTAAAAGTCCTTGGTGCCGTGTTCTTCGAGCTTGGCGGCGCGGTTTTGAGCAGCCGCGGCGAACGGCCCCTCTGGAAACGTTTTCGCCAGGTCGGCGTATGCGGTCCGTGCCTTTTCCAGATCTCCCAAGCCTTCGTAGGCGCGAGCCACCCCGAATCCGGCGCGTTCGCGGATGGCCGGATTGTTGACCGACTGCAACGCGCGATAGATCTCGCTGGCTTCGAGCAATTGTTGGCGCGCCGCGTTGCGATCCGCCAGCAAGCGATTGCTGCCGGCATCGAGTTTCCAGTCGGCCAGCGTCAATCGCGCCCAATGGGCGACCATCGATCCAGCATTCTGCTGGGCGATATCTTCGAGCATTTGCTCGTCGCGAGTTCCCGAGCTTACGGCGGTGATGTATTCATCCCAGGCCAGCGCCGATTGCGAGGCGTTTTGCACAGAGATGTACCACCAGGCGAACAGGATGCAAATGGCGGCGAGAATTGCCGCGATCACCCCGCGTCCATAGGGTTTGACCCGCTCGGCTCCGTGAGCAATTGAGCTGGCCAGGACGTTCGTCTCCAATTCGTGACGTCGCTCCGTCTTCATTCGGGTGCCTTGGCTGATGGGCAGCGAGACGGTGGCGGGGGATGCACGCGCACGCCCTTACCACCCTGGAATTTACGAACCCGAAGTATAGGCCTCCCCGGCAAATGGGGTCAAGGCCGGCGAGGGTGCGGCGGCGTCCATGCCCCTCCCCTGCGTGATTTATTCCGGCGTGACTTTACAGCGGCCGGCGTGGCAGCGAGCGCGGATAGGGCGGCTCTTCCGACTCCGGCAGCCGTTCGCCGTAATCTTCGGCCCACATCTCGCGTTCGGCCTCGCTGGCGTAGTAACGGAGCCAGACGGTCGGATCGCCGCCCATATCGGCGCAATCCCAATGGAGATAGTTCGCGAGCGAATCGATCTTCTTTTCCTTGCAAGGCAGGATGTCGCGATAGATCAACCGGTACAGCTCGCGATCGCTGAGATGATCGGTGAAATCGAGGACGATCCGTCGCTCGTACAACCGGTCGATGGTATTCCAAAGAATCGCGTGCAGCTCGTCGTCGCTGAGCGTGTCCGGCGCCGGAAGCTGCAATTCCGGCTCGAACCATTGCGACACGGGCAACACTGGCGCGCGTTCCCAGGCCAGCATCGATGCCAGGAATTCGTTTTCCATCGGCGTGGGCAACTCGGCCACGTTCACGCTGCGAATGGCTTCATCGAAATAGGGTTCCAGTTCATCGCGCAACTCCGCATTGCGCAGCAAATGCTCGACCTCGTCGGGAAGCGGCTTGTGATTGGTGGACATCGCGGTGGATCAGCCTTGAAGCAGTTGACGGGGAAGTCCGAACGAAGGGGGGAACGGTCGTTGAATTTTCTCAGTCCGAAGCCGTGAAGTTCAGCTCCAGCTTTTGACTCTAACAACAATCGATGAGCGATCAAGTATAATCACGGCAACCTGTTGTGCCCCGCCGTGCCAGCAGCACACCACGACCGTTAAAGCCATGAATCTCCCGCCCTTACAATCCGCACAACTGGCACACTCCCTTCAAAAGCGCCTCAACTGCGAAGTTTTACTCGACAATCATTCAAGAGCTCTCTATAGCACGGACGCCAGCGTCTACCAGATCATGCCGCTGGGCGTCGTGCTGCCCCGCTCGCGCGATGACGTTATCGCCACGCATCAGTTCGCCGCCGAAGCGGGACTGGCCGTCATCCCGCGCGGGGGCGGCACCAGCCTTTCCGGACAGTCGATCGGCGCTGGAATCATCCTCGATTTCAGCAAACACATGCGTACGCTCCAGATCGACCCGATCTCGATGACCGCGCGCGTACAGCCGGGCGTCGTGCTGGATCAGCTCAACGCCGCGGCCGCGCCCCACGGATTGCAATTCGGCCCCGACGTGGCCACCAGCAGCCGCGCGAATCTGGGCGGCATGATCGGCAACAACTCGGCCGGCGCACGATCCATCTGGCAAGGCAAAACCGTCGACAGCGTCATCGCGCTCGACGCCGTGCTCGCCGATGGCAGTGTCGCGACCTTCGGTCCGCGCACGCCACAGGAATGGACGCTCGACCAACAGCAAAACAACCTGGCGGGCCAGGCCGCGCGCGAAGTGGCCCGCGTCGTCGCCGAGCATCGCGATGAGATCATCCGTCGCTATCCGGCAGTGCTGCGGCGCGTGAGCGGATACAACCTGGATGAGTTTGTGTCCGAGTGCGGCGCTCGGGTGCCGCTCCCGCGTTTGATCGCCGGGGCGCGCGAGCGTGAAGCACGCATGTATCCTGGCGCCACATTCAACCTGGCAAAGCTGCTTGTGGGCGCTGAAGGCACGTTGGGCACCGTCACCGAGGCGCTCGTACACCTGTTACCGCTTCCGAAGGTGCGGTGCGTTGTCGTGCTGCACTTCGAATCGATGCAAACCGCCGTGGCCTCGGTCGACTCGATTCTGTCGTGCGAACCCTCGGCGGCCGAGTTGCTCGACGGGCTGATCGTGCGCATGGCGCGGCGGAGCCTGGAGTATCGTCATTATCTCGACTTCGTCGTCGGCGAACCCGAGTCGCTGGTGCTGGTCGAATTCAATGGCCAGGACCCGTCCGAGGTCGAGTTCAAGGCCCGGCTGTTGAGCGAACGCCTGCGCAGCCAACCCGGTCTCTTTCACGTGCTGCCGGTTATGGAGAAGGCGCTGTGCGATCACGTGTGGGCCTGCCGCAAAGCGGCCTTGCCGCTGCTGCTGGGCATTCCAGGAACGCGCAAGCCCGTCGCGTTCGTCGAAGACGCCGCGGTGGCGCCCGAGCACCTGCCGGGGTTCGTCGCGCGGTTTTGCGAGATCATGGCCCGACACGAGACCGACGGCGCGTTCTACGGACATGCTTCAGTTGGCTGCCTGCATATCCGCCCGATGCTCGACCTGCGTACGGAAATCGACATCGGACGCTTCGAGCGAATCTCGTCCGAGGTCTGCGAGCTCGTGGTCCAATATGGCGGAGCGATGAGCGGCGAACACGGCGACGGCCTCGCGCGCAGCTACCTGAACGAACGCTTGTTCGGCCCGCGGATCTATCACGCGTTTCAAGACGTGAAGCGGGCGTTCGATCCCGAGCATCGCTTGAATCCGGGAAAGGTGATCGACGGGCCAAGTCCGACCGAGAGCCTGCGTTATGGAGCCGACTATCGCACGCGCGGCGTGCCCACGGTGTTCGACTTCTCGCGCGAGGGCGGACTCGCCGCCGCGAGCGAGTTGTGTAACGGCGCCGGAGTCTGCCGAAAACTCCAAACCGGCACGATGTGTCCCTCGTTCATGGTCACGCGAGACGAAGAGCACAGCACGCGAGGCCGCGCCAACGCACTGCGGATGGTTCTCTCCGGAGCCCTGCCGCCCGAGGAATTAACCGGCCGGCGAATGTTCGAAACCTACGATCTTTGCTTGGGCTGCAAAGGTTGCAAAGCCGAATGCCCCTCGAATGTCGACGTGGCCAAACTGAAAATGGAGTTCCTGCACGCCTACTACCGCGAGCACGGCGCGCCGCTGGGTGTGCGGCTACTGGCAAACGCGGCACGGCTTAACCGCCTCGGATCGGCATTCGCGCCGCTCTCCAATTGGGTCACGCAGGCGTCCGCCGTCCGCAGGCTGACCGAACGCCTGCTAGGCGTCGACCCGCGGCGACCGCTCCCCCGATTCGAGCGCAACCATTTCTGGAAATGGTTCGCCCGCAGCCGCAATGCGAATCGCGCCCAGCGTCGCCCACCCGCGGCGGCGCGCGGTCCGATCGTCCTGCTCGACGACTGCCTTACGGGCTACTGCGAGCCTGGAGTGAATCGCGCGGCGGTAACCGTTCTTGAAGCGGCCGGCTACGAAGTGCATCTGGCAGGCCTCGCCTGCTGCGGCCGAACGTGGGCATCCAAGGGTATGCTCGCGGAGGCGCAACGGCTTGCCCGAGAAAATATCGCCAAGCTGCTTCCCTGGGCACGGCAGGGCGTGCCGATCGTCGGCTGCGAACCCTCCTGCGTTTTGATGCTCGCCGACGAATATCGCGATCTGGCGCCTGGCAAAGACGCCGAGATCGTGGCCGCCCAAGCGGTATTGGTCGACTCGCATCTGGTCCGTGCCGATATCAAGCTGGAGCTCCAGCCCGCCGAGCGAAACATCCTTCTGCACGGACACTGTCATCAAAAGGCGCTCGTCGGCGCGGGCGAAACCTTGGCAGCGCTCCGAACCATCCCGGGCGCCGCGGTGACGCTTGTCGACTCCGGTTGCTGCGGCATGGCGGGCTCGTTCGGCTACGAGCACTACGACCTCAGCATGGCGATTGGCGAACGAGTCTTGCTGCCCGCGGTTCGCCAGTCAGGCGACAGCGCGGTTGCCGCGCCCGGTTTCTCGTGCCGGCACCAGATCGAGCACGGCACGGGCCGCCAGGCACAGCATCCCGTCGAAATTCTGGCCAATCACCTGACCCACGACTGAAGTGGCCGCGCTTGTTTATCGCGAGCCTTCGCGCAACGCTGTTGTCGCCTCGACTTGCAGGCCTTCTCCAGCCATTTTCTCGACAAGCCGTTCGCGCAGACTCCGCAAGTCCTTGAGAAACGGCTCGGAGTTTTCGCCATAAGCGCGCAGCGCATACTGCTGTGAAATCAATCCGCCGCCCGAGCGCTTTTCATAGCGAAACACGTTGAACTCGACGAACGACGCGTCCTCCGGCCAGACGACAAAATCGAGCACGACCGCGCCGGAATCCGGATCTTCAACAACGGCGCTGGGCGATTGCGGATAATTCTCCTTGAGCTGCTTGAGCGTCGCCGCGGCATAAGCGGCAGGGTCTTCGATGTGGCTGAATTGGCGAATCGCCGCCAGACGCGTCCAGCTATCAAGTGTTTCGCCCGCCGGCAGATACTCCTTGATCGTGGCGTTCGGGTCGTCGCCTTCGAAAGCCAGGCCGAGCACTTCGCCGTCGAAATGAACGGTCTCCGTGGCCGCCGAAGTTTCCGGCTCATCGGCATACAGCAAGTGCACACAACAGGCGGAAATCAACAATGCGGCAGCGAAACGCATGATCTTAACCCTCGAAAGCATGGTGAAACCGACGGCGGCGGAACGCCACCTACCATGCAACTCTAGGTCGCGGCCTGGAGCGTGTAAAAGAACCGCGAGATCGCCCGATTTTCGTCGAGCAATTTCGCCGTTTCAGAATCTTCCGCGGGGATCGAAGCCGCGCGGGCCAGCAGCATTCCGCGCCCCTTAGAGGTCCCGTGCGAACGAGGCCCCCTTGTTACGGCGCCGGATGCTGACGTTCGATCTCCGAGATTTTTTCCACTCGCCGCGCGTGGCGTCCGCCTTCGAAATCAGTCTTGAGCCAAATCTCGACCATCCGGTCGATCAGGCGTTCGCCCAGCATGTCCGCCGACAAGCAGAGCACGTTCAGGTCGTTGTGGCGGCGGCTCATTTCCGCGGTCAAGTCATCGTGGCAAGGAGCCGCGCGCACGCCGGGAAACTTGTTGGCGGCAATGCACATGCCGATGCCGGTGCCGCAGATCAAAATCCCTCGATCCACGGTTCCGTCGCTGACGTGACTACCCACGACCTGGGCAATGTCCGGATAGTCAACGCTCTCGGCGGAATGCGGCCCGACATCGACGACTTCTTGATTCAGGCGATGAAGCAACTCGATGACCTTGCTCTTGATCACAAAGCCACGGTGGTCGCTGCCAACGGCAATTCGCATACGCGAGTTCTCCCACGAAATTGGAGCCGCCACAGCCTGGGCGGCCATGTGCCCGCTCTCTACAAATCTAATTCGGCCACGCGGCGTTCGAGTTGCGTCTTGATCTGCGCGGCACAGGTCTCGTAATACTCGATCGGTCCACCAATCGGATCGGCAATGTCCGTCTGGTCGACCGACAGCACGCTTGTGCGTGGCAAGGCCTCGGGCCAATTGGCGGCAATCGCTTGGCGATGCGCCCGCGTCATCGTCCAGATGGCGTCGGCCTGGCGCACGAGCTGCGCCGTGAGCGGCTGCGATTCATGGTCCGAAAGTTCGAGCCCCATCTTGGCCATGACCTTCACACCCTCGGGACTCGGCCGGGCTCCCATCATTGCCGACAGCCCGGCAGACATCACGATCACGCCGCGGTCTTCGACCTCTGAAAGATCGCAACCCAAACGTTTGGCAATCAGCGCCCGGCACATGACCTCGGCCATCGGGCTACGGCAGGTGTTGCCCGTGCAAACGAGCACGATCATCAGGCTCGAAAGCCGCTTGAGCGTCTGCTCCGGAACGACCCCCGCGCGCAAAATATCGAGCCGCTTGCCATCCACGCGTACGACCGTCGAGGGCTGACCCAACCGGCTCTGGCCGTCGTTCAACACGAGGTCGACCGAGTCGCCCAGGGTCTCCAGCACCGCCTCCGCGGTGATCGGCTCGGAACCGCCGCTCAGGTTGGCGCTGGTCAGCACAATCGGCCCCACCAACATGCGGAGGATGTCGAGCACCATTTGATGGGCCGGCACCCGCAAACCGATTGTGCCGCTGGGACAAACCACCTGCTGAACCGATTTCGGCAAGCGGCGAACCAGGCTCTCAGCGTGACAATCGTCCGCGACGATGGTCACCGGCCCCGGCCAACAGCGACGGGCCAATCGTTGGCCGAGGGGGCTCAGATCGGGAACGTAATCCAGCACGTCGTCCGCGCTGCGGATCGCCAGGGCCAAGGCCTTGCTGGCCGAGCGCGCCTTGGTTTCCATGACCCGCGCCACGGCCGATTCGCTTAGAGCGCTGGCGGCGAGGCCATACACGGTTTCGGTCGGAAGCGCGACAAGCCGGCCTTCGGTGAGGGCCTGCACGGCCCGATGGACCACGTCGCGCGCGTCGTCGGCGCTGCGGATGTCAATCACAAGGGGAGGCATACGGCAAGGGCTCCGTCTGCCGCCCTGTCGGCGGCCACTTCCATGAGAAATGCTGAGATGCTGACTATGTAGGTGTCGGAATGGCAAAGCGTCTGAGAACGAGCCCTCGCTGCGCCGCCGGCAGCCACCGCTCACAATCGCAGCCATCTCCCGCGACCTTGGCTTACCATGCGTCAGAGGGCAACTCGCCGCGAACCGCCGGACACCGTCATGCGGCGACCAATCCTCGTCGAGGCCTCGAACGTAATAGATTACTATAGAGCTTGTTACGCGGGGTGACAAGCAATTCTGGCAGGCCGGAGCGGGCATCGGCCCTGGGAACCTGATAGGATGAATCGGTGCCTCCCCCGCCAGACGCCGGGCGGGTCGGAAAACGTCAGTCGAGAAGGTCCAGCCCTATGAATGTGGCCGAAAACATGCTGCAACGGGCCGAGCAGTTCATCGCTCGTTATGGCGCCGTTCGCGAAGAGATCAGCCGTGTGATCGTCGGACACCAGGACATCATTCATGGCATCCTGACCTGCTTGTTCGTCGGCGGACACTGCCTGCTCGAAGGCGTCCCAGGACTGGGCAAGACTCTGCTGGTTCGCACCCTGGCCAAGACGCTCGACCTCGACTTCTCGCGCATTCAGTTCACACCCGATCTGATGCCGGCCGACATCCTGGGCACGAACATGGTCATGGAGTCGTCGGACGGCAAGCGCTACTTCGAGTTTCAACGGGGGCCCATCTTCACGCAGATCTGCCTGGCCGACGAAATTAACCGTGCAACCCCCAAGACCCAAAGCGCGATGCTCGAGACCATGCAGGAAAGCTCGGTCAGCGTGGGCGGACACGTCTATGAACTCGAACGGCCGTTCTTCGTGATGGCTACGCAAAACCCCATCGAGCAAGAAGGCACCTATCCGCTGCCGGAGGCGCAGCTCGACCGATTCTTCTTCAAGCTCATCGTCGGCTACTCCAGCCGCGAGGAACTGGCCACGATCGTCGATCGCACGACGCGGGGCGAACGCGTCGAAGCCCGAAAGGTAATGGATGGTCCCGAGATTATCGAATGGCAACGGCTCATTCGCGAGGTGCTCATCGCCCCGCACGTGCAAGACTACCTGGTCCGGCTGGTGCTGGCGACGCATCCCGCGGGCCCGTTCGCGTCCCCGGTCACGAACCAGTATCTGCGTTGGGGGGCAAGCCCCCGCGGCGCGCAGTCGATCGCTTTGGCCGCCAAAGTTCGAGCCCTGCTCGAAGGGCGATTCAATGTCAGCTTCGAAGACATTCGTCGGGTCTATCTGCCCGCCATGCGGCATCGCGTGATCTTGAACTTCGAAGCCCAGGCCGAGCAGATCGACACGGATCGAGTGCTGCTCGAAATCCTGGAAAAGGTTCCCGAAAAGGAGCAGAATCCTGCAGAGAAGAAGGAGGAGGAGA
>CAZRCI010000040.1:0-44595 GCA_964598535.1 uncultured Planctomycetaceae bacterium | reverse complement strand
GTACGGTTGGTTCACCGCATCTGCGTCCGGACGCTGCGCTGAAACGACACGAAGCTTCCAGCCGTGTACCTTCTGGCTTCGGTCCTTCCCACCCACCCACATGCAGGGCGCTATTATGTTCGGAAATGGAAATATTGGCCCCCAACTGTTCGCCTTTCTTGGCGGAATCGGCACGACCGAATTGCTCATCATCGGCTTTATCGTACTGATCTTGTTCGGTAGCCGCCTTCCTAGCGTGATGCGTTCGCTGGGCCAAGGAGTCACCGAGTTCAAAAAGGGTGTCCAAGGCATCGAAGACGAAAAAGACGAGCGAACCAGCGAGAAGGTCTAACGCGGCCTTTCGCAGTTCCTTGGGACCGCTGGCATCGGGGGATGTCAGGTTGGGGCCCTGCCGAGCGGCCGCTTCGTACTTGTCTCAGTGCCCAGGTTGATACGCAATCGCGGAGGTCGTGAGTATGCCATTCGGAATCGGACCGGCCGAAATGTTGGTGGTGCTGGTGATTGGCGTCCTGTTGTTTGGCAAGAATCTGCCGAACGTCGGGCGCCAGCTCGGCAAGAGCCTGATGGAATTCAAAAAGGGCCTGAACGACATTCAAAGCGAGGTGAACGCCGCCGCCTACAGTGAGCCGGTCAAACCTCGCGCGACGCAGCGTTACGCCGCGGAAGAATACGACGAGCCCACGGCCCCCAAGTTCGAGCCGCCCGCGCACGCGCCCACGACTTCAACAAACACCGCCTCGACCAGCACCGCTCCATCAAGTGCGGCCCCGACCAGCACCGCCTAGTCCCCGGACCGGCTGCCCATCCATTCCCGGTGGTCGACGCGGCGGCAAGCGTTTTTGTTTAGCCTCATTTACTCTACGTTTGGACGCGGCATCCACGTTGGCACGGTGGCCGCAAGGGGAACGCGGCGATCGCCATGCAGCAAGCCAAAAGCACGGTCGAAGAAATCCGCCAACGGTTCGACGCGGACGTCGAACGCTTCTCGAACCTCGAAACCGGACAATCGGCTACCATCGATGCGCCGCTTGCCATGGGACTCGTGGCCGAGGCCGCCGCGCGAGTCAGTCCGCATGCCAGGCATGTTCTGGATGTCGGTTGCGGGGCGGGAAACTACACGCTGAAGCTGCTCGAACGGCTACCCAATCTCGATGTGACGCTGGTCGATCTCAGCGCGCCCATGCTGGAGCGAGCGATCGAACGGATTCGTCCCGCGACGCAGGGCATCCTGACCGCTCGCCAGGGCGACATTCGCGAATTGGAACTGCCCGACAGTGGTTACGACATTATCCTCGCGGCCGCGGTGCTGCATCACTTGCGCACCGACGCCGAATGGTGGGAGACGTTCAAAGCCTTTCATCGCGCCCTACGGCGAGGCGGATCGCTGTGGATCTTCGACCTGGTCGAGAGTTCTCAACCCGCCGTCGAAACCCTGATGCGCGAACGTTACGGGCAGTATCTGGTCGAATTCAAAGGCGAGTCCTACCGCGACGCGGTGTTCGACTATGTGGCCAAGGAAGACACGCCCCGTTCACTCGTCGAACAGCTCGACCTGTTGCGCGCGGTCGGATTTACGCAAGTCGACGTGCTTCACAAGAACGTATGCTTCGCCGCCTACGGGGCGGTCAAGGGTTAGCACGCGGTTGACGCATTCGACCGCCGGCGGGCATCGTCGAGCGAGCATCGTCGAATTGAACGTCGCTGGAGCACTGGCGAACATTTCTTTCCGGGGGGGATGCTTGCGCCCTCGAAATAACGAAGTTCGCATTGCCGGATGCGCCGCGCCAATATTGGGTTGACCCGTGGCGCGCAGGCGAGCAAGATGGCCCTGTCGATTGCGAAGTGGCCCCCAGGCACAGGCAGACCCTCGATATGTATCAGCTTGCTCGGACTTGGCGCATCGTATTGGCGGCCACTGCGTGGGGCTTGGGGGTCGGTTGTGCGCCGGGGATGGACGAAGTTACCGGCCCCCTTTCGCCGGCGGAGGCTATCCGCCACTTTCAACTCGATCCCGGCCTCGAGATCCAACTCGTGGCGTGCGAGCCCGAGGTAATCGATCCGGTTGCCATACGGTTCGACGAAGACGGCCGACTGTGGGTCGTCGAAATGCGCGATTATCCACATGGCCCGCCGGAAGGACAGCCGCCGCTCTCCAAGATACGTCTCCTGACCGATACCGACGGAGACGGTCGTTACGAGACATCGCGCGTGTTCGCCGAAGGTCTGCTCTTTCCCAATGGGATTCAGCCCTGGCGGGGCGGGGTCATCGTCACGCTGGCCGGTGAGGTTGCCTACTTGAAAGACACCGACGGAGACGGTCGGGCCGATCTTCACGAAACCTGGTACCGTGGCTTCACCGTCGGCAATCCGCAGCTTCGGGCGAATCATCCCCGCTTCGGGCTCGACAATCGTGTGTCCGTGGCCAACGGGCTGATGGGCGGCGTGGTCGAGAACTTGCGGCGGCCAGGTTCCAAGCCGGTTGAGATCAGTGGCCGCGATTTCCGTTTCGAGCCGCATCACGGCGCAAGCGAGGCCATCAGCGGCAACGGGCAATTTGGCAATACCAGCGATGAGTTCGGCCGCCGCTTCGTGTGCAGCAATCGGCAACCGCTCGATCATGTCGTGCTCGACGAGCGGTATCTCGCGCGCAACCCGCTCGCCGCCATTCCCGCGGTGCTGCAACCGGTGGTCGCGGCGGGCGAGCAATCGCGAGTTTATCCGCTGGCAAAGGCTTGGACAACATCGAACCTCCATGCCGGCCAGTTCACCGCGGCCTGCGGCATCGAGATCGATCGCGGCAGCCTGCTGGGCGCCGAGTATCGCGGCAACAGCTATACCTGCGAGCCGACGGGAAGCCTCGTGCATCGCGAAAAACTGGCGCCGGACGGAGCGTCGTTTCGGGCGGAGTCCGCAACGCCCGGCCGCGAGTTTCTGGCCTCGCGCGATTCCTGGTTTCGGCCCGTCAATCTCGAATGGGGGCCCGACGGCGCACTCTATGTCGTCGACATGTACCGCGCGGTGATCGAGCATCCGCAGTACATGCCCGAAGAATTGCAGAACCGGCCCGACCTGCGGTTGGGCGACGATCGCGGACGGATCTATCGCATCGTGCCGTGCGGAACTGCTCTGTCCGTGCCGGCAAAGCTTTCCGCCATGACAACGGCTGAACTGGTCGCGCAGCTCCAACAGGATCATTCCTGGCCGCGCGAGACCGCCTGCCGATTGCTGTATGAGCGGCAGGACAAGGCGGCCATCGAACCGCTCGTAGCGCTCACGCTTGGAACCGCGGTTCCCGAGGTGAAAGTCGCCGCGCTCTCGGCCCTGGCGGGGTTACAGGCCCTCACCGCGGACTTCCTGGCGAACGTGCTCGAAGATCCCGATGCGCGCGTTCGCGAGTACGCGGTATTGCTCTCCGAGCCCTTCCTCGCCGAGCGCGCGGATCTACGCCAGAAAGTCATTGCACAAGCCGCCGACGTTGACCCACGCCTGCGGTTTCAAGTGGCGCTTACCTTGGGCGAAGGCTTTCTCGATGCCGTCGACGCCTTGGCCGGCGTCGCGCTCGCTCGTCCCGACGACCCATGGACGCAGCGCGCGCTCGCGCTCGCCCGGCCGACCGTCGCGTCATCCGTCGTGCGGGCAATACTCGATCAAGGCCGGTTCGAGGGTGTCAATGCCGACGACCCCCGGATGCTTGCGATGCAACGCTTGGCCGAAATTGTGGGGGCTCATCGCGACCCGGCCGACCTTGTCAGGCTGCTCGATTCGCTACGAGCCGAGACCTCAGGGCCGGCGCCCTGGATCAACGCCTGCTTGTGCGGCCTGGCCGATGGCTGCGCTCGCCGCGGGGAGCCGTTCGTCGTCTTGATCGCGAAGCTGCCCAAAGCCGACGTGGCGAAAGCGTTCGTACGGCAGGCGTTCGACGGCGCCGCGCGGGTGGCTCGCGACGCGGCGGAACCCGAGGCCAATCGCCAAACGGCGCTGAAGCTATTGGCTCACGCGCGAGACGCGATGGCCACCGAGGCGTGCCTGGCCGTGCTACGATCGGCCGAGTCTCAGCGGCTTCGCGACCAGGCGGCACGTTCGCTTGCGGAGCATCCTTCAGAATCGCTGCCCGCCGAACTTCTCGGCCTCTATTCCGAGCAATCGTTGAGCGTCCGAAACGCCATCCGAGACAGCCTGGCCGTGCGGCCGCTTGCGGCCCGGGCGCTGCTCGAAGCGGTTCGCCAGCACGCGCTCGCCCGGGCCGAGTTGGGCGCCAGCCTCGAAACCCGTTTGCGGCAGCATCGTGATGAATCGGTCCGCAAGCTGGCCAACGAGGTGTTGACCACCGAACCGCCCGCCGAGCGCAAGGCTGTGCTGGCGGACTATCAGTCGTCGTTGGGCTTGACGCCCGACGTGTTGGCCGGCAAAGCGCTGTTTCGCCAACACTGCTCCACGTGCCATCAAATTGGCGGCATCGGAGTCGACGTCGCGCCCGACATTTCTGATTCGCGCGTGAAGACCGCCCTGCAGCTATTGACGGACATCCTGAACCCTAACCAGGCGATCGACAATAACTATGTCAGCTATACCGTGGTGATGCACGACGGTAACGTCCACGCCGGGCTGATTGCCGCGGAAACGGCTTCGTCGATCACGCTTCGTCAGCCAGAAAACAAAACGCTGACGCTATTGCGGGCCGATATCGAGGCCATTCGCTCGAGCGGAGTGTCTCTGATGCCCGAGGGATTTGAAAAGCACCTCTCGCCGCAGCAGCTCGCCGATCTGATAGGGTTTGTTAAAAATTGGCGTTACCTGGAGCAGAGGATTCCCGGCACGCTCGGGGCCGCGGGCGATCCGTGAAACGCGAAGGGGAGAAAAACGGAATGGCGCTCTCTCGACGAATTTTTAGCAAAGCCGCGCTGGCGACGCTCGGCGGCACGGTTTCCGGATGGCCGGCCGCGACGGGGCAGCCGCTGCCTCCGGCGCAAACGGTGCCGTGGCTGAAGGAGGTTCAAACCCCGCCCTCCGCCGCCCCCGAAGGGGTGCCGGCGCTCGTTCCGCTCTTGGTCGATCCGGGACGAAATCCGATTCGCACGGTTCAGCACTGGGAGCAGCAGCGCGCCTACCTGCGTCGGCAGTGGATCAACATGATCGGCATGCTCGAAGCGCTGCGCGTCGGACCGCCGCCCCGGTTCGAGATGCGCGAGTCGGATCTGGTCGATGGCGTGATACGGCGCCGCATCACCTACGAGGTCGAGCGGGGCGTCGACACCGAGGCCTACTTGCTCATGCCGCGCAAGCCCAATCAGCGGCTGCCGGCCGTGGTCGTGCTGCATTCCACCACCGAACAAACCATTCGCCAGGGCGCGGGCCTCACCGAGCGACGCGAGGCCGCCTGGGGCTTGGAGCTCGCCAAGCGAGGCATGGTCGCGATTTGCCCACGCTGCTTCTTGTGGGACGACTTTCCTCTCACCAGCTTCAAGCAGCAGGTCGAAAACTTCCGCCACCGCCATCCCGCCTCGCGCGGCATCGCCAAGATGCTTCACGACGCCCAGCGCGCGGTCGATGTGCTACTGACGCTGAACGAGGTCGACCCCCAGCGGATCGGTTGCGCCGGCCACTCGCTAGGCGCCAAGGAGGCCTTGTACCTGGCGGCCTTCGACGATCGAGTCAAAGCGGCCGTGAGTAGCGAGGGCGGCATCGGCTTCCAATATTCCAACTGGGAAGCGCCCTGGTATTGGGGCGATAAGCACTTCCAGGGACGCAATCACCACGAACTGCTGGCGATGGTCGCCCCCCGGGCGTTTTTGCTGATCGGCGGCGAATCGGCCGATGGCGACCGAAGCTGGCCCTTCATCGAAGCCGTATTGCCCGTCTATCAATTCTATGGCGAACCGCGCCGCGTCGGCCTGTTCAATCACCGCCGGGGGCACACCATTCCCCCCATCGCCGAGCAGCGCGTGTATGAGTGGTTGGCAACGAATCTTTAGGGGCGAACGCCGCGTAGTCCGTCGAAATCGTCGACCGGGGCGATGCGGCATTCGTCGAGCCGATTAGGCCGCGTGCTCGTCGCTCACTTCGACCAGCTCGCCGTCTTCGTCAATCCATAGGTCGCGTCGCACGCGGTCCGCCAACTCTCCATCGAACTCCTCGGCCGACCACCGCTGGCGTTCCAGGCGATGGAGGACGCGCCGGCGCTTCTTACGCGGCGGAGCAGGACGGGCAACGACCGGTTCGGGACGGGGAGGCGGCGGAGATGGAGGTGGCGGAACGACAATTTCGATCACCGGCTCGACCTCTACGACCCGCTCGGCGATCACTTCAATTACCTCGATTTCCGCTTCTTCGACAAACTCCGCCTCGTAAACGATCGGTTCCGGCTCGACGGGCTCCGCCACGATTTCCACCGGCGGTTCCGGCACGATCTGTTTTACGATGGGCTGTACCGGGGGGGACGCGACCGGCGCCGGTTCCACCGGCGGCTCTTCGATCTCGCGCAGAACCGGTGTTTCCGTGGCGCCACTCCGGTCAGGCAGATTGCGAACGTCGGCTTTGACCGTCCGGAACAACTTGGCGATGTGCTCGTGGCAGGTGAACAGCAGGACCTGGTGGCCGCGCTTGGCGAAGTCGCGAAGTACGAACGCCGCCGCGCGGGCGCGGATCACGTCGAAGTTCACCAGCACGTCGTCCAGCACCAGCGGCAATTCGATGCCGCGGCGAGCATACGCGCTCGCCAGCGCCATGCGCAGCGCCAGAAAGAGCTGCTCGCGAGTGCCGCTGGAGAGCATCTCCACGCGCAGGCTGCGGCCGTCGCGATCGTCGATTTGTAGCTCGTGAGCTCCCAGCGGCGTCCACACGCGCGAGTAGCGGCCGCCAGTCAGCTTCTTAAGATATGCCGAAGCGTCGCGCAGCACCTGCGGTTGGTGCTCGCGCTCGTAAAACTCGCGAACGGCGACCAGCAACAGGTTCGTCGTCGCCAGCACTCGCCAGCGTTCGACCGCTTCCTCCAAACGCTGGTCGACGATTTCCAATTCAAGTTGCTTGTCGGCGAGTTGACGATCGTCGGCCAACAGCTTGAGGCGATGATTCAGCTCGCCACGGCGTTCGGTGGCCTCGCTCAGCCGCGTCGCGGCCGCGCGGCGTGCTTCTTGAGCGTGCAAGTCGAGCCTGTCGAGATCGGCGCCCTCGGCCAGCCAGTCGCCCACCGGTTGGTTTTGATCGCCGTGTAACGCCGCGGCCAGCTCACGTTCGAGTTGAGCGTGATCGCCCCGCACACGCTGTGCTTCGGTTTGGAGCGCGGCCAGGCGGCGAAACTCGACCTCGTCCGGGGCACCCGCCTGCCGTAACAGCGACGACCGCGCGCGCCGCAGCCGGCCGCGCCCTTGGGCCAGCTTCTTCCAACGCGGCTTCAGCCGGGCAATCTGCCGTAGCAGTTCGGTCCGCTGCTTTTCGAGCGTCTGTTGCTCGGCCAGTTCCGTGATGCACTGCTGAAGCTGCTCCAGAGGCTTCTCGCTCCGCGGCTTGACGCCGACTTGCGACACCAATTGCGTGATGCGGCCGGTGAGCGAGTCGAATTCGATGCGGTTGCGATTCAGTTCCGACCGCTTTTCCGCCACCGCGGTGTCCAGCCGCGCCGTGTTTTGCCGGCCGCGGGCAAACGCCCTAAGCTGCTTCGGCGGCAAGTCCGCCGGCAAGCCGTTTTCAGCGAGCAACCGCTTATAACGCTGCCGTGTCTCGCGGCACCGGTCGCGGAGCTTGGCCGACCGCTCGCGAGCGCCTTCGGCGGCCGCGTTCACCGTGTCGCATTCGCTTTGCAGCGGCACGAGCTCTTCCAGCCGGGCCAGCGATCGCTCGGCCGCTTGTAGCCGCGACACCAGCGGCCCGCCGCCGCGCGGCAGGTGCTCGTCCAGCTCGTCGCGTTCTTGCTTGGCTTGTTCGATCTGTTCCGAGAGCAGGCTAAGTTGTTGATGGCACTTGTCGACGCGCGACTCGCCGGCAGACTCCATCGCGTATTTGGCGCCCCAGGCGCCTCCCATGGCGACAAAGCCCACGAGCATTAGCGGCCAGCCCAGCGAGTCGCCGAGCGTTCCTGGCAGAAACACGCCAAACAAAAATAGCAGCACCAGCGCGCAGCCCAATACGAACACGCTGCCCACGCCGGCCAACGCCCAATTCGAGAGCATTTGGCTCTCGATGTTTTCCTGGGCTTGCTCCTCAAGATCGGATTGCCGGGTGGTCATCTGCGTGATGCGCTCGTCGAGCTGCACGCGGTTGCGAAGCAGGGAGACCAACTCGCCGGCCTCGGCCAGAGCGTCGGTGAGGCTCCGATTGGCCGCGTTACCGAGCGATTTTTCCACGCGCCGGCGAACTTCCTCGGCTTGCTTGTCGGCGGCGGCCGATTGCTGGTGAAGCGCCTCGGCCTGGCGCCGTGCCTGCCGCATGTCGTTCGCCGCACGGCGCAGATCGTCGATCGCCCGCGCGGAAAGACCCGCGGTGCGCTTATTGCCGCCGGCCCACTGGACGCGGGATTCCTCGTGTTCCGTCTCTAGTTCCAGCAGCTCGTTTTCGAGCTCTTGAATGCGTTTTTGAAGGGCCGTGATCCAGGGTTGCTGCTCGGCCAGGGCTTCCACGCGCATCGCGTGTCGCCGCAGGGCGTCGTTGACCTTCAATTCGGCGATCTGCTGGCGCAGGCGGGCACGCATGCGCTTCAGCCCCCGGGCACGCTTGGCCGCCACCGCGATGCGCGCTTCCAATCGTTCGAATCGTTCCAAACCGTCGGCCGGAAACGCGTCGGCGGGCCCCAAGGTTTCCAAGCGATCCGCCAGAAGTGCGCGCCGCTGCCAGCGCTCGCCCAGCGCGCGGGCCAGCGCGATGCGTCGAGATTGCTCTTCCCAGCGAGCGTGCTCGGCCTCGAACGCGGCCAGGTCATTATCGATTCGCGTTCGCTCGGCGGAGAGCGACAAGTAGCGCGACGCGGAATGTTGCAGCTCGGCGATTTCCGCCTGGAGACGCTCGCGCTGGCCCAGGAGCTGGCCGACCAGCGAGGGCCGTTCGTCCGTGGCGAGCAGACGTTCGCGAGAAGCTTCGAGTTCCTTCAGAACGTCGACCAGCGAAACGCGATCGAGCCCCAACGCAAGGCCATAAAGCTCTTCGGCGGCGCGAGTATCGCCCAGCGTGGCGAGTTCTTGGATTTCATCGAGTCCGAAGACGAACACGTTGTTGAACGTCGCTTCGTCGACGTCGCCGAGCAACGACGACAGCGCTTCTTTGGCATCCGTCAGGGGACGTTCGCCCCGGTGCATCGTGAGCCCGCCGGCGTACAGCGCGTCGTCGGCGTAACGGCTGGCGGTATAGGAGACTTCGCCCGAGGCAAGTTGCAGCCATCCGCCCGGTCGACCGCCGGCCAAGGGCGGCAGATAGCGCGCGGTTCTTTCGGCCGAAAACCCGAAGAAGATTGTCCGCACGAAATGCATCAGCGTGGTTTTGCCGGCCTCGTTGGGGCCGTAGAAAACGTTCAGTCCCTCGGAGAGCGAACGCAGTTCGAGCCCGCTCCAGGCGCCAAAGCCGTTCACGCTGATGTCGGTAATTCTCATGACCGCGTCTCCGCGGGGCTCAGCAGTTCAAAACCGAGGGCCGCGGCTTCGGCCAGCACGCGGTCCCGCAGCGCGGGGTCACGTAACTCTTTCAGCGCCGCGAGATTTCCCGTTAGGTAACGCTCGGCGACGAACGCTTCCAGGCGGAGCGGCTCCTCGGCATGTTCTCGATAGTGCCGCGTGCTGCGCAGGTATTCGCCCAATAAGGTCTCCTCTTCGTAACGCTCCCCGGGCACGACCGAGGCTCCGGCATCGAGCGCCGTGGACCACGCGGCGGGATGTTTGGCGCCGTGCGCGGCTCGCAAATGGCCGAGCAATTCGGCGCTCTTGCCGGAACGCAGTTCCCGCGTGATTCGCTCGTTGGCCCGAACGAGCCAATGTACTAGCAGATCGGGGCCGAAAGGGTCGATCAAGAGCTCGGCCATGCGCTCCTCGAAGAGCGGCAGCAGCGAATCGCGCGGAGAGGTTTCATCAATCGTTAGCCGCTCCTCGCAATACCGCACGGCGTCTGTCGGAATCAGCGTCGTACGCACGCGGCGCGTGTCGTCGACTTGCACCAGCGTGCACCCGTGCGGACCGGCTTCTCGCGGCGAACGCCCTTGAGGCGTGCCGCAATAGTGCGCGGTCACGGTGCCCCCCAGCACGGTTTGCCGGGCGTGTTCGCCGCCCAGGGCCCAGTAGCCAATCGCTCGTCGGGCAAGCCGTTCGGCCTCGACCTCGGTGTGGGCCACGGCCACGGTAAATAGCTCGGTGTCCTCGTGAAACTCGTCCCAATGCAACCTGCCCTCGCGAACGCGGCTCATGCCGGCGATCTCGGCGAGCGGGTCGCCCGCTCGATAGTGCGTGAACCGTTCGCCCCGATCGGTCGCAAACCGGTGTACATTTTCCGGCAACGTCCAGCTATCCGCCCAACGCTCGAAATCGTCGAGCAGGCTGCCGGCCCAATAAACGCGGACGCCCGCCTCGGCGAGCTTGGTAAATTGCTCGGTCAAGAACACGATTCCGCGTGCGCCGGCCGCGGCGGGGTCGATCACGTCGCCGGCCAGAACCACGAAATCGACGCGATGCTTCATCGCCGCGTCAAAAACGCGCTCGGCCGCGCGATACGGCGCGTCCATCAGGCCGCTACGCAGGGAGTCCGGAACTTCGGCCAGCCCGCCGGGCACACGCTCCAGATGTAAGTCGCTTGCGTGCAGAAAACGAAAGGTCGGATCCATCGCAGCCCTTTCAGCGCTTGGTCGGCAAGATTCGAGTGGCCAGCTCGACCAGGAAGTTTAACCAAGCCGGGCAATACTGGCTACCCGACTTTACCCAATCGCTACAGTTGAAGTGGCTAGCGGGAGCGGCGGGCGCGCGGTTGCTTGTCGGGCTTCGAGGGGCGTTTCGAGGGTTTCTGGGGGCTCCTCCCAGGCGCACGTGGGCGAGCGTCTCCTGCCGGCGGCCGACTGCCCGATTCGGCTTGCCCCGTAATTTCAAAGAGAAAGCGGCTTGGCACCGTGGGGCGCGCCTTTCCCCACTTCATGCGCGACAGCGCCAAGCTCATCGTCAAGCGGTCCTGGGCTCGCGTGATGCCGACGTAGCACAGCCGGCGTTCTTCATCGATGGCTTCGCCCTCGACTTCCACCGAGCGGCGATGCGGCAGCAGCCCCTCCTCCATGCCGACCAGGTACACTTGCGGAAACTCGAGCCCCTTGGCGCTGTGCAGCGTCATCAGGGCGATGGCGTTCCGCTTGAGCTGCGTTTCCTTTTCGTCGCTCGTGTCGCGATCGCCCAGGGCCACATCGTCCAAAAATCCGGCAAGTGTCGGTTTCTTGGCACGCTTGGAATATGAACCCAACGAATTGACGACTTCTTCGACTGCTGCCCAGCGGGCCTGCTGATCGGTCGGTTCCTTGTACAGCCTTGCGATTTCGTCCTGGTAGCCGATGCTGCTAATCAGGGCGTTCACAACGTCGACCAGCGGCTCCGTCTCCAGCCGCTGGCGATAGTGTTCGATGAGCTTGCGAAATTTAACGGCCGATTCCACTGCCGGGGTCGCGATTCCGGGAATTTGGCCCGCGTGGGGCAGAACGTCCCACAGCGTCTTTCCCTCGGCGACCGCTCGTTCGACAAGGGCTTCCTGGGCTTTATTGCCGATCGCACGGGCCGGCACATTGATCACGCGCCGCAGCGAGATCTCGTCGCTCGGCACGACCAGCAATTTCAAATACGCGAGCACGTCGCGCACTTCCTTGCGGTCGTAAAACGACATGCCGCCGACCAGCACATAGGGAAGCTTGGCTTTGCGAAGCGCCGCCTCGAAGGCGCGCGGCTGCTCGTTCGTCCGAAACAAGATCGCAAACTCGCGCGGATGCACGTGGCCCGTGGCGAGCTGCGCCGCGATGTCGCCGACGACCATCTCGGCTTCTTTTTCTTCGTCGGGACATTGAAGAATCTGCGGTTTGTCGCCGCCGGCCCGCGCGGGCCGAAGCACCTTGTCGTGCCGTAGCGAGTTGAAGCGAATGAGCCGGTTCGCAAGCGTCAGAATCGCTTCGGTCGAGCGATAGTTTTCTTCCAACCGCACGACCTTGGCGTCCGGCCAGTCGCTTTTGAAGCGGAGAATGTGCGCGACTTCGGCGCCGCGCCAGCCATAAATCGACTGGTCGTCGTCGCCTACCACGCAGAGATTTCTGTGCCCCTCGGCCAGCGCTCGCACGATGCGATATTGGCTCGCGTTGGTATCCTGGTACTCGTCAATTAGCAGGTGGCTGAAGCGGTCGGCCTCGGCCTGCCGCACGTCGGCAAACTGACTAAACAACTCTTCGGTGCACATCAGCAGATCGTCGAAGTCGACCGCGCCGGCCTGCTTGAGCCCCTGCTGATAACGCCGATAGGCCATCGAAGCCAGATGCTCCTTGTCGGTCATGGCCAACGACGCGGCCTTTTCTGGGCGGATCGAATGCGTTTTCCAACGACCGATGAAGTGGAGCAAATCGCCCGGCCGCAGGGCCTCGTCCGGTACCCGAATTTCTCGCAGCGCGGCGCGGGCAACGCTCTCCTGGTCGCCGCGATCATAGATCGCGAACTGCGCGGGATAACCCAGACGCGTGGCGTGCCGTCTCAGGATCCGCACGCACAGCGAATGAAAGGTCGAGATCTCCGGCTTCTCGGGCGGCTTCTTGCCGAGCAGGGCCGCCGCCCGTTCTTGCATTTCCGCCGCGGCCTTGTTCGTGAATGTGACTGCCAGGATCCGGCTGGGACGAGTGCCGTGCTTGATAAGTTGAGCGATGCGATAGGTAACGACCCGGGTTTTACCCGTTCCGGCACCGGCGAGCACCAGCAGCGGCCCGCGCAGCGTATGCACCGCTTCATGCTGAGCTGGATTCAAGCCATGAGCCATTGAACCGCCGGGCCGTCCGTGTGAGTGCGCGAATGATGTGCGACTCAGGAATGTAGCCGCCTGAAGGCCAAAGCGAAAGGGGCTCGAACGGCAATGCCCCCCCGGTGCGAACGAATGCCAAGGCCGTCGGCGCGGCCACCGGCGGGTTCCCGCGATTTGCCCTTCGCGAACCGGTTATTCGTTGGCGATGCAATACAAGCGCTTCGAAGTTCGGAGCAGAAGTTTATTGCCCACGATCGCCGGAGTGGCCATGCCCATGTCGTCGTCGGCAAGCGGGTTGGTATGCAGAATCTCGAATTCGTTGCCGGCCGCGATGACGAATGTGACGCCGTCTTCGTTGAGGCAAAAGATCTTGCCCTGGTAGGCCCAAGGCGAGGCGGTGAATGCCTTGCCGTCGGGAATACGCTTCTTGGGATACACTTCCTCGCCGGTTTGCGCGTCAAACGCGGCAAAGAACCCTTGGTCGTACAGCACGTAGATCGTGTCGCCATACAGCAGCGATGAAGGATTGTAGGGACCGCCCATCTTCTGGCACCACGCGATGTAATCGTTGCTGGTGGCCCCGTCATCGAGCGAGATGTCTCCGGATGCGCCGGGCCGAATGGCATAGATCGGCTTTTGCTTGTCCAGCACGTAGCCCGAGCTGACATAGAGCATGTCGCCGCGCGCATAAGGCAGCGCGATCGTGATGCTTGACATCCCGCCGAGCTCCCAGAGCGGACGCCCTTCGAGATCGTACGATCGGATCTTGCCGGTGCCGGGCACGACCAGTTCAGTGCGTTGGCTGTTTTGCCAGACGTACGGCGTGGCCCAGTTGCTTTTTTCGTCGCGCTCGACGCGGAAAATTTGCTCGCCCGTCTGGGCGTCCAAGGCCAGCAGATACGAGTCCTCCTCGTTGTCGTTGACGACGTAGAGCCGGCCGTCGTACAGCGTGGGCGAAGCGGCCGTGCCCCAGCCGTAGCGCGTCTTGTGCGGATCGAGCCGTTTTTCCCAGACGAGGTTGCCGTCGAAATCGTAGCAGAACACGCCCACGTTGCCGAAGTAGGCATAAACGCGCTCGCCGTCCGTGACGGGTGTTTCCGAGGCGTAGCTGTTTTTGACGTGGATCGGCGCGGCGGGCAAGCCTTGGTGGGCCGTCTTTTCCCACAAGAGTTTGCCGCTGCTCAGATCAAGGCACGCCACGTTCCACTGGTGTTCCGACTTGGGCGGTTCCTTCTGTTCGCCGCCGAAATACAGCCCCTTCTTGGCTTCCGGCTCGTCGCCAAGGTTCACCACGCTGGTCACGAAGATCCGGTTCTCCCATACGATGGGACTCGACCAGCCGCGGCCGCGAATGTCCGTCTTCCAGGCGATGTTTTCCGTGGCGGTCCAGCGGTCCGGCAGGCTTGCTCCGTCGGCCACTCCCAGCGATTGCGCCCCGCGAAACTGGGGCCAGTGATTCTGAGCGTTCGCATTCGTGGCAACGATCGGTAGCAAAAGTACGCTGACGAAAAGCGCGCGACGAATCATGGCGATACTCCCGATGTGCCTTCGGCATCTGCCGAAAGGCGCTGGTGCGAGTTTGGCTGATCGATGCAAGGGTTGCCGTTTGCGAGGAGCTGCGCATGATCCTACCAGACGGCTGAGGTCTTCAATAGGCTGCCGGACGACGGCCCGACGGGGCAATCCGTCGTTTGCCGTTCATGGAAAGACGGCGTCTACCCCTTGATCACGCCCACGGGCCGCAGCCGGGCGACCTTCTTCGCGAGCTGCGCTTCGTGAACGACGTCGACCACCAGGTCCACATTCTTGTAGGCATCCGGCTGTTCTTCGGCGAGCCCCTTCCAGCTCCGCGCTCGGGCGATGATACCACGCTCGGCCAGCTCGCGATCGATCCGCCGTCCTTCGGCGTGCTTGATCGCGGCCGTGCGGCTCATGACGCGGCCCGCGCCGTGGCAGGCCGAACCGAACGAGTGTCGCATGCTCCCTTCCTGGCCCACCAGCACCCAGCTTGCGCGGCCCATGTCGCCCGGAATGATGACCGGCTGGCCGATCGCTCGATATGCGACCGGCGTTTCCGGATGATGTGCGGGAAAGGCACGCGTGGCCCCTTTGCGATGTACCCAGACACGCTTCTGACACCCGTTCACGTCGTGCTGTTCGAACTTGGCAATGTTGTGGGCCACGTCATAGACCAGGCTCATGCCGAGCGTTTGCCAAGGGCGGTTGAACACGGCCTCAAAGCATTCGCGCGCTTGCCACATCAGAAGTTGCCGATTGCACCAGGCGAAATTCGCCGCCGCGCACATCGCGCCGATATATTGCTTTCCCTCGGGACTGTCGATCGGCGCGCAAACCAACTGTCGATCGGGAAGGTGAATGCCATATTTCTCCGGCGCGCCGCGGAGCATCTTCAGCGCGTCGTCGCACACCTGGTAACCCAGTCCGCGCGAGCCGGAATGAATCAGCACCACGATCATGCCGCGTGCCAGGCCGAAGGCCCGCGCCGCCGCTTCATCGTGAATCGAGTCGACCACCTGCACCTCGAGAAAGTGATTGCCCGAGCCGAGCGTGCCGCATTGATCGTAGCCGCGCTCCAGCGCCCGAGGGCTCACGAAGTCGGGCTCGGCGCCGTTCAGGCGGCCGCCGGCCTCGGTATGCTCGATATCCCCGTCGGTCGCCAGCCCGCGTTCACGCAAGAAGGCGACTCCCTCGCCCATCAGCCGTTTTAGTTCGTACGGCGTGAAGCGGTACTTGCCGCCTTGGCCGGTGCCGGTGGGAACCCGTTTGTAGAGCTCATCGATCAGCCGCGCATGCAAGGGCCGGATGTCCTCACGCGTGAGGTTGGTGCGCACGAGCCGTACGCCGCAATTGATGTCGTAGCCGACGCCGCCCGGCGAGATGACTCCGGCTTCTGCCGGATCCGTGGCACACACGCCGCCAATGCAGAACCCGTAGCCCCAATGAATGTCGGGCATGGCCAGGCTCGCGCGTTGAATGCCCGGCAGGAAGGCCACGTTGGCCACCTGTTCGAGCGCCTGATCGTCGCGAATCGAGTCGATCAGCGCGTCGTCGGCGAACACAACGCCATCGACGCGCATGCCCGGACGATAGCTCTTGGGAATGCGCCAAGAGGTGGCGTTGATGCGTTCCAGGGGGCCGGTGTACCGCTGCTTTCCCATGAGTTGCTTTCGAATCGTGTAGCGATTTGCGAGCCTGCTCGCGGAAGGTTGCGGGGCGGCCAATCAGATATCGACGATCACTTCCGCCCGCCAACGGTTCGCGACATGCTCCACTTTGAGACCGTGATACGTGATCGCTTTGATTTCATGATCGAGGACGTGGCGTGCGTGGTCCACCGGTTCGCCATAGACCGTCGCCGTCAGCCCGGTATCGTTCACATCGACTTCGAATTTTGACAGCAGCAAATGCCGGGTTTCGTAAAGATACAGGAGCTCGTTGAGCCAATCGAACAGGAGATAGTCCAGCGTCTCGCCGGCGAGCGAGATCGTGTGCGACTCGGTTTGACGCACGCTCTCCAGCTCGGGAACGATCAACGAAAACAGGCCGGTCGCCGCGTCGGCGAACAGGATCCCGCGGTCTGGACCCCAGATGCGCAATCCCAGATCGGCGGTATGTTCAAAGCATTCAAACGGCATTTCGATTCGTGGGTTGAAATGCGCAACGGCGCTCATGGCTGGCCATCGGGCTTGTCCGGACCGTTGGCCTTCGTTGACACTAGCTATCACCCCCCTATAATTTCCGTCGAGTTATCGGTTTTTAACCCCTCTGGCGCGAAAGGCCGATGGGATTAAAAGCTCGGCGGGATTAACAGGTCAACGGGATAAAACGGGAGGGCGTTCCTGCCGGACGTCTTTCCGCCGTGCGTTACTACAAAAGAGATCGTCAGGAGACCATCATGGGCAATGCCAGCGAGTTTACCGAAGCAAACTTCGAGCAAGAAGTCTTGCAGGCCACGGAACCCGTCCTGGTGGACTTTTGGGCTCCCTGGTGCGGTCCGTGTCGCATGATCGGCCCTGTGATCGAAGAGCTGGCGAGCGAATATCAGGGTTCGGTTAAAGTGGGCAAGGTCAACATCGACGATAACCCCGGCCCTGCTCAAACGTACAACGTCATGAACATTCCCACGCTGCTCCTGTTCCACAATGGCGAGGTTGTCGACCGCTTTGTCGGGGTGCAGCCGAAGTCGAAGCTGCAGCAGGCCCTGGACGCCGCCAAGGGCTAACGGCTGGCTAACTCTCTACCTGACCGCTTGTCCGCGGCCCCGGCCGCGGTTTCACCAGATAAAAGGCCTCCTCGCGGCTCCATCGTCCGCGCGAGGCCTTCTTTTTTGCGCCGCTGGCAGTGCTGGCACGCTGCTCCGCGGCCGCAATGACTCAACTTCTATCCGCGTCCGGGCCGATGTAAACGACTGGATAAACTTTGGCGAATTTTCCGTCGCGGCGAGCAGGCTTGTCGCATTGGCCCCAGCGCATGGGCTCAAGTTTCATGGCCAGGAAGCGAGCAGAGAACGTGCCAGCCAGCGACCCCGCGCCTGCGGACGAGTCGCTGCGCATCGATCTGGCGCACATCTCGACCGCCACCGCCGATGCGCCCCAAGGCGACCCGCCAGTCAGTTGCGAACCCGCTCAGCTCGACAATACTCCCGCGGCCACCGCCGAGCTGGTGCGCACTCAGGCGGCACAGCTCGCGGCTCACCTGCACCGGCAACAGCAGGATCTCGATCATCGCGAAAGCGAGCTCAATGCCCGCCTGGCGGCGATGGAAAATCAAATTCGCGCGGCCCGGCTGTGGATCGACGAACGAGAGGCCGAGCTCTCGATGCGCGAGATGGCGGTTGTGCGAAGCGAGCGGCGGACCGCTCCCACCAGCGACGAGCCAATCAACGTCCGGCGTAACGTTGCGGACCACGTCGACGATGAAGTTTTACGCCAGCGGGCCGAGGAACTCGACCGCCGCGCCGCCGAGCTCGAAGCCGCCGGCCGCAAGCTTGCGGAACGGTTCGGCTACGGCGAGGGCAAAAGCGGCCTGGAGGCTCTCGAAGCGTATCGGGCCCAACTCGAACATTCGGAGAAGCTGCTCGCAACCGCGCAGGCACAATGGCAGGAAAAGTTTCGTGAGCTGGCCGAGCAACGGGCGAGCTTCTCCCGCCACATGGAGACCGAACGCCACAAGCTCGCCGACGAACGCCGGCGGTGGCTCGAAACGCATCGGCAGGATGAACGCGAGCGCAAACGCCAACAAACCGAATTGGCCAATCGTGCCGGGGCGCTCGAAGCCCTTCGGGCGGATGTCCTTCGCGCGCAGCAAGAAACGCTGGAAATGCGGCTCGCCATCGAAGAGCTCTGGTCGCAGTTGAGCGAGCGGATGCCTCCGGCCGCGCTGGCGCAGTCGCTGGGCAAAGTCCGTCTGCGGCTGACCGAAGAGTTCCGTCTGGCCAAGGCCGAGCTGACCGCGGAGAAGGCCAAGATCAAGCAGCTTGCGGAACAAGTGGCCGATCAGCACCACGCGCTGGCGGAGAAACGCCAACAATTGCAGGGGTGGCTCAGCGGCCGTTTGCGCGACTTCGAGCAGCTTTCGGCCCAACTCGCCGAGCGCGAGCGGCAACTCGACGAACGCCGGCTGGCCGTCGAGAGCGAACGCTCGCAATGGCAGGCGGAACGCTTTCGATTGGAGCAGGAGTTGCGCAAACTGCTGCGCCACGGCGGGCAGCCGCGCAGTGCGTCCGCCGCCTGATTCACGCGTCCTCTTCCCGAGAAGCCGCTACTCTTCGAGTGCCGGCGTGAACGTCGCGCCTTCTACCGGCGCCTTCGCCAGATTCTTGGCCGCTTCCGCGGTGGCCGTTGCCTCGGCCGTGCTGGCCAGTTGCATGCCTGCCTGAATCTCTTCAGGGTTGAACCAGAGTTCGCTGGTTCCGTTGAGATGATCGATGCGTTTGCCGGCAAGCTCCTCCCAGCTCATGTCGTTCGCCAGGTGCCAGGCCGCGGCCTGGGCCGCGCGCTGGTTGATTTTGTTCTTACCGAAGGCGGTGAGCAGTTCCTTAACGGCCGGATCTTTCGTGAACTGATCCAGCGGCACGATCTCGTACGGAATTTGCGGGCGAGGATCTTTCTTCCCGTGTTCGAGGCATACCGTGGGAACCTTGAACTGGCCCAGTTGCTCGGGCGGAATGCTGAACATTCCCATGCCGCCACCGCCCATCATGCCGCCGCCCATGCCGCCACCCATCGTTTGAGCGCCGCCGCCGCTTGTGCCGCCGCCACTACGACCGCCGCCGCCGCGAGTTTGCGCCAGGATCGGCCGGCCTGCGAACGTGTCGGGCAGCTTTACGTTCAGCGGCTGCTTCGTGTTGTTCTTAATCAGCACGCGCGCTTCGGTATCGTCCTTGGGAATGATTTTCACGTCGATATCGCCCGACTGCATGGCGGCGAACATTTCCACGGTTTGGTTCGCGTCGCTGGGCGGGCGGAGATTCTTAGCGCCGTTGTCATCGGCGAACACCACGCCGGAAGTCGCAACGAGCAGAGCAAACGGCGCCATGCGCTTGGCCAGGAGTTGGACGGCGTACACGAGGAGAACCTCCGGCGAGTTCGAACAAGACTGTTCCGATTAGATTGCCGCCCGCCCGGCTGCGAGAGCCTGGGCAGTTTGGCAGTCCCGCGTTGCGGGACCCTTCCAGGATAATCGCGGGGGATGGAGAATGCCAAGTTTTGGTCGTGGCAATTTGGGGATTTTGGTGTTGGGCGGCGGCAATGCGCAAAAAACAGCCCGCCGAACCCATGCAGGCTCGACGGGCTGATTGGGGAAATAACATCGGAAGACAATCGCCCGGCGGGCGAAATCTCCCGAGGATTAACGCCTATCCTAAGGATTAATACATGTCGTAGTCGCCGCCGTGACCGGCGCCACCCTTCTTGGCCTCTTTCTTGGGCTTCTCGGCGATCAGGGCGTCGCTCGTCAGCAGCAGCGTCGAGACGCTGGCCGCGTTCTGCAGCGCCGTGCGGGTGACCTTGGTCGGGTCGATCACGCCGGCCTTCACCAGATCTTCGTAGGTGTCGGTCGCCGCGTTATAGCCCTGGTTGCCCTTGGCTTCGATGACCCGCTCGCAGACGATGCCGCCGTCCTGACCGGCATTGCTGGCGATCGTGGTCAGCGGAGCGCGGCAGGCCCGCACGACGATGTTGTAGCCCACTTCCTGATCGTGGGTCAGGCCGTTCGGCTTGACCGACGCGGTCGCACGCAGCAGGGCCACGCCGCCGCCCGGCAGGATGCCTTCTTCGACGGCTGCGCGCGTGGCGTGCAGGGCGTCTTCGACGCGGGCCTTCTTTTCCTTCATCTCGGTCTCGGTCGCGGCGCCGACGTTGATCTTCGCCACGCCGCCGGCTAGCTTCGCCAGACGCTCTTCGAGCTTCTCGCGATCGTAATCGCTGGTCGAATTGGCGATCTCACGGCGAATCTGCTCGATGCGAGCCTTGATATCGGCGCTCTTGCCCGAGCCTTCGATGATCGTCGTGTTGTCTTTGCCGACGATAATCTTCTTTGCGCGGCCGAGATCCGTGATCGGCAGGCTTTCGAGCTTGATGCCCAGGCTCTCGAAGATCGGCGTGCCGCCGGTCAGGATCGCGATGTCTTCCATCATGGCCTTGCGGCGGTCGCCATAGCCGGGCGCCTTCACCGCACACACCTGGAACGTACCCCGCAGCCGGTTGATGACCAGCGTGGCCAGGGCCTCGCCTTCCACGTCCTCGGCAATGATCAACAGCGGGCGGCCCGAGTTTACCACGGCCTCGAGCAGCGGAACCATTTCCTTGACGTTCGCGATCTTCTTCTCGTAGACCAGCACGTAGGCGTCTTCGAGCACGCACTCCATCGTGGTCGGGTTGTTGACGAAGTACGGCGAAACGTAGCCGCGGTCGAACTGCATGCCTTCGACCCATTCGACCTCGGTCTTCAGGCTCTTGCCCTCGTCGACCGTGATCACGCCGTCCTTACCGACCTTTTCCATCGCCTCGGCCAGCAGTTCGCCGATTTCGGTGTCGTTGTTGCTGGCCACGGTGGCGACCTGGGCCATTTCCTTCTTGCTCTTGATCGAGATCGACATGCTCTTCAGCTTGTCGGTGATCTCTTCGACGGCCTTCTCGATGCCCTGCTTCATCTGCACGGGATTCACGCCCGCGACGACGGCCCGCAGGCCCTCGTTGAAGATCGCCTCGGCCATGACCGTGGCCGTCGTGGTGCCGTCGCCGGCGACGTCGTTGGTCTTGCTGGCGACTTCGCGGACCATCCGGGCGCCCATGTTCTCATAGACGTCTTCCAGGTCGATTTCCTTGGCCACGGTCACGCCGTCCTTGGTCACGGTCGGCGAACCGAAGCTCTTCTGCAAAATCACGTTACGCCCCTTGGGGCCCAACGTCACCTTGACCGCGCGGGCCAACTTGGAAACTCCCCGCCGCATCGCGTCGCGGGCTTCCTGGTCAAACGCAATCATCTTGGCCATGTCGTAAATTCTCCTTCGAAGTCGCCCGCCCGTTGTGAAACAACGGCGAGCAAGATTACTGGTCGTGAATGTTTTGGGAAAATCCGGGGCGGCAAGCCTCTCCGAAGAGGGACCTCCCGGGCGGGCGCGGCCGCCGATCGGAAAACTACTCGATCACCGCGAGGATGTCCTCTTCGCGCATCAGCAGCAGCTCTTCGTCATTGATCTTGATCACTTCCGGCGCGTAGCTTGTGAACAACACATGATCGCCCACTTTCACCTGGAGCTTCGACCGCGAGCCGTCCTCCAGCAGGCGGCCATCGCCAATGGCGATCACCGTGCCCCGCGAGGGCTTGTCCTTGGCCGAGTCCGGCAGAACGATGCCGCCGGCAGTTTTCGATTCCGATACCTCGCGTTCGACGACGACGCGGTCGCCTAACGGCTGGATCTTCACATCGCTCTTCTTCTTGGCCTTGGTCGCAGTCGACATAAGTGCTTGCCTCCGCAATTCGCTAAAAATGGTGATCTGTGGCTGGATATTTCCTTTTCCACACCGCGCCTGCCCGCATTTTGGGGCGGACGCCGTGGGCTAACTGCCAATTCGGGCGCGCGAGACGTCCCGTGCCGGGCTGCAAATGCAAGTGTCGCGCCAGAATCCAGCGATTGCTCTTAAGTTATTTTCAGTAAAATGGTTATGTGTTTCAGATGACACGGGGCTCCCCGGCCGACATCTGCCATGCTTGTCACCGTCGCCCCGGCTGCTCCCTCAGAACCTGCCAGTTTGACAGCCGGGCTCGACCGACGAGAGCGGGGTATAATCACAGTGCCGCTTCTTGTGGAGCAGCCGGTTTGCCAGCCGCACCCCAAACAGGAACCGACAGGAAGAAGGAGCAAAACACCGTGAGCCACGACCCCAAAGAACTCGTCTCGGTTTACAAGGCGGCCAACCCGACCGAGGCTCACCTGGTCATGAACCTGCTCCTGGACGAGGGAATCGAAGCGTTCGTCTCCGAAGAGAATGAGCCCTTGGCCGGACTTCCCATTGCCGCCCCCGATGTCCTGGTCGCGCGCCAAAGCGAGGTTCGCGCTCAAGAGATCATCGACGCCTACGGCGACAAGCAGATCGAACGGGCTGACCAGGAGGCCAACGACGAAAGCGAAGAAGAGAGCGACGACGAGTAGCACGCCTGCTGAAAAAGGTCACGACGGACCCTTTTCAACAACTTGCCCTTTTCAGCAACCTGTTGGCCCCGCCAGCACGACGCTAGCAGGAGTCGCCGCTCTCAGAGAGGGTTAGAGTCCGCTCCGGCCGTCGCGTAGCGCCTCCGCACCGGCTTCCAGGAGCGCCTCAATGCGGGCGACATCGTACACGCAGCCGCCCCAGGTGCCACCGCTGGCGCGTTGCAGCGCGGCCCACAGCCGCGTATCGTCGGGCAATCGATCATCCGGTCGCAAATCGTCGCGAAGCGGCCGCGAGGCCAGCACGCGGCCCCCTTCTTCCACGCCGAACTCGCCCTGCGCGTCACCGACCAGATCGATCGAGCCGGTGAGTCGAATCCGGTCGACGACAATCCGAATCCGGTCGCCGTCACGCACTTTGCCGATCGGCCCGCCGGCCAGCGCCTCTGGCCCCACGTGCCCGATGCAAGCGCCGGTGCTGACGCCTGAAAACCGCGCGTCGGTAATCACGGCGACTTCGCGCCCCCAGTCGAGATACTTGAGCGCCGAAGTCAGTTGGTACGTCTCTTCCATGCCGGACCCCATCGGGCCGCGCGCGATGAGCACGATGATCTCTCCGGGAACGATCTGCTTCGCGCCCTGGCCTTTGATGGCGGCGATCGCATCGCGTTCACGCGTGAAGACTCTCGCGGTTCCTGTCTTGTGATAGACCCCAGCCGCGTCGACGACCCGCGAATCGATCGACGTGCTCTTGATCACCGAGCCCTCGGGCGCAAGATTGCCCCGCGGAAAGCACACGGTCGCGGTCAAGCCACGCTCGCGGGCCAGGGCCGGAGGCATGATCACGTCATCCGCCTCGATACCGTCGCGCCGTTTGAGCACCTCGCGCAGTGCTTGCCGGCGTTCCGACTGTTCCCACCACGCGAGCACGTCGCCAAGCCGGCAGCCGCTCGCCGTTAGCACGTCGAGTTCCAGCAAACCGAGCGCCCGCAGATGCAGCATGACTTCGGGCACGCCGCCGGCGAGAAACACGCGTACCGTCGGATGCCCGACAGGTCCGTTGGGCAGCGCGTCGACAAAGCGAGGAACCTTGGCGTTCACGGTTTCCCAGTCGTCGACCGTCGGCCGCCGCAGGCCGGCTTGGTGTGCGATCGCCGGAATGTGCAACAGCAGGTTCGTCGAGCCGCCGAACGCCGCGTGGACGACCATCGCATTGCGAATCGCGTCATCCGTCAGAATGTCGGCCATCGTCGCGCCGCGAGCGTTCAAGTCCATCAGTGCGGTGGCGCTCCGCCGGGCCAGATCGAGCCAAATCGGTTGCCCGCTGGGCGCGAGCGCCGCGTGAGGCAACGTCAAGCCAAGGGCTTCGCCCACCACCTGGGCCGTGGCCGCGGTGCCGAGAAACTGGCATCCGCCGCCGGGCGAAGCGCACGCGCTGCAGCCCGCCGCGGCCGCTTCGTCGAGCGTGATTTCGCCATGCGCGTAGCGCGCGCCGATCGATTGCACCTTGCCTGCGTCCTCGCCCACGGTTGGCGGCAGCGTCACGCCGCCGGGCACCAAAATACACGGTAACTCCGGCGTCCCGGCCAGCGCGAGCATCATCGCCGGCAGGCCTTTGTCGCAGGTCGCGACCCCCAACACGCCGCGTCTGCGCGGCAGCGATCGGATGAGCCTGCGAAACACCATCGCGGCATCGTTGCGATAGGGCAGGCTGTCGAACATGCCGACGGTGCCCTGCGTGCGCCCGTCGCACGGATCGGAGCAGTAGGCCGCGAACGGCACGGCGCCGGCGTGTTTCAACGTGCGGGCGGCTTCGGCCACGAGCAGCCCCACTTCCCAATGACCCGTGTGGTAGCCCAGCGCGACGGGCGTGCCATCGTCCGCCCGAATTCCACCCTGCGTGCTGAGCAGCAGAAATTGCGGGCCGGTCATCGCGGCCGGATCCCAGCCCATGCCGGCGTTCTGCGAGAGGCCGAACAGATCGCCGCTCGGCCAGTTGCGCAGCATTGCGTCGTCGAGCGGCAACGACCCGGCGGGGCCCGCCGCGCTGGTGATGACGTCGTAAATGCGCGCATCGCTCGATTCGAGCACGGCGCGGGCATCGCTGCTGGTTCGAGGTGAAGTCATGCCATCCACCGCATTCCAAGTTTAGCCTGAAGGCGTCGCCGACGATGCGCTCTCTTCCTCGCTTCGTTTCGGCAACAGCCAGCGAGCCATTGTCGCCGCTAGTACAGGAAGTGCAATCGATGCCGCTAGCGCGAGTGGCAGCTCACTTTGGCGGCGGGCGAAATGCCCCAGCACGGAATACACCAGCGCAATGCCCAGGTTGCTGAGCATCACGGCCGGCAAGAACCGTTTCCAGGCAAGCCGCGTGGTTCCTAGAAGCAGCACCGACGCTTCGGCCAGAACGGGCAACGCCCGCGTCGCCACGGCGATCCTCGCTCCATATTGCTGGGCCACGAGATTCAAACGATCGAGATCGTCCGGCCGGGCGAACCGCTCTGCGAGAGGGCGGCCGAAGAGCCGCGCAAGCCCGAAGCCGAGGATGGCCCCGATCGTCAGTCCCAGCCACGAAGCGGCTGTTGCCTCGGCGATTCCCAATTGTGCTCCGGCAACCGTGCTCACGGCGCTCGACGGAACCGGCAGAAAGACATCCGTGGAGAGGATCGCAATCGTGCCGAGCGCAATCATCAGCGGCGCGGGCGGCGGATCGAGCCACGCCGTCACCCGGTCGTCGATCGCCTGGCCGAAACCGACGAACGGCACGATTGGCACCAGCAATGCCAGGCAGACGATGATCAGCGGTCGCCACAGATCACGCATGATCCACCACGAACCGATATGGCTTGGCCGCCCACGCGCCGGCATAGTCCACGCCAATCCGCGGGGTCCGGCGAATATGCCGCCGCGGAACGACTAGCCCGCGATCTTCGATCCAGAGATCGGTCGCCGGAGCGATCGCCACGGTATTGAATCGCTTGTCGATCGACATCGCCTTGGTCAGCTTAGCCGGTCCGGTCCACGGGCCCGCGCCGCGGATCAGCACCGCCGCTGGATGATCGATCTCGTCCGCGACCACGTTCAGCATCCAGTGAATGCCATAGATGAAGTACACGTACCAGTGACCCGCCGGACCGAACATCACCTCGGTCCGCGCGGTGCGACCCTTGCTGCTGTGAGCCGCTAGATCTTGCGGGCCAATATAGGCCTCGGTCTCGTGAATCACGGCGGCGACGATTTCGCCCGCGATTCGCCGGCAGAGCACCTTACCGATCAGCTCTCGGGCCACGGCGAGGGCCGGCCGCGCATAGAAGTCTTGCTCCAGTGGTTGCGGCTTGAAATCAAGCGGCACGGTCGCAAGCGCGAGGGGCTCGGCCCGGGAAGAACGCGGACGTGGGCCGCTGTTGGCGCTGGTTTGCGGATTCCGCGCGCGAGCAGAGCGAAGTTCGGCGCCAGGTTGAGTTTTCCTTCGAGCCACCAGGGCGTCTCATTCGTGACCGGTCGTTGGCGGTCGAGCCCGGCTAGGGCTGGAGTGCCATTGCCACCAGGAATGCCAGCCAACCGCCGAAACAAACAATCGCCAGTGCCAACACCAGGGGCCGCTTGCGCATCGGCACGACGGGCGGCAGCTCGTCGCCGGCCGCTTTTGCCGGTGGTATCGCGGCTTGCTTCTTGGTTTCCGTCCGTGCCATGAAAATCCTTGTGCTGTGCCCCTCGCGGCTTGCACGCGCGAACCGCGTCCGCCGCCATTGGCCCTTTGTCCAGCGCTACTCGGGCAACGAGATCTTGAATCCCTCTTGCAGATCGTTGTCGAAATTGAAAACATCGTCGAAGTCCTCGCGCCGATCCTCAGGCGTCTTGCGCATCTGGCCGATGCCGATGAGGTTGAACACGATATCGCCGAAGTCGCCGGTCTTGGTCACTCCCCAACTGTTGAGCACGGTCTTGGCCATGTAACCGTACTGTTCCAGGGCATAGAGCCGAATCGCCTCGCAGAGCTGCTGCCCGGTCAGGTGCCGTTCGGTTTCGCGGGCCGGATCTTCGCTTTCCTCCTCGGCTTCGGCCGGTCGATCGGTCCCCATGCCGAGCCGATTGTGGGCATAGTTCAACGCTTCGAAGACGAACGCATAAGCGTCGATCTTGTAGCGGCGGTCGTCTTTGAGCAGTTTAGCGATAGGGTGCGAAGGGTCGAGCATGGCAAAATCGTGCGTCCGCGGTGAACTTCGTTGGGGCTAATTAATCGTTATTCTTCCGCCCGCCGCGCTTGAGCACGGTGAGCACCTCGTCGGCGCCGATCATCACTCGGCGATGATCCTCGGTTTCGACCAGGAGTTGACCGGCCAAAATCTCCTGGGCAAGCACTCGGGCTCGGCCGCGCGCGGTGACGATGTCCGAGCCCAGCGGAGGCAGCTCTTTTTGCAGGGCTTCGTACGTATCGTATTCATAGCGCAGACAACATTTCAACCGCCCGCACCGGCCAGAGATCTTTGTCGGGTCCAGCGTGGCCTTCTGGATCTTGGCCATTTTCATCGAAACGGGCGGCATTTCCGAGAGATGGGTGTTGCAGCACACCGGCTTGCCGCAATCGCCGTAATCGGCCAGCAGCTTGGCTTCGTCGCGAATACCGATCTGCCGCATTTCGATCCGCGTCTGAAACTCGCCGGCCAGCAATTTGACCAGCTCGCGAAAATCCACGCGGTTTTCGGACAGGTAATAGACCACGATCCGCTCGCCGCCAAAAATATGCTCCACGTCGACCAGCTTCATCTCTAGCTGTTCTTGGGCGATCAACCGCTTGCAGGTTTGAAACTCCTCTCGAGCCAGGTTCAAAAGCCGCGACCGCTGGTTGGCGTCGTCGGCCGACATCACCCGCAGGATCGTCCCTGTGCCGGACTGACTCAACTGGGCTAGCGTGGCCTCGGTGGCCTCGCACAGCACTTCGCCAACTTCCTGCCCGCGCTCGGTGCGCACAATTACCTGCGCGCCGCGGAGGTAGGTTTCTGCCCGATAGGGAGAAAAAACGCCAAGCGCTCGCATCACACCGGTTCGCACGACGTACTTGGGCATGATGTTGCGCGTGGGGTGGCGGCGAGATGGGCACGAGAGGCAAGCCGAATCGAGATCGCCCTCAGTATACCCCTGCACGCCGCCACCCGCCAAGGCGGGCAAGCACGCCGCCCGCGGGTTTCGCACGGCCGATTTCAACCTGACATTTTCGCCCCGCTAGCGGTAAAACAAACGTCCGCGAACTGTGCGAGCTCCCCCAATCTGCTGTGAGACTGCGATGAAGAAGGATGATCAAACCGCGTTCGATAACCTCTGCCGGCACGTCCGCGAAACGGCGCTGCTCGCTGCGGCCGAGAGTGCCCTCGGCTGGGACGAACGCACCATGCTCCCGCCCGAGGCCGCCGAATTCCGCGCCGAGCAACTGACTCTCCTGGCCGGCATGCTGCATGCCCGCCGCACCGACCCGCGGCTGGGCGACTGGCTGGGACTCTTGGCCGAGAGCCCCTTCGCGGCCGATCCGCATACCCCTGCCGGCACGGTAATTCGCGAGCTCAGGCGACAGTACGACCGGCGCGTGAAGCTCCCCCAATCGCTGGTCGAAGAACTCGCTCGCACCGCGTCGCTCGGCCAGCACGCCTGGGAAGAAGCCCGGGCGAAAGACGACTACGACAAATTCGCGCCGCTTTTGGCCAAAACATTCGAGCTCAAACGGGCCGAGGCCGACGCCTTGGGTTACGAGTCCAGCCGCTACGATGCGCTGCTCGACGACTACGAGCCGGGCGAACGCACCGTAAACGTTGCCCGGGTGCTGGCGGCCCTGCGCGAGGCGCTGGTGCCGCTCGTGGCCGAGATCGCCGCCAGCGGCAAGCAGCCCGACATTGCGATCCTCGAGCGCGAATATCCCGTCCCGGCTCAAGAGTCGCTCGCCAAAGGCGGGGCCGAGGCCATCGGCTTCGATTTCCGTCGCGGCCGGCTCGACGTCACGGCTCATCCGTTTTGTACGACGTTGGGCCCCAAAGATTGTCGCATCACGACACGCTATGACGAGCGGTTCTTCAGCAGCGCCTTTTTCGGTGTGCTCCACGAGGCGGGCCACGGCATCTACGAGCAGGGACTGGCTGCCGAGTGGTATGGCCTGCCCCCCGGCGAAGCCGTTTCGCTCGGCATCCACGAGTCGCAGTCCCGGCTTTGGGAGAACCTGGTCGGCCGCAGCCGGGAGTTCTGGCAGTATCTCTATCCCCAGGCCCAGAAATCGTTCCCGGCCGCGCTAGGCCAGACTTCGCTCGAGGCGTTTTACTTTGCGATCAATGATGTGCGTCCGTCCTTGATTCGCGTCGAGGCGGACGAAGCCACGTACAACTTGCATATCCTGATCCGCTTCGAGCTTGAACAGGCGCTGCTCGCAGACGAGATTCCAATCGCCGATATTCCCGCCGCCTGGAACGACAAATACCAGAAATACCTCGGCATCCGGCCCGCCAGCGACGCCGACGGCGTGCTCCAGGACGTGCACTGGAGCGCCGGCCTGGTCGGTTACTTCCCCACTTACGCGCTCGGAAACTTGTACGCCTCGCAGTTCTTCGCGCGGGCCGAGAAAGACCTGGGGGCCCTCGGGCCACAGTTCGCCAAGGGCCAGTTCGCGCCGCTTCGCGAGTGGCTCAACAAGCATATTCACCAGCATGGCCAGTGTTACTCGGCGGCCGATCTCGTGCAGAAGATCACCGGCAAACCGCTCTCGCACGATCCGCTGATCGCGCACTTGCGCGGCAAACTCGGTCCGCTGTACGGTTTGAGTTAAGAAAAGTCTGAATGGAGAAAAGCCTGATGCGTCGTCCGCGCGGCGATTATTCGTTGTCGTAGACGTGCGTGCTTTCTTCCTTCGAGATCGGGTCCCGGATCTCGTCCGTGGCCAGTTGCACCGCGATGCGCTGGTCGCCGACGCCCGTGGCTTGCACCTTGATCGTAAAGGCGGTGTCCGCCTTGGCGGCCAACTGCCGCAACGGTTCAAAGATGACCCGCTGCCCTTCGATCTTGTATCGCACCGGACCTTCGGCCGAGATCGGCTTCAAGCCCGCGGGCATCATCGCCGCCACGTGGACATTGCTCGAAGCCTTGGTTCCCTGGTTCGTGACGCGAATCTCGTAGGACGTTTCGCCGCCCACTTCGATCGGATCTTTGAGGTCGGCAAGTTGGAAGTTGATTGCCGCCAAACCTTCGATCTGCACCACTTCCTCGCGCTCGTCTTTCAGCCCGCTCTCGGCCGAGACGCTGCGAATCACCAGCCGCGCTTCGCCCGCTTCGAGTGGCAGCGTCGTCAGCTTCACGGTGCCCGTTTCCTGCGGCGGCAGTTCTTCGAGGTTCCAGTAGACCGCGTGGGTTGCCTCGTCGAACTGTCCGCCGTTGTTGGCTTCGACAAATTTCAAGTTTCTCGGCAGCACGGCCACGAGATCGACGTTCTTGGCCGGGGCCGTGCCGGGATTGGTAATCGAGATGTTGTGCGTGGCGTTCCGTTCTAGATAACGCAGCTTGGGCCCGGCCAGCGCGACTTCGAGCTGCGGCGCGACAACTTCGATCGCTGTTTGCGCCTCGGCCAGCAGGTTTGCCTCGCCTTCGGCGCGAATCACGTTCAAAACTTCGCCGGCCTCGGCCGCGGTCAACATCAGGTCCAGTTCACGCACTTCGCCAGGCTTCAACGCGCCGAGTTCGAATTCCAGCTCGCGGCCCGCCGCGTGCGTCAAGCCGTCGGGCACGGTCTCACTGATCACGATTCCCTGGGCCACGCCGCTTCCCGGGTTCGAGAGCTTGATGCGCAGCGTAAGCTGCTCGCCCTTGTGGATCTTCGAGGGCCCGAGAACTTCGATGTTCAGCATCGGCCTGGTGGCGATCGTGCGCACCGAGGCATGCGCCTGGAAATGCACGGTCGCGACGCTGCCAATTTCTCCCTCGGCGGTCGGCATGAGTTGCAGTTCGATCGTTTGTTCTTCGTTCGGCTTGAGGGTGCCGAGCTCCCACACCAGCTCGCCCTCGGGACCGCGGCCCGCCGGAGGCGTCGTATCCAGAAGCTGCGTGCCCTGGGGAACCATGTCGTGGACTTCAACTTCGTGCGCCGTGACCGCGCCGGCGTTGCGCACCTTGATCGTGAACTTCGCCGGCTTGCCAAGCTGCACTTCCGGCGGCGCTGTCTTTTCGATGGTCAGCGTCGGCGCTTGGGCGCCGTTGAGTTGCGGATCGCCGGGCCGGCCGGTGCCTTCGCTAAGCGGTTCATCCAGATCGGCGCCGGCCAGCGGTTCGGCCCCGGGCAGTTCGTTCGCTGCCGTTGAATAAGGCTCCGCCGCGTCATAGGCGTCCGCTGGCGTTGGCTGTGGCGCCGCTTGCGATCGCAACGGGTTGCCCGTTGCCGGCTGCGCGGCATAAGGATCTGCCGCCGCGGCACTGCTGGCCGCGCCCGCGAGGCGCCGCGGAGCTCCGGTCGGCTCGGCCGCGAACGCGTTCTGCGGCCGGACCGGTTCCTCGACGACTTCGGCCGCCGCGGGCTGTTCCGCGTAACGCGACTTCTCCGCCGAAGGCTGCGCCACGCGTTCTCGACCGGCAAAGGGATTTCCACTGGGGGGTGGTGATGCGGCAAGCTGTTCGCTCGCGGCCGGTTCGGCGTCGGGAATGTCGTCTTCCAAGGGCTGATCGACAATCGCCTCGAAGTCCTCGGGGTGCGGCTGGGCCACGGGCCGATTGTCCGAATCCGGGTAAGCGCCGTAGTCTTCCGATTGGTAGCGGTCCGCGGTGCTCACCGGAGTCGCGGCATACGGATCGGCGGTCGTGGGCAGTTGCCGCGCCACCGGGATCGGTTGCGGCTCGTTGCGAACAGGTTCGGCCTGAGCCGTGGTCTCGGGCGCGGCTTTATTCGCGAGCTTGCCTTGCGCATAGTACACGCCGACAGTGCCCAGCCCTCCGAGGCTGCTCATGACCAAGACGCCAAAGACGGTGCGTTTCATGTTCGTTGCGTCCGCGAACGTGTGCTGGAAATGGAATCTGCCCCGGCCCGAGCGGCATCCTGCCAAACGGTGCGGAATTTTTCTGCAAGGCAGAAAGGCTTCCAACGAGCGGTTCTGGCTCGGGAAGGGCGGCTTAAATAACAAACTTTGCCGCCAGGCGAAAGATCACTTCGCCAGGTGATTCGTGGAAAGGCCGGCCTGATCGCTCGCGGTTGATAGCGTTGCCAGCCGCCGCGAAATCTCGTTCAGCCGGCGAAGTTCCCACGCGGCTCGCGGCGATTCGTTGCTCGTTTGCTCCAGCTCGCGGCGGCGATCGGACGCGTGGGCCGCCAATTGGGAGATCATGTTTTCGAGTGGGCGCAGCGGTGTCATATGCGCCTGAACCGAGGGTGGCAGCAAGTCCCAGTAAAGGTGCAAGTCGTGGCGCGCCATGCTGAGGTCGCCCAGCTCGGCCGCCGCGTGCCCCAACGCTTCGACGCTCCAGGTTCGTTGCGCGTGCAACTCCGAGAGCAAGCGCGCCGCCGCCAGGTTATAGCCCGTAATGCGCGCTTCCAGTTCTGCCTGTTGGATACTCGGCCCGCGCCGCGGCGGCACGGCACGAGTTCGCGGCTGGGCCGTCCGCGGAGCGTCCTCGAGCCCCAACCTGGCAATGCTGAACTGCGCTTGTCGCGCCGTCGCCAAGGCCAGCCAGTCGATCATCCGCGGTTGCCAGGCGAGTGGCCGCTCGTCTTGCTCGTAGCGCCGTTCGATGCGTTCCCAGGCGTCCATCCAGCGATCGAACTCGACGCGATTGTCGTGGAACGCCTGCGCGGTGGAAAACGTGTAATCGCGGAGCAGCTTCGCAATTGCCCGCTGTTCGTGCTCGTCCACTTCGGCCAACAGTTCCTCGAGCCCGCCGCTGGTGAGCTCGCGCCCCTCGGCGGCCCGAGACAGGATCGCGCGATTCCGCGCGCGTTGGCGTTCCAGGGGCGCGCCGTGCATCGAGACGCTGCAAGCCGCGTCCGATCGGCTCAGCAGACTTTCCAGGAATTGCAGCTTTCCACGACTGTCGGCACTGTGATAGGCTCGCGCGGCGTTTTGATATCGCTCGTTGGCCGGCGGCTCGCTGGCGCGCACGCTGACCGCGACGACCATCGCCACGGTCATGGCGCAAACCAACGGGTGAGGGTGAATCCGGTTCATCGTGAGCGCATTACTCCAAGCAACGTTAGGTCGCCACCACGCGGTGTCAAACCGATTTCTCCCAGGCCTCGCGGAGAATTTCCGCTCTGCTTTGACAGCCGATGAGGACTGTGACAGAGTGGACGCATCGCGAACCGCCCGGCGAGCATTCCAGCTGGCTGCGAACGTAAAATCCAGGAGCACCGTAGATGTCACGTATCGGATGGTTGGCGGGGGCGCTGCTTGGCGCGTGTCTGGCGCAAGTCTCCTCGGCCGAGCAGCACACGCTTCACGAGTTCCAGGTCGTTCCGCTCACCGACGTGTATTACTCCGAGGGCGCCGGGGCCGGTGATCTCGATGGCGATGGCATCGCGGACGTCGTCTATGGGCCGTATTGGTTCAAGGGGCCCGAGTTTCGCCAGCGGCACAAAATCTTCAAGCCGATCGCCCAGCCTCGCGAAGCCTACGCCAATCACTTTTTCGCCTGGCTGCACGACTTCAATGGCGATGGCCGCCTCGACATTCTCACGGCGGGCTTTCCCGGCACTCCGGCCTATGTCTACGAGAATCCCGGCGCGGGCAACTACGACCAGCTTTGGAAACGGCACGAAGTTCTCAATTCGGTCTGCAACGAGTCGCCGCAGCTTCTGGACGTTGTCGGTGACGAACGGCCCGAGTTCCTTTGCACCCACGACGGTTACTTCGGCTACGCGACGGTCGACTGGTCGCAACCCTTCTCACAATGGACGTTTCACAACATCTCGGAACGCAACGCCCCGCGGCCGTTTGGCCACGGGCTCGGCGCGGGCGATATCAACGGCGACGGGCGGATCGACATCCTCACCAAAGACGGCTGGTTCGAACAGCCCGAGACGCTGGGAGATGAGCGATGGCCGTTCCATAAAGTCCCGTTCGCCGGGCCAGGAGGCGCCGAAATGTACGCCTACGACGTCGATGGCGATGGCGACAACGACGTCATTACCAGTCTCGCGGCGCACGAGTTCGGGTTGGCTTGGCACGAGCAGATTCGCGATGGCCAGCGGATCACCTTCCGCCAGCACCTGATCATGGGCGGCACGCCGGAAGAGAATCGCTATGGCCTCGTGTTTAGCGAGCCGCACTCGGTAAACCTCGTGGACATGGATGGCGACGGTTTGCGCGACATCGTGACCGGCAAGACCTACTGGTCGCACCATACCAAAAGCCCGATGTGGGACACCGGGGCGGTCGTCTACTGGTTCAAGCTCGTGCGCGGCGAGCAGGGCGTCGATTGGATTCCGCACCTGGCCGCGCCAGAGACGGGCATCGGCCGCCAGGCAACGGTCACTGATCTCAACGGCGACGGTTTGCCAGATATCGTCGTCGGCGGCATGAAAGGCGGCCACGTGCTCTTGCACCACACGCGCCAAGTCACAGCCGACGCGTGGCGGCAGGCCCAGCCAAAACCTCGCCAATAACGCGCGCGACCACCGGCTGCGTCGGGCGAGATTACTGCACGCGCGGCAGCACGTAGGGGCCTTTGGGAATCACGGCGATCGTCGCGCTGGGACCGTACTCCGCCAGCGAGTCGGCCACGGCCTGTTCGACGCTGGGCACGCTCTCCACGAACAGACCGTTGAGCGTTTCGGCCGGCAAACCGTCACTGACCATCTTTACTCGAGCCTTGCGACGCACCTTGGCCAGCTCTTCGAGTTGCCATTGGTCGAGCACGAAGTAATCGTCGTCCAGAATTCGTTCGACGAACGCTTCGAGCGTCGCGTGCTCGGAGAAAAGCTGTTGGAACTCGCGGCTGCCGATGCCTTCGGTCAGGCTGGCGGCGACGATGATCGTGCCGCCTGGCTTGACGATCGGCAGCGCGCCGGTCATCCCCTTGATCGACTGATAGAACGTCGTATCGAGCGGATACCCCGCGGCGCTCGTGACCACCACGTCCACCGGCTCGCGCACCGTATCGATTACGACGTCGCGGACGAATTCGACCCCTGCGTGGAAAGCTTGCTCCATGTCGCCGGCCACGAATTTGAGCGGTCGACGCTGGGAATCGATCACCACGTTGACAATGAAGTCGCACCCCGCGCGACGCGCAATCCAGGTGTTTTCTTCATGCACCGGGTTGCCCTCCAGAATGCCGCAATCGGCGTTTGGGTGCTCGATGAACGCCGGGCCGTGCCAGACTTTAACCGTTTCGAGTCCGGCCAGTCCGGGGCAGATAAGCTTTCTTCCCCCGGAGAAGCCCGCCATCAGGTGCGGCTCGATCAGGCCAACCGTGATCTTCAGGTCCGCGTGCACATACCGCGAATCGATCCAGATCGGCACGCCGCGAGGGCTCTCGCCCAGATAGGTATGCTCGTCGAGCTCTTGCCCGCGGTGATCGGCGATCGTGTAATGGGCCGCGATCTCCTCGCCGACCATTTCGACGATCTCGTGCGGCTTGCTCTCGCGATGCAATCCGGTCGCGATCAGGATCGTAATTCGCTCGCGCGGAATGCCGGCTTCTTCCAGCGTCCGCAGCACCGGTCGCAAGATCAACTCGTTCGGCACCGGCCGTGTGATGTCGCAGATCGCAATGCAGGCGTCGCGCCGTCCCCGTGCCAGCTCGGACAGCGGAGGCGAACCGAGCGGCTCGCGCAGCAGGCGTTCGACTTCACCCGCGGGATCGGCTAGCGGCGGAGCGTCTTTATATGCCAAGGAACGGACAACGCGCGCATCGGGAAGTTCCACGTCGAGTCCGTCTCGGCCATATTCCAAGCGGACACGCATGGCGGACAAACCGTGAAGCAAAAGAGGCTACCGGAGCGTTCGGCAAAAGCGGGAGGCAACGTAGCGCTGCGAGGAAACGAAGTGGGCGGCTGCGGCCTACTTCTTCTTGGCGTCGGCGCCGTCTTCCTCTTCCTTCCGTTTCTTTTTCTTCTTCATCGAAAGCTTGTAGACACGCACTTTCGGCAGTCCCAGCGGGCTGTCCCCTTCCTGCCAGCGGTCGGCTTCCTGCAAACGGGTCAGACGTTCCGCTCGGGTGAGCACGCTACGGCTACGCACCATTCCGCGGCGAACGCGGAGACTCTTGTCCATCGTCATGGTCGATCTACCTCATTTGAGCCGCGTGGCCGACAAGCCGCGGCGATGCTGTTCGGGGGTTGCGGGCCGGCTCAACCTGGCAGCCGTGGCCCTGCACGCTTCCACTAGGTTCCCGGGATAGAGGGGGCGTGGAAGAACGCCAGTATACGCCTGGCGAAGAAGACCAGCAAGCGACGAATGCCGAACTCTCCGCCGCTCGCAAAATATAGGACGGAGCACCGAGTGGCCCCCCGAGGTAGAGGGGCGATTTCCACGGAATTCGGGCTCTCGGCCCGCGTCAGTCGACGATCCGCACTTCGGGCAGCATCCGGCGAAGTTCCGTAACCCCGCGCCGCGTGACGCCCGTGTCGCGCAACATCAGCGTTGTCAGATGCCGCAGATCGCGAAGTTTCACCAATCCCGCGTCCGTCACGGCGGTGCTGCTCAGCGACAGTGTCTGCAATTGGGTCAAATGGTCCAGGGCCGACAGCCCGGCATTGGTGATTTTGGTGTGCCCCAGTTGTAGCGTTTTGAGCGTGGTTAGGCGGGACACGTGCCACAAACCGTGATCGTCGATCGCGGCGCCGACCAGATACAGTTCTTCAAGCTGAGACTGGGATGTCCAGGCGGCAAAGCCGTGGCCCGTGATGCGGTTGGCATTGGAACAGTTGAGCGTCTGAATCGTCGGAAAAACGGCTAGCGCCGCGATGACATCGTCGCCGGCCGGCGTATCGCTCAGATCGACCGCCACGATTTTGCCGTCCACGCTGGTCCGGACCTGGCCGCCGTAGGCCGCCACCAGTTCCAGAGCCTGATCTTCCGGCGAAGCCGAACAGCCGCATGCGCAAAGCGTCATGGCTACGGCAAGATATCTGGCGACATTACGCATCGCGGTGGCCTCCCAACAAGCTGGCGACATTCCCTGTTGGAAAGCCTAGCTCACGGGAACGCCCCGCGCGGGCCGTCCGAATCAGGCCGTAAACTCGTGCGTCACGTCCTTGATCCGCTTCAGAAAATCGTCCAGCGTCGCCGGCCTTTTCTCGGGATCGGACTCGATGCACGCGTAAATGGCCTTTTCCAGCCGGGGATCGATCTTCGGGCAAAACTTGCGCAGGTCGGCCGGCTCCATCGACCCGTGGGTCATGGCGGCCTCGCCCTGCCCTCGTGGCCAGGGCAGTTCAAAGGCGCACAGTTCGAAGGCCGTCACGCCAAACGCGAAGATATCCAGCTTCGGGCTCGTCGGCCGCCGCCGCACCACCTCGGGGGCCATGTAGTTCGGCGTGCCGGTGCGATTTCCCGGCAACGTGAAGGGCGGATGATTCGGCACGGTCAGTCCGAAGTCGATCAGCTTCAGCGACGTGCCGTCCTTGTCGACCACGAGGTTGCGGGGGCAAACGTCGCGGTGGATGTAGCCCGCCCGATGCACGACCGCCAGCGCCTCGGCCGCTTGTCGCAGCAGGTCGACGCGACGTCCCTCGAGCTTGTCGCTGCGTCCCACGATCAGCGAGTTGAGCCCCGGCCCGTCGAGAAACTCCATCACCAGAAATTGCTCGTTGTCGGTCGAGATCCCGTGTTCGAAGGTCTTGACGATTCGCGGGTGATCGAACGTGATGGCGATCTCGCCTTCCTTGGGCTTCTTCACGCCGGCGAAGCGGGCTTCGAGCTGGGCGGTCTTCGCGCGGTCGAGAATCTTCAGACCCACGATCTGCTTCGTCTGCCGATCCCTGGCCATGTAGAACGAGGACATCGTGCCGGAGATGGCTTCGCGCACAAACTCGAACCGCGATTTCAGGTTCGTTTTCGAGCCCTTGAAGAGCTTATCGAGCAGCCCCATGAGAAACGGCGCCTCGTTCCGGTGCGAATGCCAATGTGGGAGCAAACGCCGCGCATCGGCCACATGCTCCCCCCTAGCGCTACTTTAGGCCGGCGCGCGCACGCGGGCAAGCGTCACGCCACCAGAGAAGAATTAGCGCGGCATCTTGCCGCAGTAGTCGATCGCGCGGGCGATCTCGCTTTTCAGATCGCAGCGGCGCACGATGCGGTCAATGTAACCGTGTTCGAGCAGGAATTCGCTGGTCTGAAAGCCCTTGGGCAGTTCGATGCGAATCGTGGCCTGAATCGTGCGCGGACCGGCAAAGCCGATGAGCGCCTTGGGTTCGGCGAAGATGATATCGCCCAGCGAGGCGAAGCTGGCCGCTACGCCGCCCATCGTGGGGTTGGTCAGCACCGAGATGAACAGACCGCCCGCGGCATCGTAGCGTGCGAGCGCCGCCGAGACCTTGGCCATCTGCATCAGCGATAAAATGCCTTCGTGCATGCGTGCTCCGCCGCCCGAGGCGCTGATGATGATCAGCGGCAACCGGTCGGCCGTCGCGCGTTCGATAAGCCGGGTCAGTTTTTCGCCCACCACCGAGCCCATGCTCCCCATGATGAACGCCGAATCGGTCACGCCGAACGCCACCCGGCGGGCGCGGATCATGCCGCTACCCACGACGGCCGCGTCGTTGAGTCCGGTCCGCGCTTGCTCTTTCTTGAGCTTGTCGGCGTAGGGCGACTTGTCGACAAAACCCAGCGGGTCGGCCGGCATCAGGTCGGCGTACCACTCCTCGAACGTGCCCTCGTCGAGCACCTGGGCGATGCGGTCCCGGGCCGAGACATACCAGTGATAATCGCACTCGGGGCAAACCCCCAGGGCACGCTCCGCCTGCTTGCGGAAGATCGTCTGCTGGCAACCGGGACAACGCTGCCAAAGGCCCTCGGGCACGCCTCGCTTGGGACGACGCGTGGCCGGTACTTGCAGATTGGCTTCAATCGGACTGGTCGACATGATTCGTTATGCTTTCCGGCGAAAGGTGAAGGGCGCCGGGATCAATCTCGGGCTTAAAAATCCATCGGCATTCGTTAGACGCCAATGGCGGTAAATTGGTCAGTTTTCTAGCGATGAACTTGGGCCGCTGGCTGCGATTGGCCGTCAATGACTTCCCATTTTCCGCAGGCGGAACGCGTCTTCCAAAATACTCCGATGTCCTGGCGAAGCAATTCGCACTGCACAACCCCCGCCAGGGGGTCCGGAATTACCAACGCCACGGTCCCCTCGGGGTTCTTCTTCTGGATCTTGGTCAGCACCCCCTGCACCCGCTCGCGCGCCTCGCTCAGCATTTCGCCCTCGGGCGGGCAGATGATATCCGGTTGCTCCTGCCACTGGCGATAGACCTTGGGCTGTTTACGCTTCACGTCCTCGATAAGCATGCCTTCCCACAGACCGTGGTCGATATTGCGTAAATCGTCCAGTTTCTTCAGTTTCACATCAAGTGCATCGGCAAGGCCCTCGGCCGTTTGGCAGGCGCTCTGGCACGGGCCGGTGTAGATCGCCGTGATTCCCAGGGGGCGCAGCTCTTCGATCATGCGCTCGACGTCGCGCGCGCCTTGATCGCTTAGGGGAATATCGAGTCCGCCGACGATTCGCCCCTGCTCGTCGTAATCGGTGGCGGCGGGGCGAATCAAAACAATCTGGACCATGTGTGGGGGTGTGCTCTCGCAGGGAGTTAATTGAGGATGCGCCAGGAATCTCTCACGCGGCACGCAGGGCCACGGCGAGCGCTTCTAACGCTTGGGGGTAACTCGAGTGTCCAAAGATCGCAGAACCGACAATCAGCGAATGCGCGCCGGCCGCCGTGCACGACCCAATGGTCTTGGCATTCACGCCGCCGTCGACTTCGAGAAGCTGCTTGTCCGAAATCAATGCTCGTAAGCGTGCCAACTTCTCCAGCGCCGCGGGCTCGAACGTTTGACCGCCGAATCCCGGAGATACGCTCATCACCAGCACGATGTCGCATGCGTCGAGCAACGGCTCGATCGCCGCCACGGGCGTCTCGGGGTTAATCGCCAGCCCGGCTTCCGCGCCCAGCGAGCGAATCTGCTCCAAGAGAGGCCGCGCATCGCGTTCCGCTTCGAAGTGAAACGTCAACGCGTCGGCGCCGGCATCGCGAAAACGTCGGAGGTACTTCTCCGGCTCGGCGATCATCAGGTGTGCTTCGATCGGAAGCTCCGTCGCCCGGCGCACCGCTTCGACGATTGGTAACCCGTAGGTGATGTTCGGCACGAACTGCCCGTCCATCACATCCAGATGCAGCGCGCGCACGCCAGCGTCTTCCAGCCGCTTGATCTCATCGGCCAAGTGCCCAAAATCGCACATCAACAATGACGGCACAATGGCAGGGCCATCGGCGCGCAATGCCGCGTACCGAGGTCGGGCGGATTTGGGAGGCGTGTCTACCACGAGTGGGAACGCACTGCTTGAGACCTGTTGAGCACCGCTAGCTAGCGGAATGTTCATGTTAGCGTGGCACACCAAGGCGCCTCACCCGCGGCTGATGGATCCTCCGGTATCGATTCGGATTCCGGAATTACGTCCGCGACCGAGCGGACGTCCATCAAGCCAGTGCAACATTCTAACAATCCGCCCTGGCCGCGCCTGCGCAGGTTCTGGCTCAATGATAGCAAGTCGATGATGGCACTCGACTTACGGTAGGCCCGCGCCGTCTCATCCCGGAACAGAATCTTCGCCCCGCGGTAAATCGGCCAGGCTTTCCAGCCCAAACAGCGACAAAAACCGAGGCGTTGTCCAGTACACCGTTTTCCGCGGTTTCGAATCCGTCCGCTCAATGCGCAACAACTGCCGGCGCACAAGCTGTGCCAGAATGTTGCCGCTTGTCGCCCCCCGCAGCTTGGAGATTTCTTCCGCGCTCAACGGTTCGTTATAGGCCACGGCCGCGAGCACTTCGATCGCCGCTGGCGAAAGCCGGGCCTGACGCGTGCGGCCGAAGAATTTCTCGCGCAAACGGTCATATTCCTCGCGCAGCGTGAGCCGGTAGCCGCCGGCTTCCTCGATGATCGTGTACGGGCAATGTCGCCGCTCGTAGTCCGCGTTCAGTTCGCGCACCAGGGCGTCGATCTCCGCGGCACGCACGCCCCGCATCAGCCCGGCCACCTGCCGGCTGGAGAGCGGTTCGTTCGTCGGGCTGCCCACAAACAGCAGCGACTCCAGGATCGAACGCGGGCTGACCTCGCAACCGTCTTGATCCGTAAGCGGAAACGCAAGCGGCGCGGGCTCGTTTTCCGCCGCCGCGTCCGGCAGGGCGGTGTAAGGGTCGGCGCCCCGGCCGAGCATACCGGAGAGCGACTGCGCCAGCTCGTTCAAGGCCAGCCCCGCCGGATCCGTCTGGCGGACCACGGCGGGCAAGCCGGCGGCGGGTGCTTCGGGTTTGCGTTTGGCGGCGCCCATACGCGCACTATAGGCCCGCGAGGCAGCCCCCGACAAGCGGAACGCGTCGGAAGCGACAAACGCGGGGCTCGTTGCCATCACTCAGCCGGTGTGTTGCTTCATGAACGCGAGGCCCTCGCGGGCAAGTTGCTCCTCGCTGTCGTACATTTTGCGCCAGATTTTCGTGGCCGCGGCAAGCTCCGGCAGCGACAGCCCGAAGGCCTCGATCACCAGCCAACCGTCGTATCCCGATTCGCGAATGGCGCGAAATGTCTCGGCCCAGGGAACGTTGCCCTGGCCCGGCGTGCTGCGGTCGTTTTCCGAGATGTGGATCAAAGCCGCATAGGGTTCGATGGCCTGGATCGCGCCGATCGGATCTTTCTCCTCGATGTTCGCGTGAAACGTGTCGTACATCGTTTTGCAGTTCGGGTGGTCGACCGCTTTGACAAATTTGATCGCGTCTTCCGCCGTATTCAGAAAATAGCACTCGAAGCGATTGAGATATTCGACCCCCAACGTCACGCCGCACTGGCCCGCGTGTTCGGCCACCTGCCGCATGCTCTCGACGCCCCACTTCCATTCGTCTTTGGTGCGCCCCTGCCCGGTGAATTCGCCAATCGCCGAGTGGTACGGACCGACCAGCGTATGGGCGCCCAATGCCTGGCACGATTCGACCGTCCGCTTATTCGCCTCGACGCCAGCCGCGCGAATCTGGGCGTCGGGGCTGATCGGATTGTCGGGCGCATTGCGCACCGTGACCGCGCTGCGGGCGAGCCCCAGGTCATCGAGCCGCTTGCCGAGCCTGGCGAACTTGTCCGGGTCGGGCGCGAACATCGGAATTTCGACACCGTCGTAGCCCATCTGCTTCAGGCTTTCGAGCACCGGCAGGTGTTCGTCCGTGATGTCGCCCGACCACAACAAAAGGTTCATTCCGTATTTCATGGAGGTCTCCGGGGAGCTTTGGTTTGACGGTCGTGGCTAGGGCGGCGGCGAAAGCAGGTCCAATTGCCGCGGTTGAATGTTTCGCCGAAGCTCGGCAAGCAACTCCGCGAAGCTGGCCGGCAACACCGGCAGCCCCACGCGGCGCATTACCTGATTCAAGCGAAACAACAGTTTGCCATCGTCCAGGTAGTCGAACAAGAACCGCTCGCGAGAAAACAGGCCCACGAACGTCGCCAGGTTCTCCGCCGGACGGGGTGCGATCGCGTTCACCGCGGCAGCCACGCGTTCTCCGTCCAGCGAGTTCATCGTCGCGTAGTAGGCTTCCAGCCCGGCCTGGTCTTGCGCGATCAGTTCGGCGTCGAGCAGGATCTCCACGAGAATATGCCCCAAGAAGTGCGGGCGAAATCCATCGTCCGCGGGCAACGCCTCGCGCACGCGGCGGGCAAAGTCGAGCGACAATTCCGCGAACGCCGGCGTGACGTGGAACCACGCGTCGTCCGCATGATGTTGCACGACGCCCGCCGCCAGACGAGCCACGGCGTCATCCGCGTGCGCGATAAACGCAGCCGCCTGTTTCGAGCGTACGCGCAATTTTCGATCGACGACGTTCAGCCAATCGGGCAGCGCCGTTCCGGCCAGAAAGTACGGATCGTCGACGAATCGCCGACCATGCGCGAAGTAGTTCATGGACGCGCGGACGCTAAACTAAACTAGGGAATCTCGACCCAGCGGTTGCTCTTCGCGCTTTCTAGCACCGCGTCGCAAACTTTTTGCGTCCGCAAGCCGCTGCGGAAATCCGGCTGAACCGGCTTGCCGGTTTCGAGCGATTCGAGGAAGTCGGCCAGCGCGTTGGTGAACGTATGCTCGTAGCCGATCGTGCAGCCCGGCACCCACCAGTGCTTCATGTACGGATGCTCGGGATTCGTCACGTGGATCTTCTGCCAGCCGGTCAGGTGGTTTTCGATCTTCTGGCCGGTTTGTGGATCGGCGTACTTGAAGTATTGCAGGTACTGCGGATCTTCCAGGTCGAAGAACACGCTGCCCGTCTCGCCGTTCAGCTCGAAGGTATTGTAGTTCTTGCGGCCGCGGGCATAACGCGTGCTTTCGAACGTGCCCATCGAGCCGTTCTTGAACACCGCCAAAAACATGCACGCGTCGTCGATCTCCACGGGCTGCTTCTTGCCGGTTTCGGCATGCACGCGCTCTTTGACGAACGTTTCCGTCGCGGCCGAGACGCGGGCGATCGGCCCGTTGAGCCATTCGGCCGTGTCGATCGAGTGCGCGAGCAGGTCGCCCGTCACGCCCGATCCGGCCACGCTGGCGTCGAGCCGCCACAGCGCGGCGCCGCCTTGCGGCACGTCGGTGGCGATGGTCCAGTCTTGCAGGTATGTGGCCCGATAGTGGAACGGCCGGCCGACGCGGCCTTCGTCCACCACTTGCTTGGCCAGCGAGATGGCCGGCACGCGGCGATAGTTGAACCAGACCATGTTGGCGACGCCGGCCTTCTCGACCGCCTCGCACATTTCCTCGGCTTCGGCGATGTTCATCGCCAGCGGCTTTTCGCAGAGGATCATCTTGCCGGCCTTGGCCGCGGCCAACACGATCTCCTTATGCGTGTTGTTGGGCGAGCCTACGTCGATCAGATCGATGTCCTTCCGTTCGATCAGCTTTCGCCAGTCGGTTTCGTAGGACTCGTAGCCCCAGTTCTCGGCAAAGGCCTTGATTTTGTCTTCCTGGCGGGCGCAGCAGGCCTTGAGCACGGGGCGATACGCGCGCTCGAAGAACTGGCCTACCTGGCGATATGCGTTCGAGTGGGCCCGGCCCATGAAGCCGTAGCCGATCATGCCAACATTCAAGGGTTTGGACATGGTGATGCTTTACAGAAGGGGTTGGGGATTAGGGGTTAGGGGTTGGAGCGACGCAAATGGAGAGGCCATTCACAGTGCTTCTCGCCGAGATGCAATTGTGGTTCTCAACGCATTCAGCAAACGTCCAACCTCATCCAACTGTTCGAATACGGTTGTTTCACACTCACGTGAAATGAATTCTAGTTGAACCGCAATGGTTGCTTGCGTGGAAAGCTCTGCGAGAGAACCGCGAGCGTTTCCCAGAAACTGCAAGTATTCACCGGTTGTCTGCCTCGCATTTCCTTCCGCAATGTTGCTGGCGACGGAAACCGCGGCGCGACGCATTTGACTCGTAAGACCATAGATTTCCTCGCGCGGAAAGGAGCGGGTGATCCGATAAATCGTTTCGGCAAGCGATACCGAACGCTGCCATACGACAAGGTCTCGGTAAGAACGAATCACTTTCGGGTTATCGCCCATTGGTTCACCGAGACGCTCGTTTTCTATGGAGATCGAACCCCTAACCCCTAACCCCCAATCCCTAACCCCTTCTTTCCCTCTCAGTTCCACCCATGTGCCTCGCGCACGTCAATCATCGCCTTCAAAATCTCGTTCCACGTTTCGCGCTTCAGCATCGTCGCATTGGGGAACATGCAGCCGTCCCAGCAGATGTGCTGGAAGTTCTTGGTCACGTTGCCGGAGTCGTCGCGGAGCCAGTAGCCC
>CAZRCI010000039.1:0-44625 GCA_964598535.1 uncultured Planctomycetaceae bacterium | reverse complement strand
CCGACGTCGCGAATCGCCGCCCGCGCGGCCAGCGTGCCGAACGTGCCGATTTGCGCGACGTTCGCCTCGCCGTATTTCTCCTTGACGTAGTTGATCACCTCTCCGCGGCGCAGCTTGCAGAAGTCGATATCGATATCCGGCGCTTCCTTGCGGCTTTCGTCGAGGAACCGCTCGAACAGCAGGTCGTAGCGGAGCGGGCAAACGTGGCTCAGATAGAGCGCATAGGAGACCAGCGAACCGACGCCGCTACCGCGCGCCGTGGCCGGGATGCCGCACTCGCGCGAGTGGCGCACGAAATCCCACACGATCAGGAAGTAGTTGGGGAAGCCGAGCTTGTTGATGACGTTGAGCTCGAAATCGAGCCGTTCCATCACCTCGGCCGAGAGCTCGCCGTTTTCCCAGCGCTCGGCATCGTCCGCGTAGCGTTCCTTGAGCCCCGCGAGGCAAAGCTCGCGCAAGAAATCCTGCGCGGTCGTCTCTTTCGGCAGTTTGTAGGTGGGAAAGTGCCGCTGCCCGAGGTCGAGCTCGATGTCCACCGAGTCGGCGATCTGCTGGCTGCGGGCCAGGGCGTCGGCATGCTCCGCGCCGAGTGCCTCGAGCATTTCTTGAGGACTGCGGAGGAAGAATTGGTCTCCCTCCATCTTCATCCGCTGTTTATCGGTGCGGAACTTGCCGGTGTTGATGCACAGCAGGATGTCCTGGGCCTCGGCGTCTTCGCGGCGCACGTAGTGCGCGTCGCTGGTGGCGACGACCGGCAGGCCGGCCTTCTTGGCCACCTCGATCGCGCCTTGCAGCGCAAGCTGCTGGATTTCCAGTCCGTTGTTTTGGATCTCGATGAAATAGCGATCGCCGAAGACTTTGTGAAACCAACCGGCGATCTCCAGGGCCGGCGTGAGGTCGGGCAGGTCGCCGTGCTGCTGGAGGATCGTGCGGCTGAACTCTCCGGAGACGCAGCCGCTGAGGCAGATGATGCCCTCGCTGTGGGCTTCGAGCAGTTCCTTGTCGATGCGCGGCTTGAAATAGAAGCCTTCGAGGAATGCGCGGCTGGCGAGCTTCACCAGGTTCTTGAATCCGATCCTGTTCTGCGCGAGCAGCGTCAGGTGGAAGCTGGCTTCCTTCATGCCGCCGGCGTCTTTCTGAAATCGCGACTGGGGGGCGATGTAGGCCTCGTAGCCGATGATCGGATTGATACCGACATCCTTGGCCTTGCGATAGAAGTCGAGCGCGCCGTAGAGGTTGCCGTGATCGGTGAGCGCGAGGCCGTTCATCCCCAGGTCTTTGGCCCGTTCGACGAGGCCCTTGATCGGGCTGGCCCCGTCGAGCAGGCTGTAGTGGCTGTGGCAATGCAGATGAACAAACGGCGGCGCGTTCACGTGGCAATCCCTCGCAGGCAAAGCGGTGTCCTGTCCGCGCGGTAGCCGCGCCGGACGAAGATTATTCTAACGGCCGGGACGTAATCCCGCGACAACCCGTGAGGGCCGCGGACGTGTCTCGGCAAGGGCCTTCGAAATCCCGAGTGCGCCGCGCGCGGCCACCCGTGTATTGGTGGTTCCAGCAGGCCCCTTGAATCATGCCCTCGTGGCATGATTCAGCAGTATCTGTGGGGCATTACAATCCCGGAGCAAATTCGCCGAAGCGGTTCTGTCCGAGCAGGTAGCTGTAGATGCGCACGCGATCGAGTTCGCCGGCGAATACATCGAGCTGCCACTGGAGTTGCTTGCCGGCGTCCGCGTTTTGCAACGAAAGACCGCGCTGCAATTGCAGGTCGGCGATGACCGCCACCTGGCGGATTCGCTCGATGTCGCTTTTGGTGACAATATCCGGAGCGTTTTCGTAGGTCGCCAGGGCACGCTTCTCGCGGTCTTCGGCAGAACGCAGCGCCAGCCGCATGCGCTCGATCGCGGCCTGGAAGGGGTCGCCGCCCGGGTTGCTCTTGGCGGCCTTCAGTTCGCGTTCGGCCAGTTCCACCTCTTCGTTGAACTGTTCAACCATACCTGCAATCAGAGTGCCCCGAACTTTGTTGTTCAACTCTTGAATCCGGACCAGGTTCATCTGGGCCAATTTGAGCTTGGCCTCGGCGACTTGAATGGTGAGCGCGCCGAAGTCGTATTTCGGTTCATCCTGCGCGGCGGTGTCCGACGTGCGACCCGCCACGATGCCAATTGCCAACAGGGCTGCCATCGCCGACCAATGCCGCACATTCATACTTGTCACCTCCGGACCGAATTGCTGAACTCGCCGGCGCCGCGTCCATCCCGTGAGACACGCTCAACTAGCGCCGCGAGCTGCGATTATAGCGGTCCAAGGGTGGGCAGCCTATGCGCAGACCATGAGCGCAGCCGAACGCGGAGGAATGCCGCTGACTATAACCGCTGTATTGCCTACCCCCTGCGTATCGCCTAAGGCTTGCGCAGCCAGCGCCAGCCGATCAGCGCACAGCCAGCCAGGCCCAGCAGCAGACCGCTTGCCGGCTCGGGCACGACGTGCGGCGGGACGTAGCCCGTGTAGTTGACGCGGCGGATTTCGGCGTTCTGGTTCGAGATCGAGTTCACGGCGACGGTGCCGTTCATGCCGCCGCCGATCACCGCCAGGTCGGCGCCGGGAGCCAGCAAGGCCCCGTTGAACGAATTGTTTACCGTGACGGTCGTGGCTTCGGGCAGGTTCCAGAGGATCCGCGTGGAGTTTGCCTGGTTGAAGCCACCGATGAGATTGGGGGGCGCGGCGAAGCTGACGTTCGCCCCGGAGACATTGATGATTACCGAATCGGCCGAACCTACGTTCAGGTTGAGCTGGCCCAGGCCCGAAAAACTCGCGGTCGAGAGGTTGTAGACCGCGACGAGTTGGCCATCGATGAGGGTGGGCGTGGCGTTCATGTTGCCGCCGCCGTCGACCGTTCCGTTGGAAGCGAGCAGCGCATAGGTGGCCGACAGGTTGTCGAGATAAACGAAATCGCTGGCTACTTGGGCCGCGAGTCCGGTATCGGCGATGGTCGTGCCGCCGCCGTTGAAGAGGACCGAACCGAGGTTCGCGCCGCCCAGGCGCAGATTGCCGCCATTGTTGATTTGCGAATTGCCATAAACGTTGCCGCCCACGGCCAGGCCGTCGCCGTTGGGGGCCGAGACCAGGTGCATTGAGAAGACACCGGCTCCGGCCGTGAGATTGCCGCCGACCTTGGTGCTGCCATCGACGTGCGAGTACGTCGTCATGTCGGTCCGGACGAGCACGTTCCATTCCGAAAGCAGGCCGGCGCGGGCAGGAGCCGCAACCAGAAGGGCGGCCGAGAACGCGGCCAATAGAGCCGCAATGCGGCCGGACGATCGCCACATGCGATACGAGAGGGACACAGCTTGGTGGGCGATCACTGGCGTTCTCCTTCAGTCGGTCGGCGGGGATGCTCGGCGAGCTAGATATAAACTATTACCCTACGTGCGACGCTCGGGAGTTGTCTACCACGTTGGTGTAAGAATTCGCGAAAGCGCAGCGAAAATGCGAATGTTATAGTTAGTGAGAGAACCTTTTTTTCTGGCGCTTACGAGAAATGGAATCCGTTCCATGCGGTTTGTTCCGAGTGCTTTTCTGGTCCTGCTTGGAAGCCTCCAGGCCGTGGCCGCTGCGCCGCGCGTCAGTTTTGAAATCGTCACCCAGCAAGGGCTTGCGCCCACCGCCGCCCGGCAGTGGTACGAGGCGCTCAGCAAGCTAGGCATCGACAACCTGCGCATTCGCTCGGGCACGGCCGGCGACGAGATGGGCATCGAAACCAGCGGTTCTGGAGCCGCGAAGTCGTATCGCGTCACGGGCATTCTCGCCGCGGACAATATGTTGCACGTGCCGGGCGGAAAGTTCGGTGTCCGCGACTCCAGCCGCATTCGTGCCTGGCTCGACAACCTGGGCACCGACGGCGTTGAAGGCGTGACCGCGCCGCGTGTGGCGTTTGGAATGACTCCCTCGCAGATCGAACACATCCATGCCGACTTGCGGCGGCCGGTCGGAATTTCGACCGTGGGGATGGCTGCCGACAAAGCCGCGGCCACGATCGGCAAGAGCTTGCGCGGCCCACTGCGCTTGGCCCCGGGCACGGCCGGCGCTCTCGCCGGCGTGCAGGTTGAAGACGAGTTGCGGAGGCTTACCAGCGGCACGGCGCTGGCCATGCTTGCCCGACTGGCCGGCTTGACGTTTGCGCCGGCCCGGCAGGCCGACGGTAAGATCGAGTATCGCATCGCGCCGGCGATGAAAGGCGCAGAGCACTGGTCGGTGGGCTTCGAGCCGGAGCAGCGACCGGCGCAAACGTTGCCCGCGATGTTCGACTTGCTGAACGTCGAGATCAGCGAGATTCCGGTGTCCGAGGCGCTCGAGGCGATTCAGGGACGCTTGAACGTGCCGTTTCTTTTCGATCGCGCCGCGCTGGCCAGGCATGGGGCCGATCCGACGGCCGTGCAGGCCGAGGTGCCCGCGGGGCGATTGTCGTATAGCCAGGTGCTGGGCAAAGTGCTCGCGCAGGCCGGTCTGCGCTATGAACTGCGCGTCGACGAGGCCGATCGTCCCTTCCTGTGGATCACGACGATCAAGCCCGCGCCGTAGCTCAATCTTCACGACTCACTCGTCGTAATGCACGGCGAGCCACACGCTCGGTTCTTCGAGCGTCGTCCACGCCACGCGATGCCGGCAGCGGGCCGGAATGACAAGATAGCTGCCGGGCTCCAGCTCGCGCGGATCGCTTTCGCCCTCAAATTGCACCACCGCGCGGCCTGTCAGCAAAAGCACGAACTCGGCTTGCGGCTGGTCGTACCAGAACGCCTCTGGCGAAGCTTGCCCGTGCGAAACGATGCGCTCGATGCGCACGTTGCGTCCTTCGGCCAGCACCTCGAGCGATTCCGCGGCGATGCTTGCCGGTAGGTTCTCCAGGAACTTTCCGATCGAGGGCTTTGGCGTTTCGGTCATCCGCGCATCCTGCCATCGCTGGTGGTGTTTGCCGGTCAAGCGGTCAGGCGTTCCCAGAGCAGCCGGTAGTATTTCATCACACGGATCGGGTCGCTTGTTGTGTTGCCTTCTTCGAGCAGCGTCCAGCCTTCGAAGTTCGCGCCTTTGAGCAGACCGAACAGTTCGACCCAGGGATAGCTGGAAATCAGATCGTGAATGTGAACCGTGCTGATGCGGTCTTGCACGCTCTGGAAGTTCGCCGCGAGGCCGGGCTTGGCCAGATCGGCCTGGTTGCAGTTCCAACAGAGCCGCGAACCTGGGTGCCGCGAGACGTCCATGATCTTGCGGATGATGGGGATCTCGGACGTGGCGCGACCGTGAATTTCCAAGCGGATCTCGACGCCGTAGCCTTCGCCAAACGCGGCGACTTCATCCAGCGCGTGGCCGATCTGCTCGATCGTCTTTTGCTGCGGCACTCCGGCCGGCAGGCCGTTGGGACGTACCTTCACGCCGCTGCCGCCACAGTCGTGACAGAGCTTGATGAAGGCCTTCGTCTCTTCGATATTTTTCTTCAACTCGGCCGGATCGGGCGAATGGTACTCGCACGCCGTGCCCAGGCCGACGAGCGTGACGCCGCTGTCTGCGAAGCGTTTGGCCACGTCCTGCCGCTCGGTCTCCGAGAGCGGAATCTCGACGCCGTGCTTGTGCGTGGTGCGCAGCTCGACGCCGGCAAAGCCCGTCTCTTGGCAGTTCTTGATGAGCGTGGGCAGATCCCAATCGGCGCCCCACTGGTAGGTGACGAGTCCGAGTTGCATGGCGGATTTCCTGGTGGGATACGTTTGGGGTGAGTGCCGGCGGCGTGGTTAAAGGGGGGATTGCCGCGCGTAGCGTGCTCCCTACCGTAAACCACGCGCGATCCGCTTACAACAATTCGTCGAGCTCTTCGACCAGCCGCTCGAAGTAATCGAGCGCCGTGTCAACGGCCGTGGGCTGCTCCATGTCGACCCCGGCGCCGCGCAGCAAATCCAACGGATATTTGGAGCAGCCGCCCTTGAGAAAGCCGAGGTAGTCTTCCAGCTCGCGCCGGCCGCCGCCCGTCACACGCTCGACCAGCGCGATCGATGCCGACAGGCCCGTGGCGTATTTGTAGACGTAGAACGCCCGGTAGAAGTGCGGAATCCGCAGGCATTCGAGCGCCAGCTCGTCGTCGAGCGCGAAGTCAGGGCCGAAGTACAGTTCGAGCAGCTTGCGATATTCGCTCTTGATGCGGTCGACGGTGAGCGGTTCGCCGGCTTCGGCCAGGGCGTGCGTGATGCCCTCGAACTCGGCGAACATCGTTTGCCGCAGAATCGTGCCGCGGATCGAGTCGATCTCGCGGTTGACGAGAAACGCCCGCTCCTTGTCGCTTTTGGCGTTTTTCATCAGATGCCGGGCGAGCAACTGTTCGTTGAACGTGCTGGCCACCTCGGCCACGAAGATCGTGTAGTTGTAATATTGAAACGGCTGATGCTTGGCCGAGTAGTAGCTGTGCATCGAGTGGCCGGCTTCGTGCGCGAGCGTGAACACGTGGTCCAGCACGTCGGGCTGGTAGTTCATCAGGATGTACGGATCGCCGTCGAACGAACCGCAACTGAACGCGCCGCTTTGCTTGCCCTGGTTCGGGTAACGGTCGCTCCAGCGGCCGTTCAGCCCGCGTTCGAGCGCGCCGCAGTATTCGCTGCCGAGCGGTTCGATCGCCTTGATCACCAGCTTGACGGCTTGCTGCCAGGTGTGCCGGCTTTTGAGCTCGCTGAGGATCGGCACGTAGGTGTCGTAGTGATGAATGTCGCGAAGCTGCATCTTGCGCCGCCGCAGATCGTAATAGCGATACAGCGCCGGCAGATGCTTGTGCACCGAATCGATCAGGTTCGTGACGACCGAGGCGGGCACCTTGTCGTGAAACAGCGAGGCTTCGAGCGCGCTGGGGTAGTTTCGCGCCCGCGCGTAATAAACGTCGCGCTGCACGGAGCCCGAGAGCGCCGCGGCGAGTGTGTTTTCGTGCGCTTTGAACTGGGAGTAGTAGTCGTGGAACGCTTTCTTGCGCACCTTGCGGTCGGGCGATTGGAGGAACGAGCTAAAGGTCGAATTGCTCAGCTCGACGAGCTCGCCGCGTTCGTTCTTGATGGTGCCCCATTTCATGTCCGCGTCGGTCAATTGGCGGAAGATCTGGTTCGCGGCGTCCGACATTTCGCTCTGCATCGCCAGCAGGCGTTCTTCGTTCTTGCCGAGCGTGTGCGGCTTGTAGCGCAGCAGTTGTTCGAGCAGCAGCTTGTAGTCGGCGAGCGCCTTCGCGGCGAGGAACTTTTCCATCGTCGCCGCGGGAATGTCCATGATCTCGGGACGGATGTAGCTGGCGGCCTGGGCGGCCCGGCTGGCGACGTTGCGATAGCGCCCCTGCATGCGCTGGTAGGTGCTGTTGGCCATGTCCTCCGTGGTTTTCAGAAAGGCGTACGTGCCGAGCCGTTCGCCGGCGCGTTCGAACTCGGTGTCGAACTTCAGGCACGCGGCCAGCGTCTTGGCATCCTCGCCAAGCTTGCCGCGGTAGTCCTCGTAGCGCTCGATCTGCTTTTCCCACTTTTTGAAGGCCGTTTCCCAGGCCGTGTCCGAGGCGAACAAGCTGGACAGATCCCAGGTGTCTTCGGTTTTGACTTTCGAACGATGCGGCAGCGACTTGACTTTAGCGATCATGATTCTCGCGTGAGATTGAGATTTTATGGAGAGGTGTGACGCGGCCAATGGGACGCGCAAGGGGCGTTCGAGGCGACGATCGGACAGCAGTGGCCGCCGAACAATGTCCAAAGTTCAAACGCCAAAGTATATGTCAACCCGGCTCGCTTACCAGGCGAAGATCGCGGTGCCCCAGCTCAGGCCCGCGCCGTAACCGCTGAGCAGCACCTTGTCGCCCGGCTTGATGCGGCCGGCCTGATAGGCCTCGTCGAGCGCGAGCGGCACGCTGCCGCCCGAGGTGTTGCCGTAGCGGTCGACGTTCACGAGGATCTTCTCGCGATCGATGCCCAGGTAATCGGCCGAGGCCTCGATGATCCGCAGGTTGGCCTGGTGCGGGATGAACAAATCGATGTCTTCCAGCTTGAGCTGGGCCTGCTCGAGCACGTCGATGATGCTTTCGCTCAAGATGCGGGTGGCCCATTTGTAGACGGCTTTGCCGTCCATGTAGAGCGAGTGGTCGAGCCGATCAATGCCTTCGTGCGAAGCTGGCTGGCGCGAACCGCCCATCTTAATGTAAAGCTGCTCGGCTCCGGCGCCCTCGGTTCCCAGCACATAAGCCAAGAGGCCCTGTTGCTGCGTGCCTTTTTCCAGGATCACGGCCCCGCCGCCGTCGCCAAAGAGCAGGTAGGTTTTGGGAACTTCCTTGTGGATCACGCGCGAGCAGCAGTCGGCCCCCATCACCAGCGCTCGTTGGCTGGCGCCGGTGGCGATGTATTGAGCCGCCGTCGACAGCGCGTACATGAAGCCGGCGCAGGCCGAGGCGATTTCAATCGCCCCGCAGCGCATGCCCAGCCGGTCTTGCAGCACCGCGGCCGTGGAGGCGATGTTCCAGTCGGGCGAGACCGTGCCCACCACCAGCAGATCGATATCGGCCGGTGAGAGCCCCGAGCGCTCGAAGCACTGTTGCGCCGAAAAGTAGCACATATCGCTCGTGGCGATTTCCGGAGGCGCGTGCCGGCGCTCGCGGATGCCCGTGCGGCGAAAGACATATTCAGGGTCGAGCCCGAGCGGGATCAGGTCCTCGTTCGTCACGACGTTGGGCGGAGCATAGCTGCCGGTCGCGGTGATCTGCATGCCCATCAGGGTATGCCGCAGCAGCGTGCCCCGGTTCGTTGTTTGAGCCATGCACGGAATCTTACCGAACACGCGGGAGCTTGAATACGCCAACGCGCGAACGGCCGGCCGCGAGATGGCCGGAGTACGATCAGCGCGGCTCTTCGACCAGCTCCAGCCAGCGGCGCTGGGCGTAAGATTCGATCGCGGCGTCTGCCACGCGCTGGGCTCGCAGGCCGTCGTAAAAATCGGGTACGGCGCCGCGCCCCTCGACGATCGCCGAGACGAACTCCCACACCAGATCGTACCGGAAGACCGTGGCCGGCTTGCCCTCGGCCGGGTTGCGCGGGCTGTTCGCCGGCTTGAGGAACTCGGGCGGCACGGTGGCGGGCGCGAGATCCTGGCCGGTTTTGCCCACCAGGATCGTATTCGGCTCGTGCAATTGGTAGACGGCCGAGCCCTCGGAACCGTTGATTTCGGCCCATTCATGGCCGAAGCCGTCGCGGCCGTAGCCCTTAGCCAGCGTGGTGCCCTCCCAGACGCCCGTCGCTCCGCATGCGAATTCGCCGATAATGCTCGACCAATCGTCGACGTTCGACGGCGCGCACGGCCGGCCGTCGGCGGTCTGGGTACGTGGCGCGAAGCGGGCCAGCGCTCCGGTCACCCGGGCGATCGGTCCGAGCAAATCCTGTGCGAAGTCGATCCGGTGGATCGTCATGTCGAACAGATCCCCTGCCCCGGCCAGATGCTGGTACTGCCGCCAGCCCCAACTGGTTTCGGGCCAATCGAGGAACCGTTGGCTGCGGAAGTGCCGCGGCTCGCCCAGCAGGCCGCTCGCGACCAGGTGCTTGAGATACCGCATCGACGGCGCGAAGCGGTAGGTGAAGGCCGTCATATGCACGACGCTAGCATCGCGGGCCGTCTCGTACATTGAGCGGACTTCGCCGGCGTTCAGCCCCAGCGGCTTTTCACACAATATATGCTTGCCGTGTCGGGCGGCCGATTCGGCGATCGCGCGGTGCGTGAAGTTCGGCGTGGCGATGATCACGGCATCCACGTCCGCGTGCGCGCAGATCGCTTCGGGGTCGGTGCTGACCAGGTCGACGTTCCAATCGGTTTTGCGCTTGGCGAGCAAGTCGGCGTTGGCGTCGCAGGCGGCCACGAGCGCGGCCCGAGGATCGAGCCGGATGGCCGGTACGTGGTGATAGTCGCTGACGGCGCCGGCGCCGATGATGCCGATACGGATGGGCTGCGAGGTTTTGGGGGCCATGAAATCTTGTGCGCGGGGTGGAATGCTGAGCCTAAAGCGTCTCTCAAGGTAACGCTTGGAGCAATGTCTGCTCAAGACGGGCATTCCTGCTGGCATTGCATGGCCGAACCAACGTGTCAAAATGGTCGCAAACCGCCACGGATTCGCTGCAAGGAGCAAATCGACATGGGACGTCCCGTCACGCTGTTCACCGGCCAGTGGGCCGATCTGCCGCTCGAAGATGTGGCCCGCAAGGCGGCCGAATGGGGCTACGACGGCCTGGAGCTGGCCTGCTGGGGCGATCATTTCGAGGTCGATAAGGCCCTGAACGAAAAGGGTTACTGCGCGGCCCGCCGCGATTTGCTCGAACGTTATGACTTGCAGGTGCATGCGATCAGCGCGCACCTGGTGGGCCAGGCCGTGCTCGATCCGATCGATGCGCGGCACCAGGCGATCCTGCCGCCGCACGTCTGGGGCGACGGTAAGCCCGAGGGAGTCAATCGCCGCGCGGCCGAGGAGCTGATGAACACCGCGCGCGCGGCCCAGCAGCTTGGCGTGGGCGTGGTAAATGGGTTCACCGGCTCGAGCATCTGGCACCTGCTGTATTCGTTTCCGCCGGCGCCGGAGGAGATGCTCACGGCCGGCTACGCGTTGTTCGCCGAGCGATTCAATCCGATTCTGGACGTCTTCGGCGAATGCGGCGTGCAGTTTGCGCTCGAAGTGCATCCGACCGAGGTGGCCTTCGACCTGATCACGGCCGAACGCGCGCTGGCGGCGATCGAGCGGCGCGAGGAGTTCGGGTTCAACTTCGACCCCAGCCATCTGCATTGGCAAGGCGTCGATCCGGTCGAGTTTTTGCGCGCGTTCCGCGATCGGATCTATCACGTCCACATGAAGGACGCCGCGGTGCGGTTGACCGGCCGCGCCGGCATCTTGGGCAGCCACCTACCGTTTGGCGACGCGCGGCGCGGCTGGGACTTCCGTTCGCCGGGGCGGGGAAACATCGAGTTCGAAGAGATCATTCGCGCGCTGAACGAGATTCAATACGCCGGGCCGCTGTCGGTCGAATGGGAAGATCCGGGCATGGACCGCGAAGCCGGCGCCCGCGAGGCCTTACAGTATGTGAAGAACCTCGACTTCAAGCCGGCCAGCGCCGCATTCGACGCGGCGTTTTCCGAAGCGTGAGATCCACTCCGGCGATTGCGGCACGTTTTTTGGGGATCAGCGGCAGGCGCGAAGATTCTAGAAAGGACCGGTTGGTTGTCCCGACTCGTATCGACGCTCGCCGCGGCCCGCCCAGGCACGATGCGAGCTATGCGGACGATTCCTCCCCGTATCCACACAAGCGCGAACCGCGAGGGAGCCGAAAACTTCGCCAGACGGAATCCCGGAGAAACGAGAAACTCGGAGAAGCTCTAAACTGGTGCGCAGGGGGAGACAAGCGACGGCCATGAGTTCGCTCAGCGCGGTCGGGGATGTTTCGCGGTCGGGGATGTTTCGAACGGTTACCTGCGCAACGCCGGCGACCGCTTGCGTAGCGCGACGAGGGCCATGCCAATTGCCAGCAGCACCACGGCCGAAGGCTCTGGCACGAGGGCATACGCGACGATGAACCCTTGGGCCGTGCCGTTCAAGGTGGAAGTCAATCCGCCAGCGAGTTGCAGGGAAATGGGCACCGAGATTGGCAGAATGAGCTGCAACTGCGTGGCATCGAGCGCCGTGATCGTTCCTTGGGCCGGCGCGTTCGCGCCGCCGATGGAAATGCCGACATCGTCCAGCGTGCCGTAGTTGGACGGAATTCCGTTGCTGCGCAAGCCCGCCAAAGCTGCGACAGCGAAACTGGCGCTGTCGGCGGCAAAGTGGTCTCCCGCCAAGGGGATGGCAGCACTCACGATATCGTAGGTAACGTCGCGAATGGCAAAGCGTGCGACGTCCGGCGTGATAATCGGCAGAGTTCCCGTCTGGGTCGTTCCGAATTGACCGCCGAACGCGGCCGGCGCCGTGGCATTCGGCGGATTGAAGGTGCTGGTTCCTGAATTCCAGGTCGCGAAGTCCGGAGTGAAGGCGCCCGACTCGACGGCGGTGAGATTGTGCGAGCCACCGATGAACTGAATGTGGCTGCCTGCCTGCCAGTCGGATTCAAGCGTGCCAGCGATTGGCGCTTGATTGCCGAGGGTCCACGTGCTGCTATACGTACCCCCCTGATTGCGAACGAAGGCATTGCCGCTGGGTATGCCGTTAATTGAGATGGGCTGATCTGGAATCACCAGTTGGAGGTAGCTCTGCGAGGAATCGATGTTCCAGGTGAGAGGCGCGCCGCAGGCGATCGAACCAAAAGCAAGGACGACGATGGCCGTCAACTGCGCGCGGTGGATCATGGTCCGGTACATTAGCGTCCCTCCTATTTTTAGATCGGTGAATGGTTCGGGGGGGAGAACCGCGCACCCCGAAGCTGGGTCGGAATATTAACATGCCGGCATGTCGGGCGCCAAGAAAAATCGCAAAAAACGGCCTCTTGGACCTCGGGGAACCGGCGCCTCAGGGCTGGCCCGCCGGGGATCCGAACACCTTCGTCCAGCGGGCGCTCGCGATCTCGGTTCACGACGAACGGCAAGCCGCGAGCATCGTCGCTGCACGCCATCAACGGTCAATCGCCAGGGATGCCCATTCCTGAAGATACCGCCGGTCTTCGACAAAGCGACGCCCTTGCACCACCGCCAGCAGCGGCCCCATGACGACGCCGGTAACGTACGCCGGCCACATCGAGTTCCATGGCAATTTCAGCTCTCCCGACAGTCCCCAGTAGAGCAGTGTGAACCAGAGGGGGAAGCACGCGCTGCTCGCAAGGAATAGGCCGGCGGATTTCCAGCCCCAGGGGAATGGTTTCTCGAACGTCATCTCTCCCAGGCGCGCCGCGATCAACTGGAACGGAAAGAATATCGGGATGCTGACCACGGCGATCACGCTTAGGGCATAGAGCAAGGATTCCGGCTGTTCGCGGCCGATCTCGAACCTGCGGAGCAGGTAGGACAAGGAAATCATGAGCGCGTTGAAGGCAAACGTGAACAGCACGATCCAGCGCAGCAGCCCCCACGGCTTCAGGTCCTCCGGCCGCGGCGTCCATTGCACGCGACTCAGCATGCGATTCCAACTCGGCACGGAAGTCTGCAAGTCGGCCGTCAGGGCGTGCGGGTCGCCGAATCGAGCGAGCGCTCGATCGGAGGCCGCTTCGGAGGTTGACGAACGTTGGAATTCCTCGTCGTAGACACTCATCAGATGCGCGAGCAACTCTTCTCGCAGCGCGCGCTTGCGTTCGAATGTGGCCGCGAGCGGACGCACCGCCCGTTCGACGGCAAGCTTGAACCGTTGGGCGATGGCGGGATCGAGCGATGCGTTGTTCATGCCGGCGCTCCCAGGATTGGTCCGACGACAGCCACGAACCGGGTCCATTGCGCGCGCCCCTTGGCGAGCACCCGATGCCCGCGTAGCGTGATCTTGTAGATTCGACGCCGAGCTCCGCGGCGGCCGTGCGCGCCTTCCTCCCAGGTGGCTTTGACAGCGCCGTCGGCCTCGAGCCGATGCAGCGCCGGGTAGAGCGAGCCCTCTTTGAGCTTCAGCAATCCGCACCCGGAATGTTCGAGCCGCTTGAGAATTTCGAGCCCGTGCGCTTCACCACGCTCCAACGTTGCGAGGATGAGCGAATCCAGATGTCCGCGCAAGAGGTCGCCGTTGATCGAATTCATGTTTAATATATAGACAGCCTAGGTATTGTCTGTCAAGGGAGATCGCGCGCTTCGTGGGGAGCTGCGCGGCGGACAGGGTCACGTCGTTCCGCGGCAGGTAGGTAGAATGTCGCTTCGTGCGAGCAGGCGCAACCGCCCGGAGCGAGCTCACCTTGGGGGGGCTACGGTGGGCCTGATCCAACCGTGCGAGTTGCCCGCGGGAAGCAAGGCTATGGGGCGACTCCCGTCACGAACGGGCAATTTACCTTCTTACCGCCGAGCCCGCGGATGTTTGAGCGGCAGCCAGGCGCCGCCCTCGGCACTGCTGGCCACGCTCTGCTGGATGAAGTACATCCCCTCGACGCCATCGTTCACGTTCGGATAAACGGTGTCGGTGGTTTCGAATTCCGCCCCGGTCGCTCGGGCGGCCATGCTGTCGTAGGCCGCGCGATAGACATTGGCGAAGGCCTCGAAGAACGCCTCTGGGTGTCCGCTCGGCAGCCGGCAGGCGGCCCGGCCCAGGTCGTTCATGTACGGCGCATTGGGGTCGCGGGTGTAGATCGCGTGCGGGTGGCCGTTGCGGCGGAACAGCAGCTTGTTCGGCTCCTCTTGCCGCCAGAAGAGCGAGCCCTGGGTGCCGTCGATTTCGATCGACAGGTCGTTTTCGCGGCCGTGGCTGACTTGCGAGGCGGTGACCACGCCGAACGCGCCGTTCTCATAGCGGATGAGCGCGGTGCCGTAGTCGTCGAGCTTGCGGCCCTGTTCGAAGATTTGCAAATGGCAGCTAATCGACTCGGGCAGCAGGCCCGTCATGTAGCGGCCCAGGTTGTAGGCATGGGTGCCGATGTCGCCGAAGCAGCCAGCGGCGCCGCTCTTGCTGGGATCGGTGCGCCAGGCGGCCTGTTTCTGGTCGTCGGTCTCGATCCGCGTGCGGAGCCAACCCTGCATGTACGAGGAACGCACGGCGTTGATCTCGCCCAATTCTCCCGAGAGGATCATCTGCCGGGCTTGCCGCACGAGGGGGTAGCCGGTGTAGTTGTGGCTGACGGCGAACACGGCGCCGCTTTGGTCCACGAGCCTGGCCAATTCCTCGGCCTGGGCCAGGTCGAACGTCATCGGCTTGTCGCAGATGACGTTGAATCCGGCGGCGAGCGCGGCCCGGGCGATCTCGAAGTGCGTGTGGTTGGGCGTGGCGACGCTGACGAAGTCGATCCGTTGGTCGGCCGGGAGCTTCTGCTCCGAGTCCATCAGTTCCTGATAGGAGCCGTAGGCGCGCGCTTGAGGAATGTCGTAGTCGGGCGCCGAGGCCTTGGCCTTCTCGGGATTCGACGAGAGCGCCCCGGCCACCAGCGCCGCGCGATTATCGAGCACGGCCGCCGTGGCGTGGACGCGGCCGATGAAGGACCCTTGGCCGCCGCCGACAAGGGCCATCCGCAGTTTCCGATTCAGCGCGCCGTTGGTGGACATAGCTCGAAAAACTCCTCGGGAGGAAATCGATATTCGTCTAGGGGGCAATTTGCGAGCCTCCCTTTTTAGCACACCGCGCGGGTGCTGTCGCCCCGGGGTGCTGGCAGCGAACTTCCCCTGGCCTTGGGCGGGGATTGGCGATACTATCCATCGCCAAGGCGATCCCCTCGTTGGGCGACAAATGGGCTGCCCGATGAAACGTGAGTGGCGGACGAAAGGACTCGGCACGCATGAAAAACACACGCTCGCTGTGGCTTGCAGGCGGACTTCTGGCGGGGCTCGTGATCGGCCTCAACGTGGCCGGCGTCTGGCCGCAGATTCCGGTTCATGCGGTCGCCACGCACGGTCAGGACAATTTCGCCATCGCCACCGGCCCCTTGGATGAGAACGTCGAGGCGATCTTCGTGCTCGACTCGGTGACCGGCGAGCTCAAAGGGGCTTCGCTGAATGTCCAAACACGCCGGTTCAATACCTGGTGGGAACACAACGTCGGGCGCGATCTGGCGACGGGCGGCTCCAAGAACCCCCAGTACCGTGTCGTGACGGGATTTACGGCGCTGCGCCAGGTTCCCGCCGCGGGGCAGCTCGGACGCACCGTGCTCTATGTCGCGGAAGCCACCAGCGGTCAGGTCGTGGCTTATGGCGTCCCCTGGATTACGGGCCGCTACACGTCACCGATTCCGTTGCGGCAGAATCTTCTGCTGCTCGACCGGTGGCAGTTTCGCACCATTCCGGTGCGCGAGCATGCGCCGTAGCAAGTCCAAGGTTCGGCGGAACCTTTTTTCGGCAGCCCGACAGCGCTTCGCCTGGCACGCGCTTCGGGGTAGGATTGAGGGGAAAGCGGCGTGAACCTCGGCGCCGCGCTTGTGGGCCGTGTATTTCGACCACCCCCTCCACCCAGCGTGAAATGCCAGATCCAGCGCGATTCGAGATCCTCGTGAACGGGCAGCCGCGCGCCGTCGCGGCCGGCAGCACGATTGCGAGCCTGTTGGCCGAGTTAGAAATGACTGCCCGGCATGTGGCCGTCGAGGTAAACTTAGAGCTCATCCCCCGCGCCCGCCATGCGGAGCACCGGCTCGAGGCCGGCGATGCGCTGGAAGTCGTGACGCTGGTCGGCGGCGGGTGATTGAGGTCCCCGGGGGGTTGGTAGCCCACACCTACACCGTTCCCAGCCCCAAATCCCTAACCCCTTTCAGATCATGCCTACCGCGACGGAATCTCTCAGGATCGGCACCCACACGCTGGCGAGCCGGCTCATCGTGGGCACCGGCAAATACGCCAGCTACGATCTCATGGCCGAGTCGCTCGACGCCTCGGGCACCGACTGCATCACGGTGGCTGTCCGGCGCGAACGGCTCATCGACAGCCGGGGGCGGAACATCCTCGACTTTATCGATACCCGGCGCTACACGCTGCTGCCCAATACGGCGGGTTGCTTCTCGGTCGACGACGCGGTGCGCGTGGCCCGGCTGGGGCGCGAGATCTTGCAGGGGCTCGAGAATCCCGGCGCAGATTGGGTGAAGCTCGAGGTGCTGGGCGATACCAAAACGCTGCTACCAGATCCCGTGGCCACGCTTGAAGCGACCGAGAAGCTCGTGGCTGACGGTTTTCAGGTGCTGTGCTACTCGAGCGACGATCCGATCATCGCGCGGCGGCTGAAAGAGGCCGGCGCCGCGAGCGTGATGCCGGCCGGCAGTCCCATCGGCTCCGGCCAGGGCATTTTGAATCCCAATGCGATTCGCATTTGTCTGGAATATCTCAAAGACGGCGACCCGGATTATCCGGTGATCGTCGACGCGGGCGTGGGCACCGCGAGCGACGTCACGCTGGCCATGGAATTGGGCGTCGACGGCGTGCTGCTCAACACGGGAATCGCGCATGCCCGGGATCCGTTGCTGATGGCCCGCGCGATGAAGGCCGGCATCGAAGCGGGACGCATGGCCTATCTGGCCGGTCGCATTCCCAAGAAGCTCTACGCCACGGCCAGCAGCCCCGAGTCGGGCACGATCGCGCCTCAGCGGTAGCGTCCCCGCTTTCAACACCGGACGAAATGCCCGGTCATTTTACGATTATTGCTGCGCTGGCGCGGGCTGCAGTTGGCCGGTCGATCCCAGGTAGACCACGGTCAAAACAATCAAGACGAACGGCGTCACGAGCAGAGCCCCCAGCCCGCACGTCAGAATAATGATCGGCAGCGTGATACCCGTCAGCGCGAGCCACAGGCCGAGCAGGACGAGCTTGTTGCCCCGCATCGCGGCAGCGGACATTTTGAGCGAATCGAAGACTCCGGCGTTCTGGTCGACGATCATGAACCAGAACAGGCTGAAGGTCAGGGCGGCCCAAATGCCGGGAATGATCAAGAGCACCACGCCGAGCAGGATAGCCAACCCGAAGAGAATGTTTGTGACGACCGTCGTGACGACCTTCTCGCCTTGGCTGAACAAGTCCGAGATCGAGGCCGGTTCCCCCCGCGCGATGTTGAGCGCGAGCCGGATCGAGCCCAGGTACAAAAAGGTTTGCACGACCATGCTTACCAGGTTGCCGAACAGGTTGATCAGGATGCTGATGAGATTCGTGCCTTGGTCGTCCTTATCGATGCCGGTCACCGCGATATCGACGACCGTCATCATGAACGTGATAAGCATCGAGGCGACGATCATGATCAGCGACGCCAGGACGAGCAGGCCCAGGTTGGATTTGTAGATGCGCCAGGCCAGGTCGAAGGTGCGACCAAACTCGATGCGGGTGGGGTGAAAGCCTCGCGCGGCGAACTCCCATTGCGGCTCGCCGGTGTATCGAGGCGGTTGAAACGGATTGTCGGGGTCGACCGTGGCGCTGCCGCCAGGGCCGAGCGGCGCGAATTCGCGCTCGCGCGGGGGCGGTCCGGGGGCCGGCCTGGCCGCTGGCGCCGGAATCGTCATCAGGGCGCCGCACTGCGGGCATTTCGCCTGTTTGCCTTCGGTACCGTCGGGCGTACGCAACACGGCTTCGCATTGCTGGCAACGAAATTCGATCATGGCCTGTTCACCTGCGTGGCGAGGGGGGGGAAATCGAGCGCCGCAACAGTACGCACGCCGGGCCAACGGATGGTTCGCCCCGGAGCGCGAATCATCTTGGCAAAAAAAGGCTCCCAAGTCACCAGCAATCGGCAATTCACCGAAACGAGCTCGCCGTGAGCCTCGGGGGCTGGGCACAAGCCCTGGCTATTTGCTGGCTGCCTTGGTGAGAGTGAGCTGCTCTTCGAACTCGCCCCGGCGATTTGAGTAGCGAACGATGAAGTCGCCCTTGGCGTCGAACGGGCGCGCGCCGCCGAAGCGCGACAGCGTGCCGCTCGATTGGCGGTGCATCCAGCCCAGCCAGAATCGGTCGGGGGCCAGGCCAAAGAACATTTTCGAATCGGGGGCCGGCTGGAAGTCGCCTCCCAGAAAGTGCCGCGCGAGCGGCGCGGTGTGCAGCGTGGCGGTGGTAAAGCACATCGCCATCCAACTGATCCAGATAGCCATCAGGATGCCGCCGGCCTTCTCGACGGGAATTGGAAACCGCACCTTGATCCGCGAGAGAAAGTCGGTCGCCGCCCGCAGCACGATCATCGCGATGCCAAACAGCACCCAAATGGCAACGAAGTCCCAAACGTAGGTGAGCGCGGGAGTCGTGCGATCGAGGTAATCGGCGAACGGCTCGAAGTAGTTGGTCGCGATGAGGCCCGCGAGCAACAAATTGACGAGCGTGAGCGTATTGCTCCACAGCCCGCCGGTCATGACCGAGGCGAACACGGCGACGAACACCAATATTAGCAAGATGCCCAGAAACATTCGGTGATTTCTCCCACGCGCTATTGCTTGAGCACCCGAAGCAGTTCTTGAATGCTGGTCACGCCCTTGGCCACCAGCAGCAGCCCCTCTTCCTGAAGTCCGCGGTGCTTGAGCTTGCGGGCGACGAGGCGCAGGTTTTCGAGCTTCGGCGCCGTGGTGAGGACTTTGCGGATGTTGTCGTCGACCCGCAGCAGCTCGAAGATGCCGGTGCGGCCGTAGTAGCCGACGCCCTTGCACTGGTCGCAAACCTGGTCGGGCTTTTTGGGGTTAATTGGTTGCGTCGGCGTGCGGAAGATCGCTTCCAGGCGGCCGGCCGGAATGCCGAGCTGTTTGAGCACCTCGGGCGGCGGCGGATAGGCTTCCTTGCACTTCTCGCAGAGTCGGCGCACCAGTCGCACGTTGAGCACACCCGTCACCGCGGCGGCAAATTCGGCCGGCGGAATCTTGAGGAGCATGATCCGCAGCAGGGCCTCGACGGCTTCTTTGGCCCGGGTGCTGGTGATGATCAGTCGATCCTGAGCGGGCTGTTCGCACAGAATCGACAAGGTGTCCAGGTCGGCCACGTCGCGGACGATCACCACGTCCGGATACTCGCGCAGCAGCTTGGGCAGCACCGTGGCGGGAGTTTGCCCGCCGGCCGTCGAGTATTTCACGGGGTGGACGTTTTCGATGTCCGAGTACGGTTTGTCGCCGTCGACGACCTCGATAAAGTTTCGCGTGAAGCGGTCGGCGTGTGAGAGCACCTGGTCGAGCGTCGTGCTCAAGCCGCCGGCCGGCATCGACGAAAAGATGACCAATCCCGGCTTACCGATTAGCTCGTCCAACTGTTCGCGCATCTTGTCGCGCATGCCGAGGTCGGCCAGTTCGAGCTTGGGTAGTTTGACGGGCTCGAACTGCAGCAGGGCCCGTTCGCCGGTTTGGGTTCCCTGGCTGCTGAGCTTGACGCCGTATTTGATGCCGTCGGCCGTGATGCCGAACTTGCCGCTTTGTCGCGAGCGTCTATCCTGCGGCTTGAGCGCGGCCAGGGTTTTGTAGATCTCGAGGACCGGATCGCCCTCGGCGCGTTCCATGGCCGCGCGGTCGTGCCAGACGCCGTCGATCTGATAGCGCGCGCCGACCGCCTGGGGCGTGAAGTCGAGCATGACGTGCGTCGCGCGTTGAGCGAGCGCGTCGTTGATCAGTTCACGCGAAGGAATGAACGCCGGCGACTGGCGCACGGTGAGCAGGTTCACGTTGTTGTCGCGGTCCGAAGCGCCGCCCTCGGCCCGGAATTCGATCTGGGGTCCCAACTCGCGAGGGTCGACGTCCTCGGCGAGGTTGAAACCGATCTTATTCAGGTTTCGCGCCAAAACTCGCTTGAAGTGCTGGCTGGTGAAGACCTTGTCGTAAGAGCTGCGAACCTGCTTATTGCGCAGGACGATGTAGGTCGTCAGCGGAGCGATGTAAGCGATCAGCAGCAGGATCGTGCCCAGGAAGAAGTTGGGGATCAGGAAGAACAGCAGCAGCGTCGCGAAGAAACTGAAGAACGCGATGGCGTTCCATTTCGACCAACTCAGCTTCATTTGCTGGGCGTCGGTGCTGATCCAGTCGGTCGAACGGACCCAGCACAGGAACAGACCCCACAGGGCCAGCAGTTTCCAGGGATCGAGATAGTAGCCCGTCCCGCGGCTGAAAAGGGTTTGCGGCCACAAGTTGATTTCGGCCGCCAGCGCCGTTTGCGCAGCCGAATTCCAAGCGACCGCCGTTCCCGCCAAGACCAACAGCACTCGCAGCATTACAGAATTCCGGGGGTCGAAACGGCAATGCCCTTGAGGGCCATCTTCAAGGCTTCCACGTTGGGAGCCACTTCCAGGGCAACCGTGCGGTCGACGAGGTCTCGCTGCACCAGGTCGGTCAGGCTCATGGTAAAGTCCTGCATCCCATCCTGTTTCGACATCCGAATCGCGTCCGACAGTTTATCGTCCTTTTCCTCGAGAATCAGCTTGCGCACCGTGGGCGTGAACGTCATGATCTCGACGGTCGGCACGCGGCCGACGCCCGGCTTGATCGAGGGTAGCAGCTTTTGAGCGACGATGCCCTTCATGTTCATGGCGATCGCGCTGCGCAGCGCCGGGTGCATTTCGGCCGGGAACAAGTCGAGAATACGGCCGATCGTCGTCGACGCGCTCGAAGCGTGGATCGTTCCGAAGACCAAGTGGCCCGTTTCTGCGGCGTGAATCGCCGTCATGAACGTTTCGCGGTCGCGCATTTCGCCCACCAGCATCACGTCTGGATCTTCGCGGACCGCGTGCTTCATGCCGATTTCGAAGTCCTTCACGTCCAGGCCGATCTCGCGCTGGTTGATCAGGCACTTGTCTTCGGTATAGATGAATTCGATGGGGTCTTCGAGCGTCAGAATGTGCTTGCGATAGTTCGCGTTGATCCAGTTCAGCATCGAGGCGATCGTGGTCGTCTTGCCTGAACCGGTAACCCCGGCCAGCAGCACCATCCCCTGGTCGAACTTGCACAGGTCGACCATCGAGGCCGGCAGGTTCAGCCCCTCGAAGTTGGGAATCCAGTTGCTCACGCGGCGGGCCACGAGGCCCATGTGCCCCATTTGCTTGAGCATGTTGACGCGGAAACGCCAACGCACGCCTTCGACCATGATGCCGTGCGAAAAATCGGCGCCGCCGGTCTCGTCGAAGATCTTCTTCTGCCGCTCGTCGAGCATCGGCAACAGCAGCCGCTCCATCTCTTCGTCATCGATGGGGCCCCGGCTCAACGGACGCAGGCTGCCCTTGACCCGAATGTGCGGCGGGCAATCGACCTTCAGGTGCAGATCGCTCCCCTCGAACTTCACCAGGGCGGCAAACAGCTTGTCGACTTCAAGCTCGCGATGGCGCACGCTCGGCTTCTTTGGACGATTCGGATCAACCGTGCTAGCCATGTTTTGAATCCTCCTCTTCGGTCTGTTCCAAGTCCTTTATTGTACCTGATCCGCGAGCGTTTCGCCGCTAGCCTGGTTGATCGTCGGGGGGGCGATTTTCTCCGGCCTCGTCAAGAAACCTCGCGCACCGGGATCCCGCGTTCCCGCATGATCCGCTTGGTTTCGCCGATCGTGTATTCACCGTAGTGAAAAATGCTGGCCGCCAGGGCCGCCTCGGCATGCCCGATCTGGATCGCGTCGGCCAGATGTTCCGGCCGCCCTGCCCCGCCGCTGGCCACCACCGGGATCGACACCGCGTCGGCCACGGCCCGGGTGATTTCCAAGTCGTAGCCATTTTTGGTGCCGTCGGCGTCCATGCTCGTGAGCACGATTTCGCCGGCTCCCAGGCTTTCGACCTCCCGAGCCCAGGCGACGGCCTCGCGGCCCGTGGGCTTGCGCCCGCCGTGGGTATGCACCTCCCACGCCTCGCGGCCGTCTTTTTGCACCCGTTTGGGGTCGATGTTCACCACGATGCACTGGCTGCCGAACCGCTGGGCCGCCTGCCGCACGAAGTCGGGATTCTCCGGCGCTGCCGAATTGATCGAAACTTTGTCGCAACCAGCCAGCAGCAAGTCGCGAATATCTTCCAGCGTACGGATCCCCCCACCGACGCACAGCGGCATGAACACCATCTCGGCCGTCCGGCGAACGACGTCGAGAATGATGTCTCGCTCTTCGTGGCTGGCGGTAATATCGAGGAACACCAGTTCGTCGGCCCCCTCCTGCTCGTAGCGCGCGGCGACCGACACGGGATCGCCCGCGTCGCGAAGGTTGACGAAATTCGTCCCCTTTACGACCCGACCGCGATGCACGTCGAGACAGGGAATCACACGCTTGGCAAGCATGGGCAGAAAAGCCGGGGGGCAGGAATCCGAGGGTCTGTTCCACGAGGAAGGGCTTCGTGCCCCAGGCCGCGCAGTCGCGCCGCGGCTCCGGACGAAGGCTCATCCAGCTAATCACTTTAAATTCGCTCTGGCCGAGGGTCAACGGGCGGAAACCGCCGCCAAATTTCCGCGGCGAATCCGGGCAAAATTCGATGCCGGAGGCGTGCCGTCAGGCCTTGGCCACGAGGACCGCGCCGGCGACCATTAGCGCGCCGCCCAGCCAGTGACGCCAGTTGGCCGGCTCCCCCAGAAAGATTACGGCCAGCGTCATGGCTACCACGATGCTCAGCTTGTCGATGGGCGCGACTTGCGAGGCCTGCCCTAGTTGCAGCGCGCGAAAGTAACACAGCCACGAAGCGCCGGTGGCCAGTCCCGACAGTACGAGGAACAGCCAGGTTTGAGAACTGATCGCCGCGGGCCACACGCCGCGCGCGGCGACGATCGCCCAGGCGAACACCAACACGACCAGCGTGCGAATGCCGGTGGCGACGTTGGAATCGATGTCTTTGACACCCACTTTGGCCAGAATCGCGGTCAATCCGGCAAACAACGCCGAGAGCAGAGCCCACGTGAGCCAGGGCATGGTATTTTCCTCGCAAAAATCGAGGGGGCGTGGAATGTCCCTCTAGCAGAGCCTCGCGAAGCGCGGAAATGAACTCCCACTGCTCGCAAAATGAACGGACTTGCGCCGCTATTTTAGGATCGCTATCGTGCGATCCTAGCAGGCTGCCGGCTTTTTCAGCAGCCTAAACGTCGCGTGGTTGATCGGAAGCCGCGGCGGGGGGGCCTCTCTACCGTTCGATTTCCAAAGGGCAGCAAAAGAACGCGCCGCACCATCCAAATCACCAATCATCCGCTCGTTGGCGGTTATCCCCCGTCGATTGCCGGGATGTTAGAGAAATTCACAGATTATCCTTGATGAACGCAGGCCACGGCCGCCTGGGCCTGCGTTATGGGACGCCGTCGCAAGACGGTCGGAGGCTAAAACAGGCTCCTGACACCGTCGCCTTCGCGGGCGGATTCCACGATTCGCGGACAATCGGGCAGCGAATCGAGGAAGAGTTTGCCGTAGTTTTTCGTCCGCACGCGCGGGTCGAGAATCACCACGATGCCGCGATCGCGCTGCGTGCGAATCAGACGGCCGAAGCCCTGCTTCAGCTTCAGCACGGCCTCGGGCAGTTGATACTCGGTGAAGGGAATGCGGCCCGCGGCGCGAATCGCCTCGAGTCGTGCCTCGAGCAGTGGCCGGTCGGGAACGCTGAACGGCAGCTTCGTGATGATCACGTTTTGCAGCGCGTCGCCCGGCACGTCGACGCCTTGCCAGAAGCTGTCGGTGCCCAGTAGCACCGCGCGGGGATTCGCGCGAAACTGCTCGACCATTTGCGTGCGCGGCAGGCCGTCGGCCTGGCAATAGAGCCCCAGGTTATGCTCGGCGAGCCAGGGCGTCAGCTCGGCGGCCACGCGCCGCATCATCTCATAGCTGGTAAGCAACACGAACGCATGGCCATCGGTCCGAGCCACGTAACGCTTGATCATCGCCACAACCGCGCGCTGGTAGCTTTCCGCATTGTCGGTCGGGTCGGGCATGTCGTCGAGCAGAATCAATTCGGCCTGCCTGGCGTAGTCGAACGGGCTTCCCCAGCGGCGGCATTCGGCCTGAGTGAGCCCGACGCGCGACTTGTAGAAGTCGAACGAGCCGTTCTTGCCTACCGAAAGTGTCGCGCTGGTGAGTACGACAGTCCTTATTTTTTCGAAAAGCTGCTCGCGCAAGGCCGGTCCCACGTCGAGCGGCGCGGCCGACAGCCCGATGCGCCGCCGGCCGCGGCGGTTGCGCGTGGCTTCAATCCAATAGACCGAGCCCGCTTGCCGTTGCAAACGCCAATCGTCGACCAGATCGGCCAGCGAGCCCAGCCGTTCGCTGGCCGAAGTGAAGTCGAGCTTGTCCTCGTCCGGAACGCAATGCGACAGCGTCTTCAGCGTGCGCGCGAGCTGCGTGAGCGCGGGACTGAGCTTATTGTCGACGACTTCGGGCTCTCCGACGCGGGTGGTGCCGCGCCCGTGCTGGTCGAGCCAATCTTCGACGTCGTCGAAAAACTGGTCCGCGCGAAAACGACAGGCCTGCACCTCGCGCTGCGCCTCGGCCAACTTATGGTGTACGAGCAGTCCGCGCTGCGTGCGCTCGTTATAGAGTTTGGCCAGCGCGTATTCGACCTGGCCGCTCGAAAGGTTCACGCCCAGATGGTCGCCGGCCACGGCTTCGAGATTATGGGCTTCGTCCAGGATCACGATATCGTAATCCGGCAGGATGCTCGCGCCTTGCGCCCGCAGGGCGAGGTCGCTGAAGAACAGGGCATGGTTCACGACCAGCACCTGGGCGTTTTGCGCGCGGCGGCGAGCGCGGTAGTAGAAACATTGCTGGTGCGTGGGGCACTGCCGGCCATGACAATTCACGCTGTCGCTTTCCACTTCGTCCCAGACCTGGGGCAGCGGGCGGCGCGGCAAGTCCGCCAGCGACCCATCGGCGGTGTCCTTGCTCCATGCGACCAACGAGCGGAGATCGGCAAATTCTTCGTCCTGCCGATAGAGGCTGCTCGCGCGTTCGGCCGCAAGTTGCAAGCGCCGCAGGCTTAAATAGTTCTGACGTCCTTTGACGAGCACGGCCGAGAATTCGAGCGGGATCACGCTATTCAACAGCGGCAGATCGCGCTCGATGAGCTGTTCTTGCAACGCGATCGTGTGCGTCGAAACGACCACCCTGCGCGGCCGGCCGCCGGCCGCCGGTTGCGTGTCGTCGGCCACCGCCAGGATCGCCGGCACCAGATAGGCGAAGCTCTTGCCGACGCCCGTGCCGGCTTCGGCCAGCAGGTGCCGGCCGCGATGGATCGCGTCGGACACGGCGTCGGCCATTTCGAGTTGCTGGGGCCGCTGCTCGTAGTGCGGCAGCCGCGCGGCGATCCGGCCCGCGGGGCCCAGGATGTCGGCCGGGGTGAGCATGAGCCAAAGGCGCGGTGAACCCGCCCGCCTGAGAACTAGAAGTCCGTTTTCCAGACCGTCCAAAGTCTGGAAAACCACCAAACTAACAGTTTGCCTGCCGGCCCGATAGCCGCGCGCCGGGTGGGGGCTTTGCGAAGGAGAAAATGCCGGTAATGCTACGCATAAGACCCCAGTGGCCGTGGCAGTTGCGGCACGAAGGGGACAGCCGGAGACTCGAACGGCCCAAAATCGCCCTGCGAGAGGCACGTCTTTTGCAGCCAAGCACTATTGAAGCCCCTATAGGGAGACTACCCGGAGATTACGAGCTACATTGCCTGTTAGAGGGCTCGGTACGCACGAAGCACGCCCATTTTTGAAGGCTCACATGCCCTGTTGGCGATTCGCTTGGAAGGCATCGTCGCGGGGACGCTAAGTTTTTGCCGAAGGGGTGCGGAGATGGTAGAGCGTCGCAAGCGAATCATGAAGCGGCTGCTCATGGAAGAGCTCGAACGGCGAACCATGCTGGATGCCGGCTTTCCTGCCAGCTTTCCCGCGATGGCTTCCACCGGCTTGACGGACAATTCCTACGAGGATTTCTACAAGGCGCAGGTTGGCACCGAAATCGGCGGCGCCGCGGGCGTCGGCATGCTCAACCGGTCGCTTACGCCGGCGGCCTTGGGTCTGTTCCAGTCAGTGCCGGGAATCGTTCCGCCGATGGGCTCTTATTACTTCGATGCGGCCAATGGGGTTGGGCAGATGCTGCTCACCACGGGGGCCAATACGCTCGGTATCAGCAGCTTTGTCACGCCGACCGCCGGCCCGTCGCGAGCCGGAGGCACGGGCAGCGCCGCGATGGGCGGAGTGTTGTCGCCTCAGGCCGCCGATCAAGCGCTGCAAGAGTTGATGTCCGAACTGCCGGCCCTGGTGTCCTCGAAGATCGAAGGCACGGAATTCAAACGGGCGCAACGCGTCGCGGCCGCGGACGGGGCACAGGCCAACGCCGCGCAGGAAATCGAAGAACTGTTCGCCTTGGTCGAAGCGCGCTAAATCGTCCCTTGCGCATGGCTGGGGGGCTGGAGATCTCGGGCGCTGAGAGGCCGCGCGCGTGGACGTCTCCCGTTGAATTCGCGGGCGAGTTGTTTGCGGTAACATCTGCGCCGCCAATTCGGATCGATCCGCTTGTGCATTGCGTGCTAAACTTGCGAGTGGACCCTCTCGACCCACCCATCGCATCGCATTAGCACATGAAGATCTTGCCGACGAAGAATGCACGTCGCCGCATCAGCGTGGCGCGCGACGACAACGGAGTGCCGCATATCTCGGCCGGTTCCTGGCGAGCCGCGCTCTATGGCCTGGGCTACATGCACGGCATCGACCGCCCCACGCAGCTCCTCTTTTCCCGGGCCATCGCCAGCGGGCAATCGGCCGAGCTGATCGCCGACAAACCGGAACTGGTTGAAATGGACCGCTTCTTTCGTCGTGTGGGGCTGTATCTGAATCTCGACCAGGAAGTGGCCGACCTGGACGACGAAACGTTCGATCAGCTCACCGCCTATTGCGAGGGGGTCAACGACGGAATGAAAGAGTCCGGCCGTTCGCTGCCAATGTGGGCGACCGGCTTCGTGCCGCAACCGTGGAATCAGAAGAGCGTGCTGTTGATGGGGCACCTGCTGAGCTTCGGCGGACTGGTCGTCGGACAGCAACAGAACGAGCGGATCATCCTGGACCTGATCCAGGCGGGCGTGCCCGACGACAAGCTGCGCGAGCTGTTCCATCCGTTGTTGGAGGAGTGCGACTTCGACCTGGTGCGCAAGCTGAAAATCGCCAGCCAATTATCGGACGAGGCGCTCGAGCTGATTGCCGATCTGCCACGTCTGGCCGGCAGCAACGCCTGGGCCGTCAGCCCGCAGCGCAGCGCCACGGGGTCCGCGCTGCTCGCCTCGGATCCGCACTTGGAGGTCAATCGGCTGCCGGCCATCTGGTACGAAGCCGAGCTCCATTGGGACGACGGCTACGTGCTCGGCGCGACGCTGCCCGGCTGCCCGCTGTTTGCCGTGGCCCGGACGCGTAACGTGGCCTGGGGCGTGACGTACTTGAAAGGCGACACCTTCGATCACTTCGTCGAAGATTGCCGGCAGTCGGAAAGCGGCGCCTGGCAGTATCGCCGCGACGACCAGTGGCACGACTTCCGCGTGCGCGTCGAAACGATCGTTCGCAAAGGCGGCACGCCCGAGGTGCTGCCGATCCTGTACAACGACCAGGGCACGCTCGAAACTCAGCCGCGCCCGGGCGAGCCCGGCTACTATCTCTTAAGCGCCTGGGTGGGGGACATGAAAGGCGCGGGCCGGTCGATCTCGACCTGGCTCGATTTTGTCTCGGCGCCCGACGCGCTCTCGGCGATGGATATCGCGCGCGAATGTCCGCTGCCAACCCTGGTTTGGGTGTTCGCCGATCGTGCGGGGCACATCGGCATGCAGGCCGGCGGCTGGTTCCCTAAACGCGGTCGCAACCATCACGGCATGCTACCGATTCCAGCCTGGGATCGGCGCAATCACTGGCGCGGACTATTGCCCTCGAGCACGCTGCCGCGGGTTTACGATCCGCCGGAAGGTTTCGTGGCCACGGCGAACGAAGACATCAATCTGCCCGGCGGCCCGATGCTAGTCACGCAGCCGGTGCCCGATTATCGCAAACGGCGGATCGACGAGCGGCTAGCCGAAATGTACCCGGCCACGGTGGCCGACATGCAGGCGCTGCAATATGACGTCGTCAGTACGCAGGCGCGCGACCTGCTCGCGGTCTTCCTGCCCCACATGCCCGACGGCCTGGTCAAAGATCGCCTTTCGAAGTGGGATTTCAGCTATTCGCCCGACAGCCACGAGGCGACGCTCTTTTCGCATCTGTATCGTAACGTGCTGCTCGAAGTGTTCGGCCACGAGCATAATATCGGCTGGCGGCGAATGATGTACCTGTGCAGCCGCGTCGGCTTTTCGACAATGGTGCTCACGGCGATCGACAAACTGCTGCTCCGGCAAGACTCGTTGTGGTGGCGGGGACGCGACAAGGCGAACCTGATTCGCCGCGCCGTGGTGGCGCTCGCCAGCGAGAAAGACGCGCCCTGGTCGACGATCAATAGCTTCCAGTTCACGAACCGTTTCGTCGAAAGCCGGCTGGTCGGACGCACGCTCGGCTTCCACACGGCCGAGATGCCGATGCCCGGCTGCTATGCCACGCCCTTTCAGGGGCATCTACTGCGCGCCGCGCGGCGCGAAGCTTCGTTCGCTCCCAGCTATCACTTCGTCACCGATCTGGCGACCGACGAAGCCTGGACCAACCTGCCGGGCGGTCCCAGCGAGAGCATCGTCAGTGGTTATTACAAGAACGACATTCCCCGCTGGCACGCCGGCGTCTACAAACGCCTGGGGTTGGAAAAAGTGCCGGGCGAATGAACGCTTTCAGCGACTTTCGAACCGCTCGATTTCGTCGCTTGAAATCGAGCCACGGGGTCTGTTAGTCTCGCACGTGCCGGTCGCGACGGCAAAAACCTGACGCCGCCGCGGCCTTCCGACGTCAACCTCTCGGGAACACCTCACGACAAACAACCGACAGACTGGGTATTGATGGGGGCCCCGCTCGCTCGTGAGCCGGGGTATTCGATTGGGCCCGTTGCCTGCTGACTCTACGCGTTTCGCGCGCGGAGCCAGCGGGCGGCGGGCCCTTTTTTGCGCGGCCCGCTACGGCGAATGCGTAAGTCGTCGAGCGGCTGGACGGGGCCATGACACGGCGGATGCCATCAAGCAACGCCACACTTCTACGAAAGGAAATAGAGCCATGACACTGGATAGCATTGACGGCCGTGAGACGCTGGTCTCGACCAAGCTGCTGGGTAGGAACCAACTGGTGACACCGGTCTCTCTCACGAGTGATTGGTTCGTGTTTCACACCGCGCTAAACGCTGTCGACAACGACGGTGACACGGTGCTCCATCCGGGCGCGATTACGCGCGATACGGCAGGGCTGCTGCGGATGGCCGGCAAGGGGACGATGCTCGACTTGTGCGTGCAATACGTCGTCGGCGAAGCGTGGGGGAACGTCACGCTGCAACTGTTCGGCTTCGACTCGGGCAGGCCGCTCGAGAACCCCTCGCCCCGGTTCGCTGCCAGCTATTGCCGGCCGCACAAGCTGTTCGACGCCGAGGGAAACCACGAGCTCATGTTCAGCGACGACGCCGCTAGCGATGTGCGGATGATTACCGCCGCCGCGGAGAACCTGGCGTTTAGCGCCGTGCAAACCGTCGATTGCCGCGGGGCGGCATTCGTCCTTCCCGCCGTGAAGGTGGCAGCCGATGGCGTGGGCGCGGCAAACCTGCGGCTGTTGGGGCGGATTCTGTAACAAACCAGGAACCACGAAGGAACCCTGAGGACATACCATGACTTTCAATCCACTCACGCATCCGAACCTGCTGTACTATCTGCCGTTCCAAAGCCTGGAGCCCAATAGCTACACGCAGGGCATTTCCAATGACGGCGCCCTCGCGGACGAGGACGTCGATCCGGTCGGCTCGATCGCGACCGGCATTTCTGACGTCACGTTCAACGCCAGCAGCGCCGCCCCCGGCACGGAGCGGCGTGTGCCGCTCGGCCTCGTCGGTGACGTGCTTGAGACGCTCGGACTAGAAGGAACCGCCGATCGCGCCTTGCGCCACAACAGCACCAGCTACGCCAACACAATCCACCAGAATCGTCGTGTGTGGGCCATCGCGATATTCGTTTGTGATCCAGGCTACACCGTCACGCGACCCATCATCGACAGCACGAACCTGGCGAACAGCAACGCGACGGGCGCCCAGGGATTCACGCTCGGTACTCAAGGATTCCTCGCGAACACTGCCGTGGCCGGATTTTTCCGAAAGAAAGCCGGCTCTGTGGCTCGCGTGCGGATCAAGAACACCTCGGACACGCCGATCATCGACCTCCTCACCGAGGAAGATCTGGATGCGCCGAGTGCGGCCATCCACACATTCGTGGCCCATATCGATCCTGACCAACTGTGCTACGCGCGCATTGACCGCGGCAGGAAGGCCTATGGCCGCGTCGTCGGAGAGGCCGGCACGGGCAATGCAGCGAGGGGCATGTTCTTGACGAATCGCGCGAGCACGGATTCATGGAACTTTCCGGGCAAGTTGATCGCGGCGGGCATCTACTCAGACTACCCCGGCGATGCCGAGTATCAAGAATGGCTTGATGCCTTCCCGGGCGGCATGGGAGAGATCGAGGGAAGCAGCGAGGCTCGCGTCGAAGGCTGTCACATCAATTTCTCCCGCGACCAGGCGGGGATGCCGTACTGCCTCTGGTTCAACGGGCGGCGAGTCTCGGGAGGGAGTGGCAGCGGCGCCGAAGAAGGTGGCAACGTCGTCCTGAACGACGGGGTGAGTGCGGATTATTTGAACGGTTCGGCCGGCTGGTGCGGCGGCCCGCACCGCAACGAGGCGCTCAACAGCGCCACGGTCTCGATCGACGGCGCGGACCCCGTCGCCTACGGCACCGGGCAGATCTATCGCGGACGCCGCAGCGTGCGCGTCGTGCGGAATACGACGCTGGGCATTTCGTTCGACCAGACCGAAACCGCCACGATTACCCGCAACGCACATCGGGTGAACACCGTACTCACGCGTAAGGGCGACTCCCGGACGATCAATCCGCTCTACTTTCGCACCAGCCGCGACTCGATCTATGAAGATTTCCTGGCATTCGACGCGACGGGAGCAGTCGTACACGACGGTTCCGTCACCGACGCGGACTTCACTTGCGATGCGGGCGTGATCGCCGTGGCACAATGGTCGCCCACCGGCGTCCTGGCGCTGACGACGGTGATGAAGGGCCGCGCGCTGAACTACACGACGATCATTTTCTACTCGGCGGGCGCTTCGCGCCGAATCTACCATCGGCTCAATGCGATTCCAACGGGCACGGATTCCGTCGAGTTCGAAACGCTCTCGAGGTTCTACGAGACGGACGCCAAGTCGTGGAAGACGCTGGCCGCGGGCGAGGTGGCGAAGCTGCTGGGTGCGGGGGGCTCCATCGCCTGGACCCGCGACGGCGTGGACGTCGTCGCGCCGGCCGAGCTCTCGGCCGACCCGGAGATGGCGGGCGAGGACATCCGGACGTTTCTGAGCGCGCACGAAGAGGACATTCTTCCCACGGACGTGATCCGCGCCAGCGGGACTGCGGATTTTGGTTGGACGCACACGCTGCGATTGCCGTCGTGCCGCTACGAAGGCGTGGAGGGTGGCGCACGTTGGCTCACGCACACCCGGATCGACGAAACGGTCGTCGATGGAGAGGTTACCAAGAGTTATGGGACGGCGGGATTTACATTTCGAGCATTCATCCGCTTCACCAACTTCTACTTCGGCGGCCAGTGCTGGCACGCTCACGAGGACGGCGGACTGCTGGGGTGGGATCCGGCGTTTGAAGGCGAGGGGGTGGCGGAGTTCCATGAATGCGAGATCGACGCCTCGGGCGGCCAGGACTGGGGCATCTATTCCTGGAAACCATTTGGCACTGCCAAACGGACCGTGAAGATCGTCGACAGCACGCTTCACTTCTGCCGCCAGGGCGTAGCGCTGTGCGGCACGTCCGCCGATCAGACGGTCATCCTGACGCGGGTCCGGGGCTACGGCGATGCCAACGGCTCGCACAGTTATGGGTGGTCGAGTTCTCTCGATTACGATAATGGCGGAGAGAACGTGCTCAATGTTGGAGGAGTGCTGGCGGCCGTGGTCAACCGCCGAGGGCCCGTGACCATGACCGATTGCACGATCGACGTGAAAGGCTTGGACGCGCCGTACCAAGCGAAGTGGGGCTGCCCGCGGCTGGTGGCCTGGGCGACGAATCAATATTACGGCGCACCCGGGAACGGTTCCCATGCGTGCTATTTCGTCCGCTGCCGGGCCACGATCACGCCGGGGACCGCCCTGGCGACGTTCCTGCACGATATTCGCATTCCTTCGGTTGGCACGCCGCTGGTGCGTGAGATTCGCGGGGATGCCTCGCGGCCGGCGTCGTATCCGGGCGCCGTCGTCGTGCAACCGACCGATCGCAATCTGTGTTGGCTTGGCGAGGTGGGGGCGTCGGCGCATCCGGCGGCGACCGATGACCTGATTCAGAATGCCGAAATGCTGCTCGGCGCGCGCGTGCTGACCCAGCCCACCGCCGCCGCCGCGCGCCCGAAGTGGAGGGGAAAAGGCTGGATGTGGTGCGGCTTCGATGGCGTGAGCCATCGCCGTCTGACGATCCCTGGCACGCAGGCCCTCAACAACCACTTCCACGTGGATGGCACCGGCCATTTCCTGGCGCGGATCCGACTGGACGCGGTAAATTCCGGGTTCAAGTGCGTGGCCTCGAATTGCCGGCTAGTCGCGGGGAATACGGGATTCGGCGTTCGTACGAACTCGTCGAGCCAGATGATATTCCTCCTCTACGTCGGCGGCACGGCCATCCTGTCGCTGAACGCCGGCCCGATCGCGGACACCCGCGAGCACACAATCGAGTTCGTGTTGGCGCCGGGCGTGAATGCGTCCAAAGGGCGTATCGATCGCGGGGCCTGGGTCACGGGCACGATCGGCACGCTGGCGGCCCCTGGTACGCCCGCCAACGACCCCTTCACGCTGGGATGTCGCTCGAGCGGTTCCGCCGATCCGTTCAACGGACAGATCGCGGGGCTGTTCATTGCTAGCGAGGAACTGCCAAGCGCGGCCGTGGACGACTGGTACGCGCGCTGGGAGCCGGGCAGCCAAGGGGGGGCACGGAATCGGGTCTCGCTCGGTTTTCGCGATCGGCTGGCGCCCCGGCTGGTGGGACGTTAGTCCGTCGCGGCATTCAGCAGGACGGCCGCGGGGCGCGGTCTGGCCCCACGGCGTGGAAAATTCCGGATGCAAGCGGGCCCGAGGTGCGAGCGTCCGGAGCCAACGGGCGACGGCGGGCAGAAGTTCGGCTTCGCGGCGATACATGCCAGCTCCGCACGGCGTTCCAAATTCCAAAAATTGGAACGCTGGTTTCGCGCCCGTAGAGGACGGCGAAACGATCGAAGAAGACGGCGGGCCCGCTTCAGCGGTTGGCGTTGCGGCGGTGTTTCCGAAACGCGAACGGCGCGGCAAGCGCGAACGCGGCGAGCAGGCCGGCGGTCGGTTCGGGGACCGCAACCGGCCGCGCGTTCACCGCGAACAACACGGGGACCGGGGCGATTTCATCCGCATCGCCGAAACCGAACGTGACGCCGGTGATGCGGTCGATCGTCAGTCCGGCCGGATCGTCAAACAGGTCGGGGACGGTTAGCGCGATCACGAACAGGCTATCCGGCCCCACCAGAAATTGAGTCACCAGACTATTCTCGGCGAGCACGTTGATGCCATGCCAGCCGTGGCCGGCGCTGCCGCCGGCGGCCACGGCCTTGAGACTGGTGACTTCATTGACATTGCCGGCCGGCCGGCCATCGACAAAGAGCTGCACATGGAAGGGACTGAGCAGAAACTCGATTGGGCCAGCCCCATGCGAGTATTGGTAATCGGATGTCCGCACAGTGGGGGTGAGGGTGAAATCGAGGGTGAAGGTCTGTCCCGCCTGGATGTCGTAGATCCAAGGGGATCCGGCGCCGGGCGGCGTGAGCCCACTGACCTGACCATGGATGGGCGCGGCATCCGCCACGCGGGGCGCCAGCGCCAGGATAAGACACGAAGCCAAGACACTGCGGGCCAACAAGACACTACGGGCCAAGACACTGCGGTACGTCGCGGAGAGGAAATTCATGGAGGCGTTCCCGTTCGAGGGTGGCGAGACGGAACGAAAGGCAGCACGCAAGCATAACACGGACCCCACGCATGGGGTATCGGGATTTCCGGAGTCCGGATCGTGCCTGCACCGCCGTGCTAACGCGAATGGAGCCATAGAGGGAAGGTTTTGGTTGCGCCGACCGTCGATTGCCTGGGCGTTGTGGTGTCGATTTAGTGTTCATAGGGCCAACCAGCTCCACGGGTTCGAGTCAAGATCCACGGACCTTCCTGGTTACGCCGGGCCATCCAGTGACGATGGCAGCCGCGATAAATGCGGTAGCCAGGTACGTAGCATCCCTCCGCCCAGACAATCCAGTCATGGCACTGCGGGCAGGGCACGAGCTGTGGCCAGTTGTCGATGCCGATCTGGATGCGACTACGCATCCAGAGCATCGTTCGGCCGGGCCGAATTGCCGAATTGATGTCGGCCGGGATTGGAACACTGACGGCATTGAACGCTGATCGTTGGCTATGGCAAGTCGATCCCTCGGCGCTCGACGCGGCGCGAGCTCACCTAGCGGAGCATCGCGTCTTGGTTCGGCAGAACCAGTGATTCGTGTGCTCCCGCGGCCGGTAGGCCGGCAACGAGTCGGTTTAGCGTCCCTTGTCCTGCCAGCGAAATGGTCGGCTTTGGCGGGCGGTCGCGGAGCACTTCCGAAAGCGGCCTCAACGCTGCTATGCTGATTAGATATGAGCGACCAGCGAGGAGAGCAGTTCGAAGGCGGCTCGCAGCCGCGAAGCGATGCCGAGACCACACGGCCGAATTCCGCCGATTGGTTCGACCACGCGCAACCAGCGCCAAGTGTTGGCCCCCAGGCGATCGACGCTCGGGCAAGCGCCGCGCTGCAACGCGAGCTCACCGCGGCCGAGTTTCTGGCCCGCAAACGCCAGCGCCGCGTGGCGCTGCCGGTGTTCCTGTTCGTGGCCACCTGTCTTTCGACGTTCATCGCCGGCGCCCTCAATTGGGATCCCGGCACCTATATCGCCAATGGCCTGGCCGGGCGGCAGATCGTCGCCGGTTGGCAGCAGGGGCTGATTTATGCCGTGGCGGTAATCGGCATCCTGCTCACGCACGAGATGGGGCATTTCCTGCAAACGCTCCGCTATCGCGTTCCCTCAAGCCTGCCATTTTTCATTCCCGTTCCCTTTCTGATCACCGGCACGATGGGCGCCGTGATCGGCATGGAAGGCTCGCGGGCAGACCGCAAGCAGCTCTTCGACATCGGGATCTCGGGCCCTTGGGCGGGCCTCCTAGTGGCGCTGCCGGTCACCTGGTTCGGCATCCTCAGTGCAACCGAGATGAAGCAGCCTGAGCCGATCGTGCTGGGCGATCCGCTGATTTTCAAATTGATGACGCACTACCTGCGCCCCGACATCGCGGCCGACGCGATTTTGAACAAGAACAATCCGCTGCTGATGGCCGGCTGGGTGGGCATGCTCATTACGGGGCTCAACATGCTGCCGATCAGCCAGCTCGACGGTGGGCACGTGGTCTATGGCCTGTTCGGCCGCCGCTCGATTTGGGTGGCCCGATCGGTCATGATCGCCGCGATCCTGTTCATCGTCGTCGAGGATCACTACAACTGGACGCTGATGCTCGTGCTGGTAATCCTGCTCGGGGTGGATCATCCGCCAACGCGCGACGACAGCGTGCAACTTGGCTGGGGACGATGGGCGTTCGGGTTCCTTTCGCTGGCGATTCCCATTCTCTGCTTCGCGCCGGTCACGATCACTTGACGGCTCGTCCGAACCAGTTCCGTGCTCACACTTCAGGCTCGTCGCGGGAAATCCCAGCGAAGATTTTGTCAGGTCAGCCCGGGGATCGGGTCGGCGTGATACACGAAATGCGGCCGAGTGGTATGGTCATACCAGGCCAGTTCGCGCGGGATGCCCAGGGCGCTGTAGATCGTCGCCGCCAGGTTTTCGGGCGATTGCGGGCTGGCGCTCGGCAGCGCGCCGATTTTGTCCGTGGCGCCGATCACGCGGCCACCTTGCACGCCGCCACCGGCGAGCCACACGGTTTGCGTGCCCCAGTGATCGCGGCCCGGCTTGGCATAGTGCGCCGTGAGATGCGAGATCTTTGGCGTACGCCCCATTTCGCCGGCCATCACCAGCAGCGTGTCGTCTAGCAGGCCCCGCTCGCGCAGATCGTCCAGCAGCGCGGACACCGCCCGATCCGTCGGCGGGAGGAGAAAATCCTTGAGGTGCGGGAAATTGTTGCCGTGTGTGTCCCAGGTTTCGTCGTTACCCAGGTTCACCTGCACGAAGCGCACGCCCGATTCCACGAGCTGCCGCGCGATGAGCAGCGACCAGCCGAACGTATTGCGGCCATACCGATCGAGCAATTTTGGATCGGCGTTATCGATGCGGAACGCGGCTTGCGTTTTCTTGTCCGCCAACAGGGATACCGCTTTCTGTCGCTCCAGGTCAAAGGCCTGGCTGGCGGCAGCGCGCTCGAGCGCCTCGGCTTGCCGGCCGACCGAATCCAGAAGCTGCAAGCGGCGGTCAAACCGGCGCGGATCCATGTCCGCTTGCAGCGTCAGGTTCGGCGCCTCGAACGTCATGTCTTGCGGGTTCTCGCGGCCGCGCTGGTGATGGAACCCATACTCGGGCCACGCGCCATAGGCCGTGCTGCTGAAGCGGGCATAGTTGACAAACATCGGATTGCGATGGGGCCCCATCTCGCCGGCAAACTGGCCGGGAATCACACGCCCCTCGCGATGGATCAGCACTTCGGGCAGCACCACCGAGGGCGGCACGTTATTGCGCGGCGGACACACGGCGCTTGCCACCGCGGCCATCGACGGCCAGTCGCTCGGCTTCGGCTTCGAGGCGTCGAAGCCCACCGGCAGCTTGTTCCGCCCGGTGAGCATCAGCAAGTGTCCGGCCGAGTGCTCCGGCTCGCCGTGATGCAGCGAGCGGACCAGCGACCACATCTCACTGCGCTCGGCCAGCAGGGGCAAATGTTCGCAGATCTGCACGCCCGGCGTGCGCGTTTGAATCGGATTGAACTCGCCGCGGATGTTGTCCGGGGCCTCGGGCTTCATGTCGAAGCTGTCGTGCTGTCCCAAGCCGCCGGAGAGAAAGATATAGATGACGTTCTTCGCCCAGGGTTTGGCGCGGCTCGCGGGATCGGTTGGCGCGGCGAGTGCCCGCAGCCCTGCGACGTGGTTCATGCCCAGGCCCAACAGCCCCACGGCGCCGGCTTGAATGGCCGTGCGACGGGTCACGGGGTGATGCGTCGGGATGAAGGCGCGGCGAGTTTTCATGGCCGGGGCATCTCGAGCATCGTGCGCGCGGAAAAGCATACAGAGGGGCAGGTAACGGTCGCCTCCCAGCGTACCCATTTACGGGCGCTTATGCAAGAAAAGCACGCCTCGGCTAGCCGGCCCCTCGCGCTAGCTCGGCCGCAATTCGCTCGAAGACTTCGCCCCAATCGCCCAACGTGCGCTGACGATAAAGCCGCATCGCCGGATACCAGGGCGAGTCCTCGCGCTCGAGCAACCAGCGCCAATCGGGCGCCAGGTTGAGCGCGACCCAGGTGGGCACACCCAGCGCGCCGGCCAGGTGTGCCATCGACGTATCGCTGGTGATGACCAGATCTAGGTGCTGCATGATCGCGGCGGTGTCCATGAACGCGCCGCCGGCGGCGTCGAGTCGTTCGCCGAAATCGACGACGTTCCATTCCCGCGCGAACCGTGAAAGTTGCTCGTTCCCCTCCCCTTTTTGCAGGCAGAAGAGTTGCACGTCCGCGAGCGCCGCCAGCGGGGCGAAATGCGCCAGCGGAATTGAACGTTCGCGGTCATAAGGCGCGTGCGGATTCCCTTGCCAGGCGATCCCTACGCGGAGCTTGTCGTGGCTGCGGATCTCGTCGCGCCACGCCGCCACGCGCGCTTCGTCCGCGAAGATGTACGGCACCATCGCGGGAATCGTTTCGAGCGTCGTTCGCAGCCGGTGCGGCATGCTCAACAGCGGTACGCAGGCATCGGCCCCGGGCGCGGGATCGGTCGGCGCGATCCACCCGCTGACGCCCGGCGTGCGGGCCAGCAGCGGATGTAGCGCCGGGGGACACTCGACGATGACCCGCGCGCCGCGTTCGGCGAGTGGCTGCGCATAACGGATGAACTGCAGCGTATCGCCGAGTCCCTGTTCGCCGATCAGCACGATCGTCTTGCCGGCCGGATCGGCGCCGTCCCAGATCGGCCAGCGTGGGCGAAACTGGGGAAAGTCGCGCGCCTGGAACCGCCATTCATATTCCGCGAGTCCCTCGGCGTAGCGTCCCAACAGCAACAGCGCGCTGGCGTGGTTGTGATGTGCCTCGGCATAGCGCGGGGCCAAGGCGAGCGACCGCTGAAAATAAGGGAGCGATGCCTCGACGCGCCCTTGCCGCAGGACAACGATGCCCAGGTTGTAGGGCGATTGGGCGCTCGCGGGATTGAGCTGTTGGGCGCGCAGGTAGGCGGCCTCGGCTTCGGCCAGGCGTCCCTCGTCGGCCAACAGGTTTCCCAGATTGTTGTGGGCCTGGCTCAGGTCGGGTTTGAGTCGCAAACATTCGGCGAGCGCCTCGCGCGCTTCGGCGTGACGCTTGAGCGCGAGCAGCGCGCTGGCCAGGTTCAAATGGGCTTCGGCAAACCGCGGCCGCAGGGCAATCGCCTGCCGGGTCGCATCGATCGCGGCATCGTAGTCGCGCTTCTCGATATGAAGCTGTGCCAGGTTGACGTGCGCCTCGGCCGAGTCGGGCTTACGCCGCAGCACTTCGTGATAAGCTGCGATCGCTTCGGCCGCCTGTCCCGCTTGCGCAAGCGCGGCGGCCAGATTGAAGTGCGCTTCCGGATCCTGAGCCTTGAGCCGCGCGAGTTGCCGCAGGTGCGGTACCGCTTCGGTCGCGCGTGCGCCCTCCAGGAGCAGCCGCGCGGCTTCACGATGCGCGCGAAGTGAATTCGGATCGAGATGGCTCGCCGTGCGGTAAGAGTCGAGCGCCCCGGACGTGTCGCCCGCACGCTGGAGCGCGGCCGCCAGATTGAGGTGCGTTTGCGGGTTGTTGGGACTGATACTCGCTGCGCGGCGGAAGCATTCGACGGCTTCGGCAAAACGGCCCTGCTTGGCGTACAACACGCCCAGGTTGTCGTAGGCCGATACGTGGTTCGGCTCGATTTGGATGGCGTCCCGCAAGTGCCGTGCGGCCTCGTCCCACTTTTTCAGGTTGATGCAGGCTGCGCCAAGCAGGCTCAAGGCGGCCGCGTTTTGCGGATCGCTGTGGACCGCCTGTTGATAGATGGCATAGGCGGCCTCGACGTTGCCCGCCTGGTGAAGCTGAATGCCGGTGGTGAGCAGATCAGAGTCGAGGCTCATGTCGTTTGTGAGATGGGCTGGCCGGACGGCGCTAAAGAACGTGGCCGAAGTGTCCTTGTAGTATACGCCGCGGGCGGTGTCCCAGCGGCTACGGCAGTTGGCAAACCGCGGTAATTTTGCCAACATTTGCCGCTAAAGCTACACTTCTAAAGTGCCTCGTGCGCGGCCCGTTACGCCATGCGCAAGGGGTGTGTCCGTGCCGCTCGGGTTATCCCACGCTCATGTTTACCGCGCCGCTGCGACCCGCGTTTGGAGCTCCCGGAATCGAGCCGCGCTGGACACGCAGCGACAAGTCGGCCGTCGGCACCGCCTATTTCGCGGGCAGCCGGTTATGGTTCACGCTCGCGGCGGGCATCGTCAGCGAGCTTTACTATCCAACGATCGACCGGCCGCAAATCCGCGACTTGCAACTGCTTATAACCGATGGCGCCACGTTCTTTCACGACGAACGTCGCGACACCGACTGGACGCTCCAGCAGATCTCCGACCACTCGCTCGGCTATCGAGTCGTCAACCGCGGCCGCGAGCAAGATTACCGCATCGTGAAGGAAATCATCTGCGACCCGCACTACGCATGCTTGTTGGCGAACACGCGGATCGAAGGCGATGAGAGCCTGCTCCAGCGGCTGAAGGTCTATGCCCTGCTGGCGCCGCATCTGGAAGGTTACGGCTGGGGCAACAGCGGTTATGTCGACACGCGGGTCGATCGCAAGCTCCTGGTCGCCACGCGCGGAGGTACGTGGCTGGCGATGGGCGCGTCGGTGCCGCTGCTCAAGTGCTCGTGTGGCTACGTCGGCCGGAGCGACGGCTGGACCGACCTGGCCAGCAACCACCAGCTCGATTGGGAATTCGACGCGGCCGAAAACGGCAACATCGCCCTCGTGGCCGAGCTCGACCTGAGCCGCACGCGCGAGTTCACGCTGGGCGTCGCCTTTGGCGACACGCATCACAACGCCACGACGACGCTGGCCCAATCGATCGCGGTTCCCTTCGCCAGTCACCGCCAGCGGTTCATCGAACAGTGGCAGCGCAGTTGCGGCCATGTTTCGCCCATCAAGGGCACCTGCGGCGATGCGGGCACGCTCTATCGGCGCAGCCATAGCCTGCTGCTCGCACACGAAGACAAAACCTATCCCGGCGCTCTGATCGCCTCGTTGAGCATCCCCTGGGGCGAATCAAAAAGTGACGACGAACTTGGCGGGTATCATCTGGTCTGGCCTCGCGACATGGTGCATTCGGCCACCGCGCTGCTGGCCACGGGCAACCAGGCGACGCCCTATCGCTCGCTGATCTATCTCGCCTGTTCGCAGTGTCCCGACGGCGGTTTCTATCAGAATTTTTGGATCAGCGGCGAGCCCTATTGGACCGGCGTGCAACTGGACGAAGTGTCGTTCGGCATGTTGCTCGCCTGGCGCGTGCAGGAAGCCGGCGCTCTGCAAGGGTTCGATCCCTATCCGATGGTGCTTCGCGCGGCCGGCTACCTGGTGCGCAAGGGCCCCGCCACGCCGCAAGAACGCTGGGAGGAGAACAGCGGTTATTCTCCCTCTTCGCTGGCGGCCACCATCGCGGCGCTCGGCTGCGCGGCCGAGATGGCCCGGGCTCGTGGCGACCGGCACACGTCCGATTATCTTTGGCAGTATGCCGACTTCCTGGAGGCACATCTCGAACCGTGGTGCATCACGACCGAGGGAACGCTGGTTCCCGGGCTTCCGAAGCATTACATCCGGATCTTGCCGGTCGAGATTGGCGATCCGCGGCCGTTCGAGGATCCCAATCGAGCGATTGTCGCCCTCAAGAACCGCGGCCCTGGTCAGCAGGTTTGGTTTCCGGCCAAGGACGTTGTTGACGGCGGCTTTCTCGAACTCGTCCGCTACGGAATTCGCAGCGCGAACGATCCCGTGATTGAGGACACCGTACAGGTGATCGACGCGGTGTTGAAGGTTGACACGCCGTTTGGACCGTGCTGGCGGCGGTATAACCATGACGGTTATGGCCAACATGACGATGGCAGGCCTTTTGACGGTACTGGCCGCGGGCGCGGCTGGCCGCTGTTGGCCGGCGAGCGCGGGCACTATGAGCTCGCCGTGGGGCGCGATGTAACGCCCTACATCCGCGCGATGGAGGGATTTGCCCAAGGAGGCATGTTGCCCGAGCAGATCTGGGACGCCGCCGATCTGCCCGAGAGACGCATGTGGCGCGGCCAGCCGACAGGGGCAGCGATGCCGCTGGTCTGGGCCCATGCCGAGTATCTGACGCTGCTTCGCAGCGTGGCCGATGGCCGGGTGTACGACTTCTTACCGCACGTGGCCGAACGCTACCTTGGTGGCAAACGCCCGAGCGCGCCCATCGAGTTCTGGACGTTCGGCCGCCATGCTCCGCGAATCAAGGCCGGGCACACGCTGCGCATTCAGACGCAGGCGCCCTTCGGCTTGCGCTGGTCGGTCGACGAGTGGCGCACGGTCCACGATTCGCCGGGGCGGGCCACCCCGTTGGGCGTTTGGTATATCGACCTGGAAATTGAGCGCCATCAGCGGGCGCCGGTCCGTTTTACCTTCCGCTGGGCGCACCCCGAGCGTTGGGAAGGACGCGACTTCGAAGTCACCGTCGTACCGGCTTGAAGGCTGCCTGGTACGGCTTGTGTGGGCTATGCGGGCTAGGCGCGCGTGGCTCGACAAGCGCGACTCCTACGTCCGTTATGGGTGGCGACTCGCCGCCGCCGCTACAGCGCGCACAGACCGCAATTGGCGTGGGCCGTTCGAGTTCGGCGCGGTGGCGGTCCGATCAATACTCGGCAGCCGCCAGCCACGAGGCGCAAACCGGCGGAGGTTGATCGCACCTGCCGCGGCTGTTGAACTCGAACGAGGGAGATGCATCGCGTGAGCCGACTGAGTGTCCTGTTGCCGGTTTATAACGCTCAACAAAACCTCGAGGCCGACGTCGTCGAAATGCTCGACGTGCTGGCCGATGTGGCCCGCGATTTCCACTTGTGGATCATCGACGACGGCTCGCTCGACGAAACGGCCGACGTGGCTAGGTATCTGGTCGCGGCCTATCCGCAAGTGCGGCACCTACGGCATCCCGTCCGTTTGGGCCTCTGCGAGGCAATCCAGACGGGGCTCGATCATACGCAGGGCGACGTGATCCTGTTGGGCGACGAGGACTACTGCCTCGATCCGGACGACCTGCGCACGCTCTGGCAGATGCGCGACACACAGTGGCAACTCAGCCGGCAAGAGGCGCTGCCGATTGCCAAGCGGCCTTCGATCACGCGGCTGCTGTCCTGGCGGCCGCGGTCGTTGCAATCGCGGCGCGGCTTCCAGATCATCTCCCGCGCGGCGTTTGAGAAGTTCCGACTACAACAAGCCATCGACACCGTGCATCGGCTCGATATCGGCTGGCACGGCAATACGCCGCAAGGGCCCGAGTGGCCGCGCTTTCACGCGGACGCGGATCGTAACCCGGGATGGGCGCAGGATCATCTGCCGATGTTCGGCGGCGGCGACTACGCGGCCTTCTGACCGCTGTTGGCGGCCGGCTCGTGAACGATCAGGTCGTTGCCCGCGGCGTGCGCGGCGTCGTAGCGTGCTCCCGGGCGCAAATAGCGCCAGTAGATTCTCGCGAGCTCGACGGACGCCTTGGCGAAGTCGCGCCCCCTGACGTTCGATCCGGCCACGTCGCGCCAGGCGTCGAGCGGAAATTCGTAGATCGCTTCGGCGAGCGCGCCGCGCCGCGCCGAAGCGCGCAGCCGTTTCATGCGCGCAAACATTTCCACGTCGAAAATCCACCGCGTGGAAAACGCTTGCCCGAGCACCGCCGAGAACTCTGGCGTCACGCGAAACAACTTCGCCCCGCACTGGGTGTCGAACAGCTTCACGCCCAGCGTGAGCGAGGCCACGTTGGCGAAGATCCGTCCCAGCCAATAACGCAGCGGCTGGCGATCGATCGCATGACCCAGAAGCCGCATGCGGGTGCCGATCACGCAGTCGATGTGCGGCTTGGCTTCCAGGATTTTGCAGAAGGGCTCGATGTCGGCGAGCGGCGTCGCTAGGTCCGCATCCCAGAAACCGACGTAGTCGGCGCCCGAGCGAACGGCAAGCAGCATTCCCAGCCGAACGGCCTCGGCCTTGCCACGGTTCTGCCCCAGGTGCAAAAAGCTGAAGCTCCGCGGATTGGCGTGGTTCAGGTGTTCTAGCAGCTCCAGGGTTTCGTCGCGGCTTCCGTCATTGACGAACAACAACTCGGCCGCGCCGCTTCGGCGGCCGAACTCCTGAATGGCTCGCATGTTCAGCCGCCGCGCTTCGTTGTAACACGGTACGACCACGATTGCCCGCGGCATGGGAGAGACGTCCTTGTCTCGAAGTAAGGTCACACTTGTCTCGAACGAAGATCCGGCAATTGTGAAGCACGCCGGCCACGCTGACTCCGCTCGAGAGTCGGCCGATTCGTATACTGCGCGGGGACCGCCCGGGGCAAGGCCAATCGAAATCTCTAGAATCGGGGGGACCAGAAGGTGTCGCCCGCGATGTGCTTGCTACCAGGCGGCTGAAAGCAGCCCTCCGTACGCTGCTAGCACCGCGGTCCCGCGGTGTCTTCCATCTGGGCGATGTATTGCCGCAGCCGCTCGACTTCGTCGGT
>CAZRCI010000038.1:45542-45643 GCA_964598535.1 uncultured Planctomycetaceae bacterium | reverse complement strand
AGACCTGGCGGAACGTGACTCTGCCCACTTGATTTCCAAGACAGTCGCTCTCCTCTGTGTTCTGCAGAGAAACCGCTGGCTCGGACGGACAATTCGTGGTG
>CAZRCI010000038.1:19730-45442 GCA_964598535.1 uncultured Planctomycetaceae bacterium | reverse complement strand
CTTGAATTTGGCTCCAGAAACCAACACGTTCACGTACGGCGAAAAAACCGTGGCTCTCCTCTGTGTTCTGCAGAGAAACCGCTGGCTCGGACGGACAATTCGTGGTGCATTTGAGCGGATGTCTGACTGCAATCGCCGTTCTGTGGAAACTCATTCGTGATCGCTTGAATTTGGCTCCAGAAACCAACACGTTCACGTACGGCGAAAAAACCGTGGCTTCCCGAGCAAAACCACTACTCCCACGAGCGCATCAACCCGCGGAATAGGACGAAGAGGCAAAAAAGTTCCCGGACGGTAATAATTCTACCTTCGGCTGCGACTAATCAGATAAAGCTTTGAGATTGAAGCGAAGAGGCGGCTCGACTGAACCGCGCTCATCATTTAGTTTTTTGAAGACATCTCCTATGCGTGCATTGTTGCCGATCGTTGCGGTTTTCGCGGCGGAATTATTCTTCGCCCAAGTCACGTCTGGACAAGCGGATCGCTCCGCGAAGGTGGCCAAACAACTCGTCGAGTTGATGAACGCGGGCGACTACGTCGGCATCCAGATCAAATTCAATAAGGAAATGGACGTGGTGTTACCGCTAGACAAGTCGAGCGCGTTCTTCAAAGTGTTGACGCAGCGGATGGGAAAAGTCCAGAAGCTCGGCAAGCCACAGTCCATTGGTAGAGCGCTGGTTTTTCCCGCGAAGTTTGAAAAGGGCATACTCGATATGCAGATCGTGCTGAAGGGTTGTGGCATGATTTCCGAGGTCTCCCGCAAGCCGCACGTCGCGACGAAACCTGCGCCGGAAATCCACGAGACGCGGTTGTCGCTTCCGTTCAAAGGCCGCGGGCTGTTTTTCTGGGGCGGGGATATGCGCGAATTCAACCAGCACCATGATATGCCGAACCAGCGCTGCGCGCTAGACCTGTTGGGAGTAGGCAAGGATCGAAAGATGCAGCGAAGCAACGGTACTTACAATGAAGACTACTACGCGTTCGGTCGCGAAGTGCTTGCGCCGGCGGACGGCTCGGTCATAGAAATGATCGAAAGCGTTTGTGACAACACGCCAGATTCGATGAATCCGTATTCCTCCGTCGGCAACTGCCTAGTCATCCAGGATCGCAAAGAAGAAGTCCCGGTGCTGGCGCATCTCAAACTGGGGGCCATCGTCGTCAAGGTCGGCGACAACGTGAAGCGCGGACAGTTGCTGGGCAAGTGTGGTAATTCCGGCAACTCTTCCGAGCCGCACTTGCATTATCACCCGCTGAACTCGCTGATCTTTTAGAACGGGTTGGGCATCCAATGTGCTTTCCAGAAAGTGGTCTGACCAAGGACGAGACAATCGAAACACGCACCTGCTTTTCGCCGGTGAAAGGCGATATTATCAGCCCGCAGTGATGTGGCTCGCCTACATGCCACTGCTGCTGTGTTCAACAAACAGGATCGAACAAATCGCTCAGGCGTTCATAATTTTGTTTTCCACTGCAGCGACTCAGACAAAGGCCCGCGATTGAATTCGACGCCTGCGGACGAACACACGTTCCTCGAACTGGTGAATGAGAATCGAAACAGGATTCTCAGAGTCTGCCGCGCTTATGCCTGGAATTTGGCCGACCAGGACGATTTGTATCAAGAAATCCTGTTCCAGATCTGGCGCGGCCTGTCGACCCTGAAAGAAATTCAATTCGCCAACACCTGGCTTTATCGAGTGGCGATCAATACCGCCATTTCGTTCGTCCGCAAGCGGGCGGCACTGGTGGGCCGCGTCGTTCATTTCGAACACGCCGACCTCACGCGGGCGATTGAATCGCGACAGTCAACGGAAGACAACACGAACGACCGCATTGCTGACCTTTACACCGCAATTTACAAACTGGACCCGCTCGAAAAAGCGCTCGTCATTCTTTTCCTGGAGGACCTCAGCTACGAACAAATGGCAGAAGCCACGGGAATGAGTGCTAATCACGTCGGCGTCATGTTGCATCGCGCAAAGAAGAGACTTTCCGGCCTAATGATGGAAGAGTCGCCCCAATGAACGACGACGAGCTAAAGAAACTCTGGCAACAGCAGCCTCTGAGGGATCCGGCCCCGTCGGCGGCGCATCTGATTTCCGCGATGCAGAGCAAAACGTCGCTGCTTCGTCGCTGCCTGGACGCGCGCGATCTCCGCGAACTATTGGCCTGTGCTTTTGTGATCATCATTTTTGGATGTCTCTACTTCACGGTATATCGCGAGCCGATTTCACGCTTTGGCGTCTGGGTTGTCATCGGGAGCGCGATTTTTATCGCGTGGAGAATCGGGTACACTCGCCGCATGACGCCTCCCGCGCCGCCTGGCGCGACGGTCGTCGAATCCTTGCGGGCGGAATTGAATTTGGTGCGCGCCCAGTCACGCCTTTTGGGTTCGGTGCTGTGGTGGTACATCCTTCCGCTCTTTATCGGCGTGACAGTCGCCACTTGGGGACTGCGAATCGATCCCTTTTCCAAAACGCTTTGCACGGCGTTCTTCATTGCAATCAATGCATGGATCTACCGGCTTAATCAATGGGCGGTGTCCAATCAACTTCTTCCCCTCGAAGCACAGCTGCAATCACTGCTTCATTCAGCCGAAACCGGTGAGCCGCCGGATGAAACGCACGCAGCTAATCTGCGGCCGATAGTCCTCTCGATAGCCGCTGCCGACCGACTTAAACCTGCTGAATTCAAGGTCGCCTTTTGGCAAATCGCCGTTTTTGGGATACCCGGAATTGTTGGGATTTGGTTCTTTTTGATGCTCGATCTCACGGGGGACAATCAAGATTGGAAGAACGAAGAACAGGCCCTGGAGACGGTCACGCAGACTGTTCCAGCCGAAGAATCTAATCGCTACACCGCCGCTACGCGAACCCTTGTTGGTCTACTCAATGCAGGCGACTACGCCGCCGTGCAAAAGCTATTTGCCCCGGAGATGAGCAAGGCACTGCCGCCGACGAAAGCCTCCGAGTTTTTCACGAACCTCGCCACGGGATTCGGCAACATTGAAACGTTCGACGGCCCGACTGTCAGCGGCTACCACGGATGGACCGCGTTCCGGCTGCATTGTCAGCGCGGCGAGTTGACGATGAGCCTGGCGCTGGATGCGGAGGATAGAATCTCTGGAATTCATTTCGGGCCCACGCCCAAGCCTGCTATGAATACTAAATCATTCGTCCTCCAAATGTTCGGTTGGCAGCACCTGGTTTGGCTTCCACCTTTCTTCCTGGGCGGCTTGTTGTATTCTTGGATCATACAGAAAACCACGGAGCGAGCCGTGGGGATTAGCGCTCTAGGAATTCATTTGTCTAAAGGGCAAATCCTTATCCTGTGGGACGAAATAACAGACGTTCGGCCGCTGCGGTTTCTGCACATTAGAAATCTTTGGTTGATCAGAGAATCAGGCGAAAAGACGCTCATGCACTGGACTCCCCTGGAACGACGCTCCGATTTGAAGGCAGCGGTGGAAGAGTTTGCCCCTGCAAACCATCCCATACGTAAATATGTATCCCTGCTCAGACGAACCTAAACCACAATGACGGACAAGTCGAATATTCGAAGCACTGGACCCATTGCGAATTGGCTGGATCGACCGGCATTCCCTTCGGTTGAAAAATCGGTTCGTCGTTCTGCGCGGTGCGGGGATCGTTCAGGCACGGCGGCATCGTAGCAGCAATCATTGGGTTCCAAGCGGTTGACGATGCTGCACCAGGAAGCAACGGGCGATCCGGAAGTTGTGGCCAGTATGAAATGGCGTTTCGAATGCAGGCCTCCGCGCCGGAACCTATTAGTGACTGGCGTCGATATGTCGTTTCCGACTGCGGAATGGCGAACATGACTCGGTGTGTCGGAACCGATGTAGGCAGCCGTAGCTGATTCAAAGAGGCTTGCCCGACCATACCTCAACGATCGCATTTGTCGTCCTCACGCTTCGCTCGGATCGTTTTGCAGTCGAGAGTAGATCGGAGACCTTCACCGCAAGCAGCGATTCGTCAACCGAGTCGTCCCATCCTTCCGTTTTGATAGTCAAGCATCGCCTGCCGAATCTCTTCCTGCGTGTTCATCACGAACGGTCCGCGCCCGACCACCGGTTCTCCGATCGGTTGTCCACTGAGTAGCAACGCCATCGCATCGTCCTGCGCTTCGATGACGATCTCCGTCCCCGTCCGCTCGAACTGCACCAATTCCCCGCTCTTCACGGTTTCCGAGCCGTTGATGATCGCGGAACCTTGTTGAAGTACGAGCAGAGCTGTCTGGCCGTCCGGCAGCGGCAGGATCACGCGATGTCCAGCCGTCAGCCGTAGATCCCAGACATTGAGAGGCGTGAACGTACTCGCGGCTCCTTTCGTTCCCTCGAACTCTCCGGCGATGACGCGGGCCTGGCCGGCGCCATCGGCCAAGGATACCGTCGGAATCCTGGCGGCCGGAATCTCCTGGTACTTCGGCGGCGACGTTTTATCCTTCGCCGGAAGATTGACCCACAACTGTACCATCTCCAGCGTCCCACCCTCGCGGGCGAAGCGTTCGCTATGAAACTCTTCGTGAACAAGGCCAGCGGCGGCCGTCATCCACTGCACGTCGCCCGGCCCGATCGATCCTCTGGCGCCGCTGGAATCGCCGTGTTCCAGTTCTCCCTGGTAAACGATCGTCACGGTCTCGAAGCCGCGATGGGGATGTTCTTCCACGCCCCGCTTCGCTTCCGAGGGAGCAAACTCGTAGGGACCCGCATAGTCCAGCAGCAGGAAAGGATCGAACTGGCTCCCTTCCTGATAGGAGAACAAGCTTCGCACCGGGAAGCCATCGCCAACCCAGTGCTGAGGAACGTTCCGCGTAACTTGACGGATCGATTTCATAAGGTTCACCTCTTTGTCTGGGCCGCTTCGAACTTGTCCAACTTGGTTTCGTGTCCGTCTTTTTGAACACTTTGGGCCTTGTTGTAGCTCTCGAACAGCAACTGGTAATGCGGCACGATATGGTCCTTCATGATCTCGGCGAACTTCATCGCGTCGGGCCGGTTCCAGGTGCTCATCAATTCCGCCAGCGTGGCGAACGTATCCGTCGGAATGGCGCCAGCCTGCACGACGCGGGCGAGCGTGATGTCGGTGGCCAGGGCGGAATAGTTGCCCGAGGCATCGACGACGTTGAACACCTTGTAGCCGGCCGTCAAGGCGCTCAACGTGGGAAACGCCATGCAGACGCTCGTGAGCGTACCGGCGATGATCAAGGTCTTGCGCCCGGTCTTTTCGATGGCCTCGACCCACTTGGGATTGTCCCAGGCATTGATCTGGCCGGTGCGAGGGATATAGACCGCATCGGGATTCGCCTCGTGGATCTCGGGAATCAACGGTCCATTCGGGCCATCGGGAACGGAAGCCGTCGTGAACGTCGGCGTCTTGGTCAGCCACGCCGCCTTGGCTAGCGCGATGGCGTTGTTACGCAGCGTCGTCATGTCCATGTCTTTGACGAGTTGGAACAAGCCGCTCTGATGGTCGATCAAGAGCAGCACGGCATCGTTGGGGTCAATCATCCACTTATTGAACTCAGCCATCGTCTTCTCCTCCAAATGCGGACATGGAATCGCCTGTGCGACGAGCAGAAGCTTTCAGCTCTCATGACTTCTACCGGGGTATAGGCAACAAATCAAGTAGTGGCTAGTGATCAGTGATCAGTGGCTAGAGTTGGAAAATGTTCTCGATTTTCTAGCCACTAGCCACGGATCACTGACCACTACGTGTTGTGGATGTCCAGGAGCGCGCACACACATCGCTTCGCAGCCACAATTGATCTCTAGAGAGGGGTGTCGATCGCATGTATCTTCACTCGTTTGACAGTGGCGTTTGCGGCGCTGCGCAGGTGGTTGGTTCGTTTCGTTCGTGAAAGAGAATGTATCGAACGTACGCTACCCGAATCGCTGGCCCGATTGCAAGCAAAGGAAAACGGTTGTGGGACGCCGTTCACGATGGACGAAGCGGGAGCAGGCTTTGCAACCCCTCGCGCCCACAAGCGCGATCGAGAGTTGAACGGTTCGCTGAAGTTAGGAAGCCGCTTGCCGTGGGGCCTGCTGAACCATTGCATCCAGGGGCCTCCTGCTGTGGAGCGGAAAAGTCGAGGCGAATCATTCTGCCAGGCGGCATCTTGTTCCGCGGAGGTGCTGTCGCACGTTGCTGATCCGATCCTGATTCGACGATGGGTGATACGCAGAGTTTACTTCGCCTTGCCGGATTCCAACAGCTTCTGCAACACGATCGCTTCGTTGTGCTCCTGGTCGCGGGCGCCAAAGAGGAGCGTGACGGTGCGTTTAGTGGCTCGCTCGCGAAGGTCGTCGAGCAACGGCTTCTTGTCGCGCAGCTCCGCGCGGTAGCGGGTTTGGAATTCCTTCCAGCGCTCGGGATCGTGGCCGAACCATTTTCGCAACTCCGTGCTGGGCGCGATGTCTTTGAGCCAGAGGTCCACTGCGGCACGTTCTTTGCTTAGTCCGCGCGGCCAAAGCCGATCGACCAGCACGCGCAGGCCGTCGGCACGAGAAGGTGCTTCGTAGACGCGTTTGAGCCGGATCATGGCGCGGTGGCTCCCGAGTGAAGAGTACGCTGGCCGCGCGTTTAAAGCGATCGGCCGGGATATCACGTTGTGGTTCAACCGTCAAACAGCCTTTTCAAGACATGGAGCGTGGTCGCCCGACCGGCTCGCCCCCAGGACGTCATCAGCGGGATCTCTTTAGGGCAGACCGCCTGGCAATTGCCGGCTTTGCCACAGTTTTGGATTCCGCCCGGGGCGATGAGGGCCTGCAAGCGTTCGCTCGCGCCCGAATGGCCCAGGGGATGGGAGTTCATCAACACGACCTGGCTATTGGCGTGGGCGCCCATGAAGTTGCGATCGAAGGTTGCCTGTTCGCGAGCGGCAAACTGTTCGTGCGATTCGTCCTCGCCGCGCTGCAATTCGATTTTTGCATACTGTGGGCAAGCATCCAGACAACAGCCGCAGCTCATGCAGGTGCTCAAAGGATAGGCCTGTTCCTGCTCGGCGGGAGATTGCCGGGGCGCGGGGCCGTGGTCGTAGTAGTCGTCCGCTTCGATCCAACAGCGGAGCTTTTCCAGAGCTCGAAAGAGCCGGCGACGCGAGACGACCAGGTCGCGAACAACGGGAAACTTGGACATCGGCCGCAGTTCGATCGTTCCCGGGCGGTCCGCTAGCAGCGAATCGACCAGCGCCGAACAAGCCTGACGGACGCGGCCGTTGATGAGCATCGTGCAAGAGCCACAAACCTCTTCGAGACAGTTGGCGTCGTAGGCGACCGGGGCCACCGGCTGGTCGTCCACGTTGATGGGGTGCGCGGCGATGCGTTGCAGCACGCTGGTGACGTTCAGACCCGGCTCGTAGCCGAGGCGGAACGTCTCCCAATACTCGGGAGAGTCCGGCCGATCCTGACGCAGAACCCGAACTTCGAACGTGGGCGCGAAAGGAGCAGGGGCACGCATCGTGTTTTCCCGTGGAGGAAAGCAATTCCGCGAATAGGCGTTGATTGCTTGGGCCGCGGATTTGTACCTGCGCGTGATTATAGCGAGGATCGTCGCACGAGCGGCTTGAAAATTGGATATTTAGATCTAGAATTTGGCGGCTGGAGATGAAACGCACTGAAGCCGCGGAGCGTTTTTCCCGGTTCTACTCTCCCACTATCCAAGAAGTTGGGACGGTTTTTCGGGCGCTTTGCCTCTGGTTTTCGAGGAATTTGAGAAGCGGCGGTAGCGGTTTGCCGTTCCGTGCGGTACGAGGGCTGACGTGGTTTGTCGATGGAAGTCGCGCGAACGTACCTGCCACGCACGATCAGCCCGGACATGACGGTGCGGCAGGCGGCCATTGACATGCCGGCTTCGCGCGCCGTGTTCGTTCGTCACGGCGAGCCGGAAGACCGGCCGGGTCAGTTTGGGCATCTGGAGCCGCTGACACATTTTGCCCGTCGCCGCGGCTTGCCGCTCGACGCGCTGCTGGCGGAGCTTTCGGCCGCGACGGGGGCGCCGATCTGCGAAGGAAGCGCCGCCGCGCAGCGCATCCATCGTCCGTTCGTGACGGTCGCCTTGGCGATCACATTGACGCTTGGCGCTAGTTGGGGAGCCTGGTTGCTGTGGCGGATCGGATGGGCGGGCACTTTCGATGCGGCGCCCGCGGCGCAGGTCGTGGCGCATGGCGAGGCGCAGCTTTGGGGGTTCGTGACGCTGTTCGTGCTGGGAATCTCATTGCGAACCGTCTTACAGCCGGCGGTGCGAACGCGTTGGGGGCGGCGCGCGGCCGTGGCGTTGTTGGTACTGGGAGTGAGTGGCGTGTTTGGCAGCTTCGCGTGGTTTTTGTGGCCCACGGAACTGCGCTGGCTGGGGCTCGTTTCTGCGGGGTTGCTACTGGCGATGGCCAGCGCGTACCTGGCCATGCAAATCACGGTCTTGCACGCGAAATGGAAGTTGACCTGGGCCCGCGCCGTGCTGGCGTCTGGAGTCTGGCTGGTGGCGTGGGCCGGCGCGACCGTCGTGCTGAGGACAAGCATGGGGGTGGCGGGGCTGACCGGAGATGCCGAGGCGGGGCGGATGCTGGTGATCGAGCTGGCGGTGTATGGCTTTGCCATGAACTCGATTTATGGTTTTGGGCAAATGCTATTACCGGGGTTGTTGCGGATCGGTGCTCCGCGAGGGCGGGCGATCGAGCTTGCCCATTGGCTGCATAACGCGGGAACAGCCGTGGTGTGCTGCGCGACGGCACTGGCCTGGCCGGCGATTGCCGTCGTGCTGGGTTGCGTCCTATTGATGGGCGGCGCCGCGTGCTTCGCGTTTGGCCATCGCGCGTTTCTCGGCCGGCGGCGTACTTCGTATCGTGCCGAACAAGGAATCGCGGTTCTGGATTACTATCCGCCGCTGGCGTTCTTCTGGTTGCTGGCGAGCCTGGTGCTGTTGACGGCGGGATACGTGTATGAGGTCGCGTATGCGACGCGTTTGCCGCATGCCTATTTGGGAGCGGTGCGGCATGCGCTGACGGTCGGCTTCGTAACGACGCTGGTCGCCGGGGTGGGGGGCCGGCTGCTGCCGGTATTGAGCCGGACCGTGTTGGCCCTGCCGAGGTTCGCGGTCATGGTGCTCGTGCTCTTGGGGGTCGGCAATGCGCTGCGCGTCGTCACGGAAATGGCGACCATCTGGTTTGCGGGGGCGTACCGGCTCATGCCCTGGTCGGCGCTGCTCGAAGTGGCGGCGTTGAGCCTGTTTGCCGTCAGTGTGGGCGTCACGATGTATCGCCGCGATTCGCTTCTTGCGCGGGGCGCGGTGACGGCGAGCTCGTCGATCGCCGTGCTGGTGGGCGAATATCCCACGATCGAGGATCGGTTGATTGCCGAGGGAAGCGAATACTTGAAGCGGACGCGGAGCGTGCCGGGGGAACTGACGATCGGTTCGTTTGCGGTCAGCGAAGGTTGGGAACCAAGTCAGGCCGTACGGCAGATCAACGCGTGGCTGGGCGAATTACAACGTGCCGAGTGAGAACGACGCGAGAGAAACCCGCGCGTCGCGGAAATACAAACGGCCCCGCGGAGGCACAATCAGGCATCCTTAACGCGGTGCAAAGATCCCCGGCGCGGGGCGGTTGGGCCGCGTGCCGCGGAGGACGTCGATGGCTTCGGTCAGGCCGTCGAGCGTGAGCTCATACATCGGGAACACGCCGCGGATCAGGCGGATCGTGGGTTCGTTCCAGCGGATCACGGGCTCGGGGTTGAGCCAGACCGAGTTTGGCACGCGCTCGCGGATGCGTTTGAGCCAGGCGAGGCCGGTGGTCGCGTTGCGGTGATGGTAGGAGATCGCTCCGGCCAGGTTCGTGAGCTCGGTCGGCGCCATCCAGGCATCGCCGACGAAGATGATGTTCCAGGTATGATCCAGCCGCTTGAGCACCTCGGCGGTGAGCTCGCCCCGCATGGAGAGCATGTCGGTGTAGAGCCGTTCATAGACGCAATTGTGGAAGAAGCGGTATTCGAACTTCTTGAAGTGGTTGGCCGCGTGGGCGGCGCTGAACAGCCGCTCGCACAGATGCGTGTAGGGGTCCATCGATCCGCCCACGTCCATGAGCAGCAGGAGCTTGACGCGGTTGCGGCGCGGCGGGGCGAACACGAGCTCGATCTCTCCGCCGCCGCGGGCGCTCTTGTCGATCGATTGGTCGAGGTCGAGCTCCTCGGGGCCATCGTCCTTGTCGAGCCGCTTGAGCCGGCGCAGGGCGACGCCGATTTGCCGCGTGTCGAGGATTCGGTCGCTGCGCAGGTTGCGAAACCGCCGCTCGCCGGCGACCTGGACGGCCGAGCGGCCGCCGCCGGAGCCGCCGAGTCGAAAGCCGCTGGGATGTTCGCCACCGTGGCCGAATGGCGAGGTTCCGCCAGTGCCGATCCAGCGGTTGCCGCCGTCGTGCCGTTCTGTTTGTTCGCGAAGCAAGTCGCGAAAGCGCCGCTGGAGCTCGTCGAGATCGAAGGCCTCGAGCTTCGCACGGTCCTCGTCGCTGAGCTGCGGCAGGACCGGGTCTTCGAGCCATTTGAGCAACTCGTCGGAAATGTCGAGCTGCGATTCGATGCCCGAGAAATACGAGGCGAACGCGCGATCGTAAGTGTCGTAGTCCGTCTCTCGCTTGACCAGCAGCGCGCGGGCCAGGTGGTAAAAGGTATTTAAATTGGCGCGGGCATGGCCACTGGCGAGCGCCTGCACGAGCGAAAGCCACTCGGTCGTCGAGGCCTTCAGGCCGTGGTCGCGCAGATGGTAGAAAAAGCCGACGAACATGGCGGTTTCCTAGCTAACGCGGCCGAAGCGGCGGCCGGAGAGGACCGATTCGATGTCGCTCTCGCGCTTGAGCAGCACGCCCAGGAACGGGAGCTCGGTTTCGAGCGCGGCCGGATCGACGCCGCCGCGCTGAAGGGCCGCGATCCAATCGATCAGCTCGCTGGTCGAGGGACGCTTGCGCACCTCGGGCAGGTCGCGCAGCCAGTAGAATCGCAACAGCACCTGGCGGAGCAGTTCTTCCGCGACGCGCGGATGATGCACGCGCACGATGTCGGTCATCGTCTGCTTGTCGGGAAACGCGATGTAGTGGAACACGCAGCGGCGGAGGAAGGCGTCGGGCAGTTCCTTTTCGTTGTTCGAGGTGATAACGACGATCGGGCGATGCTGGGCGGTGACGCGCTCGCCCGTTTCGGCGATCGTGAAGCTCATGCGGTCGAGCTCGTGCAGCAGATCGTTGGGAAACTCCATGTCCGCCTTGTCGATCTCGTCGATCAACAGCACGACGCGCTCGTCCCCGCGGAGCGCCTGGCCGAGCGGTCCGAGTTTGATGTACTGGCGAATGTCGCCGATGTCGCGGTCGCCGAAGCGAGCGTCGTTGAGCCGCTGCACGGTGTCGTAGACGTAGAGGCCATCCTGGGCCTTGGTGGTCGACTTGATGTGCCAGGTGAGCAGTTGCATGCCCAGGTTCTCGGCGATCGCCTCGGCGAGCACCGTTTTGCCGGTGCCCGGTTCGCCGCGAATGAGCAGCGGCTTTTCGAGCGCGCAGGCGACGTTGACCGCGTCGCGCAGCTCTGGGGTGACAAGGTACGTGTCCGTTCCGGTAAAGAGCTGGAACGACATGGGGGCTCCTGAGTAAGCGGGTGCGAATCGATGGGCCGGCTAGTGGCACTATTCTGACGGGCCGGCGGTGGAGAGTTCAACCCGATTCTGGATGATCGGGCGCAAGGGAGCCGTCAAAGCGTCCGAGAAAGGCCGAGGGAGGTTGAACCCGCGGTGCTACTTGCCTGTGGCATCTTCGGCCGGGGGGTGGGCCTTGTCGGGGGATTCTTTCGCGGCGGGAGCGTCCGCGTGGGCAAGGCGCTCGGCTGGAGCCGGGCGATACCACTCGCCGCGGAGCCAGTCGGCGATCAGGCCGATCGCGCGCGCATCGAGCAGGTTGCCCTCGCCGCTTTCGTTTTCGGCGAAGGCCGGCATGCGGTCGTTCGCGTCGCGATAGAATCGCTCGTGCGCCGGATTGCCGATCATGCCGATCAGCCACTCGCGCGAGCCGTAACCGGTGAGGTCGGGCGCAGCGCCGAGCTCGCCAGCTTCGCCAAACTTGTGGCACGCCACGCAGTTTTCTTCGTTCGCGATGAGCGCTCGGCCGGCTGCGATATCGGCGGCGTCCGCGGTGTCGGCAGTGGCCTGCGCGGACAACTTTGCTTCGGCCGAGAGCGCGAGCACGACCTTGTGGACGTCGTCTGCTTCCCAGCCGCTCATGGTGTCTTTGACGTAGCCGACCATCTCGCCCTCGGCGTGGGCCGTGCCGCCAAAGTAGCCGGGGCCGGCGATCTCCTGGGGATTGAAAAAGCCGGCGAGCCACGCGCGACCGGCGAAGCCGTAGAGATTCGGGGCCGTGGCCTGGGCCAGCAGCGGCGACGGCTGTTCGTCTTTACCCGGCGGCGGAAGGTGCGTGTGGCAGCTCGCACAATGGGTAGCGAACAGCCGGGGGCCTTGCGCGAGCGGGTCGTTCCGAAGCAATGTGACGGCGCCCGTCAGCGGGATCTTCTCAGGGCCCGAGGCGAGTTGGATCGCGCGGTGCGCTTCCTGCTCGGCAGATTCGACCGCGTCGAGATACTCTTGCGACTTGCGATAGTGCTCGTAGGCCAGGCGTTGTTTGTGGTAGCCGGCGATCTTGGCGGCGTCACCGGCGAAGTGCGCGCTGATCTTTTCCGGGTCGGCGCCGAGTTGTTCGATGAGCGGGATGGTCTCGGCGAATTGTTCGCGGTCGGTCCAGCGGGCCTGGTAGTCCTCGTTGACCGCGGCGAACGTGAGATAACCGACACCGGCGAGCAGGAGCACGATGAAGCCGATGTTGAAGCGATGGCCCAGGTTCCACTTGCCGAGGATGGGCATCAGGAACAAGACGAGCATCACGACGCCGGGTAGCACGATCGCGCCGAGCAGTTCGCCCGCCTCGCCCCAGCCTTCAAACAGCTTGAGGAACTGAAACAAGAACAGAAAGTACCACTCGGGCCGGGCCGCGGAGTATTGATTCGAGGGATCGGCCGGCGCGCCGAGCTCGGCGCCAAGCGCGACGGGCATGCCGGGTTCGACCTCGGCGGTGAACATCGGCCGAATGCAGAGGAACAGCACCACGCAGAGCACGGCTAGGCAAGCCACGGCGTCTTTGAGCACCTGGTCGGGCCAGAACGACGTGTCGGCAAACTTGGGCGGCAGTTTGTAGCGGATGCCGTGGCGGCGGAAGAGCGCGATGTGCAGCACCAAGAAAAACACCAGCGATGCCGGCAGGATACCGGCGTGCAAGGCGAAGAACCGCGTGAGCGTGTGATGGCCGTAGTCCGCGCCGCCAACGACGACTTGTTGTAGAGCGGGTCCCACGAGAGGCACGACGGCGACCAGGTTCGTGGCGACGCGCGTGGCCCAGTACCCTTTTTGATCCCAGGGGAGCAGATAGCCGGTGAGCGACAGGCCCAACACGATCTGCATCAGGATCAGGCCGAGCCAGAAGTTCACCTCGCGCGGGGCTCGATACGCGCCGTCGATGATCACCTGCATCAGGTGCAGAGCGAGCAGCACGACCATCGCCTGGGCCATGAAGTGGTGGATGCCGCGCAGGAGCCAGCCGCCGCCGGTTTCGTACTGGATATAGTAGACGCTTTCCCAGGCGGTTTGAGCGCTGGGGCTGTAGTACATCCAGAGGGCGAAGCCGGTGAGCAGTTGCACGAAAAACGCAAACACGAGCGTGCTGCCCCAGACGTAGCGCCAACGCGCGCCGCCGGGAATGCGCTCGTAGAGCGCTTCGTGCATGAGATCGCGAATGCCGGTACGGCTATCCAGCCAATTGACGAGCGCCTTCATAGCTTGACGATCTTTTCCGTTTTGCCGGTGTAAAAGTTTTCGTACTTCACCAGAATCTCGTTTTCACGTATCTCGCACTGGAGCGAGTCCATCGCCCGCGGGCTGGGGCTGGGATCGATGATCGCCCCGTCGACGGCGAACGAACTGTTGTGGCACGGGCACTTGAACGTGTCCGTCGGCTTGTCGTAAGCAACGAAGCAGCCCGCGTGCGGGCAGGTGGCCGACAGGCACTCGGGCTGTTCCTGGCCGGGCAGGCGGCGGAGGTAAACCGCGCCGACGGGTTGCTTGGATTGAGTCCAAGCGTCGACGTGTTCGGCCACGACGGGGAACTGGCGCGGGAGGCCGTCGTCGGGCACGGCCGCCAGCGGGGCGACCGGCAGGAACGAGGCGTCTTTGCCCTTGCGCCGGAGCGGATCGAGAAACACGGCGAGGCCGCTCGCGCCGGGAATGATGGCTACGATGCCGCCGATGACGACCGCCGCGACTTTGGTAAAGAAGTTGCGCCGCTCTTGCGACTCGCCGGCCGGCTGAACGGCGGGCTGGGGTGATTTAGCCATCGGACGCGAACCTCCGTTGGTGCGTGCCACGCGAAAAGTTGGTGCGTGCCACGCGAAAAAGGCAACTCGACTCCGTCGCGACTGCCTGGCCATCGCGAATTGTTGGGGGGGACCGGCCGCTGGGTTGAGGTTCCTGACGACTCGGCAAACGCTTCAGGCAGGACAAAACTCAAAGAGGTTTAGATCATGGGGCAACGCGGCGCCCTCTGCGCTGCCGACGACTGTCGCGGATTATCGCATGGCTTTGCGCACAGCGTCAAGCACGTGGGCTTGGGCTTCGGGGAACGGCGCATTGGTGAACGCGCCGGCCGCGGCCTTGTGGCCGCCGCCGCCAAACTGCGCGGCGAGCTCGTTGCAGTTCACCTGAGGGATGCGGCTGCGGAAGCTGAGCTTGAAGCCGCCGCTGGGCTGCTCGACAAAGATCACCGCGACCTCGGTGCCGGCGATGCCCAGCGTGAGATTGATGACATCTTCCGTATCGCTGGGGAGCGCGCCCGTGGCTTCAAAATCTTCGCGCAGGGCGGCCGTGTGCGCGAGCCGTCCGTCGAGCTCGGTTTGGGTGCGAGCCAGGATTCGGCCGCGAAGTTGCAGGCGGGCCAGCGAATCCTGCTCATAGAGCTGGGCGTAGATTTCACCGGGAACCGCGCCAGCTTCGATCAGGTCGCCCGCGTAACGCATGGTCAACTCGCTGGTCGAGTTGAAACGAAACCAGCCGGTGTCGGTGGCGATGGCCGCGAAGAGCGGGCGGGCGATCTCGGGCGTGATCTTAACGCCCAGGTGGTGTGCGGCTTCGACCACCAACCGGCCGGCGGCTTCGGCCGAGCGGTCTTTGAAGAGCTCCGCCCCCAGGTCATCTTCCCCCTGATGGTGATCGAGGATGGCCTTGTGGGCTTTGGTCGAGCGGACGACTTCGGCCATGGTGCCGAGCTGGGCCCAGGCACTGGTGTCGAGGATCATCAGGACTTCGATACCTTCGAGATGGAAGGGCTCGACGTCGATGCCGAGCGTCTTGAGCTTTTTGTCCGGATCGATGAAGGCCAGGTTGGGAGGTGTCTGCTGCGCGTTGACGATCAGAACGTTCTTGCCGAGCGCTTCGAGCACGCCGGCCATGCCCAGCTCGCTGCCGAGCGCATCGCAATCGGGGCGAATGTGGCTGGTGAGCAGGAAGCGGTCGTGCGAGCGAACGAGCTCGGTGAAGCGGGGCCAGTTGATCGACATCGTTCTAGCGAGTTCCTGGTTGGTGGATCATGCGCGGGGTGTTCCGCCCGCCAGCTTATCGGCCAATTCGAAGTCTTGGAATGCCCGGCGCGCGGCCAGGACGTCTTTTTCGAGCTGGGCGACGAGCTCTGGGACGCTGGAGAATTTCTGGATCGGGCGTAGTTTTTCGAGGAAGTCGACTTCGAGCACGTCGCCGTAGAGGGGCGATCCATCCCAGCCGGCGAGATGCACCTCGACTTTGAGGGCCCCTTCGCCGAAGGTCGGGTTGGGGCCAATGTTGATCGCTGCCGGAAAACGCCGGCCGGCCGTGACGCCGCGGCCGGCATACACGCCGGGGCAGGGGAGCAGCGTGTCGATGGCGTCGAGGTTGGCGGTGCCGAAGCCGAGCTTCGCCCCGCGGCCCGCGCCGTGAACGACCATGCCGCGAATGCGATAGGGCTGGGTGAGCTGCTCGCGGGCGGCGCGCATCTCGCCGGCGGCGACCAGACGCCGGATGCGCGAGCTGGAGACGTACTCTCCGCCGACGACGAGCGGCTCGATCACATCGAGGCTGATGCCGGCCTGGGCGGTGAGCTGGCGTAGCACGTCGATCGTGCCGGCGCGGCCGCGGCCGAAGTAGAAGTTGGGGCCCTCGACCATAGCCCGCGCGTCGAGCTTCTCGCGAATAATCTCGCGAAAGAAGGCTTCGGCCGCGAGGTCCAGCAGGCGTTCGTCGGTGGGATAGGCGATGACGGCGTCGACGCCCAGGTCCGCGAGGAGCTGCGCCTTGCGGTCGAGCCAGGTGAGCGGCGGCGGCGCTTCGGCCGGGCGCAGCAAGCGCACCGGGTGCGGTTCGAACGTAAACACCAGGGCCGGGCCGCCGAGCTCGCGCGCTTTGTCGAGCACGCGGGAAACGATGCAGGCGTGGCCCAGGTGGACGCCGTCGAAGTTGCCGATCGTCACAGCGCCGCCGCGCAAGTCGCGGGGAAGGTCATCGACATGACGCAGGAGCTTCACGATTGAGAGGAACCAGGGCCGCCGCGGGACAGGACCAAACTTGATTAGCGAATTATGAGACGCGCCGCGGCTTGCGGTCAATTGCGATCGGGCAATCGCCAGGGCAACGCGGCGTTTGCTCTGGGGCTGATTCGGTGTCTCGCGGCCAGGAAAAATCGCTCGCATGCGCATCGGCCGGGGGGCGGGAAAGTCTCCGCCAGGAGGCCGGATATGCTATCTTTGCGAAGAGCGACGGGCGGGAAGCGAATCGCCCCGTCTCGAATGAAATCGCCGGCGCTGGAAACTCGTGGAAGACGCATGGACGAACAGCAGATCTATCTTTCGCCGGAGCTTGCCGCGCGGATGGCCGCGATCGACATCGGCACCAACAGCATGCGACTGATGGTGGCCGAGCCGCTCAAGGGCGGCAACTATCGGATCCTGGACGAGGAGAAGGAAGCCACGCGGCTGGGTCAGCACCTGAGCAAGACCGGCCGGCTCGATGAGCAGGCGATGGAAAAAGCCCTGGCCGCGCTGCGCAGGATGAAGCAGATCGCCGAGGGCTTTCAGGTGAGCGAGCTGCGGACGATCGCCACTTGCGCCGTGCGCGAAGCCGCCAACGGCGACGAGTTCTGCCGCCGCGCGCGAGACGAAGTGGGGCTCGAGATCGAAGTGATCGGCGCCGAGCAAGAAGCGCGGCTGGCCTTCTCCAGCGTGCAGCGGGCGTTCGATCTGTCGGGCAAGCACGTGGCCGTGGTCGATATCGGCGGCGGCAGCACCGAGATCGTGCTCGCACTGGGAAACCTGATTGAAGCCGTGTACATGACGCAGCTCGGCGCGGTGCGCCTGAGCGAGCAATATCCCGAGACGACCACCCCGGAAGGTTTTGGCGAACTGATCGAGGCGATCGATCGCCAACTGCGCAAGCACGCCAAGAATCCGGTGTTCATGCCCCACCTGATGTTCGGCTCGGGGGGAACGTTCACGAGCCTGGCCGCGATGATGATGGCCGCCAAGGGACAAGAAGGAATGCCGCTGCGCGGATACCAGGTGAGCCGGGCCGAGGTGCGGCACCTGCTCGATCGGCTGCGCAAGCTGCCGCTGAAGGATCGGGGGACCGTGCCGGGCTTGAGTCCCGATCGGGCGGATATCATCGTCGCGGGGCTGGCGATCATCGACCGCGTGATGGAGCGGTTCGAGTTGAACGCGGTGCAGGTGCACAATCGGGGCGTGCGCGACGGCCTGGTGCTGGCGATGATCGAGCACTCGCTGGGGCCGGGAACCGACAACCCGCTCGACCGCGACGCGGCCATCGAGCGGTTGGCGTTGAATTGCGGCTGCGAGATGGCGCACAGCCAGCACGTGGCGAAGCTGGCCGGGTCGATCTACGCGCAGCTTGTCGAGCGATACAAGCTGGACCCGGCCGACCAGGTGCTGTTGGAGACGGCCGCGCGTTTGCAGGACGTGGGCTACCTGATCAACTACGATCAGCATCACAAGCACAGTTATCACCTGATCCTGCACAGCCGGCTACCGGGCTTTCAGCCGAGCGAGTTGGCGATCCTCGCCAATGTGGCGCGTTATCACCGCGGCGCGGATCCCAAGAAGAAGCACGCCAACTTCAAGCAGTTGTCGGAGCGCGATCAGGAGCGAGTGCGTAAGATGGGCTCCATCTTGCGCGTGGCCGGCGGCTTGGACCGCAGCAACACGCGGCAGGTGCATGCCGTGTTCGTCGAGTTCGGCAAGAAGAAACACGTGACGCTACGGCTGGCCGCGCCGGCCGATCCGGAGGTGGATATCTGGGGGGCGCGCAAACGGGCCGAGCTGTTTGAAAAAGTGTTCGGCGTGAAGCTGGCGATCGCGTGGGAGCCGCCAGTATCCGCGCCCGATCCGGAACAGAACGGGCACGGCGGGACGCCGACTCCCGCAGAACACGCATCGCGGTGATTGAAGCGAAAGAGCCTCGGGTCTCAGCGGCGGAATTCGCTCCAAGTGCTTCAATCCGATGATGCCGGTTCTTGCGATTCGCCCGCTACGAAGATGCAATGGGGTGATGCTTACTCGCCGTCTTCCGTCCAGGTGGATTCTCGGAGCAGGGCGAGAAAGTCTTCGATGCCGTCGACGAGATAGTAGAAGTCGCCCCAGGCCTTCTTGAAGAAAATCGCGCCTTGTCCGTCTCCGGGCGCGGTATCCAAGATGATGAGCCCGCCCATGGGAGTGGATCCGATGGGCACGATCTTGGGCGGGTCGTTGTCGTCGAAGAGTGCCAGGTCCCTGGCCGTTGCGAGCTCCGCGGATTCGTGCGAAGCGCCAATGCCGTACAGGACGTCCAAGGCTTCTTGTGGGCATCCCTCGCCCACGGGGATAATATCCGGCTCGTTGAAATACCCTCCGTTGTATTCCAGAATGAACGTTCGATAGTCCTCGGGAAATCGAATGCCGATGCGTTGTTCGAGCTCGGCGAGCTGAGCTTCGCTTGGCAGCGGGAAGCGTTTCCTGGAAAACCGTCGGTAGACGTCTTCGAAGATGGTCATATCGGTAGTATCCTGGGGTTTGGGTGACGATGGACGCCGTCTTCATCGATCAATCACTAATGGGGTGATGCTTACTCGCCGTCTTCCGTCCAGGTGGATTCTCGGAGCAGGGCGAGAAAGTCTTCGATGCCGTCGACGAGATAGTAGAAGTCGCCCCAGGCCTTCTTGAAGAAAATCGCGCCTTGTCCGTCTCCGGGCGCGGTATCCAAGATGATGAGGCTGCCCATGGGAGTGGATCCGATGGGTACGATCTTGGGCGGGTCGTTGTCGTCGAAGAGTTCAATTCGTCGGGGTGTCGCAAGCTCCGCGGATTCGTGCGAAGCGCCGATGCCGAACAGGACTTTCAAGGATTCTTGGGGGCATCCCTCGCCCACGGGGGTAATAACCGGCTCGTTGAGATACCCTCCGTTGTATTCCAGAATGAACCGTCGATAGTCCTCGGGAAACCGAATGCCGATGCGTTGTTCGAGCTCGGCGAGCTGAGCTTCGCTTGGCAGCGGGAACCGTTCCCTGGAAAACCGTCGGTAGACGTCTTCGAAGATGGTCATATCGGTAGCGCCTTGGGGTTTGGGTGACGATGGACGCCGTCTTCATCGATCCAACCAGCGTCGTAACGAATACCGTTTCGGTATTCGATCAAAGGCAAGGACTTTCGCCGTTTGCCGGGAATGAAACGCGGCTCGGAAAACAACGAGCTGGGAATATACTTGCCCCACTCCTCTTCGGCCTGCTTTCGATAGGCCTCCACGTCCTCGCTGGCAAGCTTCTCGGTTTGCCCCTTGCGAGGACCGGAAACGAACTCGCGGCTCGCTCCCGAGAATAGGCCGGCAGGCCACACGATGAACACCGAGCCGTCGTCGGCGACATAGTGATAGGTCTCGCGGGCTTCTGCTTCGTAGTCGGGCTGCAAAGCCCCGGCCGCTTGCAGCGCGTCGCGAGCCGTCAGATAGACGGTCAAAGCCGCCATGACCCGGCCGGTCGCTCCGCCAGTCCGGGCAGCCCTGCTGGCTTGTCGCCGGAGCGCCCTGGACTCGGCCGCCGGTCCCTTGTGCGATATTGCATCATGCACAGGCTTTTCAACCAACTCCATCACTTTCGATCCTGGTGTTCCCGCATGGTTCCAGGCATAACCGTCGGGTCGCCGCCATTTGGGGTCGCCCAGCTTTTTGCGCATGGCGGCGTCTGCGGCGCGGCCATCGGTTGTGGTTCCGGTCACGACATTGATCTCGACACTTGCCGCGCTTGCATTGCCTTTGTAATAGACCTCCGGGGGAAAACCGCCGACGGCGATGTACTGCTTCTCGAAGCGTACCGCCTTGCCGGCGAGCCCCGCTCGTTGGTTTTCGAGGGCGTTATTATAGTGAAAGACGCCGTCGCCCTTGGTGCCTGAGACCCAGCTTCCTCGGGCGGCCGCGGGAAGTTGCGTCTTCGTTGTGATCGGCGGCGCGGCTGCTGAAGCATCGGCGGCCGTAGGGTGGCTCGGCGCTGGCGCGGCATCGCTTGCTTTACTGGAACTTTCCGTTCCGCCCGTGGTTGCAAACCAACCGGCATTCGGCGGACCGCCTTGGCGCGGGTGCTTGGCCGGATCCCACGCGGCTTCCTGGAGCTCCCAAGCCTCGACGAAGCGCTCGAATCGTGACCGCGTTTCGAGCGCTTCCGCTTCGCTGGCCAATTGCCGCCGCAACGCGCGCTCGTGCCTGGGAGAGATGCCGGCCAGCCATTCCAACCGCGCCCGTTCTTCCCGCGCATGATGTTCTTTTTCCAACAACGAGCGCCGTTGGGCCGCGTGCACCGTAGAGATCTGCGCCAGCCATTCCAGCCGCTCGCGGTCGGCGTGTTCATGGGCTTGGTCGCGAAACCCGCCGCGAATCGGATTGCCGAGCAGGATCTGTGCAAATAGCCAGGCTTCGGTCGGCTCCGTGCGGGTCGTCGATCTGGAATCGCGCCTACTGAGGACCGTCTGGCTCATGGAAGCGTTCCCTCGTATAAGAAAAATACATCATTTAGAGGGGTATTTAACCCCTTGTTTTGACGGTTCCTAGCTTAATCAAAACGGTGGCCCGATTTCGAGCGCCAAATTTGAAGGCGAGTAAATTCACTGAATTCGGGAGCGATGTGCGGGGGGGGCAGAAGCGCACTTCGAGGACGAGGACTTCGCGCTAGGCCGCCGGCCTTGGGCGATTCGTAAGTGCTTATGCAGCAAAAAGAAGCGAGATCTGAGTCGGGCGTTGGTCCCGCTTTCAAATCGCGAGCGTGTGACGGTGTGGCGCGTCTTCCGAATGCAAAATTCGGATAGACGCTCCTCCTACGCTTCGCCGCCTTGCGTGAGTTGCCAGGCGAGCGGCAGATACTTCACCAGGTCGCTGGCGACGAGCGAGATTTGGCCCAACTCGCCGGCGGCCAGATCGCCCGCCAGGCCGTGCACGTGGCCGCCGAGCCGGGCGGCGTCGTAGGGGGAAAGATGCTGGCACAAGAGCGCGGTGAGGATGCCCGTGAGCACGTCGCCCGTTCCGCCGGTGGCCATGCCGGGGTTGCCGGTGGTGTTGAGCGCGCGCTGCGCGCCGTCGGTGATGACCGTGCGATGTCCTTTGAGGACAAGCACGATGCCGTGTTGCTTGGCGAACTCGAGGGCGAGCGTTTCGCGCTCGTCGAGCGGGATTTTGTCGCGGCCGATCAAGCGGCCAAATTCGCCAGGATGCGGGGTGAGAATGCGCGGGCCGGCGGCGTGGGACAGGATCGCGGGTTGTTTCGCTAGTGCGTTCAGGGCATCGGCATCGACGACCAGCGGTTGTCGCACGGTTTGATAGAGCTCGCCGACGAACGCAGTCAGGCCGTCGCTCTGGCCGAGGCCGGGCCCGAGCCCGATCGCCGTGGCGCGTGCGAGATGTTCGGCCAGCACGCTCATGGCCAGCGGGGAAATGCGGCCGGCGTCGTCGTGCGGCAGCGGAACGGTCATCAAGCTGGGTTCGTAGCCGGCGACCGTGGCCTGCACGGCGCTGCTGGTGGCCGCGGTGACCAGGCCCGCGCCGCTGCGGAGGCACGCCAGGCTGGCCAAGCCCACGGCGCCGGCCATGCCTTGCGCGCCGCCGATGATGAGGGCGTGGCCGTAGGTGCCTTTGTGGCTGTCGGGCCGGCGCGGCGCGAGTCGGGGCAGCGGAGCGTTCGCATCGTGTGCCATCCGTTTTAGCCCTCGCGGCGCGCCTGGGCAGTGCGGGCGGCGATCAGTCCGGCGACGTATCCACCCTTGAAGCCGGCGTCGATATTCACGACCGTCACATTGGCCGCGCAGCTATTGAGCATGCTGAGCAGGGCCGCGATGCCGCCCAGGTTCGCGCCGTAGCCGATGCTGGTGGGAACCGCGATTACGGGACACGCGACGTGTCCGCCCACGACGCTGGGGAGCGCGCCTTCCATGCCGGCGATCACCACCACGGCATCCACGTCGGTAAGTTCCGGTAGGTGTTCGATCAGCCGATGCGGGCCAGCCACGCCCACGTCGCAGAGGAGATGTACGCGCGCGCCCATCCAGAGCAACGTTTCGCGGGCTTCCTCGGCGATGGGCAGATCGCCCGTGCCGGCAGTGACGACGGCCACGCGACCGGCCGCGGGCGATGGTTCGGTCGCGTGGGGCAGGGGAACGCGAAACGTGCGGGCGACGTCGTTGTAGTGACCGGTCGGAAAGCGTGGCGCGAGCTCCCGTGCCTTTTCGGCCGAGAGTCGCGTGGCGAAGACGTCGATGCCTTCGGCGACGAGACGCTCGAAGATCTTGATCAGCGTGGCCGCGGTTTTGCCCTCGCCGAAGACGACCTCCGGATAGCCGCAGCGGCGCTGGCGGTCGAGATCGATTTGGGCTTCGTCGAGGTCGGCCGTGGCTTCGCCCGTGGCGGCGAGCAGGAACTGATCGAGCGGCAGCCGGCCGTCGAGGAGCTTGCGGGCGAGGAGTTCGAGGGTTTGGGGGTTCATGTATTCAATCCTACCGCACGGCGGAAGCGAGAGCGAAGGGGCTGTCAGGAAGATGGCTTCTCCGGCTTTCAACCTTGCCAGAACTGGCGGGCAATGTTAGCAAATGGCAGTAATTGCCCAAGCCGATAGACGAACTCCTTAGCATTCCGCACCCCCAGAAGCAGCATCTCTTATGAGCCAATTTGCCGCCCGACGCGACAAGCTTCGCCGCCAGATCAAGAAGCAAGGGCTCGACGCCCTGCTGGTGACGAACTTCATCAACGTGACGTATTTGACGGGATTCACTGGCGACGACAGCTATCTGATGCTGTTCGGCGACGGCGAGGTGGTGATCAGCGATCCGCGCTACACCACCCAGCTCGAAGAGGAATGTCCGGGGATGGAAGCCTCGATTCGTCCGCCGGGGGTAGGCATGATCGAGCGCATTGCCCAGGTTGCCGCGCGGGCGAAGGCCGGGAAGCTGGGCGTCGAGGCCAGTTCGATGACCGTCGGGACGCGCGACGAGATCGCCGCGGCGCTGCCGAAGACCGAACTGGTAAGCACGACTAACCTGGTCGAAGAATTGCGGCTGATCAAGGACAAGGACGAAATTGCCGAGATTCGCCGGGCTGTGTGGTTTGCCGAGCGAGCGTTTGGGATCCTGAAGGCCTCGCTACGACCGGAGCGGACCGAAAAAGAAGTGGCCGACGAGCTGGAGAACAACATTCGCCTGTTTGGCGGCAAGGGGTGCAGTTTCCCGTCGATTGTGGCCGTGGGAGCCCGGGCGGCGCTGCCGCATGCCCGGCCGACGAACCAGAAGATCGGCGCGGATGATTTCGTGCTGGTCGATTGGGGGGCCAACGGCGGGCAATACATGAGCGACTTGACGCGGGTTTTGGTGACCGGTAAAATCCCGCCCAAACTCGAACGCATATATAGAGTTGTGTTATCGGCGCAGGAGCAAGCCATCGCCGCGATCGCTCCGGGCAAGACCTGTCACGAGATCGACCAAGTGGCCCGGACCGTCATTGCCAAGGCGGGATTCGCCAAGAACTTCGGGCATGGCCTGGGGCACGGCATCGGGTTAGAAATCCACGAGGGGCCACGACTGGCCGCCGGCGTGCATCGCAAGTTGGAGCCCGGGATGGTCGTCACCGTCGAGCCGGGGATTTACCTGCCCGGTTGGGGCGGCGTGCGCATCGAGGATGACGTGCTGGTGACGAAGTCGGGCTACGAGGTGCTGACCAGCGTCAGCAAGACGTGGGAAGACGCCCTCGTGAGCTAGTGCTTTGGCAAAGCTAAATTTTGGAATTGAAACCGTCGGCAGAGCACTAGGTATTTGATTGCCGCCGAACCACTTAGGTGCTCGGCGGTCGGGCTCTGACAACCCTAATTCTTAGTGTTGACAGAGCACTAGGTGTTGACAGAGCACTAGCCGATGGGGCGGAGCGGCGCGAAACAGTCGGTTCTTGGGAGACGTGCAAGATGGCGGGACCCCCGTCCAAAGAGGGCGATATTTTTGACGTAAAGCGCATTCGCCGGCTCGTCGAGCTGATGAATGAGCATGAATTGGCGGAAATCGACCTGCGGCAAGCGGATCAGCGGATCCGTCTGCGTAAGGGAGGCGAGCCGATCATCACGACCGAGGCCATTCGGCCGGTCGCGTCGGCCGCTGCCCCGGCCGCGTCGGCGGCTGCTCCCGCGACCCCGGCTAGCGCCGTGAGCGATCTGATCGAAATCAAGAGCCCCATGATCGGGACGTTCTACTCGGCCGCCAATCCCGAGTCGCCGCCGTTCGTCAAGGTGGGGGATCACATCGGGCCCACCAGCACGGTCTGCATCATTGAAGCCATGAAGGTTTTCAACGAGATTCCGGCCGAAGTTTCTGGATTGGTCGTGTCGGTCTTGGTTGAGAACGGCGAGCCTGTGGAGTTCGGCCAGCCGCTCTTCAAGATCGATCCGCACAAGTAAGACAGGACGGGGCCGTTACAAGCACAGGGCTGTCACAGGCACAGGGCCAGTACAGGCACATGGTTCGCGGCGGCGCCCCGCTTCTTTTTCGGGGCGCGTGGTTCGCTTGGCGGCCGCGCCTGGGGGAAAGGCGAACAGCACGTCTACGAGCTCGGAAAGCGATTCGGGTAATTCGATGTACAAGAGAATCCTGGTAGCCAATCGCGGCGAGATTGCGCTGCGCATCATTCGTGCCTGCCGGGAGTTGGGCGTCGAAACCGTGGCCATCTTCAGCGAAGCGGACCGCGGGGCGGCGTATCTGGAACTGGCCGACGAAGCGTTTTGTGTCGGGCCGGCCAAGGGGGCCGACAGCTATCGCAAGATCGACCGGGTGATCAGCGCGGCCGAGATCGGCAATGTGCAGGCGATTCATCCCGGCTATGGCTTTCTGGCGGAGAACGCGCACTTCAACGAGGTGTGCCGTAGCTGCAAGATCGACTTCATCGGCCCGACGCCCGAGGCGATGGCCCGGCTGGGCGACAAGAACAGCGCCCGCAAGCTCGCGCGCGAGGCCAACGTGCCCGTGGTGCCCGGCAGCGAAGGGCTGATTCGCGACGAAGACGAGGCGATGCGTCTGGCGCACGAGATCGGCTTTCCGGTATTGATCAAGG
>CAZRCI010000038.1:0-19720 GCA_964598535.1 uncultured Planctomycetaceae bacterium | reverse complement strand
TGATCAAGGCCAGCGCCGGCGGCGGGGGCCGCGGGATGCGCGTGGCGCTGAACGACCTGGCGCTCAAGAGCGCGCTGTCGCAGGCTTCGGCCGAGGCCGAGGCCGCCTTTGGCGACGGCAGCATCTACCTGGAAAAGTACATCGAGTTTCCGCGGCACGTCGAAGTGCAAGTGCTGGCCGACCATCACGACAACGTGGTGCATCTGTGGGAGCGCGATTGCTCGACCCAGCGGCGGCATCAAAAGCTGATCGAGGAGAGCCCTTCGCCGCATCTGACCCAGGAAACGCGGGTAGCGATCTGCGAGTCGGCCGTGCGGTTGGTCAAGGCGTCGGGCTACACCAACGCCGGCACGGTCGAGTTCATCGTCGACGCCAGCGGCAATTTCTACTTCATCGAGGTGAACGCCCGCATCCAGGTCGAGCATCCCGTGACGGAGATGATCACCGGAATCGACCTGATCAAGGCCCAGATCCGCGTGGCCTCGGGCGAGCCGCTGCCGTTTACCCAGAAAGACATCGTGCCGCGCGGGGCGGTAATCGAGTGCCGGATCAACGCGGAAGACCCGGCGAAGAACTTCCAGCCCTCGCCCGGGCGGATCGAGCAGATGTACGTTCCGGGGGGATTCGGCGTGCGGTTCGACTCGCACGCGCACCCGGGGTACACGGTTTCGCCGCATTACGATTCGATGATCGGAAAGCTGATCGTCCACCAGCCGACGCGGCGCGAGGCGATCGATTGCATGGTGCGGGCGCTGGATGAATTGCGGATTCAGGGGATCAAAACCACGATTCCGCTGCATCGCGAGATCTTGCGCCATGCCGCGTTTGTCGAAGGTCGGGTGGACACCACTTTCGTGGAACGCAGCGGATTGACACAATAGGAAGTGCCGCGAGGCAGAAGGCCGTGGGATGAGGTGCATCCCACCGTTTGGCGGCTGCCCGCGAGATTTTTACTCCCTATTCATGGTGGTCTTTCCTTCCGATGACGCTTTCCGGTCCTCCCAAAGTTGATACGTCGATTCGCAGGGTAGCGATTCTCTTTGCCGGCGGGCCCGCGCCGGCGGCCAACGCGGTGATTTCCACGGCGGCCAATTCATTCTTGCGGAACGATCTGCAAGTGCTGGGCATCATGAACGGCTATTCGCGGCTGATTGATTTCGATCCCGGCCGGCCCTTGGAGAAGGGGCGCGACTATCTCGATTTGAACCATGCCGTGTTGCGGCGCACGCGCAACTCGCAGGGCATCTTGATCGGCACGGCGCGCGCCAATCCGGGCAAGAATGTCTCGCACCCGTCGCATTTGAACGACGCCGAACGCATCGCCCCACTGAAGACGGTGTATCAAGCGCTGCGCTCGCTGGAGGTGGACGCCCTGATCTCGATCGGCGGCGACGACACGCTCAAGACCGCGAACAAGTTCAAGCTTTACCAGGACCGCGCCCAGCCGGGACCGCGAATTCCCGTGGTGCATCTGCCCAAGACGATCGACAACGACTACTCGGGCATCGACTTCACGTTCGGGTACTTTACGGCCGTCGATACACTGGCCAGCGAGATTCGCAATCTGCTGGCCGACGCCGAAGCCAGCCGGGCATACTTTCTGGCCGAGACGATGGGCCGCAGCGCGGGCTGGCTGGCCTATGGCGCGGCGATCGCCGGCGAAGCGAGCCTGGTGATCAGCGTCGAGGACATCAACGGCAAGTATCGTCAGACCGAGGAGACGGTGGATCCCACGACCGGCGAACGCAGCACGCGGGCGATCATGAACGTCGACGAAGTGGTCAAGCGGATCGTCAAGACGATGCGCGCCCGCGAGGCCGAGGGCAAGGAATTCGGCGTGGTCGTAATGGCCGAGGGCCTGGCCGAGTATCTGCCGATGAGCTATCTGCAAGGTATTTCACGCGACGAGCACGGCCATATCGCCATCTCGCAGCTCAATCTGAGCCGGATGTTCTCGAAGCTGATTGCCGAGGAATATCGCGCCCAGACTGGCAGCAAGCGAAAGATCACCGGGCTACAACTGGGGTACGAAGCCCGGTGTGCGAAGCCGCATGCGTTCGACGTGATGCTAGGCAGCCAGCTCGGCGTGGGCGCCTATCGCGCGCTCGTCGAGGAGAAGCTCGATGGCGTGATGGTGTCTGTCTCGGGCCAGCTCGACCTGAACTACGTGCCGTTCGACAAGCTGATCGATCCGGAAACGTTGGTGACAAAGGTCCGCTTTGTCGATCCGGACAGCGATTTCCATCGTTTGGCGCGGTTCCTCGAGATTTACGTCAACGAGTGAACGTGCCTGTCTGAAGGCGCAAGACCGAGAGAGGCCGTGGTGAGCGCCGCCACGGCCTCTTGGCGTTTGGTCGCGCGCGGGGCCTCGCCGTTTATAGGCTGCCCTTGGTGCTGGGGATGCCCGGCGAGCGCGGGTCGTGCTCGACCGCCATGCGCAGGGCGCGGGCCGTGGCTTTGAAGACCGCCTCGCTGATGTGGTGGCTATTGCGTCCGTGGTGCAGCACGAGGTGCAGGTTGCACAGCGCGTTGCCGGCGAAGGCTTGCCAGAATTCTTCGACCAGTTGGGTGTCGAAATTGCCGATCGTCGTCGAAGGGAACTCGACGCGATCGACGAGGTAGGCCCGGCCGCTGAGGTCGACGGCCGCGGTGACGAGCGTTTCATCCATCGGCAGCGTGAAGTGGCCATAGCGGCGAATGCCTTGCTTGTCGCCGAGCGCTTGTCGCAGGGCCTGGCCGAGGCAGATGCCCACGTCTTCGACCGTGTGGTGCTGGTCGATATGCAGATCGCCCACGGCCTTGACTCGCAGGTCGAATACGCCATGCTTGGCCAGCAGCGTGAGCATGTGGTCGAGAAAGCCGACGCCGGTGTCGACGGACGACGCGCCCGAGCCGTCGAGATTGAGCTCGAGCTCGATGTCGGTTTCAGCCGTTTTACGTTGAATGGAAGCGGTGCGGGACATTGGTAGTGGTCAGTGGTCAGTGGTCAGTAGTGGATAGTGGTCAGCAGGGGCGGTAAGCCGTGGCGAAGCGGCTTTCAAACTCTCTAGCCACTGACCACGGATCACTAGCCACTACCCCCAACTCTTTCACATTTTGGATTTTAACACGGCCAGGCAGGCGTCGATTTGGTCGTCGGTGCCGACGGAAATTCGCAGCCCGTCCCCCCAGCCCGGATAATCCATGTATCGCACCAGGATTTGGGCGGCCTTGAGGTGCTCGTAGAGCGGTTTTAGCGGAATTTCGGGGTGCGGGTTCCAGACGAAGTTGGCCTGGGATTCGACGGCCGCGAAGCCCAGCGAGCGCATGCCGGTGGTGAGCCGGGCGCGCGTCTCGCATACCTTGGCCACGTTGTCACGCAGCCAGTCCTGGTCGTCGATGGCCGCGGTTGCGCCGGCAATGCTCAGGGCGTCGACGTTGTACGAGTCTTTTACCTTGGTGAACTGCTCGATGAGCCGCGGCTGGGCCATGAGAAAACCGAACCGCAGGCCGGCCAGCGCGTACGACTTGCTGAGCGTGCGCGAGACCATGATCTTTTCGTTTTGTTCGACGAGCTTCAAGCAGTTCGAGCCGGCGAAGTCGGCATAGGCCTCGTCGACCAGGAGCGGGCAGGGGAGCCGTTCGGCGATTTCTAGAATCCGCTCCGGCGGAAGCACGGTGCCCGAGGGGCTGTTCGGGTTCGGTAGAAAGACAAGCTTCGTGTCCGGACTGACGTTGGAAAAATCGTCGTCCAGCGTCCAATCGCTTTGGAAGCGGATCTCTTCGCTGCGCGCGCCCTGCAACTGAGCCAGCGTGCGATACAGGATGTAACTGGGATACGGCAATCGCAGGCACTCGCCGGCGCCGACAAGCGCGCGGGTCACGATGGTCAGAATGTCATCGCTGCCATTGCCGCAGAGAATCCAGTCGGGATCGACGCCCAGCACTTCGCCCGCGCGGCGGCGGAAAGCCGTGGCCAGCGGATCGGGGTATCTGGCCAAACCGCGTTCGACGACGGCGGCGATGGCGCGGCCGACCGCGGCCGAAGCGGGGTAGGGGTTTTCGTTCGTGTTGAGCTTGATGAACTTGCCGCCTTGCGGCTGCTCGCCCGGCACGTAGCCGGCCATCTGCTCGATTTCGGGTCGAAAGTAGGACATGAGAATCTGCTGATAGGGCATGTTGATTACGATGGGTCGGCCAGGCGCACGTCGACGCTGGCCCGATGGGCCGTGAGTCCTTCTTTGTCCGCCAGGGTGCGGACGTCGTCGGCCAGCGCGGCTAATCCCGCGCGCGAGTAGTGGATCACGCTGTGGCTGCGGAGGAAATCGCGCGAGGATAGTCCGCTGGCAAAGCGGGCGGTGCCGCCGGTGGGGAGCACATGCGAAGGACCGGCGGCGTAATCGCCCACGGCGACGGGCGAGTAGTTGCCCACGAAGACCGCGCCGGCGTCGCGAATGCCGGCCAGGATTTCAGCCGGTTCGTCGACGGCGATGTGCAGGTGTTCGGAGGCGATTTCGTTGGCCAGCGCGACGGCTTCGGTTTGGTCGCGCACCAGGACGAGCGCGCCGAATTGTTCGAGACTTTGCCGGGCCAGGTCGCCGCGCGCAAGATGCGCGGTTTGCCGGGCCAGTTCCGCGGCCGTGGCTTCCAGGAGCCGTGCGCTCCAGGTGATCAGGATGCTCGCGCCGGGCGCGTGTTCGGCCTGCGCGATTAGATCTGCGGCCGTGAAGTCGGGACGCGTGGTATCGTCGGCGATGACGACGACCTCGCTGGGGCCGGCGATCGAGTCGATGTCGACCTCGCCATAGACGGCCTTTTTGGCCAGAGCCACGAACATGTTGCCGGGGCCGACGATCTTGTCCACGCGCGGCAAGCCCTCGACGCCGTAGGCCAGGGCCGCAACGCCTTGCGCGCCGCCTAGCCGATAGACCTCGTGGACGCCAATTTCGTGGCACGTGGCAAGCAGGTCGTTGTTGTATGCGCCGAACGGCGTGGGCGGGGCGATGATCGCCAGTTCGCCGACGCCCGCGGCCTGGGCCGGCACGGCCGTCATGAGCACGGTCGACGGATACGCCGCGGCGCCGCCCGGCACACAGATGCCGACGCGCGCGAGCGGCCGGTATCGCTGTTCGAGATAGCTGCCGTGGGGGCGCTCGAGGCGCACGTCGCGCGGGACGAGCGCCGCTTGGAATTCGAGGATGTTTTGGCGAATGCGGCGGATCGCGGCCAGGAACTGGGGATCGGCCTGAGCGTGGGCCGCGGCCAGCTTGTCGGGTTCGACCCGGAGCGTGGCGGGGGTGACGTCCGCCTTGTCGATGCGGCGCGAGTAGTCGAGCACGGCCGACAGCCCTTGGTCGCGAACGTCGCGACAGATGCGCTCGACGACCTGCTGCGGAGTGAGCTCTTCGCCAAATACCTCGAGGGTACGTTTGCGGCCGGCTTCGCTGACGATGTTGCCGCGCGGACTGAGCGCCTCGCGGAGCCGGAGAAGGGCCGCGCGGGCATCGCTCGAGCGGCTGTCGATACGTGGAATCTTGAGCGGGTCGGACATGAGTCTCGGCGTCGGAGGCATCTTGGGGTTAGCAATAGAAGACGGCGGATCAGCCGGGCAGGTTCGCCGCCACGCTTGCCCGGAGGTGTCGGTGCGGCTAAATCCCAGGGCTACTCAGAAGTTTTATCTTGGGCTGTTCCGTGTGCCACTGCTGGACAAGCTAGCAGTGGCACCCAGTCTGAACTTCTGAGTTGCTCTTGGGCTAAATCCTGGTAGTGTCCTAAGAGTGTGTTGCCGGAGGTGGCACGGCCCTGAGGAACGAAGGGCGTGCTCGAATGACCATGATTTTCCGAGTCAACTTCAGCACGCCCACGCTGCGCTCTGAGCGTGCCACACAGGCATTCCCTTCCAGCAACACACTCTTAGGACACCACCTAAATCCGCGTCTACTGGTCAGTTGCGCGGTCGAGGGGTAGGATGAGGCTCCTTGCGACCACCGGCGCACGCGAGGCTTATTCTCGCCTGCGGCCGGCGCGAGGAAAAGCCCACCTTCCGACAGCCAGTTGCGGAGTCCCATGCGGTCATGCCCCCACGAATGCTCGATTTTCGCAGCGATACGGTGACCAGGCCCACGCCAGAGATGCGGCGGGCCATGGCCGAGGCGCCGGTCGGAGACGATGTCTTCGACGAGGATCCCACCGTGCATGCCCTGCAAGAGCGCGTGGCCGACCTGCTGGGCAAAGAGGCGGCGCTATTCGTGCCCTCGGGTTCGATGTCGAACCAGATCGGGGTGCGCGTGCATTGCGACCCGGGCGACGAATTCCTCTGCGAGGGCGGCTGCCACATCTACAACTACGAGCAGGGGGCGTATGCCCAGCTTAGCGGATTGGCCACGCGGACCGTCGACGGCGCGAGCGGCGTGTTGCGGCTCGAACAGTTGACGGGCTTGATTCGCGCCGACAATGAGCATCTTTGCCGCACGCGGCTGGTGTGCTTGGAGAACACGCACAATCGCGGGGCGGGCAAGATTCAGCCCTACGAGGGCGTGGAGGCGATCTGCGATTGGGCGCACGCCAACGGGCTGCGGACGCACCTGGACGGAGCGCGGCTGTTCAACGCCGCGGTGGCCAGCGGCGTCAGCGCGCGCGACTGGGCGCAACACTTTGATACCGTGAGCGTGTGCTTCAGCAAGGGGCTGGGCGCGCCGGTGGGATCCGCGCTCGCCGGCTCGAAAGAACACATCAAGAAAGCACGCCGCGTGCGGAAACTCTTCGGCGGCGGGATGCGGCAAGCCGGCGTTATCGCGGCCGGCGCGCTCTACGCGCTCGAACATCACATCGAGCGATTGGCCGAAGATCACGCCAACGCGCGCCTGCTCGGCGAAGCCGCCAAGCAAATTGCCGGGCTCAAGCTGGTGGGCAACGCGGTCGACACGAACATCGTGATCTTCGCGGTCGAGCCGGCGCTGGGGACCGCGGCGGAATTCTGCGAGAAGCTCAAAGCTGCGGGCGTGCTGATGCTGGCGATCGGCGCGCAACAGGTGCGGGCCGTGACGCACTTGGACGTCGACGCGGCGGATACGGCCAGGGCCTGTGAGATTCTGGCCGAGGTCGCGGCGGCCGCGCCAACGATCAAGGTGACCGCCGGCGCGGACGTGCATTATTGAGGAACGTGCTGTGCGCGGTTCCGAGAAGGTATTTCTCGGGGCTTTGGGTTTACGCGAGCGTTCGTTTTCGCGGCGCGCGATTACGTGATGCCGCCGAGGACCGCGGCGCGGCTGACGCGGCCGATGCCGAGCATGTAGGCGGCCGTGCGGAGGCTGACCTTCCGTTCTTGAGCCAACGTCCAGACGCGCTCGAAGGCGGTCGACATCACGCTGTCGAGCTCCTGGCGAACGCGGTTGATGCCCCAGGAATAGTGCTGGCGGTTTTGCACCCACTCGAAGTAGCTGACGGTCACGCCGCCGGCGTTGGCCAAGATGTCGGGGAGCACGATCGTTCCTCGGGCGTCGAAGACTTCGTCGGCGTCGGGCCAGACCGGTTGATTGGCCGCTTCGATGATCATGGGCGCTTTGATCTGGGGGGCATTGACGCCCGTGATCACGCCGCCGAGCGCCGCGGGAATCAGCAAGTCAACGTCGAGTTCCAGAAGCTCTTCGTTCGAGATGTGCTCGGCTTCTGAGTAGCCTTGCAGGCTGCGGTGCTCGCGGACGTGCTGCAAGGCCTTGGGAATATTGATGCCCTCGGGCCGGAGGTAAGCCCCGCTCAGATCGCTGATCGCGATGACTTTGAACTCCGACTCGTGCAGGAACTTCGCGGCGTGCGAACCGACGTTGCCGAAGCCTTGCAGGGCGACGCGCGTTTGCTGCGGTTTGCGTCCCAGGCGGCTGGTCATTTTGTAGGCCAGAATGCCGACGCCGCGCCCCGTGGCTTCCTCGCGGCCGGGAATTCCATGGAGCTCGACGGGCTTGCCGGTGACGACGCCCGGGTTGAAGCCGTGGTACTTTTGATACTGGTTCATGATCCAGGCCATGACGTCGCTGTTGGTGCCCATGTCCGGCGCGGGGATATCGACGTCGGGGCCGATCAGTTCGTGGATGCCATCGACAAACTTGCGGGTGATGCGTTCGAGTTCGCGTGGGCTGAACTTGGTGGGGTTGATGGCGACGCCGCCCTTGGCGCCGCCGAAGGGAAGATCGACCACGGCGGTTTTCCAGGTCATGAGCGCCGCCAGCGAGCGAACTTCGCTCAGGTCGACCTCGGGATGATAGCGCAGCCCACCTTTCATCGGGCCGCGAGAATCGTCGTGCTGGACGCGGTAGCCGATGTAGGTGGCCACTTCGCCGCTATCAAGCTCGACGGCGATTTGCACCGAGACTTCGCGCTTGGCCGTGAGCAGCAGCTCGCGCATGTTCTCGCTCATGTCCATGCGGTCGGCCGCGCGGTCGAAATACAGGCGGGTCGCGTCGATAGCTCGCATGGCGGGTGGGGGTGTCCTGGGGGTTAGGCGAAGCTAGTCAAGCTGGCACGCCATTTCGTATCCGAACGCGCTACGTGAACGAGGGCCAACATTTCCACCGAAGTCGGAGAGGCGTTGAAAAGTAGGACAGAGCCGGGTTGTTCGCCGCGGTGGGAACATGGCGGCCGGCCGTTTTTGTTCGATGCCGACTGCCGTATCGATTGTACCGTAGTCGACGTGTCGCTTCGCCCCCTGGGGGAGTTGCCAGCATCGAGGCTGCGAGGAATGCTGGCAACAGCCCCTTAAGGCGGTGCATGAAACCCCTGAACCGACACCTGGCCCTGCGCGATTCGCACGGTCACGGCGCCGACTTCGGCCGTATGCAGAACCTGGCTGCCCGACGCGGCGAACGCATTGCGCACCTGCGACATGCGGTCCGACTGGCCACCGCTGATGACAGTCCACTCGGGCGTGCTCCACGCCAGAAAGCCTGGCGGATCGCTGGCCATGCTGCCGTGGTGCGGAGCCATCGTCACGTCGCAATCGTAGGGGCGCTCGGCCAGCACGTCTTCGAGGCCTGGCGGTTCGAGATCGCCGGTGAGCAGGATCCGCCGCCCCTGGTATTCGAGGGCGAGCACGATGCTGTTGGCGTTGTCGCTGCCAAGCACGCCGAGCCGCGGCGGGTGTAGCACTTCGATCGACACGCCACTGCCGGCCCGCAGCCGGTCGCCGGCCCAGACTTCTTTCAGCGGCGCCGCATGCTCGTCGAGCGACGAGCGGAACGCGGCCAGGGCGCGGCTCGCAGGGTCGTCGAACATCAGGGGCGAGACGTAGACGATGCCCACCGAGTGCTGCGCGAGGATGGCAGGCAGGGCGTTGTAGTGGTCGGCGTCGGCATGCGAAACGACCACGGCGTCGAGGTGCGTGACGCCGCGCGACCAGAGGTAGCCCGAGACGATACGCGCGGCGGACGTTGGCGCACCCAAGCGGCCGGAATCGTAGAGCAAGGTCTGTCCGCCGGGAAGCTCGACGACGACCGCCGTGCCATGGCCGACGGCGAGGAATGTGCAGCGCAGCTCGTCGCGATCCGCGGCGGGCAGCAGCGAGGCGCCAAAACCGAGGGCCGTCCAGCCGGCGACGATACCAAGCAGCCGGCGGCGCGAGGGCCGCCACGCAGGGACCAGCGCCAGCGCGATCAGCAATCCATAGAATCCCACCAGCCACCAATCGCCAGGGCCGGCGACCCAGAGATGGCTGAGCGGCCAGCCGCGGGCCGTTTCGACGCACGCTTGCATCGCGAGGAGCATCGCGTTGCAGAGGTAGCCCAACGCGGCGCCGACGGGCGGCAACAGCCAGCCGACGAGAAAGATACCGAAGCCGCAGCCCAGGGCGATGGCGACCGGCGGCGCGAGGACCGGCCCCAGCAGCACGGCGACGGGCGAAACCAGGTGAAAACGCGCCATCACCAGCGGCGCCACGACAAGCCAAATGAGCGTGGTGGTGATGGTCGCCCGCCAGAAGTTGCGCCCCTGTCGACGGACGAGGCGCTCTGGCCAGGGACGCGTGCGGGCGATCAGTCGCTCCAGCGGATCGTCGAATTGGCGCTTGCCCAGTTGGGTTTCGGACACGAACACCAGCACGCCCACGGCGAGAAATGAAAGCTGCGTGCCGGCCGAAAAGAGTTCCGCGGGGTTCATTGCCAGGACCACGAGTCCGGCCGCGGCGAGCGTGTTGTATTGCAGCGGGCGGCGGGCGAGAAACATGGCCAGCACGCTTAGCAGCACCATCACCGTGGCGCGCACGACCGGCGGTTCGCCATCGGTTGCGGCGGCGTAAAGCAGGCAGACCACGACGACGAATCCCAGGCCCCAGCCGCGGGGCACAAGCAGCACGCGTAGCGCGACCAGCAACGAAGCGGCGAGGATGCCGACGTTCAGGCCTGAGACGACGAGCAGGTGGATCGTGCCGGTCTCGATGAAGGCCTGTTGCAAGTCAGGCTCGAGCTCGTTGCGCGCCCCGAGAAACATGGCGGCGGCCAATCCGGCGGTGCGCTCGCCGAGGTTTTGCCACAGCAGCGATTCGCCGCGCGTGCGGAGCCAATCGACAAGCTGCAACGGGCTGGCCCAGCCGAGCCAGGTCCAGCCTGCATGGTCGCTCGCGAGGCTTTCCGGGAATTCGCAAAACAGCGTGACCAGCTCACGCCGCGCGCGGGTCAGCGAGGTGAAGTCGAATTCGCCGGGGTTCGCCGGCGGACTGGTGTGCGACCACTGGGCGAAAGCTCGCAGTCGATCGCCGGGATTCACGTCGAGCACGTTGCCGGTGACGATCAGCGTGGCGCGGCCGCTGGCGGGTTGCCACGTGTCTCGATGGCGCACGGCGAGGAACTCGACGGCCAACCGCGTGCGCTCGCGTTGGGCCACCGTGCTGAGCGGATTGTGCGGCGGCGCGGGAATGCGCCGTGGGCCGTCGAGCGCGCGCAGCTCGACCGCCACGGGGCCAGGGGCCGCGGGCGCAAAGACACGTGCTTCGTTTTCAGCGAAGAGCGACCAGCGGCAGTGGTGCCACGCGCCGCCGGTGGCCGCGGCGCTTACGAGCAGCGCGACCGCCGCGGCGCGCAAGGCGCCTTGCCGCCAGAGATTCCACCAGACGAGCCCCGCGAGCGCGGCCGCGAGCAACCAACACGAGAGCCAGATCGCCAGCCAACGGTCGAGCGTGATGCCGGCGCAGACCGCCACGAGCACGACGACGAGCGGCTGGTACGTCGATTGTTCAGCGCGCGAGGATGGTTCGAGAGGCGCCACGATTGGGAAATGTTCCGGCCGGTTCCAGCAGGATGGTGAACTGCTAGTGTATCATCGCGGCCGAGCCGATGGTTCAAACTTGGCGATTGTCGACGCGAGCGATAAGCTTACATGCGATTTGGCCGAATTAGAATTTTGCCCGAGCACGCGAAAGGACACCGATTTCTATGATCAGCCAGTACCTTGGGAGGCTAGCGGCCTTCGGTGTGTTGATGTCCGTCGTGGGCTGCGCGACGGAAGCGAAGAAGCCCGATCCGGAAGAGGTTTCGCCTGTCGAATCGGCGGTGGGCGGCGAGGGTGCGTCGAAGCCTGGTTCTCCGCAGGCCGAGGAGGCGCCCGCGTCGGAGCGGGTCGTTGTCGACGAGGCGTCCGAGCCGGCGAGCGAACCCGAGTTGGAGATTCCCCCGCCTGCGGAAGGCGAGGAGCAGCCGGCGCCGCAAGCGGAGAAAGAAGCGATTTCAGAATCGCGGGCCGAGCCCGCGGCGAGCAGGCCCAGCGCCGCCGATGGCACGCCGTTGATTCCGCGGTTGGTGCTATTTGGCAATTCGGACAAGACGATGGCGCGGCTCAGCCCGGACGGCACGCGGCTCAGCTATCTGGCTCCGAAAGCGGAAGTGATGAACGTGTATGTTGGTCCGGTCGACAATCCCGAGGCGGCGAAGTCGGTGACGGACGACATGCAGCGCGGGGTTCGCTCGTACTTTTGGGGGTACGATAACCAACACATTTTGTATATCCAGGATACGAACGGCGACGAGAATTGGCACGTCTATAGCGTTGATCTGGAGAGCGGCGAGACGAAGGATCTGACGCCGTTCGAGGGCGTAGCCGCGCAGATCGATGCTGTCAGCGAAAAGTTTCCTGAGGAGATCGTCGTAGGCATCAACGACCGCGATCCGGAGTACCACGATCTGTACAAGATCAATATTACCAGCGGCGAGAAAGAGTTGCTGGAGAAGAATGCCGAGTTTATGGGGTATGCGGTGGACGATGACTATCAAGTGCGCTTTGCCTCGAAGATGATGCCGGACGGCAGCACGCAATACTTCGAGCCGGATGGTGAGGGAGGATGGAAAGAGCATATGAGCGTCCCTGCGGACGACACCTTGACGACGGTCATTTCCAGCTTCGACAAGTCGGGCCAAAAGCTGTACCTGACCGACAGCCGCGACCGTAACACGAGCGCGCTGGTGGAGGTCAACCTGGCGGACAACACGCGGCGCGTGTTAGCCACGAACGACAATGCCGACCTGAGCGCCGTGATGGCGCATCCGACGGAAAAGAATATTCAGGCCGTGAGCTTCGACTACCTGCGGCCCGAGTGGCAGGTGATCGATTCGGCGATTCAGGGCGACATAGATTATCTCAAGAACGTCGCCGATGGCGAGTTGCAGATCACCAGCCGCACGCTGGACGACACAAAGTGGATCGTCGCGTTCGTGATGGATGACGGCCCCGTGCGTTATTACTTGTACGATCGCCCGAACAAGAAGGCGGAGTTTCTATTCACCAATCGCAAGTCGCTCGAAGGCCAGCCGCTGGCCAAGATGCACCCGCAGGTGATCAAAACGCGCGACGGCTTGGAACTGGTGAGCTATTTGACGCTGCCGCTCGCGGCGGATCCCGATGGCGACGGCCGGCCAAACGAACCGCTGCCGATGGTGCTGCTCGTGCATGGCGGCCCCTGGGCGCGCGACTCGTGGGGCTATGACGGCGAACACCAACTGCTGGCGAATCGCGGGTACGCGGTGCTGAGCGTGAATTACCGCGGCTCGACCGGCTTGGGCAAGGACTTCACCAACGCGGGCAATAAGGAGTGGGCCGGCAAGATGCACGACGACTTGATTGACGCGGTCGACTGGGCCGTGAGCGAGAAGATCGCCGATCCCGATCGGGTAGCCATCATGGGCAGCAGCTATGGCGGCTATGCCACGCTCGTGGGGCTGACCTTCACGCCGGAGAAGTTCGCCTGCGGCGTGGATATCGTGGGGCCGTCGAACATCATCACGCTGTTGAACTCGATTCCGCCGTATTGGGTTCCGATGGTCCAGGTGTTCAAAGACCGGGTGGGCGACTATACGAGCGAGGAAGGCCAAAAGCTGCTGGACGAACGCTCGCCGCTGAACTTCGTGGAGAAGATCAAGCGGCCGCTATTGATCGCGCAGGGGGCCAATGACCCGCGCGTCAAGCAGGCCGAGTCGGATCAGATCGTGGCCGCGATGAAGGAGAAGCGGATTCCGCTGACGTATGTGCTGTTTCCGGACGAAGGACACGGTTTTGCGCGGCCGGAGAACAGCTTGGCGTTTTTCGCCGTGGCCGAGGCGTTTCTGGCCGAACGGTTGGGGGGGCGTTTTGAGCCGGTCGGCGAGGCGTTCGAGGGCTCTTCAATCACGATTCCCGAGGGAGCTGACCAGGTTCCGGGCATCGCCGAGGCACTTAAGTCTTTTGCCGCACCGCAGTAAGGCGTCGTACAGCTCGCTCCCAGCCGTGTTGGTGGAGTTTGCCGGTCACGTGGAATTTTCAAGATGTTCAGCTACTTCGTCGATAAGAAGGACTGCTCGCACCACGAGATTTTCCCGGGCGTTCACATCTACACCACGCGTTGCCAGCAGATGATGCTGTCACTCGTGGAGATGGAGCCCCGAGCCGTGGTCGAAGAGCACAGTCATCCGCACGAGCAGATGGGACTGATGCTCGAGGGTGAGGCCGATTTTACCATCGGCGGCCAGACGCGCCGCGTTCGCGTGGGCGAAATGTGGCGCATTCCCGGCGGGGTCGTCCACAAGGTCGTGGCGCTCGACGGGCCGGTGCGGGCACTCGATGTATTTCATCCGCCGCGCGAAGACTATCTTTGAAGGCTGAAGGCAGGTTGAAGGATGCGTAAGACGCAAGTCAGATCGTCCTTCGGCCGTAGCGCGGCGAACCGGAGCCTGGCCTTGCTGCCGATATTGCTCTGTTGCTCGTGCGCGACGCTGCCCGAGTTACCCTGGGCGCCGGTGACGCGCGATGTTCGGGCGGGGTTCTATAACCAGGCGAAGCTCGAATATCGGCTTGACGCGGGCAAGCTAGGCCAGCCGCTGGACGTGCTGTGCGTCGACGGGCGGCAGGTGAATTATGAGCAGATTGCCAGCAGTCCGCTGGCCAATCGTTCGTTTGGCACGCTCACGATCGAAAAGCCACACCCGGCCGGCCGCGAGGGCTATGCCCGGGTGACGTTTTCGATCGATAGTGAAGAGGCGGGGCCGTCGCGTCCGGCCTGGAGCCTGTTTCCGGAGCGCGAGGCGGCGCCGAAGGTTGGCCACCACGAAGAGGTCCACGAGACCTGGGCGATGGATCTGCCGGCGGCCGAGGCCGACCGTTATTTCACGCTACTTTCGACCATGAACTTTTATCAGGCTCAGCCGCCGGCCAAGTCGACGGCCCAATTGACCGTGATCATGGACGGGCGGAAGATCCAGAAGCCGTGGGAGCCGCTGGGCGAGTTGAATGCGCTCGCCCAGCAGGTGCGAAGCCAGGGACGGCTGGTGGCCTATTTGCGGCCGCAGTCGTTGAGCGGCCAGCCCAGCCAGGCGATCGTCAGCGTTCGGGCGTACCGCGATCTGGTGGCCAAAACGGGCGGCGAGGCGGCCGTCAAGGTGGCCGAGAAACCGCTACCCTACGCGGCCCGGTAGATTCTCGCACTTGAAATCCCGCTCGGCGGAAGCCAGAATACGGACATGAACGTCACCCTCCGCGCGTACTTTTGGTACTTTTTTAGCCCGCCGAGTCGCGGGGCCGGAGGAGGAACGTAAGATTCCATCCTGAGGAAGCGACCAACAAGAGCCCCGAGACTCAAGCCAGTCTCGGGGCTTTTTTTGTTGCCGCGAGACACGCGTGGCGGTTGCTAAGCCGCGAGAGAAGTTGAAACGGTATCCGCTGTTGTCGCTCTGCTAGCCAACCTCAACCCCCATTTTTTGAGACTGGAGACTGAACGTGATCGTGGTGATGAAGAAAGAAGCGACGCCGGCGGACGTCAACCATATGGTCCAGCGCATCGAAGCGCTGGGCCTCAAGGCGCATGTGATCGTGGGCACCGAGCGAACGGTCATTGCCGCGGTCGGCGACGATCGCAAAGCCCATAAGGAATCGCTCGAAAGTGGGCCGGGCGTGGCCGAAGTGATGCCGATCTTGGCGCCCTACAAAGTGGCCAGCCGTGAGCTGAAGCCCGAGCCGACGCAGATCACGGCCGGCAGCCTGACCGTCGGCGCGGGGACGATCGGCGTGATAGCGGGGCCCTGTTCGGTCGAGAGCGAAGAGCAGATTTTGCAATCTGCCCAGGCGGTGAAGAAGGCCGGCGCCACGGCGCTCCGCGGCGGCGCGTTCAAGCCGCGAACCAGCCCCTACAGCTTCCAGGGATTGAAGGAAGACGGGCTCAAGTTGCTGGCCGCCGCGCGCGACGCCACGGGCCTGGCCATCGTGACCGAGGTTGTCGCGACGGAAGACGTGCCGCTGGTGGCGAAGTACGCCGACGTGTTGCAAATTGGAGCCCGGAACATGCAGAACTACCGGCTGCTCGAGGCGGTCGGGGCGACCGATCGCGCGGTGCTGCTGAAGCGCGGCCCAAGCGCGACGATCGACGAGCTTCTGCTGGCGGCCGAGTACATTCTGAACGCCGGCAATCCGAACGTGATGCTTTGCGAACGGGGTATCCGCACGTTCGAGACCCATACCCGATTCACGCTCCCGCTGGCGACGGTGGTCTATCTGCATGCGAAGACGCACTTGCCGGTGGTGGTCGATCCGAGTCACGGCACGGGCCACACCTACCTGGTGCCGCAGATGGCCGCGGCGAGCGTGGCGGCCGGCGCGGATGGCTTGATCCTCGAGGTGCATCCCGATCCGGAGCGGGCGCTCTCGGACGGCTACCAGTCGCTGAACTTCGAGCAGTTCGCGTCGACGATGGCAACGTGCCGGAAGGTGGCCGGTGCGCTGGGGAAGAAGATGTAAGGCACCGTCTCGAGTCGCGAGACGACGGAAAGATCAGGCAAGGGCCGCGTGTTTCCGAGGGTGAAACACGCGGCCCTGGCAGGTTTGCGGCGACTTGCTTTCGTGGCGGCGGCTCGGGGGGGATGCCGGCCGATCAACTCGCGCTGGCTGTTTCGCTGACCTGAATCTCGACCAGCTCTTTGCGGACGCGGGCACGTTCGCGGTCGATCTGTTCGCCGCTGGCGCCGAGCTCCTCGAGCACGGCGGCCGTCATGGCAATCGCCACTTCGCCTTCGCCGGAAAAGACCATGTCGGCGCCGGCGCGCTTAACGTTTCGCATTTCGCTCACGTAGCCGACGCGGGCGAGCACGCGAATCTTGGGGTTCAGCCGCCGGGCGAGCTTCGTGACTTCGGCGATGCCGTGCATGTTCGACGAACTGAGCACGAGCGTGCCAGCCAGGTGAGTTTCGGCCTCGCGGAGGATATTGGGCTGCATGGCGTCGCCGTAGACGGCTGGAATGCCCTCGCGCTTGGCGGACTGCACGGCTTCGAAGTTGAGGTCGATCACGCTGGGTTCGACTTCGTTTTCGCGCAGCAGACGCACCAGCGTGCGGCCGATGGGGCCGTAGCCGACGATGACCGTGCGGTAGGGCGACGGTTCGTCTTCTTCGTTGTGCTTGTCGTCGGCCAGGCGGCGGCGCGGTTTGAAGAACTCGCGGAGCCGCTCGTTTTGCAAGACCCACATCGAAATCGGATCGACCGCGCGATAGAGCAACGGGTTGAGCGAGATCGAGATGATGGCCGCAGCGACCAGGGCCTGGGTGCCCTCGGGCGGCAGGATTTCGAGCTCGCGGCCGACGGTGGCCACGATGAACGAGAATTCACCGATCTGAGCGAGGACCACGGCCACGCCCAGGGCCGCCTTGAACGGATAGCCCAGCAGCACCACGATGATCCAGGCGGCCAGCGGCTTGCCGATGAGGATGATTGCCAACGTGGCGGCGATCAGACCGGGCGAGTCGAACACCTGGCGCGGGTTGACCAGCATGCCGACCGAAACGAAGAACAACACGGCAAAAGCGTCGCGCATGGGGAGGGCTTCGGTGGCCGCCCGCAAGCTGAAGTCGCTGCGCCCCACGATCATGCCGGCCAGAAACGCACCGAGGGCCATCGACACACCGAACACGGTGGCCGAACCGACCGCGATTCCCAGGGCCACGACCAGCACGGTAAGCGTGAACAACTCGCGCGATTGGGTAACGGCCACCCGGTGCAAGAGCCACGGCACTAGCCGTCCGCCGATGACGAAGACGGCCGCCACGAGCAACGAGACCTTGACCACGGCGATCAGGAGCGAGAGCCAAAGCGGGCCCGACTCCGCCCCGCCGCCGAACATGGCCGGGAGCAGCACGATCACCAGAACCGTGAACAGATCCTCGACCACGAGCCAGCCGACGGCGATATGCCCCGTGGGCGTGTGCAGATCGCGGGCATCGGCCAAGACGCGCAACAGCACGACGGTACTCGCCACGGAAATCGCCAGCCCGAAGATCAAGCCCGCGGACCAGGACCAATCGAAGAAAAAGTGTGTTAACACAATGCCCAGCACGGTGGCGACCGTACACTGCACGGCGGCGCCGGGAATCGCCACCTTGCGGACGGCTAATAGCTCTTCGAGGTGGAATTCCAGCCCGACGCCGAACATGAGCAGGATGACGCCGACCTCGGCAAGTTGCTCGGCGATTGATTGATCGGCCGCATAGCCGGGAGTTTGAGGGCTCACGACCAGGCCTGCCAGCAGGTAGCCCACGATCGGAGAAAGCCCCAACCGCTGGGTGATGTACCCGAATACGAGCGCGATTGCCAGGCCGGTGGTGAGCGTCAGAATCAGGTCGATGTTGTGCATCGTGGTGGCTTTCGTATCGGGCCCAAATGGCCGTGCGCCGCAAGATCGAAGTGAGATGCAACGGCCCGGCGCAAGGTATGCGCACGGGCGATTGGACGGAACAAGGCCCAACTTAACGGATGGCACTCGACAGACCAATCCCAAGCGCGAAAACGATTGCTGCGCGAATGGTCCCGATGCGCTAATCGCCCGCTAATGGTCTCGGGCGGAAAGCGTGATTCGGCCTACGTCGATCTTGTAGGACAGCCCCGCCTGTTCGGCCGCGGCTTGGAGAATCGCCAGCGGCGTGGCGTTATTGAGACGAACCGTGACGGGCGTTTTACGGCTTTTGCCGACTTTGGCCAGCGAGGGTTCGTCGATGATGACCCGCGCGCCGCTGACGTCGCTGAGAAAACCCGCGAGATGGCCCAAGGAAATACCGGAGAAGTCGACTCGCGCAAGGTTTGCGCCAAGACGCCGCTCGATTTCCTGCACGGCCAATAGCGCGGGACCGGTGGGCGCGATTTCGTCGATCGGCAAGGGGGGATCGTCGTGGCCGGGATAACGGCCGCTCGATGGATCGCTGGTGCCCGGTTCGTTGGGAAAATTCGGATCTTGGTTCGCATCGGCCGAGTCGCCCGGTGGCGGTTGAGCCAAATCCATCCGCGATTCCGGGTGCATCGCGGCGGCGCCGAGCGTGGGCTGCGCTTCCGCCGCCGATTGCGCATCGGTTTGCGGCGCCTCGCCGGCAGCCGGAGCCGAGCCCGCCGGCGGCCCGGGGTCCGTGGGCTCGGATGTCGATGGTTCGGAAGCAAGCGGTTCGGGCGCGGCGTCCTCCGCCAGTGCGATGTCGTTGTTCGAGACGCCGCTCTCAGGAACACTGTTCTCTGGTGCCGCTGGCGCGGAACCGGGTTGTTGCGGCGCGGAGCCGATCTCGTCCGCCGGTAACGCTGCGCTCGGCGCCGCTATCGCGACAACCGTCGAGGGCGTTTGTAGCCAGAGCGCCAACCACGTCAATGCGCCGAGCAGTATGCCGCCGCCAACGCCGGCCGCGAGCAGCACGCCGCTACGATTTGCGGATGCCTGGTGCGGGGCGGCGATGGCCGGCGTGGCATGGTCTGATGCTTCCGCGGGTGGTGGGGCCGCGATTGCAAGTGGCGTTTGCGGCGGCGTCCTTCGCGGCGGAAGGGCGGGTGGCGCCGCGGCGCGCGCGCCGTCGCTCGTCGGAGTGGCGGTGAGTGGCGGCGGAGTGGTATGCGCTGTTGAAGCGGGAACGTTGGGCGCGGCAACGTTCTGCGCGACTTTTGCGCCAGCGGCTTGTCTCGCGGCGCCATGAGAGGCATCCCCAGCCGGCGGCGCTACTTGCACCATGCTCTGACATTTGGGGCAGGACAGAATATCCCCGATCACCGACTCGTCCTTGACGATCAGCCGTGCCTTGCAGGTCGTGCAATGGATGGCGAATGGTTCCACGACGTTCTCAGATGGGGGGATCGGGGGCTTGAGTGTCCGCTTCGTTCGACTGTTGAAAAATGCCATCGTGACATTTTTCAACCTCGCCAAGTGCGGAGCAAAGCTCCGCACGACTCGCAAAATAACGACTTATGTCGCTATTTTGCCATCGCATCCCTGCGATGTCGC
>CAZRCI010000037.1:2301-47429 GCA_964598535.1 uncultured Planctomycetaceae bacterium | reverse complement strand
CCGGAGGGGCGATTGCGGCTCGCATGCGCGGGGAAATTTTTCGTGATGGCGGCGCAGGCGTGTTGGGGAGGAGAGATTTCGCCCCGTCTGGTCGCTCAAATGATTTTTCTGAGAAATATGCGCAGAAGTATGCAAAAGGGGGGGCGTCTGGTTATAATCCTCCTATCAAGATTGACTGGCCCTGCCCGTTCGCCATACGGTCGGGAAGCCGGCAGGAACAAACATCGCGACGACATGCTTGAATCGGAACGCTCGTGACGAACAAACCTCGTGATAAGGAGCATTGCATGAAACACCGCTGATGTTTTGATAGGGCCACTCATGACGTACCGACGACGTGCGCGTTCTTCCTTCTCCTATAGCGTGAGGCTCGCGCTTTCTGCCCTGGTGGGGATGGCTTTGGCCCTGCCCGCACAGGCCGCCCCCATCACGATTCCGACCGTGCCGGTCGGCAACGCCGGCAATGCGCCGGACACCGGCGGCTGGGGCGCGGTGGATTACGACTACCGGATCGGCACGACCGAGGTGACCAACGCCCAGTACGTGGCATTCTTGAACGCGGTCGCCGCCACCGATACCTACGGGCTCTACAGCACGTCGATGGGCTCAAGCACCGTTGGTGGAATCACGCGCACGGGCACCTCGGGTAGCTACACCTATTCGGTAAAGGCCGATGCCGGTGCGTACACGTACGCCGACAAGCCCGTGGTTTGGGTGAGTTGGGGAGACGCCGCGCGGTTTTCCAATTGGCTGCACAACGGTCAGCCGACCGGCCCTCAAAACGCCGGCACGACCGAAGACGGCGCGTACACGCTCAACGGCGCTATTAATAACCTCGACTTGAGCGCCGTGACGCGGAACGATGAGGCAACGTGGTTCCTTCCCACGGAGAACGAGTGGTACAAGGCGGCGTACTACGACGGCGATGCCGCCACGTATTACAGATATCCGACCGGGACCAATGCCACGCCAAATAACAATCTTCCTGCGTTCGACACCGGCAACTCGGCCAACTTCTACAACAATGCCTACACGACGGGCAGCCTTGATTATCCCCTGACGGACGCCGGTGCGTATACGGAGTCGGCAAGCCCCTACGGCACCTACGATCAAGGAGGCAATGTGTGGGAATGGAACGAAGCGCTCTTCGGCGGGTCGTTTCGGAGGTTGCGTGGGGGGACGTGGGGCCTCGGCGTGGGCTTCCTGGCCGCCTCGACCCCGTACGATTACACCCCGACCTTCGAGAACAGCATTGTTGGGTTCCGTGTGGCAACGGTCCCCGAGCCAGGCACGCTGCTGATGGGAGCGCTGGGGATGGTCGCGCTGCTGGGGTGTCGTAAGCGGCGCAAGTAGCCCGTGGTGCTTTTCTTGCCTGGCGAGGAGGTTTCGCCCTTGCAGGGCTGGGATGCGGTTGGGGCAAAACGAGTTTCCCTGGGCGATGCCCAGGGCTGACGTGTCCGACGCCTGCGGCGTGGGCGGGGAATGTTGGACGCCTACGGCGTGGGGCGAAGCCACTTGGGTGCCACTGCTGGCTTGCCCAGCAGTGCTCTTTCCAGAATCTTGCCTTGCACGTCGCGGATCGAAACGAGCTCGCCTCGTGGGGCGTTCCGCCGCTCGTTGTTCAGGTTGGCCGAGCCGGCTTGAAGTAAACCCTCATCCGAAGAAGATGCAACAAGGCAAGCTCAAAATACGGGCACTGCTGGACAAGCCAGCAGTGGCACACAAACAAGACCGCCCGAGGGCTCAAACCAGCAACGGACGATTATTCGGACACGAGCTCGATCTGGGCCCAGTAGGCGGCCGAGGGACGGTCGCCGGCCGCGGCGTGACGTAGCTCGACGTTCACCTGCTGGCCCGCCAGGGGCGTGAGATCGACGGCCAGCGTTTGCCAGCGTGGATCGTCGCCTTGGATGAGCGCCTTGTGGAGCTCTTGGCCGTTGGCTAGCACGCCGAGATCCCACGCGCCGCGGGCATCGTGTGAAACGACCAACACCAATCGCGAGCGTTTGCCCGCGGGCACGTCGAGCGCGCCACGCAGCACGCACGGCTCCGCGGCATGCACGGGCGAAGTGCGCAGCGCCCCTTCCCGGTCGGCATGCGTTTCGACGATGGCCAGGCCACTGCCGCCCGCCCGATCGGTGGAAAATTGCGGCGCGATTTCATGCACCAACTCGGCGAACTTGCCGGGATCGGTCGTCGCGCGCGGTACCACGGGCTGCGAGCCGGCAAGCTTGCGGGCCGCGGGATCGCCGGGCGGTTTGTCGAGCGTGATGAAAGCGAACAAGTCGGCCAACTCTTGCGGCTGGAGCTGCTTCTCCAGATCTTCGGGCATCAGCGAGAGCGTGCTGGTTTTGAGCACCTCGATGTCGTCGCGGGCGATGACCTCTTGCTTGCCGCCTTGCATCTTGAGGACGACGCGCCGCGGGCTGTCCTCGACCAAGAGGCCGGTGAGCACGCGGCCGTCAGCCGTGAGCACCGTGCGGGCCTGGTAGGCGCTGCCGATCACGAGGCTCGGATCGAAGACGTTCGAGAGCAATTGCTCGAACGAGCTGCGGCCGTTGAGCGTGATGTCGGGACCGACGTCCTGGCCCTGGCCGTAAAGCTTGTGGCACTGGCCGCAGAGTCGGCCAAAGACCTCTTGGCCCTTGTGCGGATCGCCGGGCGTCTTGCGAAGGAACGAACGCATCTGGGCGATGACTTCTTCACGGCGCGGGTCGCGATCTTCGCGGACCGAGCCCCAGCGGGCGCGGACCTTTTCGGCAAGCGCGGCGTCGCCGCGCGCGAGAAGCTGCCGCACGTGGTTGGCATTGAGCGCGACGGCGGGGATCTCCTCGCGGCCGATGGCGTCGAGCAGCTTTTCGGCCCAGGGCGTGCGCTCGGTGAGCAATTCGATCGCGCGGGGCTGTAGCTCGGGCTCGAGCTGGCGATAGCCGGCGAGCACGACCTCGGCGACCCAGGGTGCATCGACGCGCGCGAGCGAGGCCAGCGCCGCGGAACGCACCTCGACGGGATGGGCCGCGCAGTCTTGGAAGAAGGGGGTAACGCGCGCGGCCAAACCCGCGTCGCCGCCGGCGATCAGCGCTTCCAAGGCATGGATCCGGCGAGCCACCGGCTGATTGCCATCGGCCAGGTAGCCGCGGGCGATTTCGCGAGCCTTGGCGTCTTGCCAGGCGGTCGCCAGTAGCGCGGCGTTCGCAAACAGCGGACTTTCGGCCGAGCCGCTGAGGATTTTTTGCACGAGCGGGGCAAGCTGCCGCTTGAGCGGCTGAAGCTGGTCGGCGCGGATCTCGTGGTTGGCAAGCCGGACGGTGAGCGTGGCCAGGCAGCGCTCGAGCGCCGCGGGATCGCTATCGGCTTTCGTCGAAAGCGCGGTGACCAGGGCGGCAATGGCCTCGGCATCGCGGCTGGCGAGAATGCGGTCGATGACGCGCGGCAGCAGGGCCTCGACGGGCGGCGAGCCGCGATAGCGCTCGGCGCCGGCCAGCTCGAGATAGCGAGCGCCTTGGTCTTCGAGCAGAGGATGCAGGTTTTGCCACACGACATGGGCGAGCAGCTTGTCGTCGCCGCTGGAAGCGAGCGTTTCGAGCAGCACGGGCAGGGCGTCTGCGCCGGGCAGCTTGCCGGCGGCAATCGTGACTTGCAACCGCACGTCGGCCGCGGGATCGGCGGCGAGGCCGAGAATCTTGGCCTGGAGCGATTCGCCGACTTGCCCCTGGTTGCCGGCGGCGCGGACGCCCCAGGAGCGGAACGTGGCATCGGGGTGGGCGAGCAGGGCGGCGTGGAGCTCGGGCGAAAGCTGGCCCGCGCCGATTAGGGTCCAGAGCGCGTGGAGGCGGGTTTTGCGGGGCGCGTCGTTATCGAGAACGAGCGCTTCGAGCTGGGGGCGGGCCGCCGCGTCGGCACGCTCCGTCAGGAGACGCTGGGCGATGTCGCGGAAGTAAACATTCGGGCTGTGCAGCCGCTGGATCAATTCGCCGGTCGATTCCCGCGCGAGATCGAACCGCGGCGCGCGGGGCGTCTGGCCGTAGCGAATGCGGTAGAGCCGGCCCTTGAGGCGGTCGACGCCCGCCGGATCGCGATTGGCGTCCTGGTAGCAGTGGTAGCGATCGTACCAGTCGAGGACATAGAGCGAGCCGTCGGGGCCGGTCTTTTGCACGACGGGCATGAACCAGGCGTCGTTTGCGGTGAGGAAGTCGGCGGCGGGGCGGGCGAAGTAGGTCGAGCCGTCGCGCTCGAGAACGTCGACGTTCAGGCAGTTGCCGTGGATGTTGCCCATGTAGAGGCGGTCGCGATACTCGGGCGGATAGGCGTCGCTGTCGAAGTAGTGGAGGCCGCAGTAGGCCGCCTTCTGGTGTTTGTGCTGGACGATGGAGCCCTGCGGTTGTGTGAACGGAGGATAGGGGCCGCCCTGGCGGATGTAGTAGCCGCTTTCGACCAGGTGCCAGAGGTGATCGATCACGCAGGCGCTGACGAACGCGCTGCCCTCGGCGTCGAAGGCGACGCCCCAGGGATTGCTGGTGCCTTCGCAAAAGAGCTGGAACTCGCGGGTGCGCGGGTGGATGCGGAACAGCGCGCAGGTGAACTCGAAGACCTTGCCGTTCTGCTCGACGCGCGAGGGATTGAAGACGCCGTTAAGGCCGTAGAGCCAGCCGTCGGGGCCCCAGGTGAGCGAGTTGGGCAGCTCGTGCGTGTCGTCGCGGCCGAAGCCGGTGACGACGACCTCATGCTTGTCGGCGCGACCGTCGCCATCGGTGTCTTGCAGGAAGAGGATGTCGGGCGCGTTGGCGACCCAGACGCCGCCGTGGCCGACGGCGATGCCCGAGGGAATGTTGAGTCCTTCGGCAAAGACGGTGACCTTGTCGGCGCGTCCGTCGCCGTCGGTGTCTTCGAGCACCTTGACGCGGTCGCGTCCCGGACCGGGCTCGCGGCGCGGGTACTCGAAACTTTCGGTCACCCAGACGCGGCCGCGCTCGTCGAACGTCATGGCCACGGGGTTCATGATGTCCGGCTCGGCGGCGACCAGCTCGACCGAAAAGCCCGGCGGAACGGTCATCTTTTGGATTGCCTCCTCGGGCGAGAGGGCCGGCCCGGGCGGTTTGTCCTGCGCGCGGGGAATGAATTCTTCGCCTGCGTCGTGGGCGATTGAAATCGCCCCGCAAAGGGGCATCACGAGGGCAAGGGCAGCGAGCAAACGAACGTGGATCATGGTGGCGGCTAACCCGGTGACGGATGACGTGAATCGCGAGGAATGTCGATTATGGGCCGACTTGAGGTACATCGCAACCAGCGGCGTGTCGAGGCCCCCCCTGGAATCGCTTGACAGCGTCGTTCGCTCCGAAGGAAAATCAAATGGTGGGAATTGCATTTCTCGTCGCCCAACGGCGGCTTCCATTTTCGCTTGGGATACTGCACATGACTCGTCTGGTAGGGCTCGGCACGCTGTTGGGCATGGCGTCGCTGGTGACGGGATGTGGCGTGAGCGACTATGATCAGCTCCTCGACCGCGGCGTGGCGAGGATTCGGAGCGAGGCGAAGTTTCAGGGGCTATTTGCGCCCGTGCGGATTCCTGACATGCCGTATACGGTACGGGTACCGGTGATCTTTCCAAACTCGTTTACCCCGACGAGCAGCCATCCAGACGACGGCGGCAAAATTCGGCCGCAGCGGATGCAACCGCCGTTCGTGGGCTCGGACGATGTGGTGAAGTTGACGTTTGAAGGGAAAGTGGAGGAGGGCAACAGGAAGCTGCCGTTCTACTGTTACCTAGCCGGGAGGCAGGTCAAGCCGGGCGAGGTCGATCAATATGCCAACGTGATTGAAAAGGCGGCGCAAGCGGCAGTGCAGACCGGCCCCAAGCCAACGTGGGAGTTGGTCGACGCCGACACGCCGGAGGGAAAGGGCCTTCACTGGCGGAAGATGCGCGTGGAGGGCGACCAGCCGTTCTTCGTCCTACGCGATGGTGACGACAAAGCCGAGTTGGAGACGATGCCCGGCATTCTGGAACTCTGGCTGCATGACGCCGGCGAATATGCGATTATGATCTTGTGGCGTGCGCCGAAGGAGATCCAAGGCTCTCAGGAACGCGATATTCAGTCGATCAACGGATTGGTCGTGCCGCTGCCAAACGTGAAGCCCGACCTGTCGAAGTGGCCGGTTCTGACGGCGGGCACGCTTGCGCCCGCGAGTCCTTGAGCGGCTGAGCGAAGTTGGTCGGATTCTAGCGGGGGGCGGCTCGATTTTCGCCCCTGGTCGAGGTTAGACTCGAGCGCTCGGTCATACCTTGAAGCTGGGGTGGTCGTGAAGCTGGGGTGGTCGTGCGAACGCCAGACTCGCTAAGAGCGCTGCTGGACCAGCCCGCTGCGCATACTCAATCGCCGATCGTGGAGGCCCGCGTTTCATGCGACAGGTTATCGTGCTGTTACTTGCCGGGCTGCTGATCGATGGGCAGAACTGGGAGGTCGCTTCCCAGGGGCACACCTTTACCGAAGGGCCGGCGGCTGACCTGGCCGGGAATCTGTATTATACGGATGTGTTCCGCAGCAAGATTCATCGCCTGACGCCCGAGGGCAAGAGCGAAGTCTTCGTCGAGCAGGCGCATGGCACGAACGGCTTGATGTTCGGCCCGGACGGCAAGCTCTATGCATGTCAGAACGGCAAGAAGCAAATCGTGGCTTACGACGAAAAGGGGGAGTACACGGTCGTCGCCGAGGGCGTGCTGAGCAACGATCTGGTCGTGAATCGCGAGGGCGGGATCTACTTTACCGATCCGGTGAATCACCAGATTTGGTATATCGCGCCGGGGGGCGAGAAGCGCGTCGTCGACAAGGGAATGCAATATCCCAACGGGTTGGCTCTGTCGCCGGACCAGGGCACGCTGTACGTCGTGGATATGAAGGACACGAAGCTGTGGGCGTTTCGCGTCGAGGCCGATGGCCGCTTGGGAATGAAGACCGCATTCGGCGATCTACGCGTGCTCGAGGGGCGGCCAGACTGCGGCGCCGACGGGATGACCAGCGACTCGGCCGGCCGCGTTTACGTGGCCACGCAAGTTGGCCTGCAAGTGTTCGATCCGCAAGGCCGGCTGGTGGGCGTGATCGAGAAGCCCGAGGGCGCGTGGCTGGCGAACGCCGCGTTTGCGGGGCCGGAGTTGGACACGATCTACGTGACCGCGGCGACGAAGGTCTTCAAGCGGAAGATTAACGCGCGCGGCGTGCGATATTTTGAAACCGCGAAGTAAGAACAGCGCGCCGCGACCACGGATGTTTCGCGGGTGGGTGGATCCCGTTCCTGCCGTCCGACGGACGGTGGCGTTAGCGAGGCATGGGCGGCATCGGCGCCGCCTGCTGCTGTTGCGAACCCATGTTGACGACGGGCGATTGCGGAGCGTATTGGACGGATTGCCCCGGCCGTTGGCCCGGTTGTTGGGCGACATAAGCCGCGTTCGAGGGTGTCTGGCCGGGCAGCGAGCCCGCCGCGGGGCCTCCCGCATGCGAAGCATAAGCGCCACCGCCGGGCGCCGAGAGTCGCGCGATCCAATCTTGCGCGGCCGTGAGATTGGGGTCGGCCGCGGCTGCCGCCTGGAAGTGCGTGAGGGCCGCCGCGTTATCGTTCTTCTGGGTCAGCAAGTACCCCAGGTTATAGTTGCCGACGCTGTTGCCGTGGGCGGCGGTGAGCTGCGCGAGCGCCTCTTTGTAGTGCCCCTGTTCGACGTAGGCCGCGGCCAGGTTGTTGCGGTACAGCTTATTTTCGCGGTCAAGATCAACCGCCTTTTTCAATTCGCGCGTGGCGTCGGTCATCATGCCGCGGCGGTGATAGCAAAGTCCCAGGTCGTTGCGAACCGAGGCGTTTTGCGGGTGCTTTTTGATGGCGCGCTGGTAGAGCTTCGTGGCCGCTTCGAAATTGCCCTGACGGTCTTCGAGCCGGGCGTAGCCGACGAGGGCGTCAACATTGTTGGCGTCGATGTCGAGCGCTTTGCGATAATTCGCCTCGGCTTCAGTTAAGTTGCCCGACGTCTCGTGCATCTGCGCGGCGGCCACGAACACGGCCGGGCCGGGCTTGCCCGCGGGAGACGCGAGCGGCACTTGCTTGTTGGTACTCGAGGGCTTGGGTTTGACCGCGGCGACGAACTTGTCGGTTCCGCTCTTGACGCTGGCGGTCATTTTGTCGAGCGACGATTGCTGCGCGGCGGGTTTTTGCGTGGTTGACGTGCAGCCGGCCACCAGCGACAGAGCCAGGGCAAGAGCCGCGGAACTAACGAACTTGTGGGGCACGGCTTGCGTCCTCGCTATACGAACTACTAAAACTCTCGCGCAGATCGGAATGATCGCTACGTCTTGCATCGTCCGCAATCGCCAGGCATCTGCAATGCAAACGAGCCCGCCTGGCGGTGCGAGTGCTTTGTCAACGTTTCATGTTCGGACACGGTCTTTATGGGAGCACTCGCTGACTTGCTTGTGCCAAACCGTTTGCGCGTTTGGCGATGTTGCGCGTCCTCCGAATGAATCGGAGGGGCGCTTCACGAGTTATTTCATGCTCGCGCCGTCGTAGCCGCCGCCGCCGCTCGACATGCCCCCTGACGGAAGCCGCGGATCGGGGCGACTCGAGTTGAACTTGCGGGTAATGGCGTCGATGTCCTCGGCCGACCAGCCGTCGTTGGGCAGGTTCGACTCGACCACCTGTGCAACCATGCCCGGCGGAACCAAGCGGTTGGCTGCCTGCTCGACGATCGCGAGCCGGGCCTGGGTCACGTCGGGCGACAGGCCTTGCTGCACGAAAACCGTGCGCCGCGAGGGCGGCATTTGCGTGAGGATGTATCGGAGTTTCGACTCGCCAGCCAGCGTGAGTTGGTTGGTGCCGTCGTGGAAGTGATAGTCGGAGATGAGATTTTGCCGGCGCCAACCGTTGGCCGTCTGGATGGCGAAGGGCGCCATCGTCGCCTGGCGGTCGGCTTGCAGAAACGGCTCGGGCCACATTCGATTGCGATGGTAGTCGCGTTTGAAGTTCTCGCAGAACCTCTCAAACCATTGGGCCTTGGCCGGGGTGGCGGTTCCCAGGCAGACGACAACCAAAAGCAAGGCGGAGCCAAGACGTAGCATCGGTTCCCTCCGATAGGTCGCGCCAACCCTGGCGGCGCGCTCGTGAACGATAGGCAATGGGCGCGCCGGATTAGCCCGGGAAGGCCCCCAATGCCGCCGCTCAGGGACTATCGACGGGGCGCGGGCACAAACTATGCCAGCATTGCGCGTAACCGGTAAATTCTTCCTAGGTTACTGAGTTTATCGCTAGCCCGTCGTGGCGGACGGGGCTATTTTTGTCCCTGCATCATCGGGAACATCTCGTTGACGATGGTGATGGCGGCCGGTCCGACCAGCACCACGAAGATCGCCGGGAAGATGAAGATCACCAGCGGGAAGATCAGCTTGACGGCCGTCTTGGCCGCCTTCTCTTCGGCAAGCTGGCGGCGCCGGGTACGCATTGAATCGCTCTGCACGCGTAGGGCCTGCGCCACGCTCGAACCGAACTTGTCGGCCTGAATCAGGATCGCCGCCAGGCTGCGCAGATCGTCGACGCCCGTGCGGGAGCCGAGATCCTGGAGGACCTCGTTGCGTGGGCGGCCCATCTGCAGATGGAAGTTGCAGAGCGTGAATTCCTCGGACAGCACGCGGCAGGTCTTTTTCATCTCTTCGCTGACCTTGCGCATGGCCTGATCGAGGCCGAGGCCGGCCTCGACGCAGACGACCAACAGGTCGAGCACGTCCGGCAGGCCCAGGAAGATGTGCTCCTTGCGATGACGGGCGAGGAACCAGAGGATGATATCCGGCAAGTAAAATAGGAAGGCGACGACGCCGACCGAATAAATCAGCGAGCGCTGGGTCATGGCGCCTGTAAGCAGGGCCGTTCCGCCGCTGGCAAACAGGCCAACCACCAAGCCGATGAATTTCAGGCCGAGGAAGACACCGACGGCATTTTCGGAGCGAAAGCCGGCCTCGCTCAGACGGCTTTTGAGCTTGCCGACTTCTTCGGCGGTTTTGGGTTGCAAGGGCTTGGCCATAGGCGTCGCCTTGGCCAGCATCTTGCTCATCGTGGCGCCTTTTTTGACCGCGGTCTGCTCGCCCGCGCGGCGCTTGGCGGGATTGCGCAGCTCTTCGAGCCGCTCTTCGGCGCGCGGCTTGCGCGCGGCGAGCATCTCGAGAATGAGCCAGGCGCCGACGGCAAACATGCCGAAGATGGCGAACGGCACGAGCTTGGTCATCGTGCCGGCGGCAAGCAGAGTGAACATGGCGCTTACACCTTGATGTTGACGATTTTCTTGATCACGATCGCCCCGAGCAACTGCATCACGACGGCGCCCGCCAGCATTTTTCGGCCCATGGGGTCGGTGAACAGCGGCATCACATATTCGGGATTCAGCTTGTAGACCGTGAGGAACAGTAGCGGCGGCAAACCGAGCAGCACGACGCCCGAAAGCCGGCCTTCGCCAGTGAGGGCTTGAACCTGACCCCAAATCTTGAAACGCTCGCGGACGAGGTAGCCGATTTTGTCGAGGATCTCGGCGAGGTCGCCGCCCGTCTGCCGTTGCAGAATGACGGCCGTGGCAAAGAACCGGAGGTCGATATTCGGGATCCGGTCGGTCATGTTGTCGAGGGCTTCTTCGAGCGGCACGCCCAGGTTTTGCTCCTCGAACACGCGGTGAAACTCCTTGGCAATTGGCGCCCGCATTTCCTCGGCCACCAGGCTGAATCCGGATGCCAGACTATGGCCGGCCCGCAGGGCGCGGGCCACAAGCTCGAGGGCGTCTGGAAGTTGCTTGGCGAATTGCTTGAAGCGTCGGCGCCGTCGCAACAGTAGCCAGACGAGCGGCAGCGTGGCGAGCATCAGGCCCATCGGCGCGACGATCGAAGGATGCAACCCCGCAAACACGGGGATGAACATGCCGACCACGGCCATGATGCCCGAGACGCTAAAGAACTGGGTGGCCGTGAGCGTGGTGTCGGCCTGTTCGAGCAGGAGGGAAATGTTTCCGAGCCGGGTGAGATATTCGATCAGCGCGCTTTGCGAGCCGTCGAGCGGATGGGCCAGCACGCTGCCCTTGAGCAGGGCGTCTTTGGCTTGCTTGCCGGTCGAGGAACCGGTGAGCACGGCCAGACGGTCTTCGACGCCGGGCTCGGTCTTGGCCGTGAGCCAGGTGGCCACGGCGCCGATCAAGCATGCCACGCACAAGAACACGGCGATGGGCACAATCAACGCGGTCATCGGTACACTCGTTTCGTCTGGCTCCCGAGGCTTGCCCGGGTTCGGTTTGGCGACATCTTGAACGGTTTAGTCTTCGAGCATCACGCGCTGGCGGAAGGCACTGGACGGGAGCCGAACGCCGGCGGCTTCGAGCCGGTCCATGAAGTTCGGGCGCACGCCGGTCGCTTCGAACCGGCCGAAGGCGCGGCCATTTTCGTCGATGCCTTCCTTCTGGTAGTGGTAGATGTCCTGCATGACGATCGTGTCCTGCTCCATGCCGAGCACTTCGGTAATGTGGGTGATTTTGCGCGGGCCGCCCTGCAAGCGGTTGGCCTGCACGATCAGGTCGACGGCGCTGGCGATTTGCTGGCGGAGGGCCTTGAGCGGCAGCTCGAAGCCGGCCATCGTGATCATCGTTTCCATACGGGCGATGCCGTCGCGCGGGGTATTGGCGTGGATCGTCGTGAGCGATCCTTCGTGGCCGGTGTTCATGGCCTGGAGCATGTCGAGCGTTTCTGGACCGCGACACTCGCCGATGATGATGCGTTCGGGACGCATACGCAGGGCGTTGCGCACCAGGTCGGTGGCTGTGATGGCGCCTTTGCCTTCGATGTTTGGCGGGCGGGTTTCCAGCCGCACGACATGGTCTTGCTGGAGCTGGAGCTCCGCGGCGTCTTCGATCGTGACGATGCGGTCGGAGTTCGAAATGAAGCTCGACAGCGTATTGAGCAGCGTCGTTTTGCCGGAGCCCGTGCCGCCGGCGATGACGATGTTCAAGCGGGCTTTGATGGCGCCTTCGAGCAGCATCACCATCTCGGGCGTGAAGGCCTTGAAGTTCAACAGGTCTTCGAGTTTGAGCGGATTCGAGCCGAAGCGGCGAATGGAAACCGCGGCCCCGTCCAAGGCCAACGGCGGAATGATCGCGTTCACGCGGGAGCCGTCCGTCAAGCGGGCGTCGACCATCGGGCAGACTTCATCCACGCGCCGGCCGACCTTCGACACGATGCGGTCGATGATCTGCATCAAGTGGTTGTTGTCGCGGAATGTGACGGCCGTTTTTTCCATCTTGCCGCGACGTTCGACATAGATGCTTTTGGGGCCGTTGATCAGAATATCGCTGATCGTGGGATCTTTGAGCAGTAGTTCGAGCGGGCCCAGGCCGAAGGTTTCGTCGAGCACCTCTTCGACCAGTCGCTCGCGCTCGTTGCGATTGAGCAACGTGTCTTCGGTGTCGCAGAGATGCTCGACGACGAGGCGGATTTCTCGGCGGAGCACGTCGCCTTCGAGTTCGCCAACGCGCGTCAGGTCGAGCTTGTCCACCAACTTGCCGTGAATGCGGCGTTTGAGATTATCGAATTCGGCGGATTTGGAATCTTCGGGGCGGAGCGTCGTGGGCTTCATGGCGTGTTCGTCCTGAATAGCTGGCCGTCGTGGCTGGTTTCAAGGGAGAGCGATCGAAGGCGGGGTAAATTTTGCGCGCGGTGCTCAAACGCATCGTCGTGCAGGGGATAAACGTTGCGGCGGTCCATCACTCGCGCAAGATCTACCCGAACGAAATATAGCTTGCAGTTACGATGGTCCCCGGAATCCGTGCGAGGAGGACGATCGCCAAGCGCGCCGCAAGCACGAGCATCGCATGAGGATTTTGAGGAATGTGCCGGCCAGGGGGGGCAACGCTCGCTACCATCGAACCTTGCTCCGCGAGCGAGCACCTGGACGCGTGCCAAAAGTTGCGACGTTCGGCTTGCGTTTACGCGGGATGGGCCAGGTCATCGAGGCCGCTGCCCGGACCTGGGGGCCGTCAGAATGAGCGAACCGTCCCTGGCAAGAGTCCAGAAACCACCGTAAAATACGGCATCGGATGGGTGGCAGAGTGGTCTAATGCGGCGGTCTTGAAAACCGCTGTACGGGAAACCGTACCGGGGGTTCGAATCCCTCCCCATCCGCTCCACGGTTGTCACGGGGAGCGCACACCGCTGGTGGAATATTTCCGCGGACCGTGAAGGCGGCCGTTTCGATGGGAGCCGCGCGTTTCGATAGGCGCCGTCTATTTGCCGAGTTGCGAGACGCCTTCGAGCGCGCCCGCGACGATCGTCTCTCCGAGTCGCGGGCCGTAGAAGCTGACGCTGGTCTCGTAGCCGCCGCGGTCGTATTCGCGGGCCGGCAGGATGTAGCTTAGCCAGGCATCGGCCAGTCCGCCGATCGTCGGGTGCAATGCGCCGGCGATCTCTCGCGTGCGCGATTTGATGGTCAGCCCGAGTTCGGCCGCCATCTCGCCGGGAATGCCGACAATCGCCAGGTCGCCCACGCGCAGGGAGACTAGCTCGGCCTCGGCCGGAAACAACCGGGGCAGCATTTGCTGGAGCAGCTTTTCGTCGAGGCCGTACTCGGCGCCGCCCGTTTTCATGAAATCAGGATGCCAGGTGCGCTGCGGGAGCGGCACCGCTTGCAGATGATAGGCGAACGGAACGTCGCGCCGCGGGGTGATCGCCTGCCACTGCCGGTGGGCCATGACGCCCACGTCGCGCCCGTAACGTTCGGCACGTTCCCAGCGGCTTTCGCCCGAGTCGGGTCGAGCCTGGGGGGCTTGATCGCCCTCGGCGCCGTTGTAGTACAGCGCGGTGACGCCCTCGCCGATCAGAGATTCGAGCGTTCGTTGCAAGTGGCCGGGCCAATCGCCCGAGAACAACATGTCTTCGCCCGTCATGAACGTGGGATGGGCGGTGAAATTGACGAGTACGGCGAGCGGTTTGCCGGCGGTTGTATCAACGCGGGTGACGGTAAGTTCGGGATCGACCACGCCGCCGCCGCGGCGGTTGCGATTCCAGCCGGCGAGTTCAACGCAGGCCGTGCCAACGGTCACCGGCACGAGCGATTTTTCCGCCTGACGAACGACCTCGACCAAACGGGGCATGAGAAAGTCGTAGACGCGCTGGTTGAAGATGCCGATCTGTGGCACTTCGAACGTATTGGCCGTGTTGATGGCGTTCATCTCGATGCTGGTGTGCGAATGGCTCGCCAAGAGCATGAGCTGCGAGCTGGTCCAGCTGGCATCCGCGAGGGCTGCGATCAGCGCCGGCTTGACCGGCGGCGGAAAGCCTACAATGTCTGCCGTGAGAAGGACGAACTTTCGTGGACCGTCGGACAGGACCAGCGCTTTGGCGAAGATGCGGTCGTGAACGCCTTCGGCGGGGCGGTTCATACGCTCGCCGTAGCCACCGAGTGGCGCGTTGAGCTCCAGCGGGGGCGTGATGTCGATCCGCGCGGCGCCGGCGGTAAGCTCGACGGCCGGTACGACGCCGGCGTGGAGCATGGTGGCCAGGTAGCCGACGAATCCCGCCAGAAGCAACCGTTTGCCAGCTTGCATGTGCATCGCAAAGGTCCTTGGGGTTTTATTTAGAGAACTATTTCTTTGCCGATTGTAGCTCGACCGCGACGGCCTCGGTCGCTTGCAGGACGCGAAGCAGATTGCCACCGAGAATCTTGCGGATGGCGGCTTCGTCGTAGCCGCGGTCGAGCAGGCGCTGTGTAATCTTGGGGTACGTGCTGACGTCCTCGAGGCCGATCGGCACGGAATCGATGCCGTCGTAGTCGGAACCGATGCCGACGTGGTCGACACCGGCTGTCTTGGCAATGTGGTCGATGTGATCCACGACCAGTTCGAGCGTGCCGGATTCGACCGGGAATTGGCTGGCCCAGGCTTTGTAGTCGGCCCGGATCTTGTCGCGATCGTCGCCGTGTTTGGCCCGCAGTTCGCGCAGGACGGCGATGCCCTGGGCGCCGCGCCGGGCGGCGGAGGGGACGATGAAGCCGGGATAGAAGTTGACCATTACTACGCCGCCATTTTCGGCGGTCAGCCGGAGCACGTCGTCGGGCACGTTGCGCGGGTGGTCGGCGATGGCTCGGGCCGAACTGTGCGAGAAGATCACGGGCGCCTTGGTGATTTCGAGGGCGCGTTTCATCGTGGCGACCGAGACGTGCGAGAGGTCGACGAGCATTCCGAGCCGGTTCATCTCGCGAATGACTTCCTCGCCGAACGCGGTCAGGCCGCCGTGCCGTTCCTGGTCGGTCGCCGAGTCGGCCCAATCGAGTGTATCGCTATGAGTAAGCGTCATGTAGCGTGCGCCTTTCGCGTAGAGTTGGCGCAACACCGAGATCGAATTTTCGATGGAGTGTCCACCTTCGACGCCGATCAGCGAAGCGATTTTGCCCGCGCGCGAGATCCGTTCGATGTCGTTCGCGGTTCGCGCCAGTTCGAACGTGTCGGGATAGCGGGCGAGCATGGCCTCGACAATCGCGATTTGTTCGAGCGTGGTTTGGAGCGATTCGCCTTTAAGACGCGTGTTGGCAGGCACATAGACCGACCAGAATTGGGCTTTCACGCCGCCTTTGCGCAGGCGGGGAATGTCCGTGTGCAAGCTTGGACAGGCGCCCGCAATGTCGAGCTTTTCGAAGGATGTTGAACCGTTTTCGCGAAGCGCCCAGGGCAGGTCGTTGTGACCGTCGATGAGCAGCGCCGCGTCGTGGATTTGTTGCGCGCGTTCCGAGACGATGATGGGCGCAGAGGCCGTCGATTGAGCGGTTGCCGTGCGGGTTGCGAGCACCACGAGCGCGGCGCAGATCCAACATGCGAGAGAACACGGATGGCCAATTCGCGAGTTGCTGGTCATGCGGTGGTCGATCCTCGGCCGGGCACAAAGCGAACGAATCGCGGAGAATATGCGATTCACCGCACCGTATGCGGCAGGATATCACGGGCGCCGGCCAGCCACAACGCGCCGCGCGACCCGCCCATTCGGAATCCAATGCATCAAAAGGGCTGTCGGTCCGTTGAAATATACGATCCTGGCATATTCCAACCTTGTCAAATGCCGCACGGCTCGCCCAATAACGCTTGGCGTCGTCCGTTGAATACGTCAATGGGCTGCTATACTTGCCTCGCCCAGAGGCGAAAGGTCTCGGGCCGATCAAATGAACCAACGGAGGATCCACGATGAATTGCCGCCGGGCTATCCGTCTCGCTTTGCTCGTGTTTGTCGCCTTGAGCGGCGCGAGCCGTGCCGCTGAACCTTTCTCGATCAATCATCTCGCACGGTTTCGGACCGTGATGGCGGCATCGATTTCGCCGAATGGCGAGCAGATTGCCTATGTCTTGGCCGTGCCACGTCGGCCGTTCGTCGACGACAACGGGCCCGCGCGCACCGAATTGCACGTGGTCGACTGGCAAGGGCAGAGCCGGGCTTACGTCAGCGGTAAGAACGACGTGGCGGCGGCCGAGTGGACGCCCGATGGCAGCGGCGTGTCGTTTCTTGCCAAACGCGATGGAGACAAAACGCGTTCGATTTACTTGATTTCGGTGGCTGGTGGAGAAGCCCGAAAGATTCTGGAGCACGATACCGACATTGCCGACTACCGTTGGTCGCCCGACGGCAAGCGACTTGCGTTCACGGCGCTCGACAAGCAGGACGAGAAGGAAAAAGAGCTCACGGACAAAGGCTTCAATCAAGAGGCCTATGAGGAGCAACTGAAGGCGGCCCGGGTGTGGATCGCGGCGCCGCGGACGGCGGATGCTTGGGATGAAGAAGCCGCGAAGCCCTTGCGGTTTGAGCTTCCGGGGCATGCGAGCGGCGTGCAATGGAGCCCGACGGGAGAACAACTCGCGGTGAGCGTGGCTCCGACGCCGCTGATCGATGATGAATATATGAAGCGTAAGATTCATGTGATCAGCGCTAAGGACGGCGCGGCCGTGGGCGTTGTCGACGTGCCGGGCAAGCTGGGCGCTTATCGCTGGAGCCCTGACGGCAAGTCGCTTGCCCTGTTGGCGGGCGCGGATATTCACGATCCGAACGCCGGCCGGCTGATGATTGCGCCCGCGACGGGCGGCAAGCCGGTGGATCTGCTGCCCGGGCTGGGCGATGGCGACGTTACGGATCTGGCGTGGCGGAACGACGCGACGATCGTGTACCTCTCCGACCAGGGAACGACGAGCGGCGTGGGGACGGTCGGTCGCGACGGCAGCGGCGCGAAGCTGTTGATTCCGTATGGCACGCTGTCGATCGGCAGCCTGAGCCTCTCGAAGGACGGGCGACGGGCAGCACTGGTGATCGACTCGCCGCAGCATCCGGCCGATGTGTTTGCCTACACGCTGGGCGAAGGCGAGCCGCGCCGGCTGACGACGAGCAACCCGTGGCTGGCCGATGTGAAGTTGGCGCCGCAGGAGATCGTCAGTTTCAAGGCCCACGATGGCATGCAACTCGAAGGGCTGCTGATTCGTCCGTTGGACGAAAAGCCGGGCCAGCGCTACCCGCTGGTGGTGGTCGTGCATGGCGGACCGGAGGCTCATAATCGCAACGGGTGGCTCACGGCTTACTCGCAGCCGGGGCAGTTGTTGGCGGCCGATGGGTTCGCCGTGTTTTATCCCAACTATCGAGGCAGCACCGGGTGCGGCGTCGAGTTCTCCAAGCTCGGTCAGACGGACTACGCCGGCAAGGAGTTCGATGACCTGGTCGACGCGGTCGATCATCTCGTCGCCGTGGGACTCGCCGACAAGGCCAAGGTTGGTGTCACCGGCGGATCGTATGGCGGGTATGCCTCGGCCTGGGCGGCCACGAAGCTGACCGATCGCTTTGCGGCCAGCGTGATGTTCGTGGGGATCAGCGATCTGGTGTCGAAATTCGGCACGACGGACATTCCGAATGAAATGTACCTGGTGCATGCCCGCAAGCAGCCCTGGGAGGATTGGGAATTCTTCCGCGAGCGGAGCCCAATCACGTATGCCACGCAGGCCAAGACGCCGTTGCTGATCATGCACGGCAAGGACGATCCGCGCGTGCATCCTTCGCAGTCGATGGAGTTGTATCGGTACTTGAAGACGATCGGCAAGGTGCCCGTGCGGATGGTGCTGTATCCGGGCGAAGGGCACGGTAATCGGCGAGCGGCCGCGCGGGTCGATTACGCGTTGCGGCTTACCCAATGGATGAAGCATTACTTGCAGGGCGCCGGCGGGGATCCGCCGCCGGTGGAGCTGGACTACTCGGGCGTAAAGCCGCCCGAGAAATCGAAGGATGAAAAAGCGGCCGAGGTCGCGAAGTAAGCGGATTGCGCGCACGCGACCGAGCTTTCAGACGCTCGACCGGAAATGACAAAAACCTCGCACAGACCGGGCGGTTTGTGCGAGGTTTTTTTTGGGGGGGCCGCTCATCCTCGCTAGTCCAAGAAGTGCCCTTCACCGGTGAAGTAGTAATCGGGTGACTGACGATCGGTGAACTCTTCACTCTGGTCTTCGGACTGAAGCTGCGCGTTCAGGGCCGCGTCGATCGTTTTGCTGATATCGTGGGTGGTTTTGAGATCGGCCGAGATGTCGTTGGTTGCTTGAATGATCATCTTGGCTTCGGCGTCTTTGTCCGATTCGAGCTGGGCGACCTTCTTGGAAACCTCGGCGAGCCGCTTTTGGATTTCGGCAAGCTGGTTGGTCACTTGGGGGCTATTGCCCGTCGCGCTGGCAAGCTTTTTGTAGGCTTGCTGCGCTTGCGCGACGTTGGTGCGAATCGCTTGGGTATGCTCGCGAACGACTTGCTGGGGCACCGGCCGATCGGTGGCCTTGGCATACTTGCCGAGAATGCGGGCGTGATCGTTCGCATGCATGTTGTAGGTCTTGGCCGCGGCCACGTGGTACAACTCGGCACGCTTGGCCGCGTCGTCGGCCGGAGCCACCTCGGGAAGGAAGCAGAGGGCAAGGCCTAGAGCGGCAAAGCACGCCAGTATTGCGAATTTCATGGGGAACCTCCTGACAAGCACAGCAAAACGGGGTGAGAATCGGATAGGCGAAATTTCCGCCGGATACCGTAAATATACGGCGCAAGCCAGCAGGCTTTGGCGATCTGCCGAGAGGCCTCCCATTCGCCGCATTCGTTACACCACCGGCGGTGGGGGGAGCGCAAAGAAAAAGCCCGTAGATTTCCAGACGTGGCTGAAGATCGACGGGCCTTCGAGTACACCCCCAGAAGGGCTCGAACCTCTAACCTTCGGTTCTGTAGACCGATGCTGTTGACGCCGCTGAAGCTTGCCAGCACCCCACCTGGTAAGTGGGCTTGGACGATGAGCATCGGCCGTAGCGTGCGGCAATGATTGTGCGAAAAATGGACTGGCGGCCTGCCGGGATACGAAGGATTTTTTCCTACGAAGTCCGCATTCTTCTCAAATTGAGAATATACTAAGGGGCATGCAAGTCATCGCGAGGCGAACGATCCGCCAGTACTGCAAAAGGCATCCGCTGGCCCGGGCGTGGCTGCGGAGCTGGCTGAAAGTGGCCGAGAAGGCCCACTGGCAAAGCCTCGAAGATGTGCGCGAGGTCTACCAAACGGCAGACCAGTACGAACGATGCTTGATCTTCGACAAAGGAAACGATTTTCGCCTTATCGTGCGGGTTGCCTATACGAACGAAAAACGCATGGGCCGGCTGTTCATCAAGTGCCTGTTAACCCATGCCGAGTACGATAAGGATCAATGGAAGGGGTGCTGCGAATGAACGACGCTACGCTACAAACGATTGTGAAAACCAAGTCGTACCGCGAGCTCGTCAGACTGTTTCCGCCGCGGATCATCGAAACCGAGCGGGCCTACGATGAGAGCCTGAAAGTCGTCGAACGACTCATGGAAGTGGAACGCCCCTCGAAAGACCAGACGGCGTATTTAGATTTGCTTGCCGACCTGGTTGAAACTTACGAGAAGCAAGCGTTTTCGCTGGGGACGCCGACGCTTCCCGAGCTGCTCACGCATTTGCTCGAGGCTCGCGGATTATCCAAGGCGCAGATCGCCAAGGAATCGGGCGTTAGCGCGACCTTGCTGTCGGACGTACAGGCCGGGCGGCGCACGCTGAGCCTGGAAGCGATCCGGAAGCTGGCGGCTTACTTCGGCGTCGACCCGAGCTTGTTCGTCGAAGCGCTTCCCGGGGAAGGTGTGGCGGCATAGCTCACCACATCTCGTCTTGTTGACAAGGGCCTCGTCTTCAAGGGCCTCGTCTTGTTGACAAGGGCGAGTGCCCCATCGCCGAAGGCTGCGTAGCCCGAGCCACGTCATTTGTGATCCCGTGCGGGCGAAGCCCTCTTGGACGGCGATGAGCACAGGCGGCCAACTTATCTCCATCATTTTCACAGCCTGGCCGCGACCTGCAGATTTCTTGGTGGCGACGGGCCTTCGAGTACACCCCAGAGGGCTCGAACCTCTAACCTTCGGTTCCGTAGACCGATGCTCTATTGCCATAGCTCAACTGATTCCCTGGCCGGGATCGCTAGAATCCTTTCGAGGATGGCTTTGGTCGCTTTAGGAACCCCGGAGGCTGCTGGATGGTCGTCGCAACGCATGAGGGCAGGCTGTTCGCCCTTGGCCGCCAACTCGAGGCGGGGAAGCCGGCGGATCGGGCCAAGGCCCACCGGCCGAAGCACGATCGTGATGCCCTGGCCGCTGTTTCAGGGCTTCGACCGAGCTTCTTCATCATCGACGACGAGGAAGGGCTGGAGATCATCTACCCGCCAGTCGGCCGAGAGGTGGCCGATTACTTCGCGGAAATGGTGCGCCAAAAGGTCATCGCGAGCTTTGGTATCCCGCAGCCAGAACAGTGGGAACCGCGAGCCGGGAACTACTCTTCGGCGCGCCTGGATGCACAGACGTTTCGCCGGGCCATGCGCGATTATTTCACCGAATGAGTGGCCGGAAGATCGGCGATTTGCCGTAAGTCGGTAATTTTCAGGGCCAGGACGCCGACTAGGTCTGAAACCTAGTGCGTTATCGATACGGATTGCCCGTCGCGGCGCCGATCGCGCAGCAGATGTGCAGCACGATCCCAGGCACGATGAAGAACACGTATCCGACAGCGACCACGAGGAACCAAGCAAGGCCGTTGATGGGCTGCCCCTTGTACAGTTGCCCGAGGCCGGGAATGAGGAGACTCAGCAGAAAAGCGAATACCCGGCTCCATCGCCGCCGCGCATGGGCTGCCGCTGTTTGACGGGGGCCGCGGGGCTAGCTATTGTGTGACCCGTATTCTGTCACATGAGGGGGGAGTCATGGCGAGGCCCGTAGCTCGAATCGTGCTTATCTGTCTGGGAGTGGGAAGCTTGGGCCTGGTTCTGGCATGCGGCGGCGCAGCCACGCCGACAAGCGATCGCCAGCCTGCCGCGGTCGCGCAGACCGACGATCTAGGCCCAGTCCCAGCCAGCGATAGCAGCCCATCAGCAAACGAGCCGCCCAAGGGGCCCAAAGTCTATCGAACCGGAGAGGAGTTCCAGGTCGGCTACACGGCCTATCGGATCGACAAAGCCTGGTGGCAAGACCATCTGAGCAAGAACCAGTTTCTCAACCAGCCCCCCAATGCCGCCTACCTGTTCGTGCAACTCGCCATCGCCAACGCCGACCAAAAGCCGCGGATGGTTGCTCCCTACAAACTCATTGACGAAAGGGGCGCTGAACATCAGCCATCGGCCAATGCCTGGGCGGTCGAAGGGAGCATCGGAGTCTTAGAGAGCCTGAACCCGGGAGTCACGAAAAATGGCTTCGCGGTTTTTGATGTGCCACGCGGCCAAAAATACAAGCTCGTTGTCTCGGGCGGCTACTGGTCGACGGAAGATGCGATGGTGGAGCTTGAAGACAATGAGTCCATAGAGCGCGAGGCCGAGCAGCAGCGGGCAGCCGCGGAGGCGAAGTTGCGCGCTGAGCGGGCGGCGGCGAAGCAAGCCAAGGCCGCCGCCGCCGATAAAGCCAAATGGCGGACCTGGACGTCCGCCAAGGGAGGCCACGCGATCGAAGCCAAGTTCGTCACCCTCCTGGCCGGGGTCGTGAAACTCGAAAAGGCCGACGGCTCGACGCTCGACGTGAAGCTCGACCAGTTGTGCGACGACGATCAAAGCTTCATCAAAGAGCAGCGGTGGCTGCGGACGCCGAGCGAGTAGTCAGGCGTGGCCTGCTACCTAGCGCGATGAGCCATTGACGCACCCCATCGCAGCAGCCCCACGATCCCCAGAACCAGAATCTTGCGTCGAGTCAACGCGAATCCCTCTCGGGCGGCATGCTCTCGAATTCGCGCGGCGATCTGCCGGCCGCGAACTAGGCAGCCCAGCCACCCCCAATGGTTCATGAGGCTCGCGAAGCGAGCGCAGTCTACCCCATGCACCGCTCGACCATTCGTCCCGTGGTAAATCACCCGCGACAGGAAATCCCCAGGGGGCAGGATAGTTTTGGGCTTGGCGGTGCACGTGCGATAGATGCGAGTGACATCCGATCCGATGGCGACAAATTCAGCTCGCGAGATAGGGAATGGCCGCAAGCATCGCTTGCAGAGAATCGCCCCGTCCCTCTCGGTTGCGATGCAGTTCATCAAAGCGCCTCCACATAGCACGTTGATGCGGTAACGTTACAAGCGCCCGAGGAGCTGGCACCATCAGCCAGGTATTGAGCGATAGCCCCGCAGTTGGCACCAAAGGGCAGAGGGGGGATTAGCACAGCGTTGGCCTGCCACATCATCGACGGGATATCCGGCAGCGACGTGCAGCTACCGCCGATGGGCACCCTGCCCATTCGCACGATGATATGGTTCGACGCGTAGACAGCGAGATGCACGAACATGTTACTGTGCCCGCAGGCTGAGAATAGCGGCGACGTCCACGCACACCAAAAGACATTCCCGCTCACGTCCCACGCCTGGCAGGGCAGTAAGTCCAGGAAATACACACCATTGACCGCACTGCAAGTCCCGCATGAGCCTGGGGAGGTAACGCCCGCGATCGTGACTTTGATCACGCCGGGAGGCTGGCCGTCGCACCTGGGCCTACAGGTCGGATGACAGGCCGGGCAGGATACGCGATCACCCCCCTGGGCGTATCCGTACTCCACGACCGCTGCCTCGACGGTCGCGCCGCTGAACGCGCCAACGCGTATTCCGGCAGCCCCGTGCAGGCCACTACTGGCAGAGTAATAGCTGGCGTTGGTGCCCCCAGAAGTATGCGTTACAGTGGCAGTGAACACGCCGGTGCCCGAATAACAAAAATTCACCAGGGCACCTGAGCCGTTCCCGCCACTGACGCTAGCGCGGACAGTCTCTACGCCACCGCTGCGTTCCACGATCCGAACGACGTTCGGTGTCCCGGGAGCGCCTTTCAGTTCAGCCTCAGCCGCCCAGTAGTTATCGTTGTCGATGTATTTGAGGATCGCCCGCACGGTGGCAGAGCTTCCTGCGGGCTGATTAAATGCAATAGACACCCGGTCGGCCGCATGGATACCGTCAGTGGTATCTGTCAGGACCACCGTGCAGTGAGGCGAGGCGAACTGAATGTGATAAGGCGGGGCGCTGAACGAGACACCCGAGCCGTCCGCTACAGTTAGCCCGCAGCCGCTGCCCGCGCATATCCGGCAGTCGTCATTGCACGCGCAGCCGCCGGCCGCGCTGCATCCAGGACTGTTCTTCTTCCAGGCCATGCCGCGTCAGGCGCGGCTTAACAGCATCGGTTGACTGAACCGATGCTGTTGTCGGCAAATTTCCCTAGCGCGACGGGCCTTTGAGTACACCCCAGAGGGCTCGAACCTCTAACCTTCGGTTCCGTAGACCGATGCTCTATCCAATTGAGCTAGGGGTGCGGGTGAGATCCCTATTCTTTCGCTTTACGCGGTCTCGTCAAGCGTAAATCTCGCCCCGCTTGCGCCGCGGCTGCAACTTTTCAGGCGGCGGGCGGCAGGGTTCGGCCGCGGTCAACTTTCTGAGTGCTCGATCGGCCGGTCTGAGTGTTCTATCGGCACCGGTGTTCTATCGGCACGGAGCGAGCAGAGGCATTCCCCGGATCTGGTAATCCTGAACCGCGCGGCCGCGATTGAGACAGACCGCGGTTGAGCGGCGGCCCGTTGAAGAGGGAATCCGAGGAAGACGAGGCTTGCCGGCCGCCGAGGCCGCGGGGACTTGAGCCCAAATTGGTCCGCGGTTTGCAATCTTGGAAAAGCGGTTGGGGTCGCAATGTCCCTGCGGGAAATTCCTCTGGGAACGCGGCTTGTTGGCAGGCCGGCGTTCATGCGCAGGCGCGGTTTACCCAGACCGAACAGCTTACCTGACGAGTACCGCCAAAGAAATTTGACTTTCCGCACCTCGCGGTTAGATTCGAGTATGAAAAGCAGCAATTTCACGCATGCGATCGCTCGCAGGGACCCACCGTGCAATGGTCACGGCTGGGTCTTTTTTTGTGCAGGTGCGCAAGCAGAGACCAAACACTGATTCGCTCGCAACCAAGGGCGCCTACCAACACACTCCCACCTTTTCGTTCATGGGGTAAACCATGGCTCGTTTCACTGGCACCATCGCCGCTTTTGTCGTTGCCGCCTGTGCGGCCACGGCCACGGCCCAACCGTGGGCCGACAAGTTATTCAAGGAACGAACGATTGATTTTGGCGCAGTTCCGCGGGCCGCCAAGATCGAACACGAGTTCCTGATTACGAATCCCTACCAAGAAGACATCCATCTGTCGAGCGTCCGGTCGAGCTGCGGTTGCACCCAGCCGCGGATCGTAACGGAAACGATCAAGCCGGGCGAAACCGGCAAGATCGTGGCCGCATTCAACACGAACTCGTTTACCGGCCAGCGGGGCGCCACGGTTACGGTAACCATCGACCGCCCGAAGTGGGCCGAAGTGCAGCTTCAGGTGCGAGGCTATATCCGCACCGACGTGGTGCTGAACCCCCGGTATGTGAACTTTGGTTCGGTATCGGAAGGGGCCCAGGGAGAGAAGACCGTACAAATCAACTACGCCGGCCGTAACGATTGGAAGATCACGGGCGTGAAGACCCACTCGCCCTTCGTGACGGCCGACGTCAAGGAAGTCAATCGCGGCGGCGGTCGCGTTACGTACGAACTCGACGTGAAGCTGGCCGACGACGCTCCGCGCGGTTACTTGAATGATGAGCTTACGCTGCTGACCAATGATCGCCGGGCGACGCAGTTCCTGGTAAAGGTCGAAGGCCGTATCGTGCCCGAGCTTGCGGTGAGCCCCGCGGCGTTGATGTTGGGGACCGTCCAGCCGGGGCAAGAAGTCACCAAGCAGATCGTGATTCGGGCGGTCGAGCCGTTTAAGATCGTGGACATCCGTTGCGCTGAGCAAGGCTTTGCCTGCCAGACGCCGGCCGAAGCCAAGGCCGTGCATTTGGTGCCCGTAACGTTCACGGTTCCCAATAAGCCGGGCAAGCTCGACTGCAAAATCGAGATCATCACCGATCGCGCGGGTCAACAAACGACGACCGTGCCGTTGACGTGTGAGATCGGGGCTCCGCTGGCCGGGACTTGATCGCAACCGCGACTCGTCCCGTTCGCGCGTTGAAAGTAGGTCGCAGATAGTTCCGGGCAACCGGGCCACTGGCAAACGTGCCGGTGGCCCGGTTTTGTTATGCGTCGGAAGTTTTTTGGGAAGCGCGGTATCGGCGAAGCGGAACGCTGCGGCATCGTGCCGAATTAGAGCGGGAAGCCTAGCGAGATCGCGACCACGGCGCCGACGATGGACATCATGCCGCTGATGAACATGGCCAGCACGATTCCCAAGACGCTCGTGCCGCCGCGCCGGGCGATCTGTTGGAGCAACTCGCCGCCTTTGGCGCCGCGATGTTTTAGACTCGCGATCTCGTGTTGGGCGTGCCGCAAATACCAGGCGTTGCCATAAAGCAGGCACGCGACCTGAATCAGCAGCCAGGCGACGGCGAGCGCCGGTAGGGGGGCATCTGGTTGCCCTAGTCCATGAATGAAGATGGCTTGCAGTCCCAGCTTCACGGCGATGGTAAGGATGGCGTAGAGGAACACCGCGGCGTACAGCTTACGATAGCCTAGCCACCAGACCGGAATGAAAAAGGCCACCCAACTGATTCCAGCGTCGCCGGCGGGATCTTCGAGGCGTGGATGCCATTTGCGCAGGTAGTGTTCGAACTTGGGACCGACGAAAGCGCGGAGCTCGATCAATTCGTCCGTCGCGCTGATGTCGACGAGCGTTTCGGCCAGCGTCACCGGCGCTTGATAGGGGTTTTCGAATTCGAGTAATTCCGAGGGAGCCATGTGTTCGAAGCCCTGTTGAACGGAGATGCGATGTGCGTGGCCGCGAGTCCGACATGCGTGGCGGCCGCGGGCCCTTAAAGCGTAGTTTCTCCGAGCAAGTCGCGGCGTCCGCGGACGTGCGCCGGGCGAGCGCGAATGCCGGGCGGGCGGATGGATGCGCTCGATTGTGCGGGTTCTCCGAGGGCAGCTTTCGCCCCCGCGCAGCAGTTACTAGAATGACGCGGTTCTGATCCGCAAACTCGAGCCTTTGTCCTGCCAGGAGCTTCTGCCGATGTCGACGCCTACCCAAGAGCCGAATCGTCCCGCGAGCGAGATTGTGAACCGGGCGGGCGAAGTGGGCGTCGTGCCGCTGGAGCTGGGCGTGCGGATGAAACTTTCGATCATGATGTTTCTCCAGTATTTCACTTGGGGGACGTTTTTCGTCACCCTGGGCACGTATCTGGGAACGCTTAATTTCTCGGGGCAGCGAATCGGGTTGATGTATGGCACGAGCGCGTTGGGGGCGATCATCGCGCCATTCTTCGTGGGGATGATTGCCGATCGCTTCTTTGCCACGCAAAAGATCCTGACCGTGCTGCACCTGTTGGGCGCGGCGTTGTTGTACGCCGTGTCGCAGGTGACGGAATTCGCCGCGTTCTATCCGCTGATGCTGCTGTACTTCATCTGTTACATGCCGACGCTGGCGCTCACGAACTCGCTATCGTTCAGCGTGATGACCAGTCCCGAGAAGCAGTTTCCGGGCATTCGCGTGCTGGGGACGATCGGGTGGATCGCCGCGGGGCTGTTTATCGGATGGATGCAATGGGAAAGCGTCAACACGGCGCTGCAAGTCGGCGCTATTTCGTCGGCCGTGCTGGGCGTTTACTGCCTGACGCTGCCGAACACGCCGCCACCGAACGCGGGCAAGAAAATCGCCGTGGCGGACGTGCTGGGGCTCGATGCTTTGAGCTTGCTCAAGCAGTGGCCGTTTCTGGTGTTTGTGGTCGGCTCGTTCCTGATCTGCATTCCGCTTCAGTTTTACTACGGCTTCACCAACTTCTTTTTGAACGATATTGGCGTCGAAAACGCCGCCGGCAAGATGACCATCGGACAAATGTCCGAGATCTTTTTCATGCTCGTGATGCCCGTGTTCTTCGTACGGCTGGGCGTGAAGTGGATGCTGCTGGTCGGCATGGCTTGTTGGGCGATCCGGTATGTGCTGTTCGCCTATGGCAACACGACCGACGGGATGTGGATGCTCTATCTCGGCATCGCCCTGCACGGCATTTGCTACGACTTCTTCTTCGTGACGGGTTACATCTATGTCGATAAGAAGGCCCCGCAGGCGATTCGAGCTTCGGCCCAGGGGTTCATCACCCTGGTCACGTTGGGTATCGGCGGTTTCATCGGCACCTGGTTGGCCGGCGTGACGGCCGACGCCTTCAAGACGGGTGACAACGTCGACTGGCGGCAGTTTTGGCTGGCGCCGGCGGCCGCGGCCGCAGTGGTGATGGTGCTGTTTGCCCTGACGTTCTTCGATCGCGTGGACGATGGCCCCGCGGCTTGACGCCTGTTCCGCTGGCGCCGATTGTGCCGTTGATGCCTGAAGCCCGGGAACGACCTCGCTCGAAGGCTATGTGCCGCCGTTTTTGTGAGCGACGCCAGTGCTACGGAAGCTAGTCTTGTGCGTAACCTTCCCGCACAAGCCTGCCCGATTTACCGTGCGCCGATGGCCACCGCCACGCTGACGCCTTGGGAACACCGCTCACGCCGCATACAGGCGATGGTCTTGCTCGGACTGTTTGCCGCGACGGCGGCGTTTTTCGCGGCCGTATCGCTCTCGCCGCTGGCTGAAGGCTTTGCCGACGCTCCGGATCGAGGGGCTGGCGATCTCGGCCTGTATGCCGCGGAAGTCGGACGGATATTCGGCGGTCAGAGTTATTACGACGCGGCGGCGCAAGAATTGGCGGCGCGCGGCTATCCGATGCGAAGCGTCTTCAATTGGCGCACGCCGCTGCCGGTGTGGCTGATCGCGATGTTGCCCGAGCCGCTCGTGGCGAACGTGCTGCTGGTGGGTGTGGCCCTGATGTTGGTCGTGCTCAGCTTTGCGCTGTTGGCCGACGAAGGCGGCACCGCGCAGGGGCTCGTGGGGGTGCTGCTCTTGAGTGGAGCGCTGTTGCCGTGCTTCCTGGGCGAGCCCGTCTTGCTCTCGGAGCTTTGGTCGGGACTGTTCGTGGCGTTGTCGGCCGTGTGCTTTGCCCGCGAGCGTCGCGCGGTCGCGATCGGCATTGGGCTGGCCGCGTTGTTTTTTCGCGAGTTGGCCGCGCCGTATGTGCTTGTCTGCATCGCGCAGGCGGCCTGGGAACGGCGGTTTCGCGAACTGGGCTATTGGGGGCTGGGACTCGCGGCGTATGCCGCGTTTTATGCCTGGCACGTGAGCCAGGTGTTGCCGCGCATTCCCGCGGACGCTCACGCTCACGACGCCGGGTGGCTGCGGCTGGGCGGGGCCGGCTTTTTGATCGCCACGGCGCAGATGAACGCTTATTGGTTGCTTCTGCCACAATGGGTCGCGGCCGTGTTCCTGGCCGCGGCGCTGGTCGGCGCGGCGACTTGGAACACGCCCGGCGGGCGGCTGATCGGCTTCACCATCGCCGCCTATTCGGCGGCTTTCGCCGTGGTGGGGAACGATTTCAATCAGTATTGGGGCTGCCAGATCGGACCGCTGCTGTGCCTGGCCGCGGCCCGCGCGCCGTTTGTGCTGCACGTGTGTTGGCGGATCGCGGCTGGGAGAATCAACGCGCAGCCGCTGGCAGCGTGAGCCGGTTCGCAAGCGCGATGCTTCAGCCTTCGATGGCGGTTGGTTCCGGAACGGGCTCGGCGGAAGCGATGGCCGGCTTGATCATCTCGGCCAGTTCTTCGGCATCGCGCAAGAGTTGGGCGTAAGCTTGATCTTTTTCGGCGAGCGAGAGCGGATTGTGAGCTTGGCGTGCGTGGGATAGGTTGACGGCCCGATCGACCAAATACAACGGCCGGCCGCGCACCTGGTCGTAGATGCGCACGACATATTCGCCGAGCATGCTGATTCCGAGGGCATTGACCGCGCCGAAGAAGCTGGCCGTGAGCATTTCCGAGGTCCAGCCGGGAATGGCCAGGCTGGTGAAGAGCCTGCAAAACAGCGCGAAGCAGGCTAGGCCCACGAACACGCTCAGCGCCAGGTAGCCAATCACGGTGAAGATGAACAACGGGAAGGTCGAAAACGAAAAGATGGCCGTCTTCGCGAGTCGCCACAAGCCGCGCAGCGAGACGCGCGGCTGATTGTCGTAGCGAGGGAGCCGGCGCACGTTGATGCCGATTTGTTTGAAGCCGACCCAGGCCCGAAGCCCCGGCAGGTAGCGGTCGCGCTCGCCCAGCCGCAGGATTTCGTCGACCACGCGGGCGTCGATGAGGCTGAAGTTTCCCGCGCCGGTCGGAACGGCGGGATTGGCGATCGCCGACAAAAACCGATGGAAGCCGGCGAAGAGCGCTCGCTTCCAAAGTTGTTCGGGCCGCTCGCGGCGCACGGCATAGACGACGTCGTAGCCGGCCTGCCATTGCAGGAGCATCCGTTCGAGGGCTTCGGGGGCGTCTTGCATGTCGCTGTCCATGAGCAGGATCACGTCTCCCGAGGCGTACGCGAGCCCGGCCTGCACGGCGGCCTGGTGGCCAAAATTTCGCGAGAGGTGAAGCACGCGGACTTGCTCGTGGTCGCTTGCCAACTCGTCGAGCAACTCGCCGCTGCCGTCGGTCGAGCCATCGTCGACGAATAAGATTTCCTGCTGCGCGCCGCTGCTTTGCAGCGCGTTGCGAACGCGGCGAAATAGCTCGGGAATCACGGCCGCCTCGTTGTATACGGGCAGGACCGCCGAAATCAGCACGTCATTCAGTTGGGGACGCGACATAACTCCTCCGGCCGCGCCAGGCGGCTTGTACCGGCGGCGGTCACAACCGCCGCAACTGCTAACAACCCTAGCCCAAGCCCGGCCAACTGGCCCCCCACTCGCTTGGCGCTGGGACGAAACTCAAGCTGTACCAGGTGTTCGCCGGGAGCGACGGCACAGCCCAGAAAATCGCCATTAACCCGCACGATCGGAACCGGTCGACCGTCGCTGCTGGCCGTCCACCCGGGATCGAAGCTTTCGGTCGTCGCGAGCACTTGTCGCGTGGGTGCATGAACGGCGATCGCGATCGAACCGGGGCGATCGGCGACCACGCGCGCGCTTCCCGGCTCGGATGGCGGCAATTCTAGTTCGGGCTGGCAGACCGCCTCGTTCCAGGAGAAGCCGGCGACGCGCTGCAATTCGTTTTGCGGTAGCGAGCGCGTGATGAGTCGTGCCCGGGGGACGGTCGGCGTGATGCGGCGCCAAAGTTTGGGCGAACGAGTGTCGCTCGCGGCGGCCGCGAGTTGCCAGCCGGCGCCGGCGATGGCCTGTATCCTGGGGTCGGCGTAGTCGAGTTGCTTGGACGGCTCGAGTCCGGCATAGCCGTCGATCCGGTTTACGCCGGCGAGCAACATGCGGTCGCCGGTGCGGAGCTTGCTGGGCGCGTCGGGCGCGGCGACTCGCTCGCCGGCAAATTCGGGCGGTGTGGGAATTGCCGCCACATAGTCGTGCAGCGCCGCCGTGCGATCGGCGATCGAATAGCTCAGGCCATAGACGCCGAGGTCGGCGGCCATCAACAGCGCCAGCATCGCCACGGCGCCGCGTGCGCGACGCTCTACAAGCGTCACGGCGGCGACGGCCGCGGCAATCAGGGCAGGGCCCAACCACACCAGCGGCAGCCGCGCAACATGCTGGGGCCAAAGGATCGGTCCTGCCGTGGCCAGTCCCACGGTTAGCAACATAAGCAGACGCAACGCGGCGGGGGGCGATTCGCCGGATGTCGATGCGCCGCGCTGGCGATTTGCAAACAGCAGGGCCGCGCTGGCCGCGGCCAATGCCGTCAGGCAAAATTGCACCAGCACGATCGCGCGGCACGGAAAGCGAAACCGGTTCACCAGCGGCAACCAAGCCTGCAAGTGATAGAGCCCGCCGAATTCTCCCATCGCCAGCAGCAGGGTGACCGCCGTGCCAATGAGCAGCGCCCGGACGAGCGGCCGATAGGGCCCCCATTGCGCGCGGCGGGCGAGCAGCCAGACGATGAGCACCAGCGGCACGGCGCCGGGGTACAGCCCTAGTTCGTGCGTGTTTTGTCCGACGACACGTTTTTCAAAGAGATACGGTGCAATTAGCTGAACCAGGTTTAGCGGATGCAGCGAGCCCGTGTTTGCGAAGTTGCTGTCGTGAGCGTGGCGCACGGATTCGCGCAGCAGATGCCAGGTGGGCACCCATTGCGGCGCGCCGAGCAGCATGCCCGCTACGATGGCCAAGGCCGTGCCGGCGAGCGCTCGGGCGCACGTGCCGCGTACGATCGTCAGGTAGACGATGAAGCCGGCCTCGGCCAGGAGCGAAAACCAGACGTACTGCGGGTAGCCCAGCAGCAGTTGCGAGGCGGTGAGCAAGCCGATCGCGATCGTGGCGGCCGCGCGCTGCCGGCGGAGGCCGGCGTTCAGGGCGATGTCGATGGTCCATAGCAGCCACGGCAGGTGGGCCACGACGGCGATCGCGTTTGGATGAATGAAATGCAGGAGGGCGAAGCCGCTGAAGGTGAAGGCGGTCGCTCCGACGAGCGCGGCGTCGTTGCGGCCGAGCAGACGCCGCAGCAGAAGGTAGGTTCCCAGCAGCAGGAACGGATAACTCGCCAGTAGCTCGATGTTGAAGGCGGCGCCCAGCGGCAGCGTGCGGTAGAGCAGCCAGTGCCAGGGATGGTAACCGCCGAGTTGGCCTTCGCCGGTGAGGTAAAATCCGCCGTACAGGCTGGGCATCCAATCGAACGACTCGCCGCGCGCAAGCTGGCGCGCGTAGAAGTCGCGCACCGGGAGATGGAATTCTCCCAGGTCATCGGCCACATACACCCGCCCGGCGAAGAACGGCGCCGCGAGCGCCGCAAAAAGCAACGCGGCGGCCAGCAGAAACCAGCCTGTGGCGATTCTCTCGGGCGGCGCGTTGTTTTCCAGGAGCTTCATGTCACGAGCACGCCGCGCCGCCGCAGTCCGCGCAACTGTGGGGCGTCGATCAAGGTAAACGGATTCTCCACGTCGCGCCACCGCTCGCCGCGTTGGCCGATCAAGCCATCGTCGATCGGTCCGAGCCGGCCGCCGGCGAGTCTCAGGTACTCGATCTTCGAGGGCTCGAACCCCATGATGCGGCCGAGCGTGGCGTCGACGGCGGTATTGTTCGTGCCGACGAGGATCAGCCCCATGGGTTTGGCGCTGCCCATGATCGGGCCATCGCCTTCCATGGCCAGGATGCCATCGACGATCGAGACGGTTTTGGGAAGCGTGGCGTTGATATCGAAGATCGATTGCGGAATCCCGGCGTAGTGCAACACGTTCTTGGGCCAGCCATATTTGATGCCCGGGATCACGCCATACAGGTTCTTGAGCGCGCCGGTGTAGCCGACCCAATGATGGGTTTTCATTTTGGGAAGCGATACGATCAGATCGGCTTCGAGCACCTCGCGCGGGAAGTGAAACCCGGCGAGCGCGGTGGCCCGGCCCGCGTTCTTGATCCAGCCGGTCTGGCTATAGTTGAGGTCCACGAACTTCAGGTCTGCGTCTTCGAGCGCGTCTTGCATGCCGGATTCGGCGAGCGCCAGCTCGGTGTCGCGCATGTGCCCGGGGCCTTCGCCGACGACGACGTTCGCGCCCCAATTGCGAAACACGTTTGCGACGGCCACGACCACGGCGGGGTGGGTCGTCATTTGCGGACATTGCCGCGTCGGCTCGACCAGGTTCGGCTTGAGCAGTACGTTGCGGCCGCGAATCAGCGGGGGCTCGAAACCGGTGGCGGCGAGGCCGTCGCGAATGGTTTGTTCGAGCGGGCCGTCGTAACGCTGATTGCGCGCGACGAACACGTTGGCTTTTTCGGCCCAGGCTCGGCGGAGTAGGGGAAGACCGATCGCGGCTGCGGCGGCAACGCCGGCTCCGGCAAACAGCGTTCGGCGGTCGAAATGCGTTGGTGTCGGATTCATGGAAGGGGTTGGCAGGAGATCGTTCATGCTCGGGCCTCGGCCGGGGACTGCTGGTTTGCCGGCCAGAGACCGGACACGAGCGGGCAATCGGGACCGAGCGCGGCGAGCGCGAGCAGCCCTAGCTTGTAGCTCGACGCATCCCGGGCCAACGTCCGGTCGGCCGCGGCTCGCAGCCAGATTGCTGCCCCAGCGGGATAGTGGCCGTGCGCCGCGAGGCCGAGCAAGCCGTAGCTCAACGAGGCCGTTGTCGTGCCGAGGTTCAACTCGCGGCGGAGATACTCCGTCGATCGCCCGATGCTGCCGACGACGTCGGGCTCGCCGTAGAGGGCCAGCAGGGCTAAGCCGGTTGGTTGCAAGTGCGGGCGTAGCGCCTGGCCAAAGACGATCGTGTTTCCATAGTTGCAACCACCCTCGGGCAACAGGCGGTTCAGCAGCAGGGTGGAAGCTTCGCGGGCGCGTTGCGAACCGGTAGCGCCGGTAAGCCGCAAGGCCAGGAGCGCGAGCGCCGTGGGTTCTACCCAGGAGTGCGTGCCGACGACCCACGGCCAGCCGCGCAGATGAACGTCGTGACCGTCCCAGTGGACGACATCCCCCGAGTCTCCGCTGACGCCGAGCAACCACTGGCGGGCACGTTCGTAGGCCGCGGTATAAGCGGACTCCGAGGCGTCCTTTGATTGCGCGGCCCGCCAGGCCAGAATCGCCCAGGCCGTGGGCCAGCAAGGCAGGGCATGCACACGATCGATGCCCAGGCTACCGTCGGGTTGCTGCATTTCAAGCAGTTGATCGGCCAGTCGCTTGGCGTTCGCGGCGCGGCCATGTGCAAACAACGCGAGTGCCGCGACCGCAGTGGGTTCGGTTGCCGCGGGCGACGTGGAGTGATATCCGCAGGCGTCGTTAGCGGCGAGTCGATCCAACACGACTTCGAGATAACCCATGCGATCGGTCCAATCGTCGCAATCCGTCGAGGCGGGGAAGGCGGCAGGGCTCGGCGCGCAGTGGGGAGCGTCGCCGATCGTTGAAAGGATACCACTTGGCGAAGCTTTAGCGGCGGCACGCGCACGCCATTCCGCGGAGATTCGAGAGGCACGCGCCGGTTGTAGCGATTGCGTCGGTCCTGGCTTGGCGAGGTCGACGCAGGCGGCGGAAGCCGCGCGGCCGGTACTGGCCTATGTTTGGTCGCCACGAAGGCTTCATTCCTCGCGCGTTCACACTCCCTCCTGAGCTTTTTTCCACGATGACCGCCATTGCCGAAATCTCCGCGCCGGAACCGCGACTTACTTCTCGTTTCCGGGCGTCCTATTTTCGCGTGGTGGTCGCGGCGCCGGTGGTCTGTTTGCTGGGTGTCGCCGTGCTGTTGCGCGTGTGGCAGCTTGGGCACGTGCCGGGCGTGAACGGGGATGAGGCTTGGAGCGGTGTGCAGGCTGTGCGGCTGGTGCGCGGCGAGCCGATTGCGTGGCGCACGCCGAGCGGGAACCTGGTGAACGTATTCTTTTTGTTGCCGTTGGCGGCGTTGCACACGGTGTTTGCCCCGTCGTTTGCGCTGCTGCGATCGGTGAGCGTGGTGAGTGGAATCGCCGCGCTGGCGGTGAACTGGTGGCTTTGCCGGCGTGTTTATGACACGCGCACCGCGGTGATCTCGACCGTGCTGTTGGCGCTGTTGCCGATCAACATCGCCTATAGCCGTTTTGCCTGGGACGCGAGCCAGACGCTGCTTGTGACCTTGCTGGTGATGTATCTGCCGCTCGTCTGGATTCGATGTTGGCCAGCCTCGCGCGGATGGCTGGTGGGCGGCGCCGCGGCGTTCGTGGCGGCGGCCGTGGTGCATCCGACAAATATCTTCACGGCGCCCTTGGTGGCGACTCCCATTTTGTACGCCCGACGTCGCTGGATTCTCGCGCGGCTGCGTGGAACGGTGGCTTCCGATCGGCCGATCGCGCTGGCAGGATTGGTCCTGGCGAGCGCACTGCTGACGTATCTCGGTTGGACGCTGATTCCGGGCCTGGTCGGACGGTTCTCGCGGCCCGGCGAGATCTTCGAGTTTTTGGGGCTGTATCTGCGATTGTTGTCGGGCTCGACAACGTACGACTTCATCAGTGGCGCCGATTCCGCGGGCGGGCCGATCGGCAGGATCCCGCTGTTCTGTAACGTGCTGATGCTGCTCGTGGCGTTGCTCGCCGCGGGCGGTTGGCTGCAACGCATGAACCGCGAAGAAGACGACGTCGATCGTTGCTTGCTGGCCGGTTGGGGATTGGTGACGCTCGGCTTTGCGCTGGTTGCCGGTTCGCAATCGCTCGCGCCGCACCTGGAGCGTTACGGCATTTGCTTGATCGCTCCGGCGGTGTTGGTGTTGGCGCGGGGGCTTGGCTGGTGGACGGCGCCCGATCGCATGCAGCGCCGATTCGCGGAGGCGGCGCTGGTGGTGGTGGCCGGCTGTTTTGCCGCGTCGTTTTCGCTGGCGTATTTTCACGTGATTCATCGGACGGGCGGACTGTCGCACCGCGCGTTCAGCACCGCGACGGTGGAGCCGAAGCAACGGGCATTTGAGCGCATCGTGGCCGAACGGCGTGCGGACACCGAGACGGTGGTCGTGGCCCGTAGTTGGTGGCTTTACTGGCCACTGGCGTATCTGGCCGGAAGCGTCGACGGGGTAGCGGTTACGGGGCTCGATGGGCCGTGGGACGACATCGCGGGGGCGCGGAGAGCGCCGCGTGGCAGGGATTCGGAAACGTGGCACGTGGAGTTCGCCAACACGCGAGCCGAGGCGCTGCTCGTGCATCGGCTGCAAACGCGGGGCGTGTTCGAGGGGCGCGAAACGATCACCGACTACGGCGGAACCCCTTTGATTTCGCTGATTCGCGAGACGCCGTCCGGCGAGAAAAAAAATTCACGTTAGCCGATTTGACAACCGACGAAACCGACCTAGTTTTCAAACAGATGGGCGAAGCGAATGCCGAGCCCGTCGAGATGTCCCTTGCGGGGCATCGAACGGAAGTACTCGTCACCACCGCCGGATTCCCGGCAGCAAAGTTCGTTGCTTGTGAATCAGGCGGTAATGCCGGTGCTTACGCGAGAGGCCTGCACAGCCTCTTCATCCTCGAGAAGGGCAAACCGGCCGTGAGGCCGGGACGCAAAGCCGTGGACCACGATCGCCCCATTAAGCGACGTGGCAGCCTGGTTACCGAAAGGATGACTGTTTGTCGCGCGCGTCGCAAGCGTTCGCGGTGGCGTTCACCGCACTCGGTTGAGACGTGCGTGACACGAACAATCACCTCGGCTTGAATCGCACCTGCGATGCAAGCCGGTTATATGTCTCGCTTGAGGAGGCAGTTTGTTTACATGTTTGGGAATGAGCAATCGAAGTTGCAGGCGTGATTGCCGATTCCCGCTGACAATTTTCGGCCGAAACCTATAACTCGCCCGAGGCGAGCGGCCGCAACCGGAGGATTCCATGAAGAACCTTGCCAAGAAGTTGCAACGTTTCCTCGTTTCGGAAGACGGCCCCACGGCTGTCGAATACGCGGTGATGCTCGCGCTGATCATCGTCGTCTGTTTGACCGCGATTAACTCGCTCGGTTCGAACGCGAAGAAGACGTTCAGCAACGTTTCGCAGTCGATCGGCAGCTAACGCCGGCGAGGGCGAACGTCCCACCCGAACTTTCGCCCTCGGCTTGCCCCCCGTGCAGGCCGAGGGCTTTTTTTGTTTTTGTGGCACGTGCCCGGCACAGTGACGCGCAGAAGCAAGCTAGGCTTCAGGTGGCCGCGCGGTCGGACGCGATACGTGCCGGGCGCGACCTTAAACCAACACGCTTATGGACCCCCCTCGCTAATTTCGCCGCGAAAGGATTGGAGAAATGTTCGACTCGACCGCCCTCGGTGAGCACCTGCAAGAAAACTGGCGTTTCTGGTTTGTCACCCTCACGCTGATCGTGGCCGCCGTGATCGACGGCTATAAGCTCAAGGTTCCCAACTGGCTTACCTTTCCGTTCATCGTGAGCGGGCTGGTCGTCGGATTCATAACCGGCGGCTGGGCCGGTCTGGGGTATGCCTTTTTGGGGATGCTCGTCGGGTTGGCCCTGCTGCTGCCGGCCTATGCGATTGGCGGGATGGGCGCGGGCGACGTCAAGCTGCTGGCCGGCGTGGGGGCTTGGATTGGGACGATGGACACGCTATACGCCTTTTGCGTGTCGGCGATCGTCGGCGGCGTGATCGCGCTGTTGATGGTGCTGTATCGCCGAGCCTGGACGCGACATTACTACCAGTTCTTGATGATCTGGACCGAGATGATCACGATTCGCGACCCCGAGCAATTGTCGACGATCGCGGCCGAGCGAAAGAGCTCGATGCTGCTGCTGCCCTATGGGATTCCGATCGCCATCGGCACGATTGCCTACTTTGCCTTTGCCGGGTTGCTGTAGTCACAACGCGGTTGTTCGAGATGCTGACATGCCAACGCTGGACCGTCGGGCCACCTATGCGCAGGGGGCATCGGGCCCGACGATCTGGCGCGTGGCTGTGAGCCGGAAACCTATACAGGCAAATGAGATGATGGCTGCCTCGCCGTATGGAAGCCGCGGTGAGGTTCAGACTTTAAGCGGCTTTTTCTGAAGTTTGCTGCCTGCGGACGCCAATCTTTCCATATGAAACGATGAAGCGGGCTGATTCGGTTGCGCGCGCCCCTGACGGCAGGTGACCGAAAACGGGTGGTCTGCTAGCGGCCGCGGGCCGGGATGTTTGGAGAGGTTCATGCGCACCAGATCGATCTTGCTGTTGGCGATGGCGTTGGGCTGCGGTCTCGTGGCCTCGATCGGCATTAGCCAGTTCATGGACGCCCGCTCCAAGAACACCCAGGACGAAGAGAAGTTGCCCGTGTTCGTGGCGATGGCCGATATCCGCCCGAACGAAGAGCTGACGGCCCAAAACGTGAAGCTCGAGGAATGGCCCAAGAAGATCATTCCGCAGGGCGCGTTGACCCGGCTGGAAGAAGTCGAAGGGAAACGCACCCGGCTCAAGCTGTTCGCCGGGGAACCGATCCTGGCGTCGAAACTGCTCAGCGCGGACGACCTGACGGGCGCTGCCCGCGACATTCCGTCGGGATATCGCGTGGCTTATGTGCGCGTGGACCCCGTGAGTGGTTCGAGCAACCTGATCTTGCCGGGCGACCGGGTCGACGTGTTGGTGTTCCGCAATCCGAACGGCAATGATGACCAGGCGACGGCGGCCAAGATCGTGCTTCAGGATTTGAAGGTGTTTGCGGTCGACACGCAAACCGAGAGCAAGTTTACCGCCAATCGGGACGAGACCACCGAGCCGATCACGGCCAAGACGATCGCGCTGCTGGTCACGCCGCAACAAGCGGTGGTGCTGCACGCCGCGCAAGAGGTGGCCGGCACGCTGCGGCTGGTGCTGCGAAACCCGGAGGATGACGCGCAGGTGGTCGATCACGAGACATCGCTGAGCGACATCTTCGGCGAGGAGCATAAAAAAGGCGATCGTGTGGCCGAAAAGCATGTGACGCCTCAGAAGGAAACCTCGGACCTGACTCATTGGCTGGGCGAGCAGGACGCCGCCGCGGCCAAGACGGCCGCGGGGCCTCCGGTGCCTCCGGCGCCGGGGCAGTCGGCGACGATGCTGGTGATGATGGGCTCGGAACTGATCAAGGTCGAGATCCCGGGCTTTGGCCAATTGCCGATCGTGCAGTCGGAACAAGGGCCGCTCAATTTTGGCGGCGATCAGCCGTCGCTGGGTTTTGACGGTGGAAGCGACTTCAGCCCGGTGCCGCCTCCGGTGGAGGAAGGGCGCCCGCAGGACGAGCCGGCTCAGGATGAGTCCGGCGATTCCGGCGAAGTGAACTGAACGAATCGAGGCCGGGCGCGCGTGAGGGCGCTGCCGGTCGCAACATGATTTCCGGGACGGTAACACTACGCGGCGCAGGGATGGGCCGCGGCAGATCGTGACGAACGTTGGCGACAAGCACGCCACGGCTCACGCTACTACAAGGATGCCAAGGATGGTACTCGTTCGATTCGGCCGCGCCGGCCGCACGGCACTCGTGGCGGCGCTCCTGCTCTTTGCGAACTCTTCGGCGCTCGCGCAAGAGCAATCGCTACGCCCCGAAATTCCCGCCATCACGCAGCGCATCGACGCGGCCAACACCAAGGTCGAGCTGCGCGTACATGACAGCCGCATCCTGACGATGGACTCGGACATCCCGCGGGCCCAGGTCGGCAATCCGGAGCTGCTGGCCTTTACGGTGATCTCGGCCAACGAGGTGCAGATTCATGCCAAGAAGGCCGGCATCACGTCGGTCAATCTGTGGGACAAGAACAACAGCGTGCGTACGGTCGACGTCGTGATCGTCGGCGATGTGCGTGAGCTGGAAGGTCTGCTCAAGGCCCAGTTTCCGATGGCGTCGATTAAGCTCTACGCGACGCAAGCCTCGACGCTGGTGCTGTCGGGCTACGTCGATCGCGCCGACCACGTGAACACGATCATGCGGATCGCCGAGGATTACTATCCCAAGGTGATCAACAACATGGTTGTGGGCGGTACCCAGCAGGTGCTGCTGCACGTGAAGGTGATGGAAGTCTCGCGTACGAACTTGAAAGAGCTGGGCTTCGACTTTGCCAACTTTACGAACAATAGCTTCGTGGCCTCGACGGCGGCGGACGTGATCGCGCAGAATCCGGCCGCGGCGCTGATTCGTGGGCCGGGCTCGTTCGGCACGAGCATTCTCAACGCTCCCACGATGCAATGGGGCATCATCAGCAACGGCAGCGCGTTCGTCGCGTTCTTAGAAGCGCTCAAACGCGAGAACCTGGTGAAGATCATGGCCGAGCCGAACCTGGTGACCGTCAGCGGACGCCCGGCCAGCTATCAGGTGGGCGGTGAAATCCCGTATCCGCAGCCCACGGGCTTCGGCAACATCGCCATCGAATTCAAACCGTTCGGCACGATGATCGACTTCGTGCCGATCGTGCTGGGCAACAACTCGGTGCGTCTGGAAGTGCGACCACAGGTGCTCGAACTGGACGAGAGCCTGGGCATTCTGGTCGCCGGAACGGCCGTGCCAGGCTTTACGAGTCGTTACGTGGACACGGGGGTCGAAATGAAGTTCGGCCAGACGCTGGCGATCGCCGGCCTGCTCCAGCAGCGTCAGCGGTCGGAGAAGCGCGGTATCCCGTATCTGATGGATCTGCCGTACATCGGCGCCGCGTTCCGCCGCACATCGCAGGACGTCAACGAGGTCGAACTGCTGGTCCTGGTGCGTCCGGAACTGGTGGAAGCGATGGATCCGGACCAGGTGCCCAACTGTGCTCCGGGCCTGAACACGCAGATGCCGGACGATAACGGCCTGTTTTGGAAAGGTTATATCGAGACGCCGGTGCAGCCGTATGGGCCGCAAGGGCATGGACCGGGGCAGACGTTGCCCCAGGGGCCGATGAACGGGCCGGCCATCTACGGGCCCGGTCCGGAGCAGGTGCCCACGCCCCCGGCCGACCAAGGACCCGTGCCGGATCCGCAGGCGATGCAATCTATGCCGGCGATGCCGCCGGGCGGGGTAGTGATTAGCGATCGTCCGGTGGGCGAGCCCGTGGGGTCCGCGAGCTCGCGGCGAAATGCGGCGGGACAGCCCGCCGCGGCGCGGAATCGTCCTTATAATCCGCCCACCGGGCAAGGCCGTCCCGACGATCGTTCAGCAAACGCCAATTCCGCGCCACCAGGATTCATCGGGCCGCTTGGCTATGAGGTAAAGAAGTAAAGATCACCACGATTGCAGGTGATTCGGCTGGCGACAGGACCCCCGTTTGATTCCCGCTGTTTGGGAGTCAACGGCAGGCACGGAATCTGCTTCGAGAAGACGGAACATTCATGAGCAACGTCCTACGCTTGGCAATCGTCGACCCGGTGGATAGTTCACGCGAGGCTCTGAAGTCGACCTTGCTGGGCATGGACACCGTGTGGCTTGAAGCCGAGTGTTCGCGGTACGAGTTCTTTGCCGACGTGGTTGCCCAGACGCATCCGGACGTGGGGATCGTCTCGCTCAACCAGAACCCCGAGAAAGCCTTGGAGCTGGTCAATCAGCTTCATGAGTCTTCGCCCGAGTGCAGCATCGTGGTGATCAGCTCGTCGACGGACGGGAACCTGATCCTGCGGGCGATGCGCAGCGGCGTGAAAGAGTTTTTACCACAGCCGGTGCGGCTGGAGGACCTGGTCGCGGCACTCGAGCGGATTGGCGCCCAGCGTTTTGGACGCGGCGACCGTACGCGCGGCAGCACGGTGATTTCGGTTGCCGGGGCCACGGGCGGCGTGGGCTCGACCAGCATGGCCGTGAACCTGGGCTGCGTGCTGGCCGCGAATCCTCGCAATACGGTCGCGCTGATCGACGTCGACTTGTGTCTGGGCGACGCGGATGTCTTTCTGGACACGATTCCGGACTATACGCTGGTCGACGTTGCGCAGAATGTCACGCGGCTCGATTTTACGTTGCTCAAGCGCTCGCTTACCAAACACTCGTCGGGTTTGTATCTGTTGCCGCGGCCGGTGCAACTGGAAGACGCGGCGCTGGTGACGCCGGACGACATGCGGCGCGTGATCGGCCTGCTCAAGGCGACCTTTACGCACTTGATCATCGATTTGTCGAAGGGCTATACGCCCATCGACCTGGTGGCCATGGAAATGTCGAACCATGTGCTGCTCGTTACACAGCTCGATCTGCCTTGCTTGCGAAATATCGTGCGGCTGATGATGTCGTTCGCACAGATGGAGCAGATTCAAGATAAGGTCAAGGTAGTCGTCAATCGCGTGGGCCTGGATAGCCACATCGGTTTGAAAAAGGCGCAAGAGACGATCGGGCGCGAGATCTATTGGCAGATTCCGAACGACTATCGCACGATGGTCGAGGTGCGCAACAACGGCGTGCCGCTGTTGGAACACGCTCCCAAGGCGGCGATCACGCAGGCCATCATTCATCTTGCCGAAGCCTTGAACGGCGACCGCGAAGCCCTGCAGGATCCCAAGGACCTGACCTCGCGGGGGCGAGCCGTCGACAAGTTGCTCAGCCTTTGGCCGGGGCGCAAGCTCGGCGCGGAAAAATAGCCCTCGTAGTCTCCGGGCCGGAGCGTTCTGGCCGCGGTGCAAATCTCGCGGCGTTGACGGATCCGCCCGCGGATGCTACAAATTGGGGCTTTGCACATTCGCCGGAAGTCCCCAACATAAGAGGGCGTTCCGGTCTGTTGAAACGCGGAGAACGAACCGTGGGCGGTATCAGCGAGCGGCATAAAGAAATCAAGCGTCGGCGTCATCGCCGCAAGAAGCTGGCTCACCTCAAGACGCGGCTCAAGAAGGCTACCGCCTCGGAAAAGGCCGTGATCACGACCAAGATTCGCAACCTGACGCCGGGCGCGGAAGTGCTCATCGACGCGTGGGATTTGCGCGAGAGCGACCGTTAATCGCTTGGTGGTTCAGCGGCCATTGGGACCGGATGTATCGCCCTTGCAGGGCTTGATGTTCGTGCCGGTTCATGGGGCGGCGCCCCGTGCTGCTGACGTGTTGCACGCCTGCGGCGTGAAGGCAACCTAACCGCGCATCCATCCGACTAACCGTGATCCATCCGGCGGAATCGGGGGGACGCTCGACCTAGCGGCTGCCGGCCGTTTCTTCCTCGGGCGCTTCGCTGCGCTCGAACGTGAACTGCCCGTCGCGGAAGTCGATGCGGATCGTCACGCCTTCGCCGAAGCGGCCTTTGAGGATCTCGGTCGCCAGCGGATTCTGCAATTGTTGCTGAATCACCCGCTTGAGCGGACGAGCGCCATAGGTCGGATCGTAACCCTCGTTGGCGATCGCGTCGAGCGCTTCTTCGGTGACGATGAGCTTCATGTCGCTTTGTTCGAGCTGTTGGGCGAGCCGCTTGACTTGCAGGCCCACGATCTTGCGGATCTGGGTGCGATCGAGCGGGTGGAAGATGATCGTCTCGTCGATGCGGTTGAGGAACTCGGGCAGGAAGTTCTGTCGTAGCACGCCCAGCACCGCGTCGCGCATTTCTTCCTGGCTGCCACCCTCCTGCGTGATTTGCTGGATGAGCTGGCTGCCGAGGTTCGACGTCATGACCACGATCGTGTTGGTGAAGTCGACCGTGCGGCCGTGGCTGTCGGTGAGGCGGCCGTCGTCGAGCACCTGCAACAGCACGTTGAAGACGTCGCGATGGGCCTTTTCGATTTCATCGAGCAGCACGACGCTGTACGGACGGCGGCGGACGGCTTCGGTCAGGCGGCCGCCCTCTTCGTAGCCGACGTAGCCTGGAGGAGCGCCGATCAACCGGCTAACCGTGTGCCGCTCCATGAATTCGCTCATGTCGATGCGGACGATCGCGTTTTCGTCGTCGAAGAGTACCTCGGCGAGCGCTTTGCATAGTTCGGTCTTGCCGACGCCCGTGGGGCCCAGGAAGATGAACGAGCCGATCGGCCGGTTCGGGTCTTGGAGGCCCGAGCGATTGCGGCGGACGGCGTTGGCCACGGCTTCGACGGCTTCGTTCTGGCCGATGACGCGCTGATGCAGCCGTTCTTCGAGCACGAGCAGCTTGTGGCGCTCGGTTTCGAGCATGCGGGTGACGGGAATGCCGGTCCAGGCGCTGACGACCTCGGCGATTTCGTCGGGGCCGACTTCTTGCCGGAGGAGGCGGCGCTGCGTGGCGGCGGGTTCGGCCGTGCCGGCGGCTTCGACCTTGGCGGCGAGCTGGCGGCGCTGGTTGTCGAGCTCGTAGAGCCGCTGGTAGTCGGCTTCGGAGATGAGCTGGCCGGAGGCCTGCTTCTCGCGCATGGCGTTGTTCAGCTTGTCGAACTCGAGTTCGACTTCGGAGAGTTTGGCGCGTTGTTCCTGAATGTTGCCGACGCCGAGCTTTTCGGCCTCCCACTGCTCGCGCAGATTGGCCAGCTTGGCGCGTAACTCTTGCATCTCGTTTTCGATTTCGGCCAGCCGCTCGCGAGCGTGTTCCTCGGTTTCTTCGGCAAGCTGCCGGGCGGCGAGCTCGAGCTGGGTCAAGCGGCGCTGGACTTCGTCGATTTCGGTCGGCACGCTTTCGAGCTCCATGGCCAGGCGGCTCATGGCTTCGTCGACCAGGTCGATGGCTTTGTCCGGCAGGAAGCGGTCGGTGATGTAGCGGTGCGAAAGCTTGGCCGCGGCGACCAGGGCCGAGTCTTTGATCTTTACGCCCTTGTGATGGGCCTCGTAGCGGGGCTTGAGTCCGCGGAGGATGGCGATCGTGTCGTCGACGCTGGGCTCGTCGACGTAGACCGGTTGGAAGCGCCGTTCGAGCGCGGCGTCCTTTTCGATGTACTTGCGGTATTCGTCGAGCGTGGTGGCGCCGATGCAGCGCAGCTCGCCGCGGGCGAGGGCCGGCTTGAGGAGGTTGGCCGCGTCGCTGCCGCCTTCGGCCGCTCCGGCGCCGACGACGGTGTGCAACTCGTCGATGAACAGGATGACGCTCCCGCCCGAGCCCTGGGTCTCTTTAAGGACGGCCTTGAGCCGTTCTTCGAACTCGCCGCGGAATTTGGTACCGGCGATGAGCGCGCCCAGATCGAGCGCGATCACGCGTTTGTTCTTGAGGCTCAGCGGGACGTCGCCCTGCACGATGCGCAGGGCGAGCCCCTCGGCGATGGCGGTCTTGCCGACGCCGGGTTCGCCGATGAGCACGGGATTGTTCTTGGTGCGGCGCGACAGCACCTGCACGACGCGGCGGATTTCT
>CAZRCI010000037.1:0-2291 GCA_964598535.1 uncultured Planctomycetaceae bacterium | reverse complement strand
TTGAATTACACGCCGAATTTCTTGATCGCGGCCGATCACCGGATCGAGCTTGCCCTGCTTGGCCCGTTCGACCAGGTCGATGCCGTACTTTTCGAGGGCCTGGAACTTGCCCTCGGGGCTTTGGTCGGTCACGCGGGCGCTGCCGCGAACGGCCTGGAGCGCCTTGAGCACGGCGGCCTCGTCGATGGCGTTGAGCTTGAGGACGTTTCTGGCCTTGGTGTCGACCTGGGTGAGGGCGAGCAGCAAGTGCTCGGTCGAGGTGAACTCGTCCTTCATCGCGTCGGCCTGTTTTTGGGCGGCTTCGAGCACCTTGACGGCGCCCTCGCCGAGGCCGGGCATCGCCCCGCCCGAGGCCTTGGGCAGGTGGCCGAGTTCGGCGTCGAGGATGCGCTCGAGCTGGCCTACGTTCGCGCCGATTTTTTCGAGGATCGGGCGGACAATGCCGTCGGTTTCGGCCACCAGCGCGGCCAGCAGGTGGATCGGTTCGATCTGCGGGTTGCCGCGATCGGCGGCCAGTTCTTGCGCGCGCTGGACGGCCTCTTGGGCTTTGATCGTGAGTTTGTCGAACCGGACGGCCATGATCCGAGTCCTCGATGGATGAATTGCGATGTGGAATGAAAGGGTGGAACGATCCGCGAATGACTTGAACGAATGTCGGGAGCGCGTGAAATTCGCTCTCCTGACACGACTACGCGGCAACGCGCCGACTGGTTTGCTTTGCCGGTGGCGCGTTGCCGCGTGAAGTTTTCCTAAGCCCCACGCGAGGGCTCGGAGTTAGTCTTTCACTTCGAACTCGGCGTCGACGACTTCGTCGTCGCCGGGCTGCTTACCGCCGTCCGCTCCGGGCTGTGCGTCCGCGGCGCCGGCCTGCTGCGACTCGTAGAGGACCTTGCTCAGCGCGTGCGAAGCCTGTTCGAGCTCGGCGGTGGCACTTTTGATGGCGTCGACGTTTTCGCTCTTGGCGGCTTCACGCACTTTGGCGATGGCCGATTCGAGCGGCTGCTTGTCGGCGTCCTTCAGCTTGTCGCCGTGTTCCTTGATGAGCTTTTCGACGCTGTAGGCCATCGAGTCCGCCTGGTTGCGGGCTTCGGCCAGAGCGCGTTTCTTTTTGTCCTCGTCGGCGTGCAGTTCGGCGTCTTTGCGCATCTTTTCGATCTCGGACTCGTTGAGGCCGCTCGATTGCTCGATGCGGACGCTCTGCTCCTTGCCGGTGCCGAGCTCCTTGGCCGAGACGTTGAGGATGCCGTTGGCGTCGATGTCGAATTTAACTTCGATCTGGGGCACGCCGCGCGGCGCCGGCGGAATGCCTTCGAGATTGAACTGACCGAGCAGCCGGTTGTCTTCGGCCATCTCGCGTTCGCCCTGGAAGACGCGAATCGTGACCGCGGTCTGGTTGTCGGCCGCGGTGCTGAAGGTTTGCTTCCGCTCGGCGGGAATCGTGGTGTTCTTCTCGACGAGCTTGGTCATGATCCGGCCTTCGGTTTCGATGCCGAGCGAGAGCGGGGTCACGTCCAGCAGCAGCACGTCTTGCACTTCGCCGGCGAGCACGCCACCTTGGATCGCGGCGCCGATGGCGACGACTTCGTCCGGATTCACGCCCTTGTGCGGCTCCTTGCCGAACAGCTTGGTGACGAGCTCTTGCACCTTGGGGATGCGGGTCGAGCCGCCTACGAGGACGACTTCGTCGATTTCACTGGGCTCGAGCTTGGCGTCTTTCAGGGCCTGGGTCAGCGGGCCGCGGCAGCGCTCGATCAGGTTGTCGACGAGCTGCTCGAACTTGCTGCGGGTGATGCTCAACTGCAAGTGCTTGGGACCGTTGGCGTCGGCCGTGATGAACGGCAGGTTGATGTCGGTGGTGCTGGCCGAGCTGAGCTCCTTCTTGGCCTTTTCGCAAGCTTCTTGCAGGCGTTGAAGGGCCATCGTGTCCTTGCGGAGATCAATGCCGTTCTCTTTTTTGAACTCATCAGCCACGTAGTGGATGAGCACTTCGTCGAAGTCGTCACCGCCGAGGTGCGTATCGCCGTTGGTGCTGATCACGCGGAACACGCCGTCGGCCACTTCGAGCACGGAAACGTCGAACGTACCGCCACCCAAATCGAACACGACGATCTTCTCGTGTTCCTTGCGGTCGAGACCATAGGCCAAGGCGGCCGCCGTCGGCTCGTTGATGATGCGCGCGACTTCGAGGCCGGCAATCTGGCCGGCGTCCTTGGTGGCCTGACGCTGGGCGTCGTTGAAGTAGGCCGGGACGGTGATGACCGCCTGCTCGACCTTCTGGCCGAGATGGGCTT